>CAYPVK010000046.1:0-1522 GCA_964414185.1 uncultured Lactobacillales bacterium | reverse complement strand
CCGCACGTGTCATTGGTCGTTCGGGTTCGAATGTTGTGTCCGATGTGCCATTCATAAGCCCCGCATTGTACACGTGTTCAACTGCCCTGTAATACCATTCATTCTTATCCACATCATTGAACGGCATTATTCTGTTGCTATTTTTTGCGTCCATTAATAGATACCCCCTATTCAATCTGTCATATGATATATAACCTATTCCACCGGTTCCCCAACGCTCTCCCCAAGAATTGAGGATTTTCCACCTTGATTTCTTGTCGTCCCAACCTATAATGCACACGGCGTGACTTCCGCAAGGGAATGTTGTGTCTGCCAATATAGGTATTCTATGCGTATATAACGCATTTTTGACGTCGTTGTATCGTTTCTCTTTTAGCGCACTTCCGTACACTTCATAAGCTAATATGTGATACGGCTCGGCTTTCTCGTCAAGCTCGGGTTGTTTCAACACCTTTTCGCGAATTGTCGGCATTTCTTCGTTGTATGGGAAGTATTCCTCGAAGCAAGCTCCTGTCTTAATTAAGTAATCAAGTGTGCTGCCGATATACATACCCTCATATGTGGCATTGTCATCTCGACATCTGCCGTACACATACCCCGCAGAAAATCTGTCATGCTCACCCGTTTCAACCTGATTCATAATCTGCATTATATTGGTGATGGCGAACCCAACACAAGAGTTAACCTTGCCTTGGTCTCTTGTGTCGGGTATCAGTTCATCGTCTAAGGTGAATGTGTCGGGTAGGGCGATATTATCAGTATCCTTGAATGCCCCGCACCAATCCAATACGTGGTTGGGTTCTCTTTTTAAGCGAGATTTTTTATCTGTTCCGATTGCACAGCGTTATGTTTATCCATTTCAGAAATTATTTTTTTGTTTTGAAAATTACCATTAAGTATACAAACAAAAATTGCCGCAGCCGCAGAAATTATAGCGCCCAAAATCGTTTCCATTTTATCTGTCTCCCTTTTATTTCGTTTCCAATTGTGCGATACGTCTTTCCAACTCCGCCACACGTGTGTTAAGGTCGTTAACTTCATTAATAGCTTTCACGATGTTCGTCTTGTCAGTAGTTGTAAGCTCAGTTAAGTCTCCCGTTATATTGTCCGTGTAGTCTTTGGGTGTAATGTATTCACTCTCATCAACATACCATATAACAGGCTCATCAACTTCCATATAGATATCATCCAGAGAATACTGCTCGTAACCGTCATCGAATGTGCTTCTTATTTGCGGCATTAAGTCAACAGCATTATCTCTCGATTCATATATAGTAACGGTTGTCGATGTGAACATCTTGTTGCGCAACATCAATGTGCTGTTGCAACCATAAGCGTACAACTCAGCAACATCATTAAGCTTAATGGTGTGCATCGCAGGTGCACTTGAGCCGCTCCAACCCGAATTATCAACAGTCGTCGTTGTCTTGAGTTTCGTTGCATAGACATCTTTGCTTAATTCGTCTATAGCTTCAGTTACATCGCTCTTGTTGGCTTTTTTGCTTAGGCTGTGTGTTGTTCC
>CAYPVK010000045.1:0-1540 GCA_964414185.1 uncultured Lactobacillales bacterium | reverse complement strand
CCGCCCGTGTGGAAGGTTCTCATTGTAAGCTGTGTACCAGGCTCACCGATGGACTGTGCAGCGATAACACCGACAGCCTCGCCCTTGCTGATAAGCTGACCGTTTGCAAGCGAAGCACCGTAGCACTTTGCACAAATACCGTTGTGGCATCGGCAAGTCAGGATAGTACGAATCTTTACGGATTCAATAGGCTCGCCGTTTGCATCTACGCCAACGCTCAAAATTTTAGCGGCACGGCTTGGAGTAATCATATGGTTGTGTTTAACAATTCTGTTACCGTCTTTATCAAAGATATCTTCGCAGGCAAAACGTCCTGTAATTCTGTCCTTTAAGCTTTCAATCGTTTCCTTGCCATCCATAAATGCTTTTACATAGATACCGGGAATCTCTTCCTTACCTTCGCAGCAGTCAATCTCTCTGATGGACAGTTCCTGAGATACATCAACCATACGTCTGGTCAGGTATCCGGAGTCAGCTGTACGAAGTGCAGTATCAGAAAGACCTTTACGAGCACCATGTGCGGACATGAAATATTCCAATACGTCCAGACCTTCACGGAAGTTTGACTTGATTGGCAATTCAATTGTTCTACCGGTTGTATCTGCCATCAAACCACGCATACCCGCAAGCTGCTTAATCTGCTGGTTAGAACCACGCGCACCGGAGTCAGCCATCATAAAGATGTTATTATACTTATCCAGACCACTAATCAGCTTATCGGTCAGTTCTTTATCTGTTTCGTTCCATGTCTCTACTACAGCACGATATCTTTCCTCTTCCGTAATAAGACCACGACGATAGTTAGTGGCAATCTTATCAACGGTAGCCTGTGCCTGTGCCAACAGTTCCGGTTTTTCTGCCGGCACTGTCATATCAGAAATAGATACTGTCATAGCTGCTCTGGTAGAATACTTGTAACCCATCGCTTTGATATAATCCAGTACTTCAGCATTCTTAAACGCACCGTGAGTATTAATAACTTTTTCCAGAATCTGCTTTAACTGCTTCTTTCCAACATGGAAATCCACTTCAAGCTTCAAAAAGTCTTCCGGCTTACTTCTGTCTACAAATCCCAAATCCTGCGGCAGAACTTCGTTAAAGAGGAATCTTCCCAATGTAGATTCCACATTTCCGGTTATTTCTTCCCCATTCTCGTTCACCTTGGTTACACGCACCTTAATACGGGTCTGTAAGGTAATAACCTGATTCTCATAAGCAAGAATTGCTTCGTTTACATTCTTAAAGAACTTGCCTTCGCCCTTTGCACCGGGACGCTCCTGTGTTAAATAATAAATACCAAGAACCATATCCTGCGTAGGAACTGCAACAGGACCACCATCAGAAGGCTTTAACAGGTTGTTTGGAGAGAGTAACAGGAAACGGCATTCAGCCTGTGCTTCTACTGACAAAGGCAGATGCACAGCCATCTGGTCGCCATCGAAGTCCGCATTAAATGCAGTACATACCAACGGATGCAGCTTAATTGCCTTACCCTCTACCAGAATGGGCTCAAATGCCTGAATACCCAGTCTGTGCAGTG
>CAYPVK010000044.1:1309-1567 GCA_964414185.1 uncultured Lactobacillales bacterium | reverse complement strand
ACTTCACGGTCATTCTGCATAATTGTGGAAATACCGGTCATTGTACCAAGGCAATGGTAGCTACAGGAGCTGCCGCTTATCATTTTGGAAATAAAATAGATATGGTCGAAGCTCTGAAAGAAGTACCTGCCGATGCCCTTGCAATGGGAAATCTTGATCCGGTGAGCTTGTTCAAGGCTGCTACTCCGGAGGTGATGAAGAAAGCCACACTCGACCTGTTGGAGGCTACCAAGTTCTATCCCAACTTCGTGCTCTCCA
>CAYPVK010000044.1:0-1299 GCA_964414185.1 uncultured Lactobacillales bacterium | reverse complement strand
AATATTGATGCATTCTTTGCTGCATTAAATGGATTCAATAATGCTTGAAAAAGAACTTTCTTTTGCTGATCTGCCTATCTCATTGTCCGAACTCTATGAGGCGATGGGATATGCAGATGCTGTGCCCGACGAAGCGGTGGAAAAAGAAGTCCGTGGGGTACTGGAACGGGTGGAGGCAGTTACTTCTCCCCGTTTTTGTTTTTTCATATCCGGTGGAGAGTTGGATGAATCGAAAGACTCGCTTTCTGTCGGCGATACGTATTTCAGTATAGGTAAAATAATCACCCGGCAGCTGCGTGGTTCAGAATCCTTCGCTTTCTTTGCCGCGACTGCCGGAATCGGTTTTGAAAGGCTCCAGCATACGTTGCAGCAAGAAGGGGATATGGTAAAGATTTATATAGCGGATGCTATAGGAAGTATCATAGCCGAGAAGACTGCGGATTGTATGGAAATCGCTTTGGATGAATACATCCGCAACAGGGGGTGGAAGCATACCAACCGTTTCAGTCCCGGATATTGCGGCTGGCATGTGTCGGAACAAAAGAAATTATTTCCCTTATTCCCTTCGGCGGAACCTTGCGGCATCCGGTTGACAGATTCCAGTTTGATGCTTCCTATAAAATCGGTCAGTGGAGTAATAGGGCTGGGGGAGGATGTCCGTAAGCTGGAATATACTTGCGGTCTCTGTACGTACGATAAATGTTACAGGCGGAAGCAGCGAGGATAATAGGATGACTACAAAAATCAGAGTCCAAAAATGGCTAGATGTTGTTATTAACCTCACTGATTTTGCAATTTGTTGCAACCTTAATGAATCTCCTGTCCTATCAGACAGGGTATAACAGCCATTTCCATCTGTTATAACAACCACTTTCATCTGATATTCCACCCCGGTGAAACTCCAGTTCCACCGGGGTGGAGCTGCAATCTCACCGGGGTGGGACTGCCTCACCACCCAAGTGGAATACCAAATGCAGGCATATAAAAATACAATCTTTTCAGCCTTCTGCACCTTCTTTTAATGCCCATTGAAGAATAGATAAAGCCCGACCATGACAATAGCCAGTAACGCCCATGCAAGGATAACGGATTTAGCCGGCTTCTCCATGACTTTCTTCATATTTAATGTACATTCTTGTCGATGTTTATCCAATAAGGATACCAAGATCATGCCTGCGCTGATGATAACGAACAAGTAGAAGGACAGCATCATGAAATGAGGCCATGTCGTATATTCTTCCGCAGGGAATACCCATAAATAGAGAATGCCCACTCCCATGCTGAACGCCGTGCCAAGCG
>CAYPVK010000043.1:0-1649 GCA_964414185.1 uncultured Lactobacillales bacterium | reverse complement strand
TATTACGCATCGGGAAATATTCCACACACGCCTGCGCATTCCATGTAGTACGATAAAGCCCTTTCTCAAAATGCCCGTTTGCTTTATAAATGCCTGCCCTCTCATAAGCGCCTTTCAAATAAAGATTCCAATTGGGATGAACGCGATAGTCAAAGTTTACCACGGTACTAAAGTATTCCGCATTCTGCGCCGTGGACGGAGCTGTTAAAACAGGACCTTGCAAATCACTGATAATGCCTTTGCTATCCAGCCCTTCACGAGAATACATCAAATCAACATAAGCGATAACAGGACCTTTCTCATATATATTACCCGCCGTAAAACAATAAAGGTTTTTACCTTCCGCCAGCTGTCCGTATGACGCCGCATAACGCAATTGCACCGCATTATCAAAGAAGAGCCCGTTCCAGTTCACGGTTGACAGAACAGGGACTTTGGCCTTTTCCACCCCTTGCGGCAAACCGTAAAGATAAGTCTCATCATTCTCTCCGCTACGGTTGTTTACTACCTGAAGCACCAACTCATTGGCAGGCGACAAATTGAATCTTCCGGCTACCCCCGCCTGATAGCAACTGATATTATCATTAAACTCACTATACTCGCGTACCTTGATGGCATTGACATAATATTCATATCCTCCCAAGGCGATATCTTGTTTTCCGACATTCAAAGTGAACTTATCGGACATCTTCCAATTTACCAGAGCATACTCAATAGAAGAGGATAAATTATCCAGCGAGTGCGGATTACTGTATTTATTAAACGACTGACGGAAATGATAAGAAAATTGCTTGCTGAAAGAACCTAATATTTCCAGCTTCACACGATTCAGTTTGAAAGAGGCGTCTTCCAAATCGCCTTCAACAAAGTTGGCAACTCCCGAAGTAGAGAATTGCAGATTCATGTGCGCTGAGATATCCGGATTGCTGTTCGGGAACAGACGTCCCACCAAACTGCGGATAGAATCATCCGGACTGATTAAGGGCTGTTCTTGAGCCTGCATAGCCGAAACGACGCATAACAGGATACAGCACGACAAGAGTAATCTTTTCATGGGGGCTTTTCGTAGTATTAAATTTTGGTTAATATAATAAATCGGGAATGATCAAACCGGACAAGATTTACATCATTCCTCTTCTCTGCAATTCCTCTGCCGCAATCTCCAGCTCCTTATACCATTCCTCGCCAAATTTCCGTACCAACGGTTCTTTTAAGAACTTATAAACAGGCAGATTCTCTTTTTGTCCCAGCAACACTGCGGCTTTACATACGTTCCAACGATGATAATTCACCGCTTTGTAAGGACCATAATCACCTATACGGATGGGATAAAGATGACAGGAGATTGGTTTATATAAATCGGTCTTACCTGCCCGGAAAGCTTTCTCAATGGCACAATAACAGTACCCCTTCTCATCATAACAGGTAAATACACAGTCTTTATGATTGACGATGGAAGTTACCAAATCGCCTTCTTCATCTGTATAAACCACTCCCTGCTTATCAATCACCGCCCGTGCCTCGGGTGAAAGCTCGTCCCAAATAACAGGAAGCACCTCTTCCAGTTTTTCCACTTCATCCAATTCCACCGGTGCACCGGCATCTCCCTCTATGCAGCACTCACCTTTGCAGGCATCGAGATTACAAAG
>CAYPVK010000042.1:0-1661 GCA_964414185.1 uncultured Lactobacillales bacterium | reverse complement strand
GCCTCTTTCCGTGAGCTGAGCTTGCTCTAATTAATAAAAGCTGTTTGCTTTGTCTCCCGCTTGAAGCCGTTGGCTTCGCGGGGGATTTTTTTATGTTGGGGAAATTTTTAGAAGATTTTTTAAGATTGTATTACATCTCTTATTAAGATTTCAAAAGACTTGTCAATGTAATCGTGCAGCTCTTGTTTATGTGCCTTAAATAAGCTGTATATATTTTTCGTTTCATTTGTATCGTTTTTTTGTTCACTTTCTTCAATAAATAATTCATGAAGCTCTAGATTTAATGCCCATGCAAGTTTTGCGAGCGTTTTATCGCTTATCCAGGTTTGACATCTTTCAATGTCATTCATATACGGTTCGGAAATGTCAGCAAGCTCTGCGAGTTTTATCTGAGTTATTCCGAGTTCTTTTCTGCGTTTTCTTATGTTTTTTGCGAGAATTTTCCGTACATCTTCCTGTGTCATACTTTTTAGATTAGGTTATTGTCATAAGTTTTAGAACATGATATTGACATGTAAAAATACTCATGCTAATATTTAATAAGAAAAGACATAGTAATGGATATGGAGGTTATTATTATGACTGATGCTCAAAAATCTAAATGCCATGCAATAATTCATTCCCACGCAGTTTTAGCTGGGGCTGGAAATGTTATTCCTGTTCCGGGACTTGGCGTTGCGGCGGATGTAGGAACTATGACTACCATGGCGATGGCGCTTGCAGGTGTCTTTGGCGGAGATATATCAAAAGAAGTTGCAAAAAACATTGCAACTGCCGCTTTAAAAAGAACTATTCTGAAGCAACCGATAAAAATGGCGGCTAAAGAACTTTCAAAACTTATTCCAGGTTTGGGACAGATTGTTGCGCCTTCTGTAAGTGTTGGCATGCTTGAGGCTGCTGGCTGGGCTATGGCTCATGAATTGGAAGAAAGAATTGAAGGCTAATTAGGAGTTTTTAAAATGGCGAAGCGTAATGATGAAGCTCGAAGATCTCGCGGCGCAAGAAAAGATGCGAGTGTTGGAAGCATTGAGAGAGATATTGAATCAACTTACAGGTTGCCTTCCGGCAGTGTTTCGATCCGTAATTCAGATGGGAAAAATACACGAAGTGATAAAAAAATCGGCAATTTGAAAAAAGACCATGAAGACAATTGATAAAAACTGTAGCCTAGGTTTTAACTATAGATGTAAAAACTGTGGCTACAAATTTTCATCATGTAAAAGAAATTGGAGAGTTAAAATTCCTTCTTCTGATGTGGCAATAACAGATCATTGTATTCAGCCACCGGAATTAGGAATCTCTTGCCCAGTTTGTAAAAGTAAAAATGTGATTATTGATTTTGGAAAAATCATAAACTAAAACATAAGTGGGAAATTGAAAAATGGCTGGAAAAACTGTTCCTGATGAAAAAGAGATAGAAACGTACAGTTGCATAGAAATTCCAGAGACAAAAAAACAGAAAATTTATGTTTCTATGATAAGCAAAGCTATAGATGTCCTTTCATTTTCAGTTGGAAAACTTATAAAATCAGACAAATACAATATCGAGAAATCAAACAAAGAGCCGAAATAATTAATTTTTTTTAACTTCAACTTGTATCTGTCAGTTTTATTCTCCATTCTCCGACAAAAACTTCTCCGCCTCGACGCTGCCGTATTTT
>CAYPVK010000041.1:0-1662 GCA_964414185.1 uncultured Lactobacillales bacterium | reverse complement strand
TCAATATCTACACCTGTTTGCCCACTGAACATCACAATACACGTAGCTTCCACCATACAGGCTTTTTCATCTATCTTAAAATCAATTGTACATTTTGTGAGCATCAGTGAATGACACATAGGAATGAGTTCCCATGTTCTCTTTGCTGCCATAATGCCAGCCACTCGGGCTACACCTAATACATCACCCTTTTTGACTGTTCCACTTATAATCGCCTTAAGGACTGCTTCATTAACTTGAATTTTACCTGATGCAATCGCTTCTCTTTTGGTTACTTGTTTATCTGTCACATCCACCATGATGGCATTGCCCTTTGCATCAAAATGTGTGAATTCTTTTTCCATACTGCTAGCCTCTTTCTACAATAAAATAACTTGAACTTTTTCTTCCACTTCTAAAGAAGGAGTCCCTGCTGGAATTTCAATAAGTGCATTGCATATGCTCATCGTATACAGCGAGCCAGAACTATGATTATGATGAGGTAAATACACTTTTCCATTTTCATATTTTGCCCTAATAAAACGTCTTTTCTTACTCTTCTTATGAAAAGCATCGCAAAGCGTTGCTTCTACCTTTTGAGTTAAAAGGGTATCATCGCCTGTCATTTTAGCTAGTATAGGGCGTACTAATAGTTCAAAATTGGTAAGTGCTGCAAAAGGATTCCCCGATAAGCTTACTACAAGTAAGCCCCTATAATTAAAAGCTAAAACAGGCGTCCCTGGCTGCATCTGAACGCGCCAAAATAATCTCTTCGCACCTAAAACCTTAATCACCTCATGCATGATATCTTTTTTACCAACAGAAACACCTCCTGTTGTAATCCATAGATCAACTTGTTCAATATGCTCTTCAATTACTTTAGAAATTTCCTCTGCTGTATCGCCACATGATTTTAAATAGCAAATAGGAATCCCTAGTTCCTCGCCCCTTTGCTCAAGCATAATCCCATTACTGTTATAAATTTTACCCTTTCCAAGTGGCTGCCCTGGTAAAGTGAGTTCATCTCCTGTGCAAATTAAGGCAACCTTGGGCTGACGATAAACTCTTACTTCATAGTAGCCTAGACTAGCTAATACCCCTAACTTTATAGCAGAAAGCTTCTCTCCTTTAGAAAGAACTTTTTGACCTTCCTTAATATCTTCACCTGCAAAACAATAATTATCATAGGCTTTTAGATTTTTATAAAGGGAAACTTCTTCCTTTCCGTAATCCGTATCCTCTTGTCTAATGACCGTATTACATCCTTTTGGAATAGGTGCACCTGTCATAATTCGTACTGCCTCACCTCTTTTTACTTCCTCACTAAAGTAGTCACCTGCACATACCTCACCAATCACTTTTAACTTTACTGGCTGCTCCTTAGTAGCTCCCTCACTATCTTCTGCTTTAAATGCATACCCATCTAATGGTGAACGATCAAAAGGTGGATTTGAAAAAACTGCATATATATCTTCTGCTAAAATACGTCCATTTGCTTTTTCTAAAGATAAAGTTTCATATTCATTGACAAAGTCTATTTCTCCTAATAAACTTTCAATCGCTTGCTCTAATGAAATATCTTGCACTTTAAAAATGTCTTGCATTTTTATACTCCTTTACCAAAACTGCAATGAGGATAAGTACAAGGCTTACATCCTGTGCATAGTCCACCATGTCCTAATG
>CAYPVK010000040.1:1062-1671 GCA_964414185.1 uncultured Lactobacillales bacterium | reverse complement strand
TAGGCGCGTCAAAGCCCTCGCAGATACTTGATAATATCAAGGCGGCGGAGAATACCTCGTTTACCGAAGAAGAGCTTGCAGAAATCGATAAATTTTCACTTTAAGGATATGTTGTTTTTTCGGTATATCTATGCTTAAAATCGTAGCTCACGGTTGAAAAATGCGGTATCTGCTCGTTCATCAAATACCACAAAAACCTTCTGTATGCCACATTCATTTTAATTATTTCTACTGTTCTTCTGAGTGACGGCAATCCGAATAATCTTGTTCCGTATATTGCTCAGGTTGCTTTAGGAAAGCTTGATCACCTGAATGTTTTCGGTGACGACTACCCCACAAAAGACGGAACGGGTGTAAGAGACTACATACATGTGGTTGATTTAAGCAAAGGACACATAATGGCTCTTAAAAAGATTACTGACTGTACGGGAGTTATGACCTACAATCTCGGCACCGGCATCGGCTACAGCGTGCTTGAGATTTTGCATGACGAAAATATATCTTTAGTGACTGTATCAGCCTTAGTGTATTTCGATGTGCGGGCTCAAGTTAATATCAAACTTTTCAGACGGCATCCTTTTCGTTGCCTGTTAACAAGTGCCTGATGAT
>CAYPVK010000040.1:0-1052 GCA_964414185.1 uncultured Lactobacillales bacterium | reverse complement strand
AGGTTTTTGATATAATAGTTTTTAAGAATCTGAGTGGAGAACTTATGAATAAGAAGCTGACAGTAAGAAATAAATTTGGAGAAATTGTGTCTTGTGTTTTGTCTGATAAAGAATCCTTTGAAAAACAAATGATGGATGTTTTGTCGCTTCATGCAGGTAGCGGCTTTTCGGTTGATTTCAAAACCGATTCGGTTGTTGTTAAGGATTATTATACGAATGAAACTGTTGGAACATTTGAGATATTATCTTTTGTTGAAACCGATGAGAGCGTTGTTTTGAACTGGCAAAAATGATTTACGTATGGCAAGAGACGGTTCCGCATCTAACTTGATAATTTGATTTATGATAAAATATTTCAGGTGATAAACCATGCCTCGACAAGCAAAAAAGAGAAAGAGGACAAAGACCGTCCGCAGTTCTCCTAATGGATTCTCTATTTGTCATGTATTTTAATAATTTTTCTCTTCCCAAATAAAGCGCATTGTGATATACTGATTTTGCAAGAAGGAAATAAAGCGGTTTTGAATTATAATAACTATTTTCCATCAGTTTTTTGAACAATTAAGCCGAAAATCGCGGCTTTGACCGCAATCAAAGCCGTAAGGAGTGTCCTTACGGCTTTTTTGCTATCCAAATAATGAGAATTTCATGGTAAGGTTCTTAATGTGTTCCCCGCGGCAATTGATCCCCAAACGCTTTCAAACAGCGGTACACCCCGTGTAGAAGCCTAAACGCAACCCATATTTTATAATGAAAAGAGGACAAAAATATGAGCAGAGAGACCGAGCTTGCCGTTCTGCAGGGTATGAAGCAGAAAATCCTTTCTATTTATGAGATTATTGATCGGTGCCAAAATGTCCAAAGTAATTATGCACGGCTGCAGGCAGAGAGGGAAAACAATACCCGTCCTGCATTGAGTTTGCCGCGCCCCGACAAAAAGAGTACATTGGAAAAGAAGTATACCGACCTCTGGCGCCAAAGCCATTTAAACAGTAAGCGGATACAGATTCTTTGCGTAATTTTAGGCGCTGCGCTTATTTTGGCATACATCG
>CAYPVK010000039.1:0-1823 GCA_964414185.1 uncultured Lactobacillales bacterium | reverse complement strand
CAAAATAAGCACGGGCGGCAATATGTTCGGCGCACTGGCGTACAACCAAAACAAGGTGGACAGCGAAGAAGCAAAGGTGCTTTTTTCAAACAAAATGCTGTTGAGTGAGGACGGGAATTTCAGCATTGGCGAGTGTATGCGCAGCTTTGAAATGCAGATGCCCGTCCAGCTATCCACCAAGAAGCCAATACTTCATATTTCCATAAACCCGCACCCGGAAGACGTGCTGACCGACCAGCAGCTTTCCGACATTGCCAAAGAGTATATGCGGAAGTTGGGCTATGGCGACCAGCCTTATTTGGTGTACAAGCATACCGACATCGACCGCCACCATATCCACATCGTGGGCTTGCGGGTGGACGAAAGCGGCAGACCGCTGAACGACAGGTTCGAGCATCGGCGCAGCAAGCAAATCACCCGTGAACTGGAAAGGAAATACGGGCTGCACCCGGCAGAGCGAAAGGAACGTGCCGAACGCCCGGAACTGAAAAAGGTGGATTATGCCGCCGGGGACGTGAAGCACCAAATCGGTAATACCGTGAAAGCGGCTTGCTACGGCTACCGCTTCCAGTCGTTCGGGGAGTACAAGGCTTTGCTTGCCGCTTACAACGTGTGCGCCGAGGAAGTCAAGGGTGAGGTGAACGGCAAGCCCTATCAGGGCATTATCTATTCCGCCATGAACGACAAGGGCGAAAAGGCGGGCAACCCGGTAAAGGCTTCCCGCATCGGCAAGTCGGTGGGCTATGAAGCGGTGCAGCGCAGAATGGAGAAATCGGGCGAAGCAATCAAGGACGGCAAGCTGAAAGAACGCACCCGGAAGATTGTAGCCACTGCCATGCAGACCGCACACAGCCGCAAGGAACTGGAACAACAGCTAAGGAAGCAGGGCATTGACGTGGTATTCCGTCAGAATGACAGCGGGCGCATCTATGGCGTTACGTTCATCGACCATGACAGCCGGGTGGTGCTGAATGGCTCCCGCTTAGGCAAGGAGTATTCGGCGAACGTGTTCAACGACCTGTATTCCGATGAAAGAAAAACGGATATACGGCAGGAGCAATCCCCGCATCAGGAACAGCCGGGCTTCACGCCGAAAGCCGACATCGTTCCGGGTGTGGCTTCCGTGCTGGGAGCTTTCGGCGGTTTGCTGGGCGGCGGTGCATCAGGCGGTGACGAGCCGCAGGACAACGCCCGTCCAAAGAGAAAGAAGAAAAAGAAGCGCACAAGGCGCATCGACTAACTAAAAAACATTACAATCATGCAACAGGAAGATGATTTGAGAGGGCTTGCACGGGTCATGGACTTTATGCGGGCTGTCAGTATTCTATTCGTGGGAATAAACGTGTACTGGTTCTGTTACTCCACCCTGAAAGAATGGGGAGTGACCTTTGAAGTGATAGACAAGATACTGTGGAACTTCCAGCACACCACCGGGCTGTTCTCGTCCGTCCTTTGGACGAAACTTTTTGCGGTGGTGTTCCTCGCCCTGTCGTGTATCGGCACTAAGGGCGTGAAAGAGGAAAAGATAACGTGGACGAAGATACATTGCAGCCTTGCGGTAGGAGTAACTTTGTTCTTTCTGAACTGGTGGTTGCTGGAACTTCCGCTACCACATACGGCGGATGCCGTGTTTTATATCGCCACACTGTCGGCGGGTTATATCTGTATGCTCATGGCGGGTACGTGGATGTCCCGGTTGTTGAAAAACAACCTCATGGATGATGTCTTTAATACCGAGAACGAAAGTTTCCAGCAGGAAACAAGGCTTATCGAGAACGAGTATTCCGTAAATCTGCCTACCCGGTTCTACTATAAGAAGAAAT
>CAYPVK010000038.1:0-1829 GCA_964414185.1 uncultured Lactobacillales bacterium | reverse complement strand
ATCTGCTCTACAACATTTTGCCGATGTAGCTCAATTGGCAGAGCAGCTGATTTGTAATCGGCAGGTTGCGGGTTCAAGCCCTGTCGTCGGCTCCAACCTGAGTCTCGCGCTGCAGCGGCGTATGCGTGCGCCCGTGTGGGGCTTTCTTTAATCTCGGTGCAGCCGGACTTACAGCCGACATGAGAGTGGGTATGTCGGTTGTCTGTAATGCAGCCAAGGAACGTCTCAAGCCGTTCAAATCCGGGAATGAGTCCGGAATCACCCGGTGCAATGGAGAGGGCAGTCAGAGAAGCCTGACATCTTAGAGAGGGGGACGTTTGTGTGTTGCGCACGGTTTTATACGTCAGCCACTGGAATGTAGATTTTCGAAAATGTTTGATTTACGATCCTCTCAAACGTAAGGATTTATCTTTACCCGTCAAGGGAATGTCAATTTCCCAACCATGCTAATAAAGATATATCAAGCTTTGCAATGTATAGTTCATTTTTCTTAAAAATGGACGCTTCGAGGTTTTACCCGAAGCAACACGAGGTCGGAACGGCGACGGCAGCGCGCAGGCAGCCGAGGAGCAGGTCTATACCAACCGCGTAACACTGACACAGACCCTCGGGGGTACCCTGACATCCCGCGACTTACCAAACGATACGGATTCATAAACAAACAATAACATAGAAGCCACCCCGACACGAGAAGATCACCGGTAATACCCGTAAAGCATCTAGGATCGGAAGGCAATATACATCATGCAGATTGCAAAGCAATCAACTGTCTCATTGTGAAAATATCTGAGTTACATCCAGTCCTGCGGGACAGACGGATGGAAACAGAGCTTTTCGGTTTTACCAAAAGTGCCGTCCAACGGCTCACTCGCTGGAGTTCAAATATAAGATCCCTCCTTCTCGTTTCTTACGAGAACTCCGGATCTTATATTCTCCCCCAGCTTCACACAGCGCACCAGCCTCAAGACACCAGTATCTTGCTGAGACTGGATGCAGACAATGGGATTATTGTCAAACGTGAAGAAAGGAAGGAAAATCTATGCCCAAGAGAATTCTTATCATTGTTGACATGCAGAATGATTTTATTGATGGTGTTCTTGGAAGTGAAAACGCTAAGGCACTCATCGGGAGCGTCTGTACTAAAATCGAATGTTGGAGCGGAGACCTTGCCATTACAAAAGATACGCACGGCGAGGATTATCTGGATACGCCTGAAGGAAAGCTGCTCCCTGTGCCGCACTGTGTTGACGGAACGACGGGACACCGGTTGAACGACAGGGTGTTTCAAGCATTCAACAGATTTCGCGGAGCACGTATGATTTTTCACAAGAAGGCGTTTGGATGCAAGGTACTTGGGAACTTTCTTTCCGAAGAAGACTATGACGAGGTTTTTCTTTGCGGACTCTGTACCGACTTTTGTGTTCTTTCCAACGCCATCATTGCACAAGCCGCACTGCCAAACGCACAAATTGTCGTAGACGCGTCCTGTTGCGCAGGTTCGACTCCTCAGATGCATGAGAAGACTCTGGAAATCATGGAGCACCTTGGTATCGAGGTCATCAACAAAGAATAGCGAGGAGGTAGACGCATGGCAATTTCTCTTGACGGATACAAGGTAGACATATTGGCAAAGTTCCCAGATGGAACGTTCTCGTTTAGAGTGCCGGAATACGAAGACTTCGGGATTTCTTTTATCGAATGGAGATACGAGAGGGAAGAAGAAGCTCTGGCTCTTTATTATCTGGTTAGGAAGCTGCGCGAATGTGATCCGGATCGCCAGCTATATCTGACGATGTTCTACTTCCCGAATGCAAGAATGGACAGAGTGA
>CAYPVK010000037.1:0-1846 GCA_964414185.1 uncultured Lactobacillales bacterium | reverse complement strand
GTCCGGCACTATGCGTGCTGATAATGAAACCGACTGAAAAGCGGGGCCGCTTCAAGACGGCCTTCAACGCCGCGTTTGATGCCATCGGTCTGAAATACAGATCTTCTCTTTCAGTTTTATTCCGGCACAGATGGATTACAGTAATGTCGATAATTGTCGCCGCCGGAGCTTTTGCGATACTGCTTAACACGACCAAGACCGGCCTTGTTCCCGATGAGGATACGGGAACTATTGTTGTCGATGTTCAGGCGGCTCCGGGAACATCACGCGCAAGGACCGAGAAGATAATGAAAGAGGTCGAGGAAAAGATTTCCGATATCCCGCAGTTCAATATCTATTCAAAATCAATAGGAATGGGTATGCTCGGCGGCCAGGGTGCCTCAAACGGAACATTCATCATCAGGCTGAAACCGTGGGCGCAGAGAAAAGGGCAAAACGACGACAATAAATCGGTGATTGCCGATATTTACCGCCGTCTCGCGGATATAAAGGATGCCCGCATAATGTCGTTTGCACAGCCCATCATAGCCGGATATGGCGTGACCAACGGTTTTGAGGTGCATATTCAGGATTATTCCGACAAGTCAGTGAAAGAGCTTGAATCGGTGACCCAGACTTTTATATCGGAACTGGTGAAACGCCCGGAGATAGCGAGGGCGCAGACAAATTTCAACTCAAATTACCCTCAGTACAGGGTCGAGGTCGATGCGGCAAAATGCAAACGTAACGGGGTGTCGCCCGTGGAATTGTTGCGCACGCTCGGCGCATACGTCGGCGGTTCATATTCCTCCAACATCAACCGTTTTTCAAAACTGTATCGCGTAATGTTGCAGGCTCCGGCAGAAGGAAGAATCAACGAGGAATCGTTGAAAGGAATTTTTGTGAGGAACACCGCCGGAGAAATGACGCCGATAAGCAACTATATAACCCTGACGCGGGTATATGGCGCAGAATCACTCACACGTTTCAATCTGTTCCAGTCAATAGCCATAAACGGCGCACCCGCCGAAGGTTATAGTTCCGGACAGGCAATAGCCGCGATTAAGGAAGTGGCCCGGCAGACACTTCCCGCCGGTTATGGTTATGAGTTCGGTGCCATGACCCGAGAGGAAGCCGAGACAGGCAACAGTTCGACATGGATATTTATAATCTGTGTCATGTTCATCTATCTGATTCTCGCTGCACTTTATGAAAGCCTGACTATCCCATTTGCCGTAATCCTGTCGGTTCCATTCGGACTTGCAGGGAGCTTTCTTCTCGCATGGATATTCGGGCTGGAGAACAACATCTATATGCAGACCGGCGTCATCATGCTGATTGGACTGCTTTCCAAAACGGCAATCCTGATAACAGAATATGCGGTAGAGGCTGTCAGACAGGGCGAAGACATCAAGACTGCGGCACTATTGGCCGCCCGTCACCGCCTGCGCCCCATATTTATGACATCGGCGACTATGATACTCGGACTTTTACCGATGATATTCGCAACCGGCGTAGGCTCCAACGGCTCCAAATCGCTCGCGATAGGAGTAATCGGCGGAATGATACTCGGCACAATCGCCCTGCTTTATATTACACCATCTCTGTTTATTCTAATTAAAAAAAAAATAAAATAATATGAGAACGCATCTTAAATACTGCGTACTAATTTTCTAATAATCAATTTTATGAACAAGGTACTCATTGTAGATGCCTCCGAATCCGACCGTCGGCTCATGTCGGGCTTGCTAACGCGGGCCGGATATGAGCCGATTGATGTTGGGAGCATGGAGGCTGCAAAAGACGAGGTGGCAAAACTGCCACCCGGCGCGGTCGTGGTCACGGCAATGAAATTCCGTGGCGGAAC
>CAYPVK010000036.1:0-2000 GCA_964414185.1 uncultured Lactobacillales bacterium | reverse complement strand
TAGATATTCTGGTGAAAAAGCTTATAGACAAGAACTTAGTAAAGAAAATCGTAAGGTTTCTAAAAGAGAATGGATTAAAAACAAAAGAAAAACTGAAGCTGACAAACAATTAGACGAAATGTTAAAGAAACAACATATTGAAGCTAGTAAAGAACTTTCTTATTCTTATGAAATATCAGATATGGCATTAGTAAAATGGAATCGTAGTGCCTATAAATATGATAAGAATTCAAGCGACTTAGTTTTAGATAGAAAACTGAAATGTTCTGCAGATATTCCTAAAAGGGTAAGTAATGTTATTAGCCCTAATTTTATTAAGAGTAAAAAAGTATATGTATAATACTTTTTATTTTTTGACCTTATAGGTCTTTTTTTATGTAATTTATTATGAAAGGGGGTTTTCTATGAACAATGTGAAAGACAATTACAAATTAATGTTTACTACCTATCCAGATGTAGTAACTGTAAGCGAGTTAAAAGATATGCTTGGCATTGGTATTACTCTTGCCTATCGTTTAGTCAAAAGTAATAATATAAAGTCTTTAAAAATAGGTAGAGAATATAAAATACCAAAAGCAAATGTCATATCTTATCTAACAACAAACAATTAAGACTGGATTTTGTATTGATAAGATGTTAATATATATTATATCAATAGTAGGTTAAATCTAGTCTGTTATATCAAAGAAAGGAGTTTTTAAATGGTAACAGTAAGCCTACAAAAGAAAAACGGCATTTATCAAGCTGTTTTAAATTATAAAGATAAAGATGGAAAAAGGAAACAAAAATGGGTTTCCACAAAATTAAAAGTTAGAGGTAATAAAAAACAAGCTTTAGCAAAAGCTGAAGAATTAAAAGTAGATTTTGAAAAGCAATTAAATATGGAATTTTTCAAACAATTCCCTACTACTAAAAACAATAATGTATTATTTGTAGATTTTATAAATGATTGGTTAGAAACTGTAAAACAAACAATAGAGCCATCTACATATACTTCATATAATCAATTAATTAGTGGTAGAATAACTAAATATTTTACTGAAAATCCTATTAGATTAATTGATATAGAGCCTATAAATATACAAAACTATTATAATGTTTTATTTTCTGAAGGACTATCTGGTAACACAGTTATTCATCATCACGCACTTATTAGAAAGTCTTTAGACTATGCTTATAAAATGAATTTAATACCTAGTAATCCTGCAGATAAAATTCAAAGACCTAAAAAAGAACAATATATTGGTGGTTTCTATAATGAAAATGAACTAAATGAATTATTTGAAAAATCTAAAGATGATCCAATGGAACTTATGATTTTAATGACTGCTTTTTATGGTTTAAGAAGAAGTGAAGTTTTAGGTTTAAAATGGGATGCATTTGATTTTGAAAATAATACAATTACAATTAAGCATACAGTTGTTATTGCTAAACTTGATGGAAAAAGACAAATAGTTGCTAAAGATAGAACTAAAAACAAATCTAGTTATAGGACTTTACCTCTAGTAAAAGAAATATCTGAAAAATTATTAGAAACTAAAAAGAAACAACAAGCTTTCAAAGAAGCTTTTGGAAAAACTTATATAAATGAATTTAAAGATTATGTTTTTGTAAGTCCACAAGGAAAACTTGTACGACCTGATTATGTATCAGAACATTTTAAAATATTATTAAATAATAAAGGATTAAAACATATTCGCTTTCACGATTTAAGACATTCTTGTGCTAGTTTATTACTTGCACAAGGAATACCTATGAAAGCAATTCAAGAATGGCTTGGACATTCTAATTTTTCAACTACTGCAAATATATATGCACATTTAGATAGCAAGTCAAAAGCTTTATCTGTTCAAGCATTATCTAATGCAATAAGCATAAAAAAAGAAAATGAAGAAGTGCAGTCTTCAAATTCTTAAAAATCAATTAGCCTTATCAAACTAATTTGTGGTGCCGTTGGTGGGACTCGAACCCACATGAAGAAGCTTCGCAGCATTTTGAGT
>CAYPVK010000035.1:0-2009 GCA_964414185.1 uncultured Lactobacillales bacterium | reverse complement strand
CTTATAATATACTTTATATACATAATTATCTTGAGTTAACCATACTTCAGTATCTATATCACTATTAAGCTTTATATCAAGTAGTGATTCTTTTAATATATCAGACATATCACTTACACTAACTTTTCCAGTATATACTTTATAAGTTTTATCTCCTATATTTTCATCTTTAGATTCTTTTATATTCTTAATATTATTTATATTTTTTAAATATACATCAGTATTACTATAGGATACATTATCAATACTAACTAACTTTTCATCTTCTACTTTATACTTCTTACTATCTTTTATTATATAATGCTCTTCTTTATCCCCATCAGATATAGTTATATCCTTATTAGTATCTTTATAATTATTTACCATTATTATTTTATTTATATTCTTATTATTATAAGTACCATATATTCTAAGATCCATCCTATACCCACTTATCTTTTCTATACTAGTATTATCTACATAACTAGTTAACTTATTACTTTTTATAACTTTCTTACTTACTATTAACCCTATAACTAATAATATTACTACTATTACTAATATACTTAATATAATTATCTTTTTACTTTTCTTATTTTCCATATTCTTATTAATTCCTTTCTATGGCTCATATGTTATTGTTGGACTTCCTGAATACCATTGATTTCCTACTGTTACATTTACTAAAAAGTCTTCTTCTGTTCTTTTTATTAGTATTGTTTCAAGTGAATTATTATAAAATGCATAATTTCCGATTGATGTTACACCGCTTGGTATTGTAAGTGAACTTAGTTGATTATGATAAAATGCATTATTTCCTATTGATGTAACACTATTTGGTATTGTTAAATTACCAATTTGACTTGAATAAAATGCCTCTTCTCCTATTGTTTTTAAACTACTATTTTCTTCAAACGTCAAACTACTTATTTGATTGTAAGAAAATGCAGCACTACCTATTGTTGTTACACTATTTGGTATTTCAAGTGTACTTATTTGATTTAATTTAAACGCTTGATATCCAATCGATGTAACGCTATTTGGTATTATAAGTGTACTTATTTGATTTTGATGAAAAGCATTATCTCCTATTGATGTTACACTATTTGGTATTTCAAGTTTTCCACTAATCTTATTTTGAAAGAATGCATAATCTTCAATTGATGTCACACTATTTGGTATTGTAAGAGAACTTATTTGATTCCCATTAAATGCATCATATCCTACCTGCGTTACTTCATTTCCTAAAGTTAAACTTTCTATAGTTCCTGTACCATTACTAGAATAAAATGCTTTTTCTCCTATTTCTCCACTTTCTATTGTTAATGTCTTTACTTGAGTTCCAAATGAATTATTTTTACATATATCGCTCGTACATTTTCCTATACTCAATGTTTCTATTGGATTATTTGAAAATGCACTACTTCCTAATGAGGTAACTGTCTTTGGTATTGTTAAACTACTTATTTGATTATTATAAAATGCATTATATCCTATTGTCGTTACACTATTTGGTATTGTTAAATTACTAATTTGATTTCCATAAAATACAGAACTTCCTATTGTTACAAGATTACTATTTTCTTCAAATGTTAAACTACTTATTTGATTATTATAAAATGCATTAGTTCCTATTGATGTAATACTATTTGGTATTGTTAAATTACTAATTTGATTTGAATAAAATGCATATTCTCCTATTGATGCTACAGTATCTGGTAATTCTATACTTGATATTTGATTTGAATAGAATGCATTATTTCCTATAGTTTTTAATCCTACATTATTTTCCGTTAGTTTAGATACTGTATTTTTGCTATTATTTTCGCTTAAGTAAGAAGCTTTTATGTTGCTACTATTTGCAAGTGTATTATCATTTTGTTTAAACGTTACACTAGTAATATTATTACTTGAAAAAGCAGAATTTCCTATTGTTTCAACACTTTCAGGTATCGTAAGTGTACTTATTTCATTTCTACTAAATGCATAATTTCCTATAGTTTTAAGATTACTATTTTCTCCAAAATTAA
>CAYPVK010000034.1:0-2106 GCA_964414185.1 uncultured Lactobacillales bacterium | reverse complement strand
CCGACTACATCGCCCGCCATCAGCTCTACAAATAGCCCCACTTAAACAAATCACTCGTTGTGATTTGCTAAAAAATTCGTACCTTTGTAAGGTAAACAACATCTGTCGCTCCACAAAGGCCACATCGGGGCGTGTTGTGATTTGCTAAAAAATTCGTACCTTTGTAAGGTAAACAACATCTTCATTGTTTGTTGTTTTTGTATTACGAGTGTTGTGATTTGCTAAAAAATTCGTACCTTTGTAAGGTAAACAACATCATGCTTTTGCGGAGCAACTTAACAACGTACGTTGTGATTTGCTAAAAAATTCGTACCTTTGTAAGGTAAACAACATCAATTATAGGGAACAATAATTATTCATTTAGGTTGTGATTTGCTAAAAAATTCGTACCTTTGTAAGGTAAACAACATCTCGGATCGCCCACAGACCTCGGGCTCCTCGGTTGTGATTTGCTAAAAAATTCGTACCTTTGTAAGGTAAACAACATCACGCTTCAGCGGAGAATTCCAGAGCCTCAGTTGTGATTTGCTAAAAAATTCGTACCTTTGTAAGGTAAACAACATCTTCTAAAAAAAAATATATATCTTTGCATTGTTGTGATTTGCTAAAAAATTCGTACCTTTGTAAGGTAAACAACATCATCATCTGACAGATACTCTCGGCACATTTCGTTGTGATTTGCTAAAAAATTCGTACCTTTGTAAGGTAAACAACATCAAGCTTCAGCGAACGCTTCCAACGCTTCAGGTTGTGATTTGCTAAAAAATTCGTACCTTTGTAAGGTAAACAACATCACGCACACGACCACGCAGACGGTAGATGAAGTTGTGATTTGCTAAAAAATTCGTACCTTTGTAAGGTAAACAACATCCAGATGTTGATGAAGGTGGTCAGTCGCTCCGTTGTGATTTGCTAAAAAATTCGTACCTTTGTAAGGTAAACAACATCGAGTTGCTGATTTAATCTTACTGGTGCCCGAGTTGTGATTTGCTAAAAAATTCGTACCTTTGTAAGGTAAACAACATCACGACGTGGAACAAACTCTATATGGACGAGGTTGTGATTTGCTAAAAAATTCGTACCTTTGTAAGGTAAACAACATCGCGACACGCTGCGGGAGATGGCAGAAAACGTTGTGATTTGCTAAAAAATTCGTACCTTTGTAAGGTAAACAACATCAGGGTGTTATAGTCGCTCATCTCCATACTGTTGTGATTTGCTAAAAAATTCGTACCTTTGTAAGGTAAACAACATCTAGACCTCACGAATGCCGAGGAGGAGAACCGTTGTGATTTGCTAAAAAATTCGTACCTTTGTAAGGTAAACAACATCTTGGACGGTATAGCGGACACCTCGTTTCCAGTTGTGATTTGCTAAAAAATTCGTACCTTTGTAAGGTAAACAACATCCGTATACTTGCGATGAGTACTTAGGGTATTGTTGTGATTTGCTAAAAAATTCGTACCTTTGTAAGGTAAACAACATCCCACGTCCGCCCCCTCTCTTTCCGCAGGAGTTGTGATTTGCTAAAAAATTCGTACCTTTGTAAGGTAAACAACATCCAATGTGGGGAATATAATAGTGAAGAACGAGTTGTGATTTGCTAAAAAATTCGTACCTTTGTAAGGTAAACAACATCATCTGACGTACACCGATGTGGCCAACTTTCGTTGTGATTTGCTAAAAAATTCGTACCTTTGTAAGGTAAACAACATCTCAAACCGTGATTTACCAACGGCAGAAAGGGTTGTGATTTGCTAAAAAATTCGTACCTTTGTAAGGTAAACAACATCGAGCGCGCAGCCACCGCCTGCCTGGATCTGTTGTGATTTGCTAAAAAATTCGTACCTTTGTAAGGTAAACAACATCAGAACTTGTCAAAATCAGAAAATTATGAAAGTTGTGATTTGCTAAAAAATTCGTACCTTTGTAAGGTAAACAACATCTTCATACCCTCGCGCTTGAACTCGCCCTTGGTTGTGATTTGCTAAAAAATTCGTACCTTTGTAAGGTAAACAACATCGGAAGTTCGCGCGGCTGTGGAAAGCGAAGGTTGTGATTTGCTAAAAAATTCGTACCTTTGTAAGGTAAACAACATCTGAAAGC
>CAYPVK010000033.1:1799-2179 GCA_964414185.1 uncultured Lactobacillales bacterium | reverse complement strand
AAACGTGTAGATCGTTTCTTTTTGCGAATTAGAATTATCGATACTATAGTCACTGGTAGTAAAGCTAGTATCAAGACTAATACTACAATGACTGGGCGTACTTACCGTTACAGTGTTTGTTTTTACACTAAATTTTGCGTAGTATGTTAATCCAGATGTTGTCATTTCACTTGTTGTGATTGTTGCGTTTGTTGAAACTAATCCAGTGAAAGTGCCATTTGAATAGCCAGTGTACCAGCCGTCAAAGGTGTAGTGACTATTTGCAACTGCTGTGATTTGTGCAGTGTTGCCAAATGCAACATTGCCCGATGCGGTTGCACCTGCTGTGCCAGAACCGATTTTTACTGTTCCGCCATCTGCGTTGTTTGTGTAGGAACTTT
>CAYPVK010000033.1:0-1789 GCA_964414185.1 uncultured Lactobacillales bacterium | reverse complement strand
TTTGATTTGCAACAGTGTTTGTGTATGCATTAACAACAAGTGAGTAGTTGTTTGCTGTCCATTTTTGAGTCCAAGTTGCAGTATCTGTTAATGCAAAGTTGCTTACCAAAGCGCCACTTGCGTTAATCATTTGAGTTGAACCACTATACCAGCCACCAAAGGTGTAGCCCGACTTGGTTGGGATAGAGATTGATGCACTTGTTGTGCCAAATTGTGTTGTGTAGATTGTTTTTGTTCCATATTTTGGATAGATTGTTTGGTTACTGCTTACTGATGAAGCACTATCCCCTTGCAATGTGATTGCTGGGTATTTGATGTACCAAGATTTTGAAGCAGATGAACCATTATAGTTGCCCGAGTTGATAGTAACGGTTAAATTGTATGTTCCAGCATTTGTTCCAGTGTTGTTTGTAATTGTGTATCCACTGGTTATTGCTGTTCCGTTAAGTTTAACTGTTGCTGTTGGACCTTGCGAATTTCCGTTATAGTAGAAACTATCCTTATCCAATGTGATTGTTACTGTTCCATTGGTGTTTGCAACAATAGAAACTGCTTGTGAATCTCCGCTTGTTGCACTTCTAGTTAAGCCATCGCAAGTTGCGGTTACAACAACTCTAAATTGTCTTGAACCAACACTATAAGATGTGGAAAGAATTTTGAGTGTTGCTGTGTTGTAGCCTTCGTAACCGGTTGAAATGTCATCATAAGATGTTCCGTTCTTCACTTGCCATTTGTAGGTGTAAGTTACGCCTGTTGCGGTGTGAGATGGAGTTACGGTTATTGTGCTACTGTCAGATGAACCATATACAAGCGATGTTTTGGTTGGGTCGCCAAGAGTTAGTGTTGGAGCATTTAAAGTTGCATCTTTTGCGGTTAATGTAATTTCGCTTGTGCTTGCAAGTGTTGAAGAAATGGTTGCTGTTGTTGAAGCAGTTGTTGTGCTTGCAACAGAGAGACCTGTGCCTGCCGACCATTTTGTGCTTGCCAAGGTGAAACCAGTTTTTGCAGAAACTGCAATGCTTGCGGTTTCGCCTGCAATCATAATTAACGAACTTGCTCCGCCAATTGTTGCAGTGTTAATGCCTTTGCCTTTGCTAATTTTTACATTTGCCGAATAAACGCTTTCACTTGCGCCACTTTGAGCACTGTTTGCGCAGTTGCTTGTGTTTGAAGAGATTGCGGTTACTTTAAAGGTGTAGTTTCCTGCTCCTGCAGATTTGATTGCACTTGTGAAGTCGTAACTATTTGTTGTTGAAGTTACTGCGCTTCCACTTGCTGTGCCATTTTTGAAGAGTTGAATGCTGTATGAAACAGTAATTCCAGTTTGAGAAACTACATTCCAAGTTGCTTTTGCTTTTGCACCTGTTGAAGTTGCTGTCCAATTTAATCCTGTTGGAGTTGTTAAAGCCCCTGCAGACAATGTGAAGTTTCCTGCACTTGAAATTGAGTAGTTTGTGTTTGTTAAGGATAATGTGAATTTGCCACTTGCACTTGCAGTTGCGTATGAGTATGTTCCTGCTGTGTTTGCATAAGGTGTGTAAGTTAATGTTATCTTTTCACTATTTACACCTGTTGCGTAGTCACTTCTTGTGTAGGTGGTTTTGCCACTTATCCATGTTGTTGACCATGCTGAAATTGTCAAACCTTTCTTTGCAATGGACCAATTGATTGATTTGTTTGCGGTTGTTCCGTCTGCCCATGTTGTGTTTTCTGGGTCGGACAAGGAAACTGTTGCTGTGTAGGAGTCTGCATTTGTTCCAGTGTTGCCTGTTACATAGATCGGAAGAGC
>CAYPVK010000032.1:0-2265 GCA_964414185.1 uncultured Lactobacillales bacterium | reverse complement strand
CCTCCGGCCATGGTGAAGAATGCGGAGATAACGAGCAGGATCAATGCCGATTGCCACATGGGAATATCGAAAACCTGACGGATAAGGATACCTCCGGCGAATAAGGTCAGGGCAAGCCACGAGATAAGGATCGTCACAATGGTGTACCAGGCAAGAATGTTGCGGGTGGACTGTCCGAAACGCCGCCCCATGAACTCCGGCAAGGTGGTGATACGCGCTCCCAAATAACGGGGGGCAAAGACAAAAGCCAGCAAGCAGATGAAAACAAACGCATACCAGGCATAATTGCCCGAAACGATGCCGGTGGTGAACCCGGCACTGGCAGAGGCTATCAGCATGGAAGGGCCCACATTGGTTCCCCACATGGAGAAACCGATGTGATGCCACTTCAGGGAACGCTCGGCAAGAAAAAGGCTGCTGCCTTTTTTGCGTTTCAGGCTGGCCCATATACCGATGCCTATAAGAATCAGAAAGTAGGCAATAAGAATGCCCCAATCTAACGTATCTAAATAATTAGCGTGCATAATTCATGTATCAGATTAAGATGAATATTCCGTTTATTTATGAAGCCCCATCAGTTCCTTGGCTACCGCTACGGCCGTATTGGCATTGTCGCTATACCCGTCCGCACCTATTTCATCGGCAAATCCCTGGCTTACCGGAGCGCCGCCTATCATTACTTTTACCTGATGACGGATACCGGCTGCTTCCAAAGCGTTGATCACCTCCTGCATATAAGTCATGGTTGTTGTCAGCAAGGCGCTCATGCACAGGATGTCTGCCTTGTTTTTCTTGACTTCTTCCACAAATTTGTCGCAAGATACATCTATGCCTATGTTGATTACCTCAAAGCCGCAACCTTCCAGCATGGAAGCCACTAGGTTCTTGCCGATATCATGCAAGTCGCCTTTCACGGTCCCGATGACTACCTTGCCTATGGTGGTCGAGGCACTCCCTTGCAATAAAGGCTTCAGAAGTTCCAAAGCTCCCTTCATGGCGCGTCCTGCCATCAGCAGTTGGGGCACGAACGCTTTTCCGTCCTGGAAGCGTTGTCCCACTTCGCCCATAGCCTTTATCATGTAGTTGTTGATAATTTCCTGGGGCTGTACTCCTTCGGCGATGGCTTTCTTGGTTACTTCTACGGCCGGTTCCAGCTTTCCGTCCACAATGGCATTGAACAAAGGTTTCAAGGCTTCATTCCCGGCTGCCGCAGAGTCTTTGACGACGATTGTTTCTTGTTTTGTTGCAGCGGCTTCTTCTTTCGAAAGGTCTTCTTTGGATACGTCAGAGGAAGAAGAGGAGTATTCTTCGACAATGCGCATCGCTTGTTCCACTTCTCTCTCGTTATGGAAATCCATTTCCAGATGCACACCGTCCGCACCGATATTGTCCAGCAAGGGTTTCAGTTCGTCCAAGGTTACCCAACAAGCCATGATGCTCTTGCCTCCGGCAAGGATCTTCTTGTAAAGGTCGTACCATTTGGGTGATCCTCCTTGTGGCTCACCTACGCCCGGAGTCCATTGAATGGCATTCAGTTCCTCAATTTCAAGAAGGGCGGGCAGGTGATGCATGGCGCCTACGCCGTCCAGATGATACAAGGTATAGTCTATCTTTTGGCATTGTTCGCGGATAAAGGGTTGTACAAAACGACGATAATCATCTTCGCTGATCATGGTAGAAATATCGCTTTGTAATTTGCTCATTTTACCGGGAGCCCATGAAGAGAAATAGCAGAAGGCCATTTCGTCTCCTTCACGGATGATGTCGTAAAGTTCATCAAAGACTTTGAAATAGATATCATTGATTTGTTGCATTTGCTGTTCCAGCACTTCGGGCTGCATCACGGTATCCAGCAAAACTTTGTCTGTACCTTTCAAGGCGGCCAGTACGTCCAGACCTTCCATCAAGTCGGGCATTCCTACGTAATAGTGACCGTTTGCTTTCGCCTTGCATGCCTTCAGCAATTCTTTATGCAATATCCAGTTGGGATGCTCGGGATTGAAAACAATCTCATCGTTGAAATCGGGATCGGGATGAATCCAAATGGTATCTAACTGGGTATTGGCTACCGGCAGGATATCTGCTTTCAGACTGCTGTGTGCCACGTACCAGTCCAGGTATTCTGCACGCCATTGCGGATCGAACCATTTCTGATTCAGGTCTTTTGCCGGGGAGGGCGCAGGGATATCCGCATGAGGTTTCACATCTTCCTGAAAGTGCTCCCACATGTTCAGTATGATTCCTTTATGGTTCCACCAATCTATA
>CAYPVK010000031.1:0-2394 GCA_964414185.1 uncultured Lactobacillales bacterium | reverse complement strand
CTGCTTCCCGCCCTGTTCGCTGGTGCGTTTCTCGCCCATCACCGCTTCGTGAAGCGTGATGTGATCGACAACATCTACGCTCGTCTGACCCACAAGGACGAGCTGATTAACCGGCTGGTCGAGATGTATAACGACCCGCTGGTTACGCTGCTGGACGAGCCTGAGCAGGGTGACAGCGAGGGAAACCTGAGCTGGAAGGCTGGCTGGTAAGCGACCAACCTTCCGGTAACAAGGGGGGCGGCGGCGAACAACGCCCCGCTCCCCTTTTCGCTTACACGGAAAAATTCAAAGAGGTCTTTCCGTACTACCTGTCTATCGGTATGACCTACGACCAGTTTTGGAATGAAGACTGTGAGTTGGTCAAGTTCTACCGTAAGGCGGCGCAGATCAGGCAAGACCTGAAAAATCAGGACGCATGGTTGCAAGGTGCCTATTTCTATGAAGCCTTGGTTGACGCAGCTCCTATCCTCAGAGCTTTTGCGAAGAAGGGTACAAAACCCATTCCTTATCGGGAAGAACCTTTCGACCTGTTTTCCAAGCAGGACAAGAAGAAGCAGAAAGAGGTTCAAGAGAAGAACGACAACAAGGCAAAGACCTTCATGGAAGCCTTTGCCATTGCGACCAACAAGAAATTTCAAGAGAAAGGTGGTGGCGTAAATGGCTGATAATGTGGAAATTCAGGGTTTGGAATTTCAGATTGTCAATGACAGCACTCAGACCGTGCAAGGTCTGGAAGCTCTGAGAAATACCCTTGGTCGTTTGAGAACGGCTTGCGGGTCTACGGCTACCGGTTTGAGCGGTACTGCAAAGAGCGTGAGAGAGCTGAAAAATGCTCTGCAAGGCTTGAACAGCGGAGATGTTCAGCAGAAGATCACCCGTATTGCCGGTGCGCTTAACACCTTGGGTCAGGTCAGCAATGTGAAAATTTCCAGCTCTGTCGCCAATCAGTTGACGGCAATCAGCGGTGCGATTGACAGTCTGAAATGGACGGACGGCGATAAGCTGACCGCCCTTGCTGACGGTTTACGCCCTCTGTCCGAGCTGGAAAAGTCCAAACTGACCACCTTCATCAATCAGCTTGGAAAGCTCCCCACCGTGATTGAGGAATTGGAAAAGGCAGACATTGACAAGTTCACTCGGCAGATGACCGATCTTGCCGCTGCCATGAAGCCTTTTGCAGACGAAATGCAGAAGGTGTCCAATGGTTTCTCCGCTTTCCCGTCCAGAATTCAAAAGCTGATTACCACTACCGAGCAGTACAACAATACGGTTCGGAAAGCCACCACCCACACCGGTTTGTTCGGTAAGGCTCTCGGTGGTCTGAAATTCGCTGTGGTTTGGCAGATGGCTCGAAGGGTGTCCAGTATGCTCGGAACGGTCATCACCAAGTCTAACGAGTTTCAGGAGAACATGAACCTGTTCACTGTTGCTATGGGCAATTATGCCGAGTCTGCTTTGCAGTACGGAGAAACCGTCAGTGAAGTCTTGGGTATCGACCTGTCTGACTGGATTAGAAATCAGGGTGTGTTCAACACTCTACTGACCGGCTTCGGTGATACCGCCGACAGAGCTGCCCTTATGAGTAAGAACCTCACTCAGCTCGGTTACGACCTCAGTTCTTTCTTCAACATTTCTGTTGAGGACTCCATGCAGAAGTTACAGTCCGGTATTTCCGGTGAGCTGGAACCTCTGCGGCGTTTGGGCTATGACCTGTCCCAAGCTCGGTTGGAAGCGGTTGCTCTGTCCCTCGGTATTGACAAGAGCGTGTCTTCCATGACTCAGGCTGAAAAGGCAGAGCTGCGCTACTACGCCATTATGACTCAGGTCACTACCGCTCAGGGGGACTTGGCGAGAACGCTGGAAGCTCCCGCCAATCAGCTTCGTATTCTGAAAGCGCAGTTTGAGATGGCTGGCAGAGCTATCGGCAATATCTTCATTCCCGCTCTGAACGCTATACTGCCCTATGGCATTGCCGTGGTGCAGATCATTCGGGAGATCGCCAATGCGATTGCGTCCCTGTTCGGTTTCCAGATGACCGAGGTGGATTACTCCGGTATCACAAGTGCCGGGGTTGGAGCAGGAGAATTGGCAGACAACCTCGATGACGCTGCCGGTGCCGCCAAGAAGTTGAAGCAGTACACGGCTGGTTTTGACGAGCTGAATGTGTTCTCTCCTGATACCGCAAGCGGTTCCGGTGCTGGTGTTGGAGGGGGAAGCGGATTTGAATTCGCTCTACCTGAGTACGACTTCCTCGGAAACGCTGTCACGACCAGAGTGGACGAGATCAAGAAAATGCTGGAAAACTCCCTTGCGGATATTACGGTCATGGTTTCTGGTTTCGCTCTGGCGGTTGGTGCCATTCTGGTTCTGACCGGAGCAAACATCCCTCTCGGC
>CAYPVK010000030.1:1590-2417 GCA_964414185.1 uncultured Lactobacillales bacterium | reverse complement strand
TGTGCGCCAGCATTATTCAAATGTCAAGGTATTAAAGCCGACAAAATGCCTTGATTTTCTCAAATCGATTACTGATGGACGTGGTGCAGACCGTGTGATTGAGGTTGCCGGAGGAAAGGATACATTTGAACTCGCATGGCGTTGCGCTCGACCGAATGCCATCGTCACGATTGTCGCTCTTTATGATAAAGAACAGATATTGCCGTTGCCGTGGATGTATGGCAAAAACCTGACGTTCAAGACCGGCGGCGTCGATGCCTGCGACTGCGACAGAATCATGCAGCTGATTTCCGAAGGCAAGATTGACACCACCCATCTGATAACCCACCGCTACCCTCTCAGCTGCATTCAGAAAGCCTACAACCTCTTCGCCAACCGGGCCGACGGCGTCATCAAAACCGCCATCCATCCAGATTGAAGAACATAATCGGAAACTTTATACATAGAAATACAGCGGCATCTCGTTTGCCAACAAGACGCCGTTGATAATGTGGATGCTTATTCTGCTTCAAGCTGCTCGCGGATTACCCTCTCGGTCTCGCACTTGAAATCGACACGGCTGTATCGCTCGCCGGAACACATAGGGCAACTGCAAGGTTGTCCAGTGGTTCGATACACCTGACACCATTTTACCGTCTGGAGTTCTTTCCACGTTTCGGCTTCACGAATTGTCCCGGTAGCTGGATCTTCAACGTATGCCGGTGAAAATGCTCGGAAGATAATGCGTAACCGATTACGCCACACGCGTTTTTTCTGAATGCGTCGCCAAGCACGAGTTTATGTTCTGTCCATCGTCACGTTCAATTATTGGTTTCGGGAACGAGATG
>CAYPVK010000030.1:0-1580 GCA_964414185.1 uncultured Lactobacillales bacterium | reverse complement strand
TTTATTGATATTCATAAGTGTAGCTTTTATAATGATAGAACAGCAATAAGCATGCCAAAATCCATTGTGTCAGCCTTTAATCTGCCGGAATCGTCAAAACGGGATTCTTTGCTTGTCGTTCTATCTGCCTTTGAATCTTGTTTCGTACTTCATCGAAAGACAGGGGCGTGAAGTTATTGTTGTCTACCCCGACATCAAGCTGTGTCGGGAAAAGGTACTGGAGTCGTCCGGCGTCAATCCCGGTGTTCGATGGGCGGCTATGGACGTGGCCGAACAGTTGCCACACGTCGTTATGATAGCCTCCTTCAAAGCACAGATAGGGAAAGTGATTCAGATAGATTTTCTTTTTGCCAACCTGAATGCACATCGACATTGCAACGTGCTCGAACCTGTCTATGAATCCTTGTCGGATATTCTTGAGGTCATGATTTCCGAGAACGAGGTAGATTCTGCCATTTAGACGGTCGAGTACCTTATTCCACTCTTCAGCTCCACCGAGGCAGAAGTCTCCGAGATGGAAGATTACATCATCAGGCCCAACCACTCTGTTCCAGTTTGTGATGATGGTTTCGTTCATCTGGTCAATCGTCTTGAACGGGCGATTGCAATATTTTAGTATGTTGGTGTGATTTGGGTGTCGGAAGTGAAAAACAACCGATCACCGTCAAACTTGAAGTTCATTGTCATTGATTTCTATTATGGCATCCCGGCGGAAGCTGCTTTGCTCTCCATGAAAGGTGTAACCAAGCTGATTGCAGATACACCGGGTATTGCCGATGGTTTTGTTTATGTTTCGATGCGAGTGGCCGTATATCCAGTATTCGATACGGCTGCTGGCTATGAAGTCGCCGAGTTCAGATGTGAAAGCTCCGTTAATCGGACTCCCCTTGAACTAATCTGACATAAGTTCAAACGACGGCACATGGTGGGTGGCAACTATGATATGTCTGGCCTTACTCTCTACAACACTTCTTTCGATGAATTCACGGCAACGCTCATGCTTCTGATTGAAACGCTGAGCCGAAAGACGGAACTGTCCGTTTCGGATACGATGGAAGTCCGTTACTCCGCGTTCGGTCTGATACTCATCCCATGGATGAATCATCGCCCAAAGAGTCGATGCGATGAGGTCGATGTCGGGAACCAATTGAATCACACAGTTATAGCAGGCTTTTACATTCGGACGTATTTCTTGCTGCCAGCCTTCGTGAAGGTCATTGATGTCAAAGCTTTTGTATAGCTCATGGTTGCCGGGGATGACGATAGTTTGCTTGAATGACTCCGCACACCAGTCCCAGAAGGGATGATGCGCGTAATTATCATCTCCGAGATAGCCGATGTCTCCGGCTAATATCAGAACATCGCCGGCTGCTACCAGCGGATTCTCTTTCAGCCAGCGGCTGTTTTCATGGAACTCCAGATGGAGGTCAGATACGTATTGTATTTTCATAACTCTTTTTTTGTTAAGTTGTTAAGCGAGAGGACTTACTCTTTCAATCTTGTTCCATTTAGTGTTCGCGATTATTTCCTTGATAACATCCTTGCCTACTTCATCAGCATAAGGGAGTTTCATCTGGCTA
>CAYPVK010000029.1:0-2464 GCA_964414185.1 uncultured Lactobacillales bacterium | reverse complement strand
GGAGGCCTATGCCGCCGACATTACCTACTGCACCAACAACGAGCTGGGCTTTGACTATCTGCGGGATAATATGGCGCTGTACAAGGCCGATCTTGTTCAGCGGGGGCACGCCTTTGCCATTGTGGACGAGGTGGACTCCATTCTGATCGACGAGGCACGGACCCCCCTGATCATCTCCGGCAAGGGGGAGGATTCCTCCAAGCTGTACGAGGCGGCTGACAGCTTCGTGGCCGGTCTGCGCAGGCAGGTGTTTGCCAAGACCGACGAAAAGGAGATTCAGGACGACTACGACTGCGACTACATCGTGGATGAAAAGCATCGCACCGTCTCCCTGACCGCCGCCGGTATTGCCAAGGCGGAGCGGCAGTTCGGCGTGGAAAACCTGGCCGATCCGGAGAATGCCACCCTGTCTCACCATCTGAATCAGGCGATGAAGGCACGGGGTCTGATGAAGCGGGATATTGACTATGTGGTCAAGGATGGGCAGATCATCATTGTGGACGAGTTCACCGGCCGACTGATGTATGGCCGGCGGTACAACGAGGGCCTCCATCAGGCCATTGAGGCCAAGGAGCACGTGGCTGTGGCAGGCGAGAGCAAGACCCTTGCCACCATTACCTTCCAGAATTTCTTCCGCCTGTATCACAAGCTTTCCGGTATGACTGGCACTGCCCTGACCGAGGAAGAGGAATTTGCCTCCATTTACAACCTGGATGTGGTGGAGATCCCCACCAACCGCCCGGTGATCCGGATCGACCAGCCGGATGTGGTGTACAAGACGGAGACGGGCAAGTTCCGTGCCATCATCCGCCAGGTCAAGGCCTGCCACGAAAAGGGGCAGCCGGTGCTGGTGGGTACGGTGTCCATTGAGAAAAGTGAGATCCTCAGCAAGCTGCTGAAAAAAGAGGGCATCGGCCACAATGTGCTCAATGCCAAGTATCACGAGCAGGAGGCACAGATCATCGCCCAGGCTGGTCACTTCGGCGCTGTTACCATTGCCACCAATATGGCTGGCCGTGGTACGGATATTATGCTGGGCGGCAACGCGGATTTCCTTGCCAAGGCAGACCTTGCCAAAACCGATCTGCCGGAGGAGCTGCTCCGGGAGGCAGACTCTTACTCCGAGACCACCGATCCGGCGGTTTTGGAGGTGCGTGCCCGCTACCGTGCCCTGCTGCAAAGCCACAAGGAGGCGATCCGGGACGAGGCGGACAAGGTGCGTGCTGCCGGCGGCCTGTTTATCATCGGTACCGAGCGGCACGAATCCCGCCGGATCGACAATCAGCTCCGTGGCCGTTCCGGCCGTCAGGGCGACCCGGGCGAGAGCCGGTTCTACCTGAGTTTGCAGGACGACCTGATGCGCCTGTTCTCCACCGACCGGGTCATGTCCATGATGGACTCCCTTGGTCTGGATGAGGACACTCCCATTGAGGCAAAGCTGCTTTCCGGTGCCGTGGAAAACGCTCAAAAGAGCGTGGAAAGCCGGAACTTCCGCTCCAGAAAGAATGTTCTGGAGTACGACAATGTGATGAACACTCAGCGTGAGGTTATCTATGCGCAGCGGCAGAAGGTGCTGGACGGAGAGGACCTGCGGGAGAATATGATGAATATGCTGCGCCAGACGGTGGAGTCCACCGTTTCCGACTGCCTGAGCGCCTCCGGCGGTCTGTTGGACAGCCAGGGACGGCAGGCAATTCTGGCAAAGCTGGGCGGCATTTTTATCGCCCCCGATGCGGCCCTGCCGGAGGATGGTGCCACGGCAGAGCAGACGGCGGATGCGGTCTATGAAATGGCCGTCGCTATCTATCAGGCAAAGGAAGCTGCTTACGGCGCCGCTATGATGCGGGAGCTGGAGCGTGTGGTTATGCTCCGGGTGGTGGATGAATACTGGATGGACAACATTGATGCCATGGACGATCTGAAGCAGGGCATCGGTCTGTGCGCCTACGGCCAGCACGACCCGGTGGTTGCCTACAAGGAAGAGGGCTACGAGATGTTCCAGGCGATGATCACCGCTATCCGGGAGGAGACGGTACGCCGCCTGTTTATCCTCCGGCTGCGGCCGGCCCAGGAGGTCAAGCGGCAGAAGGTGGCCAAGGAGACGGCTACCTCCGGCGGCGAGGAGAAGACAGTCAAGCAGCAGCCTGTCCGCAAGGGCACCAAGGTCGGCCCCAACGATCCCTGCCCCTGCGGCAGCGGTAAAAAGTATAAAAAGTGCTGCCGGGACAAGGATATTGCCGCCGGCATGGGCGAATAATCAGATAATCGTGTCATTGCAATGACACCTCCCCAATTACGGTGTCATTGCGAGCGGCCTTGCCGCGTGGCAATCCCCCGGATAGAAGCACTTATACCGGGAGCGCCTAAATGGCTCCCTCTGATGAGGGTAAGCGAAGCGCAGTCGCGGGGGGGGGGGGGGGGCCGGCGGGGGGGGGGGGCCCCGCCCCCACGAGCAGGCCGCGTT
>CAYPVK010000028.1:0-2727 GCA_964414185.1 uncultured Lactobacillales bacterium | reverse complement strand
GCTGACCCAGAGGAAAACAACATCTTTGAGGTCATCGACCAGAGCACCAGAGAGGAGCTGGACACAAGTGAGATACCAGAAATTGAGCCCCCGGCAAAATCTGGCCATGACCTGGTGGAATAGGCCGGGCTTTAAGGACTATGACGGCATCATCTGTGACGGCTCCATCCGTTCCGGCAAGACAGTGGCCATGACCGTGGGCTTTATCATGTGGGCCATGGCCAACTTTGAGGGTCAAAACTTTGCAATCTGCGGCAAGACCATTGAGAGCTTGCGCCGCAATGTGACCTCTAACCTCCCCACCTGGCTGGGTGGGGTGTTTTCGTTCAAGGAGCACCGTTCTGAGAACAAGATCACAGTCAAGGCCGCCGGGAAAAGCAACAACTTTTACCTTTTCGGCGGCAAAGATGAGAGCAGCGCCTCACTTATCCAGGGCATCACTCTGGCGGGCATCCTGCTGGATGAGGTGGCCTTGATGCCCCGCTCCTTTGTGGAGCAGGCCTGTGCCCGTTGCTCTGTGGAGGGCTCCAAGTTGTGGTTTAACTGCAACCCGGAGGGCCCAAGCCACTGGTTTTACATCACATGGATTTTGGAGGCGAAAAAGCGCAACATGCTGCACCTCCATTTCACCATGGATGACAACCTCAGCCTCTCCCAAGCCGTCAAGGCAAGGTATGAGAGCCTTTACTCCGGCGTGTTCTATGACCGCTTTATCCGTGGCCTGTGGGTGGTAGCGGAGGGGCTGATTTACACCATGTTCAACAAAGACTATCATGTGGTGCCGCAAGAGCCCCGGCCCTATGATCGCTATTATATTTCCTGTGACTATGGCACCATCAACCCCACCAGCATTGGACTGTGGGGCCGGGCCAATGGCCGGTGGTACAGGATGCGGGAGTATTATTTTGACAGCCGCAAAGAGGGACGGCAGCGCACCGATGAGGAGCACTACACTGAGCTGGAAAAGCTGGCCGGTGATCTGCATATCACTGCGGTCATCGTTGACCCCTCAGCGGCATCTTTTATTGAGGTCATCCGCCGCCACGGACGGTATAGGGTGGAGAAAGCCTCCAACGCCGTCATTGACGGCATCCGCAATGTAGCCACACGGCTCCAGAGCGGTGATATTTTCATCTGCTCCAACTGCACCGACTGCATCCGGGAGTTTGGCATGTACCGATGGGATGAGAAAGCCACGGCAGACCGTCCCATCAAAGAAAATGACCACAGCATGGATGATGTGCGCTACTTCGTGCACAAAGTCTTTGCCCCGGCCCTGTTCAGTTTCAAGTGAGGTGGCGCTGATGAGGATTTCCGTGTTGGGTGTACCCTACACCCTTGAATATCGCAAAAAGGCCAAAGACACCAACCTGGCGCACTGTGACGGCTACTGTGATTTTTCCACCAAGACCATTGTGGTGAAAGACTACACAGCAGCGGAGCGCAAGGAGCCCATGAGCATGGCTGATCTGGAGGCCTACAAGCGCAAGTGTATGCGCCATGAAATCACGCACGCTTTTCTCTATGAGAGCGGCTTGAGCATCAACTCCCTCAACCTTGACGGCTCCTGGGCCACCAATGAGGAGATGGTGGACTGGGTGGCCATACAAGGTCCCAAACTATACGCCGCTTGGACAGCGGCAAAATGTCTGTGAGGTGAGAAAAGCATGGTTGTGCTGAATTTGAGAAATGACTGCGCCCAGCGTACCGCCACCAATTTCACACAGGGCATGACTGACAAGCGCTTTTTGGAGCTGGAGATCACCGCATGGTTGAAAAGCCCAGAGCGTGCAAAGCAGATTGCCGGTGAGATGTACTATGACGGCGGCCACGCTGTTCTGGGGCGCAAGCGTATGGCGTTGGACGATGACGGCAAGCCCAAGGAGCTCAAGCATCTACCCAACAATCGACTGGTCAACAATCTGTATTCCAAGATGGTGGACCAGAAAACCAACTACTCCTTTGGCCGTCCGTTTTCCTTTGACACCGAAAACACCAAATATGCTGAAACTCTGGGGACCGTTCTGGGCCCCCGTTTTCGCCGTTTGATGCGGAATGTTGGTGAGGGTGCATGGATTGGCGGCAAAAGCTGGGTCTATCCCTACTATGAGAGTGGCGTGTTGTCTTTCAAGCGTTTCCCCGCTGATGAGGTGCTTGCTTTCTGGGCCGATGCTGACCACACCATCCTGGATGCTGCTGTGCATGTCTACATGGTGCTGGAGTATGATGAGCAGGAACAGGCCAAGGATGTGGTCAAGGTTGAGGTCATGCACGGTGGTGGCGTTGACTGTTTCATCCGCAAGGATGACGGCACGCTGGAGCCGGACCCCCAGGCCGCCTCTGGGGACTACATCACAAAAGTGGACCCTGCCACCCAGCAGGTCACCACATACAACTGGGAGCGCATCCCTCTGGTGTGCTTTAAGAGCTCCCACCACGAAATCCCTTTGCTCTCCAGAGTGAAATGTTTGCAGGATGCCTACAATGATGTGCTTTCCAACTTCGCCAATCAGATGGAGGAGGACATCCACAGCACCATCCTGGTCATCAAGAACTATGACGGAGAGGACCTGGGCACTTTCCGCCGGAACATCATGGAGTATGGCTCCATCAAGGTGCGCTCCTATGAGGGCTCTGAGGGTGGCGTGGAAACCCTGCAAATTGAGGTCAACGCCGAAAACTACAAGGTGCTGCTCTCTCTGCTCAAGGATGCCATCATTGAAAACG
>CAYPVK010000027.1:0-2843 GCA_964414185.1 uncultured Lactobacillales bacterium | reverse complement strand
AAATTTATGAAAAGGAGCATTATCCAATCGATTCTCCTGATCCTATCGCCGCAATAAAATTTCGTATGGAGCAGGAAGGACTTACGAATGCAGATATGGTGGCATATCTTGGTAGCAAGTCAAAAGTCTCAGAAATATTTTCTGGCAAGAGAAATCTAAGCCTTTCAATGATCCGTAGGCTTATTGAGGGGCTGCATATTCCAGCAGAAGTTCTGATTGGAAAAAGCAAAACAGCCTAGGAAAAATATATTTATTATATTGCATAAAATACATTCCGCGCAGTGTGCGCATACGTTGCGCGCGGCTCGATAGAAAGCTACGCGCAATAAGCGCTTATTTAGAGTCTTCCTTAGCAAGGGGGGCTTGTTCCGTTTAACAAGGGGGGCTAGTCTAGTCTAGCAAGAGGTGCTTGTTAAAATATAGAAAGCGCATGGATTTTTGCCTCAATATTTCCAATCAAACCGTTAGAGCAGTAAGCCTGGACTGCAAGCTTCATCTGCACGAATCCGTTTTTTTCACGGTAATATTTCAGATTCATTATAAAATCATCGTGTAAAGTCGAAATCATTACTTATTCTAAGAAAGAATAATTTTATGAAATCTCTTGAAAGTAAGTAGATACAGAGTTATACTTTTTTTTAAAGAAAAAGAATTAAGATATTTCTAAGTTTGAAAAAAGCAAATCGTCTAAATTAATAGTTGATTTCTATAATAAATCTGGAGAAATTTTTATGTTCAACATTGTAACAGATGAGAACTATGAAAACTGAATCATTGTTTTTAGAAAAAGAAAACCATGACTTACAAATTGAAATTGAAAAGTATGAAACGTAACTATGAATGTTAGATAGTTATATTAAGCTTTTCCGCAATCATCATATAAACTTAAAAACTGTTGAAAGTAATAAAATATATAATTTATAGGAGAACAGAATGGCAAATCTAAACGTCAACCAGAAAAATATATTCGAACTTTTTTCAGACAAAAAGGCGGACTTTCTTATTCCTGATTACCAGCGGCCTTATGCCTGGGGAAAAGATGAATGTCAGACTTTGTGGGAAGATTTAATTTCTTTTGCCTTTCCTGAAAATAATTATTCAAATTTTAAGACTGACGATGAATATTTCTTAGGACCGATAGTCACTTTTAAGAATGAAAACAGCAAACTTGAGGTGATTGACGGACAGCAGCGCCTTACAACTCTAATGCTACTGCTCCGCGGTTTCTATGAAAAGTTTTCAACAATGCAAGTAACAAATGAAAACGATAAAAGCACTTGCAGCAAACTTGCCAGCTGCATTTGGAAAACTGATGAATTTGGAAATCCTGACAAATCAAAACTTAAAATTGATTCACAGGTTGCAGATGATGATACAAAAGAAGAATTTTTAAATATTTTAAAATCCGGCTCTGCAGTCGGTATGAAAAGCAGATATGCTGAAAATTATTTATTTTTTGCAAGCCAAATTGATAATTTTATCTCAACAAATCCCACTTCCTTTGCATATCTTCCAACTAGGATCTTAAACAATTGCATAATTCTCCCTATCGAAGCTGATTCACAAGATACAGCGCTGCGGATTTTTTCAACATTAAATGACCGCGGGCTTCCGCTTTCTGACTCTGACATTTTCAAGTCACAGTTTTATAAATTTTACAATTCAAAAAATGAAAAAGATAAATTTATAAAAGAATGGAAAGAACTTGAAGAACTTTGCGGAAAAATCTTTCATCCTGTACGCGGAACGCCGATGGATGAGCTTTTTATGCGGTATATGTATTTTGAGCGTGCAAAAAAAGGAAACACAAGATCTACAACAGAAGCATTGCGCGCTTTTTACGAAGGTCCGGACAGAAAATATGAACTTTTAAGACAAGATTCTACGTTTAGAAACTTACAAAGCCTTGCGAATTTTTGGAAAGAAGTTGCTTCGCAAAATTCGGAAAAATTTTCTGATGATGTTTTGAGAAAACTCTTCATCCTGAATTATGCCCCCAACGGAATGTGGACATATCTTGTTTCTGTATACTTTATGAAGAACAAAGATAAAAATGGAAACCTTGCTGAAAAAAAATTTTCCAGCTTCCTTTCAAAGATTACGGCTTTTATTTTTGCTTATTCAATTACAAATCCAGGAATAAGCACTCTGCGCTTGCCTATCTTTAAAGAAATGAAGAACATTGTCGATGGAAAGGATATTAGCTTTGCAGATAATAAATTTGAAGAAAAAAATATACGCACTTTATTTGAAAATTACTATTTTGGAAACGGGCGACCGATTACAAAGTCTATTCTTACCTGGTGGGCTTTTCAAAATAAAAAGCAGACAATTCCAGACTTGTCTACAGTTTTTGAAATAGAGCACATTTACGCAAAAAGGAGATATGAATTAACACCTCTTTCTAATGTGAAAAAACTTGAGTCACTAGGAAACAAGAGCATTCTTGAAAAGCGGATAAATATCCGTGCGTCTGATTATAATTTTTCTGATAAAATCAAATATTACAAAGGTATTGACAACGCCGGCAAGAAGAAAGCCCCGACAATAGTTTCCGAGATCTTGGAACTGGCAAACACAAAAAAAGATTTCACTGAAAACGACATTGATAAGCGTCAAAGTGAAATAATTGATTCTTTTGTTAAATCTCTAAGGCAAAATGATTTGTTAAAATAAAAAATTCTGTTTTATTCAACCTGCAGCTAATAGGTCAAAGTCTGAAATCTGCTGCAGGTTGAAGATTGCCGAAGAAATATCGCTTTGTTTTTTAGACCAAATGGCACAAGGGTTGTATGAAAGCACTTTCAGATTATATTCCTAGTGCTGGCCGAATACGGAGCTTT
>CAYPVK010000026.1:2369-2930 GCA_964414185.1 uncultured Lactobacillales bacterium | reverse complement strand
CGTCGGCGTCGGTGTTTCATCCCACCAAAATAACCCGCCGGTACCGTCATAGGCCAATGCTTCGGACGAAGAAATCCCCGTTGCAAACGCAATCGCCGCAACGCAACACATATTCAATACTCTAACGTTTTCCATCTCTTCTTCCTTTCTTACTTTCCGAAACACACAAAACCTATGACGTTTGCGAATTTGTTCGTTCACAACATTTTTTATTTTCGCCTGTGCCTTTGATATTGCCCCCAGCAGCCCCACAACAAACACCGTCAAGCTTTCCTAACACATTTTTTGAAGACTTCGGTTTACAACATTCCCTTTGTCCTTCGTATTCTTCAATTTTACCGTCAAATCCAGTGCAACAAAGTTCATTTACCGTATTCAGATACGGTACACGGCTGCCCCCTTTGCAACAAACCGAACTTTCGGACAGATACTTATAATCTTTACCGTTGGCTAAGCAACAAATCTCGTTTGGCTTTTTATCATCAATACTGCGGTAGAATGGAGATTCGTTTACGCAACAAGCGGCAGTCTCTCCCGATTTTTTATATACGCCTTTTGCAT
>CAYPVK010000026.1:0-2269 GCA_964414185.1 uncultured Lactobacillales bacterium | reverse complement strand
TTGTTGTACAACATACTTCGTTTATTACGGTTTTGTTATCAACGGTATACGGCGAATCGTCACTCACGCAACAAGCGGCAGTCTCTCCCGATTTTTTATATACGCCTTTTGCATTTGTTGTACAACATACTTCGTTTATTACGGTTTTGTTATCAACGGTATACGGCGATTTTTTCCCGCCTTCCGTTTCGCCCTTACAACAAACGGCGGGGTTATCACCGTTTTTAGCGATATATGCACCTTCCGCGTGTTTGCAACACTTTTCGTTTACTTCTTTCCTATTATCCCAAGTATACGGTGAAGTATCCGACATGCAACAAATGATTTTTTTGGTCAAGACAGTCGTTTCATAAGTTTGGAAAGTGGACGGATAGGAACCATCGCCCGAACCGTTGTCGGAACTGTCGGAATCCGTGTCTTCAAGAACCACACCACCAACCTTTCGGCAACAAATTTCATTCGGATTTCCGTTTTTATCCAACGACGAACCGCTTTTGCAACAAACGCCGTCCACCAATGTATACTCGGGTGCCGGACAATCTGATTCACATGAACAATCTTGATCCATCTTTAGCCCTTTTTCTTTGCACGCTTTTACTTTATATGTCTCACAGCAAATTCCCACAATGTTCGCGTGTGCCGATAGGGTGAACATTGCAACCGATACAATAATTAAATATTTTCGAAAATCAATATTCATTCAAGATTCCCTTTCCAATTGCGTATTTTTTTGGGATAAGGCATGATTTACATTTTGTTTGCCGATGTTACGCACCGTCGGCACGGTATTTTCATCCGATTGTTTTTGTTTTAAATTTTGCTTAAGATATTTATCCAAAACACCCGTGGCTGCCAAAGAATCAGGCATTTTTCGCCAACTGTTCATCACTTTAATCAACAATTTGTTATAAATATGGACGGTGTTGACTTTATCCGTTAAAATGTCGTTAAATTGTTCCGATGCGTTCGGAAACTTTTCTTTGGCCGCCGTTGCCACTTTTTCAATCTTTTTATCCAATCTTTCATGTCTCAGTTCGGAAAATTCTCTTTGACGCGAACGAATCTGCCCGTATACATCATGAAGCCTTTCTTTATCCTTTGAAATATCACGAGAATCGGGAATACGAAATCCACCGTGAGCACAATCAGCTGCGACAATAATTTCCCCACTACAACCGCCGGTAACTTCTAAAGGCCTCGAATTTTCGGGAATCTCTTCTACTCTGATCGGATAACCCAAAATATCATGGATGCCGATTTCTGTATCGGAACGCCCCTTACACCAACGTTCAAACGCCTTGCTTGTCCGAACGCGGTTCTTGCCCAACAAACTACCGTCATTATACGCCCAACCGGCCATTTCCCCCTTTGCCAATTTTTTAACATCGATTTTTGCAAAACCGTATCCATAGGCAAAATGATAAACGGCGTTCAACGCTTTGTCAAGCGTTTGGATATATTCTTGTTCCTTATCCGATAATTTGTCCAAAGCGGCCTTGGGCGTGTAAAAATAACAATCGGGGTGTTGTTTGACAAAATAGGGAACGTCATGGGACGGCAAAATACACTCTTTTGAATTATAATGGTGGACAACCACAATGGCACCAGCAGGGTTGTTCGCCCCCGTCATAATCGATTTCGATGCGTTGCCGAAACTGCCGCACAAACTTAAATCTTTAATATCATCACGCGTTTCAAACGGAACATAAATTTTGCCCGAAATTTCATGTATTTTTGAAATATCCATATTCATTTTGATTTCGGGCAAAATCAATTTGAACGCTTTACAAGATTTAAAATCTCTCCACATTGCTCTTTGTTTGGGCGTTAACGATTTTTCTTGTTCGGCAAAAACTTTTTTCATTTTTACATCCGCTTGGCGGGCCGTCATATTCTTATACTTTGACGACGTTGTTTTAACTGCAACGGGTTGTTTCGATGCGGGTGTCGAAACTTCCTTTTCCCCGCCGAACGCAAACGTGCCCGCCAACAACGCAATCAACCCAACCTTTTTTATCGCACCGAATGTCATTTTAATTCTCCACAAAATCATCAACTACTTGTTGTGGTTTATTGTTGTCTTCGTTTAGATAGCAACAACACTTTTCTTCAAGTTCCCCCATATCGTTCTTTTTAAAATACAGCACGCCGCCACCGCCGAATTCTTTGCATTTTTCATAACAAACACGATCGCCCGGAATAACGGGATCCGCGGTTTTGCAAACATCCGTTGACGGGCACGTAACGCCGTCTTTTTGCACGCAATAAC
>CAYPVK010000025.1:973-3072 GCA_964414185.1 uncultured Lactobacillales bacterium | reverse complement strand
TCCAACTGTGACCGTATCTGCATAACCACCACACACGACTATGCGAATTTCTCGAAATCTCGGTTGGTGACACTTTGTTTTTTTCGTAGTCCCATTCCTTACATAGCATATAATCTGTCGTGGCTAAATCATTATGTCCTCTCAATACTTGTCGTTCAGCGCAAACCGGACAAGAAGTCCCTTTTACACGGGCACTGATTACAGACTTCCACTCATTGCCACACGCCTTACACTTCCACCAAACATTTTTCGTGGACTTTGCATTAACCTGATCAGGGTAAAGAGGAAAGTTATGTTCAGACCATTCTTCTGCAATCGTAGGATGCGTGGTGGCAAGATCATTAAATCCTTTTAGTAATTTAATACCGCTGCAATAAGGGCATTGACTGCCTCCGGCTCTCGTAGATATCAAAGTGTACCATTCATGTCCGAGACTGCATTTCCACCAAACTTTTTTATTCTTAAATGCCGTAACCATATTCGGGTACAATGGATAATTTCGCTCCGACCATTCTGCGGCAAGCTTTGGAAATCGTGAAGCAAGATCGTTAAATCCGGGCAGAACAATGTTGTGTGAGCAATAAGGACAGCCTGTGCCATTCACTCGGCTCTTTACTTCCGCCGTCCATTCGTGACCGCACTTTCCGTGCCATAATACTTTCTTATGTGATCCGGCAGAAACCTCTGTTGGTTTTATTTTATTCTTCGATGACCATTCCTCTGCTAACGAGGGACATGTCGTATTTAGATCGTTGACTCCTGCTATGACTCTTGCGCCGGAGCATATAGGACATTTTTCTCCTGCCGAGCGAGCCTTGGCACTTGTTTCCCACTCGTGTCCACACGGGCCGTTCCACCAATACAGCTTGTTTGAGCCATAAGGCACATCGTTAGGACTCAAGGGCAAATTCCGATCAGACCACTCATTTACAAGGTGTGGTCTCATATTTGCAATACTGTTTTCCATACTAAAAACACCTTTCATTTAGTGCCTTTAGTATATCTCATCGGTTAAAAAAAGAAAAATGTGTGAAAAGAGAGATGCCGCAGATCTTTCTGTTTGGCATCTCTTTTTCATTGGTTATATGGAATTTATAATTGGCTCTTTACTATTCCCAGACCTAACATAATTCGCAAAATTCTGCATTTCTTCTTTCTTCAAATCCTTGGTGACATCTATATAAATGTTCATAGTTGTAGATATGTCAACATGTCCTAAAACATTTTGGATAACCTTAATGTTGATTCCCGACTCGCAAAGCCGCGTTGCAAAAGTATGCCGCAAATGATGGCAAGTGAAATAGGGCAGTAATACTGGTTCCTTATCCGTTTTTCTGTTCAGTAGGATCTCGTCGTTACAATCCCTCCTGATTCGGTGAATAGCACTGTTTAGCGAAGATTGGTTGTGGAGATTTCCATCCCGATTAAGAAAAATAAAATCTGTATATCCGTCAACACTTGCATTACATTTAATTCCAATATCATCATAGAATTCTTTAACTGCAAGAAACGCTGACTTTACTTCATCAGTCATTGGAATTTCTCGTTCCCCGGCTTCTGTTTTTGTTGTGTTGATAGTGTAACTGCATTTACCGTCAGCTTTTTTGTAATATACCAATGTATGACCTATCTTAATCATTCCTCCGTCGAGGTCAACATCCGCCCATCTGAGTCCTGTAAGCTCACCTACGCGCATACCGGTATTCAACATAATATAGAAAACAGGAAACCAATGTCGGTACTTTGGGTTTTGCTTCATATAGGACAAGAAAATCTCCTGTTCCTTAATTGTCAAAGCCTTTCTTTTTTCAGTACGATAATCACGGGACATTTTTAATTCTCTCAGCATATTGTCCGTTGGATTTATCCGAATAATATTATCGTCAACAGCAATTTGGAAAACTTGGTGAAGTACATTGTGAATGTTATCTATCGTTGCGACCTGCATACGCTTATACCTTACTCATACCTTACTTGCCCAACAGGGGCAAAAATATCAATACGGTCGTGTCTGCGACCTTTTTGCGTTCTTACTGCAACAACCTTGCATTTCGTGCATTCGTACTTTATCTTACCTTCATCATTTCGATAACCGTAAT
>CAYPVK010000025.1:504-963 GCA_964414185.1 uncultured Lactobacillales bacterium | reverse complement strand
GCCCACAATTTGAGCAAAACATCGGTATCGGAGTCCAAACATCATTTTTCAATTACATCACCTCATCAAGTTGCTTTGTACCTTTGCTGAGGTTTTATAAAACCAGAGTATTATGCTATTATCAAGTGGTAACTCTGCTTTTACCCTCAACAAACCACTTCCCGTTTTCTTCATCAAAAAGATAAGTTTCCTTGCCGCAAATCATTACGGTATAGCGAAGTCCGGTTCCACCGACCTTAGTAGAAGCAGCTCGGCAACAATGCTTAACTCTGTCGATTTCATAAACCTCGTCATTTTCAAACTTTATGCTCTCAGGTCGGCAAGTACCGTCAGTCAGGTGTCTTGCTCTTACCTCTACATATACTTTTCTACGATCTTCCATTGTCTTGCTCTCCTATCAATATTGATTTACCGCCATAAGCACTTTACCAACGAAAGTAGCTCCTGCGACCTTGTTTC
>CAYPVK010000025.1:0-467 GCA_964414185.1 uncultured Lactobacillales bacterium | reverse complement strand
AAGTTTGTATTGGGGCGAATTATTCGACTTGAATTTGAACACATTGAGTAGTCCTTCTTGGAACTTGCTTCTTGTTTCAACAAACAAAATCGAACCCTCCACAATTCCTTCATTCAGAAAATTTTTATCTCCGTTTGCGGTCAGGCAGATGATGCTATCTGTTTTCTCATACCCATTACAACCGAGTATTCCCATATACCCGCAAGGAGCGTGTTTGTCCGATAGAACGATGCTGTTCATCACAACCTCCTAACTCAACATTCCGGTCGGCATTGTAATTTCTGCCCTTTCAGGTGGCAACCTTAGATTTTGACAGAGGACTGCGTTTTTAATGCTGTCCTTGCCGAACCGTTGTCGGATCGTTTCAATACATAAATCGAGCTTTTCCAATTTTTCAATTCTCTCAACATTGGTAAACAAATCAATCTGTCGGGGCGTGTCTTGTGGCACTAAATTGATTGCTTGAA
>CAYPVK010000024.1:0-3355 GCA_964414185.1 uncultured Lactobacillales bacterium | reverse complement strand
AGCTGCGCAACAACCCTGTGACCCGCCCCTTCAACATGGTCACGGAGATGTACTCCCTGCCCGCATACAACGGGCTGGACCCCAACCCCTTCATTATGCCGTTTTTCGCGCAGTTCTTCGGCATCATGTTCGCGGACATGGCCTACGGGCTGATCCTGCTGGCCGGCGGCCTGCTGTTTATGCTCAAGGCCAAACCCCGGGGGGGCATGAAGAACATGGCGGGGCTGCTGATCATCTGCGGCATCACCACGTTTATCATGGGCTTCCTGACCGGCGGCTTCTTCGGCGACGCGGTGACGGTAATCGGCAAGATGTTCGGCCGGGATTGGCATATAGTTCCAAACTTTGGCGCCATCCGGTTGGGAGATGTGGTCATCACCCTGCCGCTGAATCTGCTGGAAGGCAACAACCCCCTGTACGTACTCATCGCGGCGATCGCCTTGGGCGCCGTCCATCTGGCGGTGGGTGTGGGCATCGGCATCTTTCTGAAGATCCGGGACGGCCAGTGGGCGGACGCCCTGCTCAACGACCTGTGCTGGTGGGTGATGATGGTCGGCCTTGGCCTGATGCTTTTGGGCAAGAGCACCATCGTGCTGTGGGTCGGCGTAGGCATGCTGGTTCTGGGCCAGCTCATTACCGGCAAAGGCCTGGGCAAGATCACCGGCATCTTCGGCGCGGTGTACAACGGCGCCACCGGTTATCTGGGCGATCTGCTCTCCTACTCCCGACTGATGGCCCTGATGCTGGCCGGCAGCGTTATTGCCAGCGTTTTCAACCAGCTGGGTGCCCTGGGCGGCGCCACGGTTGGCGGCATCATCCTGTTTATCGTCGTTTTCTGCATCGGTCACGCGCTGAACTTCGGCCTGAACGTGATCGGATGCTTCGTGCATACCCTGCGTCTCCAGTACCTGGAATTCTTCGGAAAATGGTACCGGGACGGCGGCCGGCCTTTCCGGCCTCTGGCGATCAAAACAAAATATGTAGATATAATCAAGGAGGACTAAATCATGAATAACTTTATCGCTGAGTTTGGCGGCCTGGCGCTGGGCTTTCTGGGCAGCGGTCTTGCCTGCGGTTTCTGCTGCGCCGGTTCCGCCAAGGGCACTGGTCTTGCCGGCGAGTCCGGTATCGGTCTTCTGGGCGAGGATCCCTCTTACTTCGGCAAAGTCATGATCCTGCAGGTCATCCCCGGCACGCAGGGCCTGTACGGTCTGGTCATCTGGTTCTTTGCTCTGCTGCAGATGGGCGTTTTCGCCGGCACCGCCGCCAGCCTGTCCGTTGCGGACGGTCTGCGGGTGTTCGCCGCGTGCATGCCTATGGCCATCGGCGGCTGCATCTCCGCTCCCGCTCAGGGCCGCGCCGCTGCCCGCGCCATCAACCTGATGGCCCGCCGCCCCGACGACTGGGCCAAGGGCATCGTCATGTGCATCACCGTTGAGTTCTATGCCATTCTGTCCCTGCTGGCTTCCTTCCTGATGCTGCTGAACCTGAACCTGGGCGTGGCGTGATCACCGAAAGGTTGGTAACGCCATGAACGGTATTGAAAAAATCACGGCCCGCATTGCTGCGGAAGCCGGTGCCGAGGCCGAAGCCATCAAGGCCCAGGCCCGGGCCGAGGCGGAAGAGATTCGGGCCGCTTATGAAAAAAAAGCCCAGGAGGAATACTGGGCGCAGATGCGCAGCGGCGCCGCGGATACCGAGCAGCGCGTCCAGCGGCTGGGCAACACCGCCCGGCTGGAAGCGAAGAAGAGCGTGCTGGCCCTCAAGCAGGCAATGATCGCCGAGGCGTATGTCAAGGCGAAAGAGAAGATCCTGTCCCTGCCGGAGGCGGAGTATGCCGCGTTTCTGGCCGGCCAGGCGGGCAAGGCGTCCGTCAGCGGCGATGAGGAGATCGTGCTCAACGAGACCGACCGGGCCAGAGTGGGCCGGCAGGTAACGGACGGGGCAAACGAGATTCTGAAAAAGCGCGGCCTGGAGCCGAAGCTGACCCTGTCGGAGACCACCCGGCCCATCCCGGGGGGACTGATCCTCCGCAAGGGCGATGTGGAAGTCAACTGCGCGCTGGATTCCCTTGTGGAAATGAGCCGCAACAGACTGGACGCGGATATCGCGGCCGTCCTGTTCGGTTAAAACCTCCCGGAAGGAGGAAACAAATTGGCTGAAAACAAAATAGCGTACCTGCCCCAGGGCAGACCGACTTACAAGGATTATATGTTCCTGGCGTCCATGATCAAGATGCGTGCCCAGCATATGATCACGTTTGAACGGCTGGAACAGATGCTCTCGGCGGAAAGCGCGGACATGGCGGCCCGTATGCTGGCCGAATCCGGCTGGCCCAACATGATGGGCATGGGCGCGGACCAGATCGACCAGGTGCTGGCCCAACGCCGGATGCGGCTGCTGAAGGAGATCACTCAGGTGGTGCCCGAAAACGAAGTGACGGAGATCTTCCGCCTGAAGTACGATTACCACAACGCCAAAGCCATCATCAAGGGCGAGGCGATGGATGTGGACAGCAGCAAGCTCTATTCCGGCGCCGGGCGCGTCCCGGCGGAAAAGCTGCAGCAGGCATACGAGGAAAACGACTTTCGTTTCTTTCCCCCGGAACTGGGCAAAAGCATGACCGAGGCGAAAAACATTCTGGCCAGAACGCAGAATCCCCAGCTGGCGGACTTCGTGCTGGATAAGGCCTGTTTTGCGGAAATGAGCGAAATGGTCCGGAATGTGGAGCCGGGAGTGGAGAAATATTCCCCGCTGCTGGACCCGGAACCGGGCACGCCCTTTATGGAGTACTACTGCGGGCTGCTCATTGACGCGGCCAACCTTCGCACCTGTGTTCGCTGCGTGCGAATGGGCCGGACTGTGGAATTTCTCCAGAGTGTGCTCATCCCCGGTGGCAATATCTCCGCCGACTACATGGCCCGTGCCGCTTTCTCCGGCGAAGTGCTCCAGAGCCTGTTTATCGCCTCTCCTTTCCAGGAGGCGGCGGCGCTGGGCGTGGAAGCCATGAGGGGCGGACCCATGACCCGCTTCGAGAAGGAATGCGACGACGGTCTGATGCGGTATCTGTCCAATATTCGCCTGATGTACTTTGGTCCTCAGCTGGTGGTATGGTATCTGACGGTGGAAGAACGGATCATTATGAACGTGCGCATGATCCTTACCGGACTCCGGGCGGGCATTGCCCCGGAACGGCTGAGAGAAAGGCTGCGTGAGACCTATGTATAAGATCGGTGTTCTGGGCGGCCGGGAGACCGTCATGGGCTTCAAGGCCCTGGGACTGGATATCTTCCCCGTGGAATCGGAGGAAGAGGCCCGGCAGACCCTGCGAAAGATATCCAAGCCGGAGGAACAG
>CAYPVK010000023.1:0-3771 GCA_964414185.1 uncultured Lactobacillales bacterium | reverse complement strand
ATATATGTCAACAATCTTATTTCTCCAAAAAAAATGACCCAGTCTTTAGACTGGATCTTCAGGGGGAAATATTATTATCAGTTCGTAACAATTTATTAATTGATTAAAGTCTTACAAAATAAGACTTTTTCTTTTATCAAAACTTATTAAAGTTTATAAAAATAACTTTATTTTAAGCATTTAGTATCTGATTTTGGTATCTAGAAAAATAATAATAAATCATATTAATATAATTTTTATTTATAACACATTAAAATTAAAACACTAATTTTCTTCAACTATTTCATAACCCAATTTTTCGTATGTTTTTTTTCTTTTCAGAAACATATTACGAGTTTTTGAAAAATTATCATCTATATAATCATAAATTAATATTTCTTTTTTATTACTATCTTTCCTATGTAATCTTCCAGCATATTGTGTTACTCTAGTTTGACCAGAAATGGGCATTGTTAAAAATAATACATCGAGCTTTGAATCATCAAACCCTTCACCAATATATGATCCAGTAGCTACTATAATTTTATTATCTTCGTTTTCATTTATTTGATTATTTAATTCCATATAACTTTTAAGAACTTTTTTGCCAATTCCACCATAATATTTAAAAATATTATTTGTATATTTTGATAATTTGTCATAAATGTAGTTCATTAATTCTAATCTTTCTGTTAAAACTAATATATTTTTTCCATTATCATATTCCTTCTTAATATCTTTAATAATATTTTCACTACGTATAATATCTTTTGCTATCAAATCATTAATTTCATTTAATTCATAATTATCAATATTTTGATTTGTAAAATTTAAATGACTTTTCTTTGCAATTACTTTCATAGGGATATTCAATTTTTTATTAAATTTTAGACTATCCACTTTATACCTAATATCACCACATTGCATTTTTATGATTGGAGTATGTCCATTTTCTCTTTCCGGTGTTGCAGATATTCCATAAACATATTTAGCATTTCCTGTATTAATTGCTTGCTCAAAAGTATATGCTGCAGTATGATGACATTCATCAATTATAATCATTCCATAGTTTTTTGCAATGTCTAAAACATTTCCATTATTCCATAATGATTTTATACTTACAACATCAATAACATTAGTAATATTCTTTTTCTTACTACTTATCTCACCAACTTCTTTTACATCTAAAAATTCTTTTATCCTATCTTTCCATTGATTAAGCAATTGAATTTTATTTACCAATATTAGTGTATTCACTTTTCTTTCTGCTATAAGTTTACATCCAATTACTGTTTTTCCAAATCCTGTCGGAGCACATAATATTCCATTATCATATTTTAACATATGGTCTATTGCTATTTGTTGCTCTTCTCTTAAACTACCATTGAATTTAACTTCTATTTTATTTCCAACAAATCTCTCATCTTTACTAATAATTTCAATGTTATTAACATTACATAGACTCTCTAAATAATTATATGTTCCTCTTGGCAATTTTAAATATTTTTCATCTTCTTTACTACAATCAACTACCATAGGAACATTGTAAACGGACATTCTTAATTTTTGTTTTTTATAAAATTCAGGATTAGCAAAGGTAGCAAGTCTTCTAAAACTATTTTTTACTACTCCATCAAGATTAGCTTTATCAATATATACCATATCCTTTAAAATCACTTTAATACTTTTAGGATAATCTATATTATTTTTACTCTTTACTTTTACTTCATTTTGCATATCAATTATTTCATGACTGATATCAATAGTTTCATTAGATAATTGTTTTATTTTTTCAAAAACTTCTATTTCAGTTAACTTATGAATAGAACTTAAATATTGCATTTGATTTTTTATTAAAATAAAATTCCTATCAATAAACAATGTATTTCCATATTTAGATGGTTCATTTTGAAATGGTAGTGCTATTAAATTACCATATCCACCTTTTGGTAATATATCTTGATTAGGAAACATTCTATCAAAAGAGGAAATTGAAATATTTGATATTTCCATAGTTTTAGATAATAACAAACTACCTAATTTTCTTGCTGTTATTGCTTTAATATTTGTATCAAAGAACATCCATATGTGTATTCCATTACCAGATCTACTACGTTCTATAGCAATAGGTACTTCATATTTATCGCAAACACTTGCAAATGCTAATACATCACTTTTAATATCTTTTTTCGAATCTTTATCATCAAAATCTAATGACAGAAAAAAACAAGTAGAATTTTCTAAAAGAGGATAAATACCTATTGGATAATTTCCATACATGTGCTTATAAATAGTTTCTTTTGATATTGGTTTATTTTCCCTATATTGACAATTTTTACATTTTTTACCCATTGTTTTATTACATACACCATTTTTCCATTCATTTGAACATGCAGGTATATAATATTTAATATTTGGATTATTTTTATCAATAGATAAATAAGGATATACATCATTTCTTCCTTTAAAATAATTCATAAATATTTTAACTGAATCTTCACGACTTGAAATATCTTCTGATGAATTTGCTGTTATTTCGTTAAATTGTTTCTTCAATTTATCTATTTCTAATTGTAATTTTTTTATTTCTAGTTCTTTTACTTTTATTAATTTTAATATTTCACTATTATTCATAGTATTATACCTCGACTAATTCCAACGAAGATATGAAGTTTAAAATTGAATTAACAGTGTCATCTATAGACAATTCAAGCCAATTGTTTTTTGCCATATTAACCATGGATTTAAATCTCTTATTTGATAATGTATATTTTAAATTATTTTGTAACTCTGTTATATTACTTTCTTCAATTAATTCGTTTCTAAAAATTAATTTATCTAAATAATTTAAAAAACGTCGCTTATCAAAATCACTTTTATTTATCAAATAATAAATATCAAAAATGTCCTTGTATCTAGTTGATGTAATACCAAATTTTAATAATGACTTTATTTTTTCTACACATATTTGTTCTTTTGAATTAGCAAGTAAAGTAACACTATTAGAATCTATACCTAAATCAAAACATAATTCATCTTGGTCTATATCAATATCTTTATGCACACCAATATCTAATTTGGTAGAAAATACATTACCAAAATTATCAGATATATCTATAAAAACTCTTTTACCATCATAATCTTGATGATGAAGTCTTTTTATTGGTAAAGTAATTTTTATTTTAATATCTTTATCATTTAATTTTTCTATAAATGCTTCTATTGCTGAATCATCTAAAGAATATCTTATAAAATCTATATCTAAATCTTGTGTTGCTCTTCTTATATCTTTAGAAATAGCCATCATTACAACTCCACCTTTAATTGTTACATTTTTATTTAAGCTAGAATTGCTTATTTGTACTAAAATAATATCTTGGCAAGTTTTCGAAATAGCATTTAAATTTGAATATCCATTTGCTAAATAATTATTAAATATTGTATTTATATTCATTAAAACACCTCTTTCATAATCACATCATATAAGTGATTTTCTATTGCAAAATTACTTATATATTCGGCTATTTTTTTTGTATTAAGTGTTTCTTTAATTTCTCTATAATTTTCAATTATCTCTTTGTAATAATCGAAACCTATTGAATTTCTGTTTCTTATTAGTTCTATTAGCATTCTTTCTTTGTCATACACTTTAACTTCAACACCATTTATATTTAAAGTCGATATACCAATATCAAAAAATTTATCTTGGTAATATACAACTTTAATCCTATTATCATTAATTTTAGTGCTATCTCTTTTTAATGCAAGATATTCTTTTTCAGGAATGACATC
>CAYPVK010000022.1:0-3787 GCA_964414185.1 uncultured Lactobacillales bacterium | reverse complement strand
GTTATTGCGTGCAAAAAGACGGCGTTACGTGCCCGTCAACGGATGTTTGCAAAACATCCAAATGTAACAGCGTTCAATTTGAATGCGGTGATACTTGTTGTGCAAAGGGTCAAACGTGCGAAGACGGCGAATGTGTCGGCGACCCCGAAGAAGGTATTTGCTTGCCCGAACAAACCCAATGCGGTGATAATTGTTGCGATGAAGGCGAAATTTGCAATGATGACGGCGAATGCGTTGCCGATCCGTGCCCGAAAGAAGACGGCCATTATTGGTGCGTGCTGGATAAAGTTTGTTGCGCTGCGAACGAAGAATGCAAAAACGGCGAATGCGTTGCGACATGCGAAGAAGGCGAAGCCAGATGCGGCGACGGTTGTTGCACCGAAGATGAAGAATGTGTGGAATCGTGCGGCGGTTTCCAATGTATGCCGAAATGCCCCGACGGCGAAACGTTGTATTGCAGCCATGACGAAGATTTTGCGAGTGTAAGGACAACGGGGACAGAATCGCAAGGCAAAAAAACGGTTTGCAATATTTATAAATCATGTTGCGACGAATGGTCTTGTACGTCCGAAGAATTGATTTTGAAAGATACGAACACACCTCCGCGGATGTTGGAAGTCCCCGTGGCGAACAGTGAAGGGAAATATCCGTATTGTGCCATTGTGATATGGGATAAATGCGCGGCGATATCGTATTGCGATGTAGCACCCGTTACAATTGATGAAACGACAGGGTTGCAAATTTGTCCGTCGTGTTGGCCCGAAGGTTGGAATGCCGCTGCCGGTTTTTCGCCCATGGATTATATATGTGTTGACGGCGAATTGAAAGATCCCGAACAATTGACGACGGATGACGGATTTTTGCCCATGTATAAATGTCACACCGAATGCGTGGGGGAAAATTGCCCCGGGGGCGAATTGTGCGATAAACCGTGCCGCGGGACGGATACAATGGATAAAGGGACAGGTGCAAACTTTGAAGAAATGACCGCGGACGGAACGTGTTGCAATCGCGCGATATCTTCGCCATGGGGGCCGTGCGGCGCTTGTGGCGGATGGTCAACGTATACGGATGAATGCGGACAAACGTTCCCCGTGGCGTCTATATGTTGCTCCGGTGTAACGAATGCGCCGGCGGGGTGTGTGTCGATTGGCCTGTTCCAATGTTATTACGCCATGCCGATTGATCACCTAAAACAATGCTGTGAGTATGCTTGCCTTAATGAATATAAGAGGGAAACATGTTGCGATCATGATACGCAATATGATGACGCCCAAGGTTTATGTTGTACGATGAACGGAAATTTAACCACGAAAGAATGTTGTGCCTTTTTGGGGACAAAGAAAAATGAAACAAATTGGTGGTGGAATATGTATTCGGGAACTAACAAAGTCGAAGGGAAAAGAGAAACGGTTGAAGATGCCCCTTGTTGCGCGGCGGGCGAAGTGTGGTATGAAAATAAATGTGTCGATGCGTGCACTTATTTGCAAGCGGAAGACATAAGTAAAACTATTGAAATACCGAGTAATGTTCTTTCGGATTCTCGTGACAAATTGCGTGTTGCATTTGCGGGAACGGAAGATGCGAAGGATAGGGATAAGGAAGCTGAAACATATGCGGCGAGTTGTTGTCCGAAGGCCAATATTTGCAAAAAGACGGGCAGTGACGCAGTAACCGATTGTTGCGGTGCGGATGAAACGTGTGACACCGAAACGGGTATATGCAAAACTTTGGCCGAGACCGAATGTAATGCCGCGGGCGGGGCGTTTCTATCTGCGGGTGTAAAATATCGTACTGTTCCCGATGCTTCTCAAGTGAAAGATAAAAACAACAAGGTTATCGAAGGGTGTTGCGCCAAGGCGGCGGCATGCCCCACCGAATGTTGTGATTTGAATGAACAAACATGTTTTGGAAATTAAGAAGGAGAAAAAAATGAAAGAAATGATGCCAAAAAAAATAAAACAGTACACGATTTATCCGTTGTTGGCAATGGGAATGTTGTTCGGCGGCATGTGCGAAAGGGCCGCTGCCGATCAATTAAGCGCAGAAGAAATTGAAAAATTGACAGATTATAGATCTGAAGGTACGCTTTCTCGGGCCGACAAAGAAGAATTGTTGGCGGCGTTTAAAAAATATGCAAAAAAATGCGATTTCCCGCAAAAATTTATAGATCTCGTAACTATGGATACAATTAATGATAATATTGTTGTCGGCGACCGTGCGATTATGTATATTAAAGACGGTATGTTCATCACTTTTAATACAGGAAAAAGATCTTTTCCCGTCGTCAAGCGTTACAGTTTAACCGCTGATGATATCGCGGAACCGTTGCCGCCGTTATCAAACGGGAAAAACACCGTAACGAAAAAACCGTATTTTACGTTGCCGAAACCGTTGATTAAACAATTGTCGAGCGAAGATAAAGCTTATTTTAAAACGTTGTTAAAGGTTATGAACCAAAATTTCGGCACATTGATGCAAATGTATACGTTGGATCAAAAAAAAGTTGACAAAAATGAATATACGGGTAAGGTTCCCGATATGCCGTGTTTTTATTTCGGAACGGGTTTTGACGGTTTGGAACAAGGGTTGGATGAAACGGAAATTTCATTGCGTCGCCAATTGGGCTTTGTTACAACGGGTTATGTGGATGCCATTGAACGGGTGAACGCAAAACTTGAACATGCTGCCGGTGATTGTACCGGTTGGACCGTTTGTGCTTTAAGAAATGACGGGCCTGATGGAAAACTTCAAAGTATTCCCGTAGTTGTTTACAACGGAGCCGTGAATCCCTGGGGTATACAATATTATCAACAAGGCTTATTGGAAGAGAAAATGAAATGGATCAGTGCTCTGTATGACAATTTCCATGCCTTGATGCAAGAAAACGGTGTGGAACCCAAAACGGATGTTAAGGATAAAAAATTAACCGATGCACGGCAACGGGCCTTTGCCTATTTGGGGAATGTGTTGGATAATTATTGTTTGACGGTTTACCCGAAAATGAAAGAAGCCTTTAAATTATCCGAACAGGAGCTTAAAATTTTGACAGGATTTGATGCTTTGGTTAAAAAGGAAGATTATAAACCCGCCCAATCCAAATCAACCAAAGTCGCGACGCAAAAACAAAAATCAAAATCCGCGCGTGAAAGGACCCGATGATGAAAACAAACAAATTTTTTGCCTGTGTTTTAATGGTTTTTATGTGCACGGCATTTGCATGTCCCGTTTGGGCATCGTTGGAAGGAGATGCCGCCGGCAACACTTCTTCGGGGGACGATTCTTCAAGCAGTAGTTCACCTTCATGGAAACAGTGTTGTGGAAAAGGTACGGCTCGTATCACAGCAGGTAAGAGTTGTTGTAACGGGTCTTATAACGCGGATGATAAAGTTGTTACCAAGGATTGTTGCGAGACTTATGGTGGACGGTTTGTGCCCGCACAAAATGGTAAAAAAGCAAGATGTTGTGAATGCGCATCAACATCGGGCAGCAATTGATTTTGTCGTGCGGTTCACGCCATCGGGCGTTTCCAACCCAATCGGCGCAGATGTAAATTAAAGTAAATACTCTTGTCGGAAAGAGGAGATTGAAATGGAAAAAAAGAGTTTGATAAAATTGTGTGTTGTTTCATATATTGCTTTAACGGCGTGTGTGTCGCAAGCGGCCTATGACGGTACCGGCGGGTTATTTTGGTGGGATGAAACACCGACGCCGACGACCACGACGACAACACCGACGCCGGCCACACCATCGACTCCGACGCCGACCACGACGACAACTCCGACGC
>CAYPVK010000021.1:2031-3887 GCA_964414185.1 uncultured Lactobacillales bacterium | reverse complement strand
CTCCAAGGAGTTTATCCACGAGGGCAACAAGAACAAGCTCTCCGAGGAGAACATCGCGCATATCTACAATGCAGTAGACAAGCGTGAGCCCGTGAAGCACCTTTGCGCCCTAGTCAGCAACGACAAAGTCATCAGCAATGGCTCAAACCTCAGCGTCAGCTCGTACGTGGAGCCCGAGGACACTACGGAGAAGGTGGACATCAAGGAGCTGAACGAGCAGATAGCGGAGATAGTGGAGAAGGAGGCGGAGCTGAGGACGGCGATAGATAAGATAGTAGCGGAGCTGGAAGAATAGCAATAATGCTGATAATGAAAATTTTATGATAATTGCTGATAATTGCCGTTAAAGATAAAGAAACTATTGCCGTTAAACATCAAATGTATTTCAACAGCAATTACCAGCAATGCCCAGCAATTTCTCGGCAATTATTATAATGACAGCAATAGTCGGCAATTAATAAATGAACAACTATAATTATTTCGATATGGACTTCAAAAAATATAAAGACGATGTTTATAAAATAATAGGAGCAGCCATGACGGTTCATAGAGAGCTTGGATGGGGATTATTAGAACCAATTTACAATGAGTCATTGTATCTTGAACTGAAATCAAAAGGTATTGATAGTGAAACAGAGAAGTACCTTCCTTGCTATTATAAGGGGCAACTACTAAAGAAATATTATAAGATGGACATCGTTGTTGGAGATATTATCATAGAATTGAAGTCTGTATCAGATGTGACTTCAGAACACCGTGCGCAACTTTTTAATTATTTGAGACTCACCAAGAAACCTATTGGCTTACTGATTAACTTTGGTCAGAAAAGTCTTTATGGGGAGCGTTATGGTTTTGATGCTGCGACGCAAGAGTGCATCTTGCTTGATAAAAACATGGAACCGTACTATGAATTGGAAGATTTATAATAACAGGCAATGGTAAAATAAAAATTTATGATAATTGCTGGACATTGCTGGCAATTGCCGTTAAAGATAAAGAGGCTATTGCTGTTAAACATCAAATGATTTTTTCAACAGCAATTACCAGCAATATCCAGCAATTTCTCGGCAATTAATAACTATATGTAAGTATAAATTAAGAAAAATGCCAAGTGATGAATAAAAGAAAAATTTATGATAATTGCTGATAATTGCTGGTAATTGCCGTTAAAGATAAATCGTATTTTTTCAACAGTAATTGCCAGTAATGCCCAGCAATTTCTCGGCAATTATTCTAAAGACTTGATATTCTCGGCAATTTTTCTTTCAATTCTCGGCAATATTAAAACAAAAAGATTATCTTTGCAACAAGAAAACAACATAACATGAACACTATAAAGCAACTCATACAACAATATTGCCCGGAAGGGGTGGAATATAAAACTATAAAAGATGTATGCACCTCTATCTGCTCAGGAGGAACACCAAATACAAGTCATAAAGATTATTATGGAGGAAATATACCTTGGTTAAGAACTCAGGAAGTAGATTGGAAAGAGATTAAAGATACCGAGGTAAAAATAACAGAAGAAGGATTGGCAAACTCTTCAGCAAAACTTATACCTGCTAATTGTGTAATAGTTGCTATGTATGGTGCTACAGCTGCTAAGGTAGCTATAAATGCAATACCATTAACGACAAACCAAGCATGCTGTAATCTTGAAATTAATAAGAATATCTGTACTGTAAAGTTTGTCTATCATTGGTTATGTGCAAACTATGAGAAATTAAAGGCAATGGGTGAAGGTTCACAGCACAATATCAATGCCAAGAAGGTTAAAGATTATCCCCTCCCACTCCCTCCTCTCCCCGTTCAGCATAAAATCGTGGAGATACTTGATAATTTTACAAAGCTGG
>CAYPVK010000021.1:0-1931 GCA_964414185.1 uncultured Lactobacillales bacterium | reverse complement strand
ATAAAATCGTGGAGATACTTGATAATTTTACAAAGCTGGAAGCGGAGCTGGAAGCGGAGCTGGAAGCAAGAAAAAAGCAATATACTTACTATAGAGACCAGCTGCTCAGCTTCAAAAGCTTAAGTGGGGGGGGCAGGAATGACGTTGAATGGAAGACACTTGGAGAAATTGGAATCTTCACCAGAGGGAATGGTCTACAAAAGAAGGACTTCACAAAGGAAGGTTTCCCTTGCATCCACTATGGGCAAATACATACGAGCTATAACACCTTTACTGATAAGACAATAAGCTTTACATCTGAAGATTATGCTAAGAAATTAAGAAAGGCAGAATATGGCGATTTACTTATTGCTACTACAAGTGAAGATGTAGAAGGTTGCTGTAAAGCTGTAGCTTGGCTTGGAAACTCTCAGTGTGCTATAAGCGGCGACGCGTATATTTATCATCATAATCAAGATCCTAAATACATGTCTTATCTGTTTCAGACTAAAATGTTCTTCAATCAAAAGAAAGTGGCTGCAACAGGAACTAAAGTTGTGAGAGTCTCTGGTGATGCTATGGCTAAGTTTAAGTTTCCCATACCTTCACTTGAGAAGCAAAAAGAAATCGTTTCCATCCTCGACCGCTTCGAGTCCTTGGTAAACGACATTTCCTCCGGTCTGCCTGCTGAGATAAAGGCACGGCATCAACAGTACGAGTATTACCGTGACCAGCTGCTGAGTTTTAAGCGGAAATGAAAGAAAATTGATGGGAATTGCTGGTAAATAAAAATTTATGATAATTGCTGATAATTGCTGTTAAAGATAGAGAGGCTATTGCTGTTAAGACATCAAATTATTTTTTCAACAGCAATTATCAGCAATTACCAGCAATTTCTCGGCAATTATAAATAAATATTGTAGAAAAACTTGCGGCATCGGAATAAAATATTTATTTTTGCGAGTAAAAGAAAAACTGTCTATGCCAACGATATTTATTTTCTTCGGTTTTAGGTTCATGTTCTACAGTAACGACCATACACCAATACATGTGCATGTCATAAAAGACGGGCATGAGGCAAAATATAATGTTGAGCCAGTGGAACAAGTTTATAATCATGGGTTCAAAAAGCATGATATACTTATGATAGAGTCTGTAATAGAAGAAAATAAAGCAGTTATTATAGACCGTTGGAAGGAATATTTTAAGGAGGATAATCAATGAGCAAGCTATACGTTACAAGGGTATGGGTGGATAATGGTCATTTATATGCCATGACAGACAGCGGTAAAACTGCAACGTACGATTTGTCTAAGTTCAAGGGCTTCAAAAATGCTACACCACAACAACTTCAACATTTTGTTGTTGAAGAAGAAGGCATTCATTGGCCGGAGCTTAATGAAGATATAAACCTTGAAGGCTTGTTTTATGATAATCACCTTTGTAATTTGACAGAGTCAGAGGACTCCGTCGTTTATCGTCCCTTACCCGAAGCGCACGATTGCGTTGCTGAACCTTCAAGATAAATCTATGCCTGAAAATAAGATAGTTGTTGAGAATCCGCAGTCTACTGTCGTCGCACGATACGAGACAGAAGAGAGGCGGGAAACGGAATACCAGAGCGAAGCCGCACTGGAGAAGGCTTTCATAGAGCAGTTGCAACAGCAAGCCTACGAATACCTGCCACTGCACACAGAGGCGGAGCTAATCTCTAACCTCAGACGGCAGATGGAGAAACTGAACCATCTGCAATTCACTGACCCAGAGTGGGACCGCTTCTATAAGGATGTCCTTGCCAATCAGAACAACGGCATAGTGGAAAAAACGTTCCTCATACAGGAGGACAACGTGCAGTCTTTCACCTTTGACGACGGGCATACGGCAAACATCACCATCTTCGACAAGAAGAATGTGCATAACAACTCTTTGCAGGTCATCAACCAGTATACGCC
>CAYPVK010000020.1:4293-7539 GCA_964414185.1 uncultured Lactobacillales bacterium | reverse complement strand
TCCTATCTGTCGGTTCCATTCTCGGATACAACTTCGGTATTTCAAAATATCGCGCGAACGAAACAATTAACGAAATCAATATGCACGCCATATTAATTTCGACGGCCATGACGAACGGGGCGGAAATGCCTTTTGGGGAATTGCCCGCTTATTCGCGTTTAGGCTATCCGATGGAAGGCAATTTAACGCACGATTATCCCGATTATTTTGAAATTACGTTGCGCGATGTTCAAAGCAGTACATGCAAACGCATTTTAGAATCCGATTGGTCTTGGCCCGCCATTATTGTTGCGGGGATTGACGATTTTGCGGGCGACACGTCCGTTTGCGATATTGAAGGCGACAAAACGAAAATGATTTTCGTATTTGAAACGGATTTAAGGGAAGGTTCGCAAATTGCTCCGGAAGACAAGCCCAAATTGAAACGGTGCAATACGGATAAGGATTGTTTGTGCGGTTCTTGTGCGGAAGGCATCTGTGAAACAAATTGTCCCGCAGAGGCATCTTGTGCCAAAAATTATGAAGACGCGCGGTATTACCAATGTTGTTTGAATGATTCTGTCATAGACGGTTTTTGTTGTTCTCATGTATCCGAAGGAAAATGTTGCAATTCCGCGGGGAATTGTTGTCCGCCCGAAACACCGTTACAAGATAAAAACGGCAAATGTTATTCATGCAATTTAAACGGCAGTATTAACGTAACGGGCGTTGAAGAAAACTGCTATGTTTGCCCCAACCGAACTGTTTTCGCTTCATATTGCATTTTGCCGTGCAACGTGACCGGTACGCCGACCGCAAACAAACCGTTGATGAGTAACGACGGTATTTGTTATTCATGCGATTATCCTTCTGTGATAAATGTGGAATGGTCTACAACGAAATGCAATCTTTGTTCCAATCGAATCAATTACTTTACATTTAATGGAAGCGGTCTTCAAACCAGAGACAGGTGTGCATTAAAATGCGATCCCGATTCCGATAAACCGTTGTTGGGAACGGACGGTTCTTGTCATGCTTGCGATTACAACGGGACTGTACCGGTTGAAAATTTGGAAAGGGAATGTTCTGCGTTATGCTCCAACCGCCATGCAGGCGGTTACAGCAATCGGGGCGAAAATTCGTATTGCTTATTAAACGAATGTCCGACTGCAACGCCGTTGCAAGGTTCGGACGGTAAATGTTACGCATGCGATACTATAAACGGCATTGACGTAACGGGAGCACCCGAAAATTGTGCGGTTTGCAACACATCGGGCACGCCTCGGCAAGTGTACACCATGGGTTCGTATGAAATTTGCGCAATGCCGTGCGATGTGCCGGGGACACCGACCGAAGGCAAAACATTGCAAATCAATACATCCGTATCTGTTGTATCGGACAAAGGACGCTGTGTCGGTTGCACAGAAAGAAAAGATGTCAAAATGGGAAGTCAATCGGAATGCAAAACATTGTGCCCCAACCGCGTGTGGTTACCGACTTATCAATATGGAAATTGTATCATCAACCCATGTTCGGGCAACAAACCGTTGTTAGAGGGCTTTTGGTGGACAGTATGCCATTCTTGCGATTACGAACAACCTGTTTTAAATTCCGCGCAAAGTGACACGTGTGAAAAATTATGTCCCGGCGAACGCGTAACCAACGGCGATTATTGCGTATTGGCAAATTGTGACGGATTTTTTACCAAAGATAACAGATGCTATGCATGTAATGACATCACGTCCGTTTCAAATGTGACACAAACCGAATGCAACAAATGTCCCGAACGCGTGTATCAAAGCGGCCGATGCACTTATCCTTGCGGGCAAGGCGTGGCAGCGGATAAAGCTTTGATGCAAACCGACGGGAATTGTTATTCTTGCAACACGAAATCGGACATTAAAACGACTAAAGCCGCTTGCGATGTTTGCGAAAACCGTACGTGGGAAAACAATTATTGCAAACGCAACAATTGCGCAAACGGATATTTCTTAGGTTCCGACGGGGAATGTTATTCGTGCAATTACGCTTTGGACGTTGCCGTCGATGACCAAACCGCTTGCGACGTGTGTATAAACCGCAAAACGGAAAGTGGTAAGTGTGTCATTTAAAAGGCATAATATCGCTTTACGCCGTTGAAAAATTTAAGCCGTTCTTTCATAGGAACGGCTTAAATTCATCGGGGCTGCTTTAATTTATCAGGGCACCCTTTAAAAAAATATGCGAATTTTTATTAAATTTTATTTTTGGCGAACCATTTTTTCACGGTACGTTTCAAATACCATTTAACGCAAGCAACAACATAACGTTTTTTCATAAAAACGTAATCGACTTCCGCAAAATACCGAATGTTCGTAAAATGCCGTGCTTTGTCAAGCGGTTTCGAAAAAATGTGATTGAAAAATTCAACAACTTTTTCATCGCTGTATTTTTGTAACACTTTATCGTTCGCAAACGGCGGTTCGTTCAACATTTGTAAATATGCCGCATCGTCTTGATCAAGTTTGCGCACGTAATCGATGGCATCATCAATCGTTTTAAAATCATGCAAATTCACAAAAGCTTTCGGATTAAAATCTCGCACCGCCGTTTCGTCACCGTAATAAATCGGAACGGTACCCGCGGCAAAGGCTTGCAACAATTTTTCCGTGCAATATCCGCGCGCCGACGTGTTTTCAAAAGCTAACGAAAATTTGTAATTTTTCAAAAATTCATGCTTATTTTCAACGGGGCCGCCGACATTATTTTTATACCGGCCACCCGAATCAACCGTTTTGTATTTCGACAACTCTTCGAAAAAAGTTTCCCGAAAACCGTCCGAAATCCGCTTGTTCGATACGACTCGCGCACAAAATTTGCGTTTTAACGCACCGCGGCGGGACGACGGTTTGCGTTTTTGCAACGTTTCCAAATCCTCTTTATACACGCACCACAACGGCAAGCGCATATATCGGTCTTCAAAATCAATATAATGGAATCCGATAGCGTAATCGCAATAATTAAAATTCGGGACAACATTTTCGCCCGTGAAAAAAATTTTCACGCAATCATATTCGTGGTGTTTATTGTCAAAAACGCTGTAAAATAAATAATCGGGATTATCTTCGCAAATTTTAATGTTAAAATTATCTTTCAACAAATTTTCAAAATACCCCATCCACGGGCCCTTGCTTTGCACCAAATCCGTAAATGCGATTTTAATTTCTTTTTTCGTTTTTCGCATATTTTGGGGGGGGGCGGGGGGGGGTGGGGTGGGGGGGGGTGGGG
>CAYPVK010000020.1:0-4283 GCA_964414185.1 uncultured Lactobacillales bacterium | reverse complement strand
AAATTAACAAAACCCCCCCCCCCGGGGCCCTTGATTTCCACAAAACCCCTAATCGATTTTTTTATTTCTTTTCTCGTTTTGCTGATTTTCTACCCCCCCCCCCGTTTTTTTTAAAGTGTGCCCGTTGAACCGAAACCGCCCGCCCCGCGAGATGAAACTTCGCCGTACAATTCATCTTCCGTTTTTTCAATCGGCATTGACAAATCAATCGGAATCAACAAAACTTGAACGATTTTTTCGCCCGGCATCAACGTAACGGGGTCACCGCTGACCTTAATCAAATTAACCATCAATTCCCCTTGATACCCATGATCGATAACGCAAGAACCGCGGATAATGCCTTTTTTGGGCGGCACCCCCGATTTATTAAAAACAATCAACGCAAAACCCGCGGGAACATTAACTTTAATCCCCATCGGAATAATAATGTTATCGCCCGTTTTCATTTCGGTCGGCGTAAAATCTTGCGGAATGAATAAATCTATCCCCGCATCGGTATCATGCGCACGGCACGGCGATTTCACATCTCTGATTTTTGCATATGTTAACATAGAGTCCTCCTTTTGTTGATGGACAAAGGCTAACTTTTTTTTGTTAAAAAGTCAATTGAAATGAGTTGATTTTTGTTTAAAGAAAGAGTATGTTATCTTGACTATAAAGTTAACGAAAGGATTCATATGTTTATAAAAGAAGCTATCGCCCAAACGGCACAAACGGTCGCCGACACGGAACAAGCAACTGCAGGCGCGCCTATGGGCATGAAAATCATCGTTCAATTCACGTTGATTTTTTTGGTTTTGTATTTCATTTTAATTCGCCCTCAACAAAAAAAAATTAAAAAACACGAAAACGATTTAAACGCAATTACTAAGGGAACAAAAGTTGTCGTCGGCGGCATTTTGGGTACGGTAACAAAAGTTGAAGACAACGGCGAATTAAAAATCAAAATCGCAAACGACGTGGAAATTTCCGTGTTGCGCGGGTATATATCGCAAGTCATCTTTGACGATAAAGCATCCGTGCAAAAAGACAATAAAAAAGGAGCTTAAGAGATGTTCGGATATTCAAAAGTCAAATCTTGGGTCGTTATCATAACGTTAAGCATCGGCGTCATTTTCGCATTGCCGAATATTTTGCCGGCTTGGGTTTATGAATCCGTTCCCAAAAGCATGCAAAGCTGGTTCAAACCCGTTACTTTGGGGTTGGATTTGCAAGGCGGTTCGTATTTGTTGATGGAAGTGGATACCAACGATTTAATCAAAGAAAAATTAAATTCTTTGGCCGATTTGACCCGTTCGGCTTTGCGCGAAGAACGCGTGCGTTTTTCGGGGTTGAAAGTGGCCGACGGTGCAATGACGTTAAAGGTTTTAAACACATCCGATTTGAACAAAGTGCGCGAAACCATCCGCAAACAAGATTCCGTCCCCTTACAAATCGATACCGACGGCACAAATGTGAAAGTTACGTACACCGATGAAGCGTTAAGCATCATGAAACGTCAAGCGGTATCGCAATCCTTGGAAATCGTCCGCAAACGCATTGACGAATTGGGGACTAAAGAACCGCAAATTCAACAACAAGGCGCAGACCGTATCGTCATTCAGCTGCCCGGCGTACAAGACCCATCCGAAATCAAAGAAATCATGGGCAAAACTGCCAAAATGACTTTTCATTTGGTAGATGAAAGCACGAATGCATCAATGGCTGCCATGGGTAAAATCGGCGCCGATGCCATGTTGGTAAACGGCGATGAAACGGGTCCGATTGTGTTAAAACGTGCCGTTGTCGTTTCGGGTGCTTCTTTGGAAGATTCCCGCGGTACTTATGATGAAAAAGGCGCGCCCGCCGTTTCGTTCAGCTTTAAAACGGACGGTGCCAAAAAATTTGCCAAAGCGACACGCGAAAATGTCGGTGGCAGATTGGCTATCGTGTTGGACGGCAAAGTCATCAGCGCACCGACAATCAACACCCCGATTACGGGCGGCCAAGGCATTATCACGGGCAATTTTACCGTTGCAAGCGCAAATGATTTAGCGTTGTTGTTACGTTCGGGTGCCTTGCCTGCTCCTTTGACGGTGTTGGAAGAACGCGTTGTGGGCCCCGGCCTTGGCGAAGATTCGATTCGCGCCGGTACATTGGCTTGCGTACTCGGATTGATTTTCGTGTTTATCTTTATGGTCATCGTTTACGGCTGGTTCGGAATTTTTGCCGATTTAGCCCTCTTGTTCAACGGCATCTTGTTGTTGGCTTTACTCAGCATTTTCGGCGCAACGTTGACATTGCCGGGCATTGCGGGTATTGCATTGACGATTGCCATGGCGGTCGATTCGAATATTTTGGTTTTCGAACGCATGAAAGAAGAAATCCAAAAAGGCGTACGTCATCCGCTTGAAATCATTAACCGTGGATTTGACGGCGCTTTTTCGGCAATTTTGGACGGACAATTAACAACATTTTTTGCCGCCTTATTCTTGTTCTGGCTGGGTTCCGGTGCCGTACGCGGTTTCGGGATTACGTTGGGACTCGGTTTGGCAACAACAATGTTTACGGCTTTGTTGGTCACGCGCATGTTGATGATGGCATGGGTTGCGATTAAAAAGCCCAAAACGATTGAATTATAAGAGGTTGAAACATGAAAAAATTATTCAGAAAACGTAATTACAATTTCGACTTTATGCGCATTCGCAAAGTCGGTTTTACAATCGCTGCCCTCTTGTTAATTGCCTCAATCGGTTCTTTGTTTGTCAAAGGCCTTAATTACGGCATTGATTTTAAAGGCGGCGTGTTGATGGAAGTCACTTCCGAAAATCAAATCAGCATGGATAAATTGCGTTCGGAACTCGGCTTTTTGCGCGGTTTGTCCATTCAATCCATCGGCGTATCGGGCAATTCCGTCTTGATCCAAACGCAAGGGATTGACGGCGAATCGGGCGCTGCGGTCGTAAACAAAGTCAAAGAAGTTTTGGGTTCCGGTTATACCTATGACCGTGTCGAAACAATCGGCCCGACCATCGGCGAAGAATTAAAACAAAAAAGCTTGTTGGCGTCCGTTTTGGCGTTGTTGGCGATTGCCGTTTATATTTGGTTCCGCTTTGAATGGCCGTTTGCGGTGGGTTGCTTATTATCATTGGCCTTTACGTTGATTACGACGGTCGGATTCTTTTCAATCTTCGGATGGGAATTCGATATGATTGTTGTTGCCGGGTTGCTTTCGTTAGCGGGTTATGCTTGTAATGATACAATCGTTACATATGACCGCGTGCGCGAAAACTTGCAAAAAAACCGCAGAGTATCCAATGACGAAGTTTTAAATCGCGGTATCAATGAAACATTATCCAGAACAATTTTAACGGGTTTGACAACGTTATTTGTTTTGATTGTGCTGTTAATCGTCGGCGGGCAAACTTTGCGCGGATTTTCCATTGCCATGTCGTTAGGGTTGGTTTTGGGAACGTTTGCATCCATTTTCCTGGCCGTTCCGATGCTCAGATATTTCGACATCAAACAAGTGGCGATAAAGGCTGTTGACGCCGGTCCGTACGCCGAAGCAGCAAAGCATGAAATGGAAGCGAAAAAATTGCCGTTGGACAAATGTTCGGGCGGCTGTTCCAGGTAAATTAAAAAAGCAAGATATTTAATTGCTTTTGTATTAACCCCTTTCTTAAATTCTAAGAAAGGGGTTAATACGATTCGGGCGAATTATTTTGTTCAATCCATGCAAATATGGAAGCAACCTTAAAATAAAACGGAAACCTTATAATGCTTTTTCAAACATTTTGTTTAAAAGAGTGCGCAGCCGTTCACCGCCATCATTTTTTTCAGGGAAAACATAAGACGGCTTCCCTTTCTCCGCTTCGATTTGAAAGGGAGTATCTATTTTGGCAAGCATCGGTGAAACTTGTTCGGTACGAAATTCCAAAGAAATCGCCGTCAATTTATTTTTATCACTATTGTGGTCGTTCAAAACCGATCGGCCGAAACGCAACGTAACATCCATTTGTTCATTTTGATAAAAAGGGTTATTAACCTTAAAACTTATACAACTGCTTGAAAATTGCATCAAGGCACCCATCACGCACATTTTATATAAAGTTTTCAAAGCCATTTTTTATTTCTGTCATTTTTTTATTTATGCTGCTAAAAAAAACAAATTATCAACCGAACTTTCAAACGCAAAATTCATATTTTTTTATACCCGAAAAACAAAAAAGGAACCCGCCGGCGTAGCCGGCGGTTCTTCATTAACGCCTATAAGGCTGATGGTATCGGCCCATACGCCTAAA
>CAYPVK010000019.1:0-12098 GCA_964414185.1 uncultured Lactobacillales bacterium | reverse complement strand
ATATGCAAAAAAGTAATTGAATTATTTACATTTTTTTCGGGGGATGGGGGGGGGGTGATGTTTGTTTTGCTTGAAGAAGTTTTCATGATTTTTCCTTGTAAAAAAATATTTGCCTTGCGGGATTCTTTGAAATTCTATAGAATTTGGATTTATATGTCAATAAGTTATTTTTCTTTTTTATGTCGGAACATGTTAACGGTTTATCCCAAAAAGCTGGCACGGATGAGTTCTTGCGTATAAATGTTTTGCGGATTTGAAAAAATTTGATTTGTATCGGCATATTCAACGGATTCCCCGTTTTTCATAACCATGATTTTATCGGACATCATTTTAATTGTTTTCATGTCATGGGAAATGAAAATATACGCCAATTTATAAGTTTCTTGCAAATGGATTAACAATTCCATTAATTGGCGTTGCGTGTATATATCCAACGAAGAAGTCACTTCATCCAATACCAAAACGGCGGGGTTTAAAATCAAAGCTCTGGCAATGGCGACCCGTGTGCGTTGTCCCCCCGACAATTCATGCGGATAACGCGGCATAATATCGGGCGCCAAACCGACGTCTTTCAGCACTTTTTGAACGCGCGCATGAATTTGTGCATTGCTCGCAACGTCATTTTTTAATCCCTTTAACCGTTTTATCAAGCGGGCGAAAATGTTTTTGCGCCGTACCTTTAACCCTTCGCCGACAATATCGGCAACCATCATGCGCGGATTTAACGATGATGCGGGGTCTTGCAAAACCATTTGAATATGCCCGCGCGCTTCACGCAATTTTTTGCCCTTTAACGCAAAAAAATCTTGCCCGTTGACAAAGACTTTCCCTTTTGCGCCGATTAAGCGCATCAACCCTTGCCCCAAAGAAGATTTGCCCGATCCGCTTTCGCCGACTATCCCGAGCGTTTGCCCTGCGCACAAATCAAAATTGACCGTTTTGACCGCTTCGAATTTTTCGTAAAAAACGCTTAAGTTTTGAACGGATATAACGGGGGGGTACCCATCGCAATTTATTTTTTTACGCGGTAACGGCGCCATATTTTCGGGGGTGCGTGTCGCAATGATTTTGCCGAATTTCATCACATAAACGCGGTCGGCAATTTGGCGCACGACATCCAAATCATGCGTGATGAACAAAATGGCCAAGCCCAATTGTTTTTGCAATTTTTTAAGCAGCGTCAAAATTTGTGCTTGTACGCTGACATCCAGTGCCGTTGTCGGTTCGTCGGCAATCAACAAGTCGGGTTTGCCCGCCAATGCCATGGCTATCATCACACGTTGGCGTTGCCCGCCCGACAGTTCATGCGGATAAGAATCGTAAATGCGTTTCACATCGGACAGTTCGACTTGTTTTAACAATTCGTAAACGCGCTCTTTGTTCGGGTTATCGGTATGCAACGCCAACGATTCGTAAATTTGGTCGCCCGCCGTATGCAGCGGGTTTAAACCGGTCATCGGTTCTTGGAAAATCATGGCGATTTTGCTGCCGCGGATTTTAATCAGCTCTGCTTCGGGTAAATCCGCCAAGTTGCGTTTGCCGAACCAAATTTCGCCGTGCAAAGTCGCATAATCTTGCAAGCGCAAAATGTTCATTGCCAACGTTGATTTGCCCGATCCGCTGCCGCCGACCAATGCGACAAGTTCGCCTTGTTTAATGGCTAATGAAACGCCTTTCACGGGGGTGAAGCCTTTGAATTTGACGCGCAACTTTTTTATTTCCAAAAGGTTCATGCGCCCTCCTTTTTATGCGGGTCGAACGCATCGCGTACCGCTTCGCCGACGAAAATAAGCAACGATAAGATAAATGTCATCGTAAAAAAGGCCGTCAATCCCAACCACGGTGCGTTTAAGTTTTCTTTACCTTGGCGTATCAATTCGCCCAAAGACGGCGTGCCGGCGGGCAACCCTAATCCCAAAAAATCCAATGCCGATAAGGATACGATAGCTCCCGCCAACATAAACGGTACATAGGTAATGGTTGCCACCAATGCGTTCGGCAAAATGTGTTTAATCATGATTTGAAAATCCGGCACGCCCAACCCGCGCGCGGATTTAACGTAATCCAAATTTCTGGTCTTTAAAAATTCGGCACGCACGACGCCTGTGAGCGATGTCCAGCTGAATAACAATAAAATCAATAAAACGGACAGAAAACTCGGCGCGATAATGCTGGAAATAATAATCAGAATAAACAGTTGCGGCAACGATCCCCAAATTTCCAAAAACCGTCCGATGAACAAATCCGTTTTGCCGCCGAAGTAACCTTGCAACGCTCCGACGAAAATGCCGATAAGTGCCGAAAAAAACGTTAACGCTATGCCGAAAACAAGCCCCAACCGAATTGCATAGATTAATCGTGCCGCCACGTCGCGCCCTTGGTCGTCTGTCCCGAGCGGATGTTTAAGCGACGGCGGTGCGGGAAACGTTTCGGCCGAAAAATAATCCACCGAATCATAACGGTACGGTATGGGCGGCATAATCATCCAGCCGTACGAATTGATTTCGTTTTTTGTATAGGGATCCAAATATTCGGTTTCGGTCGGCAGGTTGCCGGCGAAAAACGTATCGGGAATTTTTTCAACCAGCGGGAAAAACCATCGGCCTTTATAAGACAGCAACAACGGGTTATCGTTTGCCAAAAGCGGCGACAGCAAAGATAAAAATAAAATAACCGTTAAAATGACGGCCGAATAAAAACCGCGTTTGTTCGATTTAAAAATGGCCCACCGCCGTTTCATCATCGGCGTGACAATGCCCGCTTTAAAATTTTTGCGGCTGTTCGGTGCACGGTCGGGTGTCGGTGTTTCGGGCGGCAAATCGTCGGTCTTTTGTTCGGCATCCGCCATATGCAGCAACGGTTGGTTTAATGTTAATTTATTTTTGGATTTTGAAAAAAAGGACAAGAAACGTTTCATCACGACATCCTTTTGTCAAAGTGGATGCGCGGGTCAACCAACGTGTAAACAAAATCGCTGATCAAATTTAATACCAGCCCCAACAACGCGAACAAATAAAGCGTACCGAACACGACGGGGTAATCGCGGTTTTGGACGGCTTCAAATCCCAACAGCCCCAATCCGTTTAACGAAAAAATGACTTCGATTAAAACCGAACCCGTAAATAGCATGCCGATGAGCATGGCCGGAAATCCCGCAATCACAATCAACATTGCGTTACGAAACACATGGCGATATAAAATTTTGTGTTGTGTCAACCCTTTTGCTTTTGCCGTGCGGACATAGTTTTTGCTCAGTTCGTCCAAAAATGCGTTTTTGGTTAAAAAGCAAAGGCCGGCCAGTCCGCCGATTGTCATGGCAAACACGGGCAGTACCAAATGCCACAGGTAATCCGTAATTTTTTTCCACCACGGATAAAACGCCCAATCGTCCGATGTTAAACCTTTCAGCGGGAACCAATCAAAATAAGTGCCGCCCGCAAAGACAATAATCAGGAATATGGCCAATAAAAACGCCGGAATCGCATAACTGACCGTTAAGAACCAGCTGGTCGTAATATCGAATTTTGACCCGTGTTTAACCGCCTTTCGAATGCCGAGCGGTATCGCAATCAAATAAATCAACAATGTTGAGAACACGCCCAGCGACATTGAAACGGGCAATTTTTCAAATATCAGTTCAATGACGTATTTGTCTTGGTAAAAGCTTTTGCCGAAATCAAAAACGGCATAATTTTTAACCATTGTCCAAAACCGCTTTAACGGCGGTTGGTCAAAGCCGAATTGTTTTTCCAGTTCTTTTTTTAAGCTTTCATTCAATCCTTGCCCGCCGCGGTATTTTGACGTGTTGGGCGAAGCGCTTTCAAGTGCCGCCGAAGACCCCGAAATGCGTGCCAACGCATCTTGCGGTGCGGAGGCGGTAATTTTCGTCATCATTTGTTCGACGGGTCCGCCGGGCGCCAATTGGACGAACAAAAAATTGACCGCCATAATCCCCAGCAGCGTAATCGGAATAAATAACAACCGTTTTAAAAAGTAACTTTTGCTCATGGAAAAAGTATGGACGAAAATGCCGCTAAAAGCAAGGAAAATTTGACTTTTAATCAAAATGTATTTCGGATTGTTTTTGTATCGCCCGTATCTTTTTACGGAGCGGATGCTGTCGGCATTCGGCATAAATACAAAAGCGAAAGGGGTATAATAAAAATACAAATGCGTTGGCAATGAAACAGTGTCCGTTTTCGGCTGTTTGATGAAACTTAAGTATTAAAAAATATTGATTCTGATGCCGTTCACCTTATTTAGTCTGTGTATTTCATATAAAATTAAAAAAGGGGGGGATCATGAAATATTTAGCAGAATTTATCGGAACTTTGGTTCTGGTTTTTGTCGGCATCGGCGCTTGGTCGATGGCAGGCGGTTTAATCGGCGCTATCGGTATCGGGTTGGCTTTCGGTATAGCCTATATGGCGATGTATTATATGTTCGCGCCGTTGTCGGGCGCCCATTTTAACCCGGCCGTTTGTTTGGGCAGCTGGATAGCGGGCGAAATGACGTTCATGGAATGCGTATGGCATATTTTATGTCAATTTGCCGGTGCAATTGTCGGCGTTTTTTTCGTTTATTGTTTGTTGATGAATCAAATCGGCACACCGGGTGTTTTCGTTCTCGGCCAAAACGGTTGGGGATTTGGTTATGGCGCCGAATACAATGTATGGGCGGCCATGTTGTTTGAATTTATCGCAACGTTTATTTTCGTGTACGTCTTTTTGGAACTTACCGCTGCCGATTATTCGGCGTCGGGAATTGCCATCGGGTTGATGTTAGCCGTTTTGGTTATGGTCGGTTTGCCGATTTCGGGCGGTTCGTTCAATCCGGCCAGAAGCTTCGCACCAGCTTTATTCTTGGGCGGCATTGTGATGAAGCAAGTTTGGATGTTTTTGTTGGTGCCGACGGTTGCTGGTTTGTTGGCGGGTACTATGCGGCGTTTTTTGCCGTTTAATCCGATTGAAGTCATTGTCGTTGATGAAGAGGACGATGAATAATTTGCCGCGGGCGGTTTATAAACCGAATATTGAACTTTTCGCAAAATACGTTTTTTATAAGCCGCACCGTTTTAAATATAAGCCCCGCGTTTTGGCGGGGTTTATACAATAAAAAGCTTGTTATCGGTTTTCAAAACGGGTTTTGCGTCGATAAAGGGCATGCCTCGACCGAAGCGAGAATAACTTCCCTTAAAAATAAAAAACGTATCGGTATTTCGGTCGAACGGGCAAAAAAATACCGTATCAAAATACGGTATTTTTTTAGGACATGCAAAGAATTATTTAATTTTCTTTTCAACGAATTCTTCGTGTTTTCTTGTTTTCTTATCGTACTTTCTGACTTTCATTTTTTCGGTCTTGTTACGAGGATTTTTCTTTGCGACATAGAAAGTGCCGGTTCCGGCTGTGCTTTCTAATTTAATTTGAATTGTTGTAGGCTTTGCCATAATACACCACCACTTTTTAAAAAATAAGCCTTAAATAAAAGGCCCTTGAAATTAAACCATAGAAGCGCAGTATAAAGGCAAATGCCGACAATGTCAAGTAAAAAATGCTTTATAATTTCAAAAGTTTTTCGGGTGCGATTCGGGCGTATTTGCGTGTTTGTGCGGTCGCCGTTTTTACAAGCCCAAATTAAAAACGAATCCTTTTGTTTCCAATAAATCCATTACTTTTGCCAAGAAAACGCGCTCTTTGTCATCCGCTTTGCCGTCGGCCATGATAACGCTGATTAAAGCTGATACGAAATCTTGGATACTTTGACGATCCTTGCGCAAAATCCGCCGAAACGCCATTCCCGCACTTTCGGCATCCGGTGCGACGGAAATCAAATAATCGTTTAATTCTTCATCGGTGTATTGCAAATCTTGCGTATGTTCTTTGACATATTTCATTACGGCCTTGCGTTCGGATTTTTCGCGAATGCCGTCTATTGCCACGACATACATCAAAACGGCTATTTCGTTATGCATGCGTTTGATAAGTTCGCCGAAAGTATTGAGCTTTTCGGGCAAAATTTCGTTCTTCACGTGAACGCCCAAACGGTCTTGCAAAAACTTATAAGCATTGTCATAAATGCGTCCCGTTCCGATATCGCGGATTTGTTTGATTTCGGACACTCTGACCAAACGCGGCGCGCGAATATCCATTGCCATGCCGTCAATAAACATGTCATTTTTGCTGTGAATCACGCGGCGAATCAAAAAATCGCGTTCTTTTTCGTTGCCGCTGATGGAACGGTAAATAATATTGGCAAGCAAAGCGTATCCCGAATCTTTTTCCCGTGTGCCTTTAATGGTTTCTTGAACCATCTGCGGCATTTGCGCCTTTGCGTCGAATGACGTATCCGGCCGATAGGAATAATCATTTTGCCCGGACAACATTTGCAAGGCTTTGACAACTTCTTTTGTATTTGTAACCATATTATTTCCCTTTAAACATTTGAATAATCAAGCGGCGGACGGCGAAGTACAATTTTTCTTTATCCGCATGCATTTGTCCATTTTGCGGCAAATAAGTCGAAAAAGCAATAAAATTTGCTTGCTCGGGCGATAAAAATTCTTGCCCTTTGTCCGCCAAAAAGCCCGCCCATTTGGCACTGCCCAATTTTGCAACGGCCGGCGCGCCGTATTTTAAAATGGCGATACGCTTTAAAATTGCCGATGCGGTTTTGGCAAAAGAAACGGTTGTGGGTGCTTCGCCGTAAGCCGTTTCAAGTTCCCTTAAAGCATAATTTTTCGGGCTGAAATACCGGACAAGCCACAGCAAAACTCCGAAAACCAAACATAAATATAAAAAGCCCAATATGAACCACCAACCGACGGCCGGCGGGAAAAACGACGGCGCGGCGGGCAAAATCACATCTTTCAGGCCGGATAAATCAATCGGATGTTGCATTTGTCCATTCCCTTACCGACAAGGGGGCAATGCTTGCATAAATCATACCGAAATGCCGATTCGCCATGTGTTATTTCCCCCTTATGAATGAAATGAGCCGTGTCAGATAATCTTCATCGGTATGTACCGAAAGGTATCCCGCCTTATAAGTATCCGCCGTTTTTTTCAACAATGCGCGTCGTGCTTCGAAAGCTTTTTCATACGATTGGCGTGCAGATTCTTTTTTCATGTCCGCCAAAATCAAATCCGTTCCGTTCGTTACCGGCAAAACGGCATTGGGCAAAATGCGTTCCATTTCGTCGTACACATGAATCAAAAACACCTGTGCTTTGGCCGACAGTTCCCTTAAATGCGAAACGGCGCCCGTATCCAAATCATGAAAATCGCTGATGAAAAAAACAAGTGCCCCTTTTTGCGCGCCCGCCGCCGCCGTCAAAGCGGCGCGTTCCATTGTGGGTACATCCGGTTTCAAATCGGTCGGATTCGTTGCGGCGCTTAAGTCTTTCAAAACGGACAACACAACGTCGTCGCCGCTGCCGAAAGCCGTTTGTTTGAGCGTATCGGGCGTTAAAATCAACGTATGGAGCGTATGGTGTTTAACAGATCCCGTCCATAATAAAAAAGCGGCGATTTTGGCGGCAACGACACTTTTGAATTCGCCGCGCGAAGCAAATTTCATGCCGCTGCGTTCATCGCAAACGATGTAAATTTGGCGGTCTTTTTCATCAATATATAATTTTGTAAACGGTTTGCCGTATTTTGCCGTCACGCGCCAATCGATTTGGCGGATGTCGTCGCCCGCCTGATATGAACGCACCTCGGAAAAATCCATGCCGCGCGATTTAAACGGCGAAACGGCCGTACCCGTTCCGTGAACCGTTTGTTTTAAAGAAGAGGGCATATCGGTTCCCGCGGCGCGCGCTTTCAAAGCCGCCAATTCGGCAGTGTCCGCAAAAACTTGGGCGTTGAATTTTTCTTTTTTCATCAAGGCAACGGCACCTTATTCATCAGCACATCCAATACTTCGTCGGAAGTAATGTTTTGCGCTTTGGCTTCGAATGTTAAAATAATGCGATGGCGCAATACGTCTTTTAAAACGTTGTGGATGTCTTCGGGCATCACGAACGAACGTCCCGCCAACCAAGCATGTGCCCGAGCGGTAATGTCCAACGCAATCGTGCCGCGCGGGCTGGCCCCGTATTTGATGATTTTATCCAAATTCGCGCCATAGGGTTTCGGCATGCGCGTGGCCATGACAAATTGGATGATGTATTCTTGCAATTCGTCGGACATATATGTGTCAAGCACTTCGCGTTTGGCTTCAAAAATCACGCTTTGTTTGACTTTTGAAATGGCGGGCGGCAGTTCGTTTTTTTCTTCGGCCTGAATCAATTTTAAAATTTTGCGTTCGGATTCGATATCGGGGTGGTTGATTTTTACGTACATTAAAAAACGGTCCAATTGCGCTTCGGGCAAATTGTATGTCCCTTCGTGTTCAATCGGGTTTTGCGTGGCCATGACCATAAACAATTTGGGTAATTGATAAGTCGTGTTGCCGATCGTTACTTGGCGTTCGCCCATTGCTTCAAGCAGCGCGGATTGCACTTTTGCCGGCGCGCGGTTGATTTCGTCGGCCAAGACCAAATTGTTAAAAATAGGCCCTTTTTGAAAAAAGAAGCTGTTTGTTTTGGGGCAGTACACATCGGAACCCGTGATGTCGGCCGGCAATAAATCGGGCGTGAATTGAATGCGGTGCGCGCGCGCTTCAATACAATCGGACAAAGTTTTAATCGCTTTGGTTTTTGCCAACCCCGGCGCCCCTTCGACCAACAAATGCCCGTCGCACAACAAAGTCATCAACAAACGGTCGACCAATACTTGTTGGCCGATAATGCGGCTGTTCATATAGGTTTTGAGCGATTCAAAAACTTCTTTCGGCGTCATAGGGTACCTTTCTTTTTTAAAAATATTCGAAACAATAATTGATTTTATATTCATTTTAATATATACTCTTTTGCAAGGAAATGCAAATGGCAATTACGGTTTTATCACCTTATCGGGTGTTTTTTATAGATGAACATGAAAAACTTTGGGTGGTCTTAAAGGACAACCGTTGCCGTTTTGTGAAATCCGTCCCCGCTTTTTCTTGTTTTTCGGCTGCCCGCGATTATATTTGCGGTGTTGAATTTGACGGCGAAGAAACAACCGTTTTGGGCACGCCGTTCGGGTTCGGCAACGACGGGGTTGCCCCGATGTTTAAACAGTGGGGATATTTTTATTATCCGGCCCTTTTGGAAACAAAGACGCCTTACGTCGCGGTTTTAAAGGCGGATTTGCTTAACGCGGCCGGCACCGCCGATATGATTGTATATAAAAAAGCGCGCAAAAAATACCAACCGATTTACCAATTGCGTGCCAAGGTCGTCCCGCCCGTTTGGAGCCCGAAATGCAAAAAGCTGTACTACATAACGGCGGGCGGCGCTTTTGCCCGCGTTGACGAACACGGCGGCGAATTGTTGGCGCAAAAGGCGGCATTGTTTTGTTTGAACAAAGACGAAACCGAATTTGCCTATTATGATAACGACCATATCACGATTGTGTCGATGGAAACGGGCAATACGCAAAAAGTCATTGCCTTTGATGTAACGGTATTGTCGTTTAACCAAAGCGGGGATACGTTGTTTTTTGCGTCATCCAAAGACGGCGTGCACAATATCTATGCTTACGGCCGCATGTCAAAGGAAGTGACGCTTTTAATGCGGACAAGTGCCAAAGTTAATGCGATGAGCTATTAACGGACTTTGGTTTTAAAAAATTTACCGTTATTTTTCGGGGCGACGGTTGACATTCGCGTTATTTCTGATACTCTTAAAAACATGTTTGACGTAATTTTATTATCCGTAATCCAAAGCGCCACGGAATTTCTGCCGGTCAGTTCTTCCGGGCATTTGATATTGGCCGAAGCGTTCGGTTTGTCCGATCAAACGTTGACAATGGATGTTGCGTTGCATGTCGGGACGTTGTTGGCGGTTTTGGTGTATTTTCACAAAGACATTCGGGCTATGTTTATCGGGTTGTTTCGCAAAGGCCCCGCACGCGATTTAACGGTTAAATTAATAGTGGCCGTTTTGCCGATTTTAATCGGCGGATATTTTTTACGCGATATTGTCGAAACATTTTTTCGAACACCCGTTTTAGTTGCCGCCACATCTGTTTTTTTCGGCATTTTGTTGTGGTGGGTTGACAAGATATGTCCCAAAAACCGCGATATCGCAGAGCTATCGTATAAGGGTGCCTTTATCATCGGATGCACACAAATTTTAGCATTGGTCCCCGGGACAAGCCGTTCGGGCATAACGATGACATGCGCGCGGTTTTTGGGGTTAAAACGGACTGCCGCCGCTCGCTTTTCAATGTTGTTGTCAATACCGACGATTGCGTTCGGCGCCGTTTATCAAGGGTATGTCAGCTATCGCGCTGAAGGGGTCGATCAAATTGCATCGCCCGATATTTTATGGGGCGTCGGGTTGTCCGGTTTGTTCGGATTGTTGGCTGTGTGGTTTTTGATGAGCTGGGTCAAAAAGGCTTCTTTTGCCATATTTGCCGTTTACCGCGTGGTGTTGGGAATTTTCTTGCTTGTTTGGTTTTTGTGATTTTGCTTTTTATGCCGCGCCGTTTGACGGGTTGCTCGTAAAATAATTCAGCACATATACGCGCAAAGCGCTTGACAGGTTTGTCGAACGCGTATCGTCGATTTCGGTTACGATTGATGCAATCGAACGGTTTTGTTTTTCCGCGATAGTTTTAAGTGCCGCCCAAAATTCATCTTCCAATGTGATGCTGGTGCGGTGCGAATAAATGACGATAGAATGTTTGCCCATGTTTTCCTTGCCGTTTTATGCGGGCGGATGTACTGCGCGCCCTTGCATGTTAAAATCGGTTAAAATGTCGTGCCGTTATGATTTGCGCCGTTCGCTCAAAGATATGACTTCGGCCTTTTGCGGCGTTTTTTCTTGCGGGCCTGCGGGGGTAAAAGTATAGCCGAATCCCGCGCCCGGATCGGAAAAATTAATCAATGCGTCATAGGGAATGACCAACGTCGCCGGAATCCCGCCGAATGCCAACGTCACGGAAAACGCATCTTGGCCGGCATTTAAATTGTCGTATTGATGTTGCAATATTATGCTCATTTCTTTCGGGTATTTGACACGGATGAATTCGGGCATTTTCACGTCCGAACGATTTGTTTGAAAGGTAAAGAAAAAATGCGAACCGTCGGGTACGCCGTTTCGAGAAGCGTCTTCCAATACGTCTTTGATTAAATTTTTAAACGCTTTGTTTAAATAGGGCGTATAATCTATCGGCATTATTTTTTCCTTGTGTTTGATTTTTTATCTTTGGAAATCCGCAACGGGTTTTGGCGTGTTACAGGCTTTCCTGTATTCATATTGTTCAAAATTCTTTCGTGCGCAAGACAAACATTCAAAATGAAGCGGCATTTTCGCCCATATCCGATTTGCCTTTAAAAAAGTGAAGGTTCTTCTGTTGCTGGGAGAACCTTCCAACCCCCACCCGACCGCTCATATTGGTCGGGAATTGGTGGTCAAAGACGCTTAATTAAGCGGCTTTTGCGACCGGAGCAAAATTATCATTTGCATTTGTATTTTTCAGCCCGATAACGGCGGTACCATGCCGGATACAAGAAAAAGTCTTTATTATGCGTGTCGATCCTGTTTCACCCCCATAAATGTGTTTTAACGACTGAATAACGGCGGTTTTTGCTCCCTTATACAGGGGATACTGCACGGCGGTTGCATAAACCTTGTCCTTTATGTTAACGGCGATTTTTCGTGCCTTTACCGTTTTTTTTGCACGGCGGTCACAAAAACGATTTTTGGTGGAGGTGTCGGGTACCGCCCCCGAGTCCACAACATCTATTTCACTTTTCGTTTAGTATCATAGCCGATTTAAAATCGGCATTTTTAAAATATCATAATTTTTGCTTGAAATCAAGATGTTTTTTAAGAAAAACGACAAAAACATTTTTGTCAATTTTTTTCGTGTGAGGAGGGCTTTTTGAAAAAAAACGCTTGACATAAATACCTTTTTGATTTATAACTGACACAAAAGGATATTTTTTTCGGTAAGGAGTCTTTATGTCTGCTGGACGAATGATAAGGGAAGCGATACGCGAAAGCG
>CAYPVK010000018.1:0-13251 GCA_964414185.1 uncultured Lactobacillales bacterium | reverse complement strand
TAAAGATTATCCGCTTCTATTGTAATATCAGCCACTTCACGGGCAATCTGCGCTCCGTCACTAATGGCAATCCCCACATCCGCTGCAGATAATGCAGGGGAATCGTTGACTCCATCTCCTATCATTACAACCTTTCTGCCTTTCGCATGCTCTCTGTCTACAAATGCAGCCTTGTCTTCCGGTAGCACTTCTGAATAATATTCATCCACACCTATTTTTTTTGCAACAGAACAAGCTGTCCGTTCGCTGTCCCCTGTCATCATTACAATTTTTTTGAAACCACTTTCCTTCAGCATCTGAATAACCTTCACAGTCTCTTCTCTGATTGGATCTGCGATGCAAATGACAGCTGCCAATTTTCCCTCAATTGCAAGATAAAGCTGAGAGTATTCCCCTGGTAATTTCTGAAATTTCTCCTTCATTCCTTCCGGAATACTGCACTGTTCATCTTCAAAAACAAAATGATAGCTTCCGATAATTACTTTTTTATCTGCCACCCTTGAAGAAATCCCATGTGCCACAATATATTCTACCTTAGAGTGATTTTCCTCATGTACCAATCCTTTTTCTTTTGCCGCATTTACCACTGCTTTTGCCATGGAATGCGGAAAATGTTCTTCTAAGCAGGCGGCCATACGAAGCAGTTCATCTTCATTTTCTCCATTAAAAGAAATCACTTTTACGACTACCGGCTGTGATTTTGTTAATGTGCCTGTCTTATCAAAAATAATCGTATCTGCCTCTGCCATTTTCTCAAGGAACTTACCTCCCTTAACAGTAATACAGTGTCTGTTGGCTTCCCTGATTGCTGCAAGAACTGTAATCGGCATAGCAAGTTTTAATGCACAGGAGAAATCCACCATCAAAACAGACAATGCCTTTGTTGTGTTTCGTGTTAATAGATAAACCAGTCCAGTTCCAAGCAATGTATAAGGTACCAACCTGTCTGCAAGATGTTCTGCCCTACTTTCTACACCAGACTTAAGTTTCTCTGTTTCCTCAATCATAGTCACTATCTTTTCGTATCTGGTTGTTCCCGATACTTCTTTTACCTGAATAACCAGTTCTCCTTCTTCCAATACCGTTCCAGCATATACATAGCCATTCGATTTCTTTTCTACAGGCATAGATTCACCAGTTAAAGAGGCCTGATTTACCATTCCATTCCCTTTTACAACGATTCCGTCAAAAGGAATAACACTGCCCATATGAACAACAATATTATCTCCCACAACAACCTGATTTGTATTCACCAGAATTTCCTTTCCATCTGTAATCAGCCACACCTTGCTAACATTCAATGACATACTGCGTGCCAAATCATCCACAGACTTTTTATGTGTCCATTCCTCTAATATCTCTCCTATATTAAGTAAAAACATAACAGAACCGACTGTTTTGAGATCTTTACAAATGACAGAAGTTCCAATGGCTATACCATCCAAAAGAGCCACTTCAATTTTTCCACCCATAATAGAGCAGATTCCCTTGTAAATATACTTTATTGATTTCGCTACAGTAACAACACTTCTGATTGAATATGGCAAAAACAGTTTACCACCCACACGCATCATGACTCTGACTGCAAGTTTATCCATAAATTCTCTGTTTGTTTTTCTTCCTGAAAGCTGCAAAACTGAATCAGGAACCTGTACACTCCCATAGGAAAAATTCTGGAGAATGTGAATAATTTGATTTCTCTCTCCCGAAAACCGGAATGCCACGTCCTGATTTCTCTCATACACTTTTACATCACTTATATTGTCACATTTTTCCAGAAAATACTGAAGAGTGTCTGCCTGCTCATCTGTCATTTTGTTTTGGATAATATGTATTCTCATACGTCCTTTTATTTCATGCAGAATCTTAAATTTCATATTTTCACGCCTTTCTTTTCCTTCGCATATGGAAAACACCTGCGTTCACCGCAGGTGCTCTTCTTTCTCATCTAATCTTCTGTCTCAAATTCTGCTATTTCATCGTTTTCATCTTCAAATTCTTCTTCCGCAGCACGCTCGTCATTTATCTGCTGTGCCTCTGCATAAATATCTTCTGCATTTTCCTGAATATTAGAAACAGTCTTCATTACGCATTCCTTTGCCCTTAATACAGCTGCTATACACTGTGTATACACCTTTTTTGCATCCTTGCTGGATAATAATTTAATACCTGCTGTTCCAAATAAAACTCCTGCTGCAAAAATACCCGTTTTCTTTCCGTCAATTTTTTTTAAAATGTTACTCATATTATGTACCTCCGAACCTATTTGTGCTTATATCCGGTATAGATTGCCATCAGCATACAAATTACTGATGCCCATGCCCAGAATTTATGTTTCTTCATATGACAACCCTCCTATTCTAATATATAGATTATACCTCTCCAAATAATGTACTTCTATGTAATTTTTCTTATTGATAAATTTTATCGTTTTTACTCTATATCACATATTTCACTATCCACTCCAGTTGAAACAAACATCTTTCTTCCATTTTTTCTCCATACGACATCTGATTTTATTCAAAAACAATAAACCGATTATCCGCAAGACCTATCTTGTGAGTAATCGGTTTATCCCGCACTTATAATAATCTATTGATACAATACAAAGTATGTAAACGACAGAAACAACAAAACAAAAGTCTGCTATCTATACCGATTTTCTCATAACGCTATGCAATCGAAACCCTTTCCTCTGTTCAAACAGTTCCAGTTTTAATCCGGATTCCTGACAAAACCGTTCTAAGTCCTTTCGCCCATAGCAGGCAACATCACCTTTTCCCATCAAATGCACTAACGGCAGTTCCACCGCATTGATTAATTTCAGCATTATCGGTCTGGCTGTCATATCACGAATAATCAAACGTCCACCTGGTCTTAGCACACGTTTACAGCTTTTAAAAAATTCCACAGGGTGAGGATAATGATGAAAACTCATGGAACAGGTTACCACATCAAATGAATTGTCCTCAAAAGGTAAGTTTTCACAATCATCACAGACAAATACTGTATTTTTCGTATTCTTTGCCAAGGCAACCTCAATCATCTTAGGCGAAAGATCAATTCCCGTATAATGCTTCCTTGGATACTTTTCTGCCAGTAACGCAATTACCGCACCAGTTCCACAACCAGCATCCAAAACATCTGTAAATTCCTCTTTTTCCAATTCTGCAAGTATGTCTGGGTAATCCTTGCGGCACAGATTATATACACTGGGAGCATCATTATCAAATTGTTTTGCTGCCTTTTCAAACTCTTTCAATGTCATCGATTTTAATTCTTCTGCTGATTTTGCCATAATAATTCTCTCTCCTTTTTCATCCACTTTGTAAATCTGCCAATCAAGGATTGTGCAAATTATATACTTTCTGCACTTAAAAAAAATGCTCACAAAACAGCCCTAATGCAGCCTGAACAAAAGAAATCAATGGAGCAATTACAAGCGGCCAGCCCAGAAAATGCTCTGGAATCGCCAACTTTTTCATCCAATTTTCCAGCTGATAGTCCAAATGATTTTCCGTTCCCGGTATCTGAATACGCGATTTAAGCTTTTGTAGCAAATAAATATCCAATACGAAGAAATCTGAAAAACTGATAATCAGCCACTCAATATAACTCATCCAAAATAGCCTCCAAAAATCGTAAGTTCCGCTACTTGCAGCACTAACAGCACCATAAATCTCCAGTGGAAGCAGCATTCCAAAATACATCCATAAATGGTATAGTTTTCGTTCCGATTTAGTCTGAGGCACAGGCGCATCCTGTTGGATGGATTTCGGGTAACTGCTCATCATAATACGCGGATTAATTATTACAATAACAGCAGCAAATAGATTAAAATACGCTGCCATAGCAATACCATCCAATACAGTTCTGCTCCAATTCATTGTTTTACCCTCCTAAAATATAATACGCATTTAACAATTACAATTTCATTTATTGCTTTTGTGCTATCACATTGCATAGCAGTTGAAAGCCTTCCTCGATTAAGGAATGCTTTTGAATACTAAATCCTTTCTCTGAAATAATTGAAATCAATTCTCCTGCATCCCATTTATGATAGGTTTTAAACCCTGTAAGCTTTAAAAATTTCATGCAAAATCCTGTTTTTTTATCAGGAAGTTGAACAAAAGTAAGTGCAAACAGATAGCCCTGGTCTTTTAGTACCCTATGTATTTCTCTCAGTGCTTTTTCCGGTTCCGGCATAATATGCAGAGCATTGGCTATCATGACTGCATCAAAGCTGTTATCCGCATAAGGAAGTTTCGTTGCATCCTGCACAGAAAAAAGAGTTTATTTGATTTGACTCTTTTCTTTGCTTCTTTGATCATCTGTTCTGAAAAGTCAGTTGCTTCCCAATGAGCAGTCTTGGTGCCAGGGGAAATGATAATTGTCCCGTTCCACAAGCCAATTCCAAAACGGTCATTTTACGGTTCAATACCGGTTCTACTTCCCGGCAGATTGTCTCATATATTTCTTTATTATTCTTCATGAACGGTGTATAAAATCCTGCCATTTTCTGGCAATATTCTATATTGTTGTTCACCATCATCCACCACTCTTTTTGTTAGTTTATTCTAACTCATTATATCACCTTACTATACGAAATACCAAAATTGATTTGATAATATTTCTCATTACAATAAGCTGGGATTGTGATATCCCAGCTTCATTCTTTTGTATATACTGTTTTACAGCTTCCAGCTTGCCGCCAGTTCTCTTGACTCCACAAAACGTTTATAAATCCCTTCCTGTTTCATCAGTTCCTCATGTCTGCCCTGTTGTACGATTTTACCATGATCCAATACCAGAATTCTGTCTGCATTTCGCACTGTTTTTAATCTGTGTGCAATCATAAAAATTGTCTTTTCTTTTGTCAATGCATCAATTGCTTCCATAAGTTCCTTTTCATTTTCTGGATCTACATTAGCAGTTGCTTCATCTAGAATAATCACTGGTGCATCCTTCATAATGGCTCTTGCAATGCTGATTCGTTGCTTTTCACCACCCGAAAGACTTGCACCGCCCTCTCCGATTACGGTGTCATATCCATTAGGAAGCGCCATAATAAAATCATGACAACAAGCTTTCTTTGCTGCCTCTATCACCTTTTCCATTGATGCGTCTTCCTGACCGAAACGGATATTGTTGGCGATAGTATCTTGGAAGAGATACACATTTTGGAATACGAAACTAAAGTTCTTCATTAAACTGTCCATACTGTAATTTCGCACATCCTCACCGCCAAGGGTAATATTTCCCTTATCAACATCCCAAAATCTTGCAATCAGGTGGCAGAGCGTTGTTTTTCCTCCACCGCTTGGTCCTACGATTGCAGTTGTTGTTTTTTCTGGAATATGTATAGATACATCATCAATAATCTTTGACTTCTTGCCTACGGAATCTTTGTCATAGTAAAAATCCACATGATTGATATCGACATCATAATTCTTTGGTGTAATTTCTTTTCCATCAATATCCATCTCCGGCAAATCAAGGATTGCCTGCGCTTTATCCACGCCCGCATCTACCACACGCAAAAGAGCCGAATAATTTCCAGCTGTTCCTAAGCTGTCCAACACTAAAAAGGAACAAATTATCATGCTAACACAGTTCAAAAGTTCCATACTTCCCTGCAGATACAGATAAATGGATAACAATGTCATTACCACACCTGTCAGCTTGATAATTCCACTTTCAATCTGCATCAGAGGTACAAACTTCAGTTCCATCTCTGTATTAATACGACGATTTTCCTCAATCGCCTGATTCAACTTCTGGGAAGTTCTTCCCGTCAGGTTATATCCCCGCACCTCTGAGATACCCTGCACATACTCCAGCACCTTTTCAACCACATCTGTATCTGACGCTGTCTTAATTGGTGCAAGTTTCTGACTTCTCTTTTGTAACATACTGTTTATTCCAAAAAACAACAGAATACCAACGACAGCAACAAGTCCAATCCTCCAATCGAACAAAATAACCATTGCTGTAATAACAAGTGTGGTCAGCATTCCCTGGGTTGTCATCATCACAACTCCTGTAGCAACATCCGCAAGCTGTTCCATTGTGTTCGTGGTAACGCTTGTAATCTGACCCAGGCTATTCTGATTGAAGTAACCCATAGGAAGATATCGCATATGTTCTGCAATTTCTATACGCTTGCCGGCTGCCGTATAATAGCCTGCTTCACACTGCAGTATTGTCATGCGGTATTTGATTATAGCGCCAATCACCACACTTACAAGTATGATTCCAAAGCACCCCCAGAGAAGCAAAGGCGTCACCTTCTGTTTAATGATTCCATTAAGCAGAAGCATGATTGCCGGAATCTTAATGGCTTCCATAAGTGCAAGTATTACACCTAAAGCAAGTGATATATAGAATTTTCTTTTATTGACCTCTCCACAAAAATCAAAGAATTTTTTAAATATCTTAAGCATATGCTTCACCTCCCATATCCTTTACTCCAATATGTGTTTTCCACATTTTAGTATATATTGCTCCATTTTCCAGTAGTTGCTCATGTGTACCTTCTTCTGCAATTCTTCCATTCTCCACAACAAAAATCCGGTCTGCATCTGCAATAGTTGAGAGTCTGTGGGCAATTACAATCAAGGTCTTCCCCTGAACCAGTCTTGCCACAGAAGACTGAATCACTGCTTCATTTTCAGGGTCTGTATAAGCGGTTGCTTCATCCAAAATTACAATCGGTGCATCCTTAAGTATAGCTCTTGCAATGGATATTCTCTGCCTTTCTCCACCGGACAAATGTCCTCCGGCGCTTCCCACCACGGTATCATAGCCGTGTTCCAGCCCCATGATAAAATCATGGCAGCCACTTTTCTTCGCTACCTCTTCCACCTGAGAATCCGTTGCATTTAAATTACCCATACGGATATTTTCCCGTATGGTATCATCGAACAGATAATTATCCTGGGATACATATGCCACTTTCCGATTGTATTCTTCCAACGATAAATTCCGAATATCCACGCCACCGATTTTGATGTTTCCGCTCTTCACATCCCATAGCGATGCAATCAGTTTTGCAATTGTGGACTTACCACTACCGGAAGGTCCTACCAACGCATTGACAGTTCCTTCTTTTATCTGTAAGTTCACACCATGGAGCACTTCTTTATCCTTGTATCCAAATGTAACATCACAAAGTGAAACCGAATAATCTTTCACATCTTCCTGATCATTAGCAGGACGTTCTAATTCCTCCCAAGAAAGAATCCCTACTACTTCTCCAACAATCGTACCGACTTTCGCAATAGAATCACTATAACTCATGGCGGTAATAATTGGTGAGACAAGTCCAAGAGACAAAATCAGACACATAACAAGATCCGCAAATGCAAGACTTCCATTCATATAAAAGATTCCGCCAATGGGTACTACCGCAAGAGAAGTACAAGGTGCAAGTACCATGGCGATACAAAAGAATACGTTACATCTTCGCATCCACTCCACGTAACAATCAGCACCTTCCTTTGCGGCCACCTCGAATTTTTCATAGGATTTTTGTGCCTTACCAAAAGCCTTAATCACCTCAATACCATTGATATACTCTACCGCTGTATCATTCAATATCTTTGTTTTATTTACAGTGTTCTGATAACTTTCTTCATAACCAATCATCATTCCCATGTAAGCTAACAAACCAAGAATAAGAGTAACCAGCGAAACCAGTCCCATTCTCCAGTCGATAATCAGAAGGTAGATAAACACCGCCAAAGGTGCCATGAGATTTGCCGTAAATTCCGGCAAAACATGTGCCAACGTTGTTTCAATGCTGTCAACCCGCTCTACCATAATATTTTTCAAAGAGCCGGATGGTGTATCTTTTACCAATCCCAACGGTACTTTTGCCAGCTTATCACATAACCTCTTTCGAATTGTCGCTAACACATGGAAGGTTGCTTTGTGGGAACAGGAAGTAGATATACCATGAAAGGTAACCCTGCCTATCCAAAATACCGCCATGATGATTCCATCCCTTAAATAGAACTGCCAGTCACGGTTTCCTCCAACCAGTTTTGCCACTATATCCCCCATAATGACATAGGGAATAATACTGCAGGCAACTCCGATGATGGCAAATAGCACACTTGCAATGTACAGGCTCTTTTTCTCACCTGCGAATTCGGCAAGCCAGCTCATCGTGCTTCTTTCCTTTTGTTTCATTGCGATTCCTCCTTGCTTTAGTTAGTTTTTTCTAACCTATAATTTATTTTTAAGAGAAACCCAGAACGAGTTTCTCTTATTTACAAATCTATAATTATTCGCCGAACTTGACACCTAATAGCTGTTCCCAGCCTGCTGTGTAAAATTGTTGTAACTGTCGGACATACTCTCTTGCTTCTTCTTTTGGCATATCATGAACAATTGTTTCAAATGCACCCGTAAAAAGTCCACTGGAAACCATGTGAATTAAATTATTATTGATTGGCTTTATATTAATTCCCATCTGCTTTAAGGTTTCTATATATGCATACGTAGAAGCTGTTTCTTTCAATACTAATTGATGAATAAAATCAGTATACTGCGTTCCTTCTGCGCACAGAATAAGCAATTTGAAGGCATCATAATAATCATATATATAGTCAAGCATTTGAAGCATAGCATCATTGGAAATGTCTGTCATTTTATTCGTTTGTTCTTCACCCGACAGCTTGCTAAAATTTTCAAGGGTTGTATCAAATAGTCTTAAAACATACTCCGCCTGCTCACCTACCAATGAATCAAACAGTTCTTCCTTGCTTTTATAATAGCCATAGAAAGCCCCTGTCGTCACCCCTGCTGTCTTCACAATATTGCGTAAAGAAGCTAATTGAAAACCTTTGTCCAGAAATTCCTGTTTCGCTGCTATATGAATTTTTTTCAGTGTGGATGTTGCATTGTCCTGACTCACTATTTATCTCCTTATATAACAGTGTTACATAATACAGTTATAAGAATAGTTTCGTCACAGTTTTCTGTCAAGATATGTAATTGATTAAATTTATCAAATATAGCTCCTATTCCGAATCATAATAGTTCATATCCTCTTTTTTCCATAACACCGATTTCCTTTTTTCTAATCACTGACCGAAAGGAAGAAATGTTCTAACTTCTCTATCCCTTCCTGATCCAATTCGTAAAGTGCTTGGACACTTCCTTCCTCCAAATGGAGAATATGCGTACAGCACTTTACAATCAGCTCCGAGTCATGTGTCACAATAAATGTAGTCTTTTTACCTTTTAATGATGTGATTAACTTGGCTGTCTGTTCCATATGACAATAATCCAGCCCGCTGGTAGGCTCATCAAAGACAAGTATGGACTTATCAGCCAGAATTGCAGATGCAATTGCAACTCTTTGCTTTTGCCCTCCGGATAAGCTCATTGGATGGTGCTCTGTAAGTCCCTCTAAATCAAGACTTTCCAAAACATCAGACACATAAATAGAATTCTCTTCCACCATTCCAAGCTGTACCTCTTCCTCAACAGACTCACAAAATAACTGATGATTGACATCCTGCATAACCATATAACACTGTTTCAACAATTGCTTACGGCGAAGAATCTTTTCACCAATTACCACTTGTCCTTTAAACTTTTTCTCCAATCCACACAGGCAGCGTGAAAAAGTAGATTTTCCAGCTCCGTTTTTCCCTATTATGGCGACTACCGCACCTTCCTGAAGCGAAACTTCAGGAATACTTATCGCATCTTTTTTTTCATACGAAAAAGAAAAATCTCGAAGCTCCATTTTCCTTCCGTTACAAGGTGACAATTTTACATCTCTATGCAGCTTCATGTGCAGAGTACGAAGTCCCATATCAGCAAGTGCTTCTTCAGAATATTTCTTAAACTCATCCATGGAAATATCAAGCGCAATTTTTCCTTCTTCCATATAAATAACTCTGTCACACAGTTCTGTCAGCCAGTATAATCTATGTTCCGCTATCACAATGGTTTTTCCCTCGGATTTCCAGAGCATTAGGGTCTTTTTCAAATCCTCTATGGCTTTTACATCCAGATTAGAGGTTGGTTCATCCAGTACAAATATTTCAGGATGAAGCGCAGACACGGATGCACAGGCAACTTTTTGCTTTTCTCCACCAGAGAGATTGAAAATATCTCTGTCAAGCAATTTTTCCATATCCAATTCCCGTACCGTCTCTCTCATTCGCTCTCGTATTTCCTGTTCAGATAATCCCATATTCTCACAGCCAAAAGCAATTTCACTGGTGGTATCGACGCAAAAGAACTGACTTCTTGGATTCTGAAAAACACTTCCTACTATTCTAGCCGTGTTATATAACTCTTCCCGCTTCACATTCAAACCTTTTACCAGTACATCTCCCTGAAGTTCTCCCTCGTAATAATGTGGAATCAAGCCATTCAAAAGACGTGTGATTGTTGTTTTTCCACAGCCGGATGCTCCGCAGAGCAGAACGCATTGTCCGTCCGGAATCTGAAGGGACACATTTTTAAGAGATGACTCCTCTGTATTTGCATATTGAAAGCAAATATTGTTTAATTCAATCATGATGTCACCTCACTTATCATACAATTCTCATATTTTCAAGCAAGAGGAGCATCAATGGCACAAGACACAACAGTATCACAAGAATGTCCTGTATGTGAAATCCAATCCTGCATATATTGGTTCTATGAACAGTCCCGCCCAATCCCCTTGTCAAAGCCGCTGCCGAAAGTTCCTCGCCGATTTTTACACAACATGTCATTAAAGGTACAATTCTATATTCAAACATTTTAGAAAAATTTCTTCCACCAATACGAATATCTCGCATCTTCATCGCAGCGTTGATAGAAACAAATTCATCAATTACTGTAGGGAAAAAACGAAACATAACGGAAAGAGGGATAACGATCTTATCGCTAAGATGCATCCGCTGCATCGCCGCAGTAAATTCACTGACTGTTGTCGTTGAAATCATATAAGCCCCCATCATCATGCAAGGCAAAAATCTGGCAAGAATTCCACAAATTCCAAGCAAAAGAAAGTTAAGAATTCCACTTGTCTTATTTCCCAAAAGCATAAAAACTAAATAGGAAGCTGAATATATCAGGATGTAACTGAAAGCAGTCTTGTATTTTCGACCAGTCAGCAAAAGCACTGCCGGCAAAACGCAAAAGCAAGGTAACAGGAAATTCAGAATTTCTCCTCCTGAATACCCCAATACAAATACTGCCATAGTAAAAAGCAGTAGCATTTTCGTTCTTGGATCAAGAACCATTCCCCGCTTTTGTACGCTTGCCTGTAATATTCCATTTGCCATTATACTATCCCCGCCTTAACAAAATGCTTTTTCAACAATTTCTTTCCAATGAGTGCACCAATCATACCTGAAACAAAACAGCAAACCAACAGTATAGGTGCAGTCCAAGGCTGCATAATATTAGTCAGTGAAGTTATATATTCCTGACCGAAACTCTGTCTTGTAGAAAAATATTCATCTGCATTTAAATATAAAGGCAGGAAGTTTCCAAAAAGAAGAATATGGAAAACACCATTTCCTATCACAGTTTTGGTTGCGCTTTGATAATTACCACTCTTATAAATCAAATCAGCAATCAATCCGAAAACAAGACCGAATATCGCCGGCCAAAATCCCATACCGGTAATCCATAAATACACACCAAGGATAATTCCCATAATCGTTAACATGCCAAACTTTTTTACTTTTGTCATAAATAGCATCATAGGAATACCACACACAATCGGTCCAATAATCGTTAACAACGGCATCATTATCGGTATGTATCCCAACATTGCAACAGCTGTCAAAAGAACACAATAAATTGCGCCATAAATTCCAATGTTAATCAAATCTTTTCCTTTGAGTTTTGTTTCACTCTTCATAACAATACCTCTTTTCTTTTTGTGGTTAGTTTTTTCTAACCGTGATTGTTAAATAAAAGCGGACGATAACACATCCGCATTTATTTTTTTATTCTTCCAGTTAAATATATAACATCGTTATATTATCACTCTTTCTTTTTAATCGCAACGAAATCAATTTTTTTATAAATAAGCATTTTTTATCAATAACATATATTTTGTCTGTTTTAACACTATCTTATTTCCATGACCTCATACCCCGCAATTTCTATTATATTCTTTATCACATCATCTCCTAAATCATTCTCCATTGACACCACCGCGGTTTTCCTTTTCAGATTTACCTTGGCAGATACGCCTTCTAATGCATTCAATCTGCTTTCTACACGGGCTTTGCAATGTTCACAAGTCATCCCATTAATCGTAACCGTTCTTTGCTTTACAACCTGTTTTAGCCTTTTTTTCTTAACCTTCACAGAGTAACCGCCTCCACAGCAGCCTCCTTCTCCCTTAAAATGCTTAACACTTGAATATATGCCTATAATAATCAAAATAATCAATATCCCTACAATAACAAAATCTGCCATTTTATTCAGCTCCTTTTAAAATTTACAACCTTCCAAAATCCTGCTATCATAACTTTTTTCCTTCTTTATAATGATATAGCCTCTTTATTCCAGCCATTTTGGTTAGTTAGTTCTAACACATTATATCACTATTGCTCTTATTGCAGTAAATGTCTATTGAGATTTTTTATCATCACCCATAAAGTAGAATTTATAATCAATCCGACTTATATATGAAATTTTATGTTTTGAATAATAATCTTCTGAACATTGCCAAGCAATCGAGTAGGAGGGGGTGACTAACCCCCGTCCTCTCACACCACTGCTCATGCGGTTCCGCAAGCGGCGGTTCGGTTGTTCTAAGATGTGCCTATGCCTTGCACTACTTATTCCTATCTCTAAGCGTTCTTATCCTTTACTCTCGGTTTCCAACCTACCCTCAAATAAGCAACCTCTTTCGAGCAACTGCCATCTTCAAGTATCAGATAAATAGCGTCTGTCTTATCCCAACCGTCAAGTCCTTTCCTCCATCTACTTTCATAGACTTCTTCGGTACTACGACTCGAACTGACTTCTGTATGTTCAGCTATACCTTACGATATGGGTTACTAAGGAGTAAATCTGTTCATTACTCTACAAAGTATACCATACAGACCTCCCCAGTTAAGGTGCGTAATCTTTCCCTCCACCTATCTGCCACATTTACACAGCACATCTTCGGATAGTTATAGGGCTTCAGTTTGTGTAGCAACCTTACCCGATATGCCATGCCTTATATGTGATTTCTGTTCGTCAGACCAGAGGTTTGCCATCCGACTTCCTTCA
>CAYPVK010000017.1:0-14232 GCA_964414185.1 uncultured Lactobacillales bacterium | reverse complement strand
AGTAGATATGGCACAAAACACGGGACAATGCGACAGATGCAGCAACAGAACGCTTGAAAGCAACTATTGCGTACTTAGTGAATGTCCAAGCGACTCTTTCATGACAATGTCGGGAGCCCCGGAATGTATTCCTTGTACCTCTTCCGAGATCTTTACAGCCAACGAATCGGAATGCAACAAGTGTCCTAACAGAGTACTTTATGGTGTAAATTCTATGGGTGTATGTGCACTACCGTGTGATGATGGTTATACTATGGCTGGTGTTATCTGTGAACCGGAGTGTGATGATGGTTATTTTATGACTAATTCCGGCACATGTTACGCTTGCAATACTTCCGAAGAAGTATACGCATATGAAGTGGAATGCACTAAGTGTTCGGAAAGAAAGATTGACAGCAGCACCTATAAATGCGTGTTACGATAAAACGGAATCATTTCCGATAACCAAAGCGGGTGGCGTTTATCGTCGCCCGTTTTCTGATGATAAAAAAAGGGGGCTTAAATGCCTCCTTTTTTTATCTAATTTTCAAAAATAATTTAAAAAAATATCGGAACACTTCACCGCAACACCGCGAAGAATTCGCGGATATTTTATTCACCGCTTAGAAAGCGTTTAATTTTACACAAAAAATCTGTGCATTCGGATACATCATCTCCACGCAACACGGCAAATTCTTTCAACAATTCTTTTTCTTTAGCCGTTAAATTTTTAGGCGTTGTTACCTTAAACGTCACATATAAATCGCCGAAAATTCCTTCACGTAATACAGGCATACCCTTACCCTTGATTTTAATTTGCATACCTGTTTGCGTACCGGCTTTAATTTCATATTTTTCGCCGATTCCGTCAATAGTCGGAATATCAACCGTTGCCCCTAAAGCTGCCTGAGTAAATGAAATCGGCATTTCAAGATGCAAATCGTCGCCGTGACGGCGGAAAATATCATGTTCTTCAACGGTCAAAAACACATATAAATCACCGGCCGTGCCACCGCGCAATCCTGCATTTCCTTCACCCGCCAAACGCATGCGAATACCCGAATCCACGCCGCGGGGAATATCGACTTGTAACGTACGTTTTTTGCGGACGCGCCCGCTCCCTTTACATTTATCACACAGGTCTTTGACAATTTGCCCCGTCCCTTGGCAAGCGGCGCAATCCGTTTCCATTACAAAAAAACCTTGGCGTTGGCGAACACGCCCGCGGCCGCCGCAATGCGGACACGTTTCCGACGATTTGCCGCCTTTACCGCTGCAATCGGCACATTTAACGTACGTATCAACCGTAACGGGCTTTTTAATGCCGGCATAAGCTTCTTCCAAAGTTATTGTCAAATCCTTGCGCACATCTTCGCCGCGCACGTTTTTTTTGCGGCCTTGGCGCGTTTGACCCGCGAATCCCGAAAACATTTGTTCGAAAATATCTTCAAATCCCGAATCGGCAAAATTAAACCCGCCGAATCCGTTAAATCCTCCGAATCCACCGCCGTTGCCGCCCATACCGTTGGCAAAAGCGTCATGCCCGAAACGGTCATAAGCCGCGCGCTTTTGTTCGTCTTTTAAAACTTCATAAGCTTCGCCCAATTCTTTGAATTTTCTTTCGGCTTCCTTATCCCCGGGGTGGTGGTCGGGATGGCAATCTTTGGCTTTGCTTCGAAAGGCGCGTTTAATTTCTTCGGCCGTCGCCGTTTTGGAAACACCCAATAATTCATAGTAATCTTGTTTGCTCACTTTTTTATTCCTTTATAGGGGTAACTAATAAGTCCCGATATCAATGAACTTTCAATGTCCAGCATAAGACTTTATGCCCGCAAAGTCAAGTAAAACAGCGAAAACACACCGGTTTGTATATATCATACGCTGCCCGCCTTAAGAGTCGCATTTGCGGCAAAATATCGGTTCGGATGAAAACAAAGGCTGCCCGTTTAAACGGCTGAAGGGTTAATTTCCCGTTTTTTAAGGAAGCGTTTTCATCGTCAGATGGGAGCCTTTTGCGAGGCTCCCATTCCCATGTCAGACAAAAATACGGTTACTTATTTTTTGACTTCTTCAAAATCGGCGTCGACAACGCCTTCGTCGGCAGAACCGCCTTGGCCTTGGGCTTGTTCGGCGCCGGCGCCCGCTTCGGCTCCCGTCGCGCCAGCTGCGCCTGCGTCTTTGTACATCGCTTCGCCCATTTTCATTGAAGCTTGGACCAAAGCGTCCGTCTTGGCCTTAATTTGTTCGGCGTCATTGGAATCCAACGACCCTTTTAAATCAGACAAGGCCGCTTCAATGGCGTCTTTATCCGCTTGGCCGATTTTATCGCCGTTTTCTTTCAAAGATTTTTCCGTCGTGTGAATCAACGCATCGGCATGGTTGCGCGCTTCAACGGCCGCTTTAATCTTTTTATCCTCTTCGGCGTGCGCTTCGGCTTCTTTGACCATTTTATCGATATCTTCATCTTTCAAACCGCCCGACGCTTGAATGCGAATCGTTTGTTCTTTGTTCGTCGCCTTGTCTTTGGCCGATACGTTCACGATACCGTTGGCGTCAATGTCAAAGGACACTTCAATTTGCGGCATGCCGCGCGGCGCCGGCGGAATACCGACCAAATCAAATTGGCCGAGCAATTTATTGTCGCGCGCCATTTCGCGTTCGCCTTGGAAGACGCGAATGGTCACGGCAGTTTGCCCGTCTTCGGCCGTTGAGAAAACTTGCGATTTTTTCGTCGGAATCGTTGTGTTACGGTCAATCAAACGCGTAAACACGCCGCCCAACGTTTCAATACCCAAGGATAACGGCGTTACGTCAAGCAACAAAACATCCTTCACGTCGCCTTTAAGCACGCCGCCTTGGATAGCGGCACCCATCGCGACAACTTCATCGGGGTTTACGCCTTTGTGCGGTTCTTTACCAAAGAAGTTTTTAACGATTTCTTGGACTTTCGGCATACGTGTCATACCGCCGACCAAAATCACTTCATCGATTTGAGACGTGGAAACGCCCGCATCTTTCAAAGCTTTTTCCATCGGGCCTTTGGTTCGTTGCAACAAATCTTCAACCAACAATTCCAATTTGGCGCGCGTCAACGTAATGTTCAAATGTTTCGGACCCGACGCATCGGCCGTGATAAACGGCAAATTGATATCGGTCGACGACGCGGAAGACAATTCAATTTTCGCTTTTTCGGCGGCTTCTTTCAACCGTTGCAAAGCCATGCGGTCTTGGCGCAAATCAATGCCTTGTTCCTTTTTAAATTCATCGGCCAAATAATCCATCACACGGGCATCAAAATCTTCGCCGCCCAAGAACGTATCGCCGTTCGTGGATTTTACTTCGAAAACACCGTCGCCGATTTCCAAAATGGAAACGTCAAACGTACCGCCGCCCAAATCATATACGGCAATCAAGCCGGATTTTTTTTGATCCATGCCATAGGCCAAAGCCGCCGCCGTCGGTTCGTTGATGATACGCAACACGTCCAATCCCGCAATTTTGCCGGCATCGCGCGTGGCTTGGCGTTGGGCATCGTCAAAATATGCCGGCACCGTGATAATGGCTTCGGTAATTTTTTCGCCCAAATAGCTTTCGGCATCTTCTTTTAATTTTTGCAACACGAAAGCGGAAATTTGTGCCGGCGCATATTTTTTGCCGTGCACTTCTACCCAAGCGTCGCCGTTTTCGCCGCTGACGATATGATACGGCACCAATTCTTTATCGCGTTCAACCATTTTATCATTAAAACGGCGACCGATAAGACGTTTAATCGCAAACAAAGTCCCTTCCGGATTTGTAACGGCTTGACGTTTTGCGGGGCTGCCGACCAAACGTTCGTCTTTTGTCGTAAAAGCAATCATTGACGGAGTCGTTCTGGCGCCTTCGCGGTTTTCCAAAACTTTGCCGTCTTTGCCATCCATGATGGCCATACACGAGTTGGTCGTACCCAAGTCAATTCCCAAAATTTTACTCATATCTTTTTTCTCCTTTGTTGTTAGCAACATTTTTTTTACATGTTTTGCGCCATAAATGCGGTTGCCGTTTTTTGTTCGATTTGTTATGGCAAACAACCCGCAAAAAGCAAAAATCTTAATACATTCAATATGTAATACTTCAGTATACACCGAAATTTAACGTATTAAAATCAAAAACATGCCTTTTGATTAAGCTTTATATAGTTCATACAATCGTATTTTGCAACACTTCACCCTTAATTTTTTCTTCCCTTTTGATTTTTTTTACTCTAAGATGAAGTGAAAGTGTATGAAGCTTTAATTTCAAGGGCAAATTATGGAGCAATTGGATTTTTTGGTGCAAGTGTTTGAACGGTACGGCGTCGAATTAATCGGTTCGACATTGTTGGCCATTACCATCAGCCTGTTTTATCGGCGCAGCACGATTAAAGAAGGCTTATTATCTTTAAGTTGCGGTTTTGGGACAATTGCCGTCAAAAGCGTCGTTTTGATTGCGTTGAGCCTGCTTGCCCTGTACAGCCCGCAGCTGGCGCAAAGCGAACTTGTTTACACGTGGATTAATTTAATTTTCATCTGCATCGCGGCGGCTTTCTTTTTTACCGGCATTTTGCAAGCGGCACGTTTGTTGTTTACCGGCATGTATTTTGCCGTTGCCTGTACGTTATTGTTGGCGGGCGGTGCCGTCGCCGTCCAATTTTCGGGTAAAATATCGGGATTGCTGGTTTACCTGTCCCACATTTACATTTCCGCTACGTTTTTAATCGTCGGGCTGTCGTTGATTATGCTGAAAACCAACCGGCATATCCATGCTTTGCGTACACTCAGATTCGGTTTTATATTACTTGGATTTTACTATTTTCAATCCATTTTTGAATTCGGATACCAATCATGGGTGTATCAAAGTGCCGTTTATGTCGCCGTATTTATTCTGTCATTGATTACACAAATCAGCATTTTGGATGTTTATTCGCAAACATTGGAACATAATTTGGCTGCCGAAAAAGCGCGCCGCGATTTAATTTTGGATTCATCCCCTTTCCCCGTTTTATTAACCCGCCTGGTGGATGACAGCATTATCCATATTAACCCCGTTGCACAAAAACTGTTTGATATCAAAGATGATGAAATCAACAACTTTAAATTTTCAGATTATTTTGTTGATTCCGCCAAACGGTTGGAATTGCTTGCCCGCATTAAACGCGAAACCGTGATTCATTCGTTTGAAGTTCAATTCAGGAAAGAACCTTTGAATCAAACATTCTGGCTGGATTTATCTACACGCATTATTGATTTGGACGGCGAATTGGCATTATACACCACGTTTAAAGATACAACCACCCAAAAACAAAAGGAAGAAGCTTTATTTACCCAAGCATCCACCGATCCGTTGACGGGCTTGTACAACCGTCGGCAATTTGAAACAATGGTCAAATCCCAAATGGATTCGGCAATACGGTACGGCACACCGTTTTGCACAATGATGATTGATATCGACCATTTTAAAAAGGTTAACGATACCTATGGGCATGACGCGGGGGATGTGGTTTTGAAACACATTGCTTGGATACTGCAATCATCTTTGCGTATTTCCGATATTTTGGCACGTTTCGGCGGCGAAGAATTTGTTATATTTTTACCGCATACGACGGCAACGGAAGCTTGGCGCGTTGCCGAACGTATCCGCATGGGAGTAAAAAATGCGCAAATCAATGCGGGAGAATATCATATCACCGTTACAATATCGTTAGGTTTGTCATCTACCCAACACGGTTCCATCGACACACAAATCAAAGAAGCCGACATGGCATTATATGCTTCAAAAACAAACGGCCGAAACAAATCGACATTTTATGTGCCGCATATGAAAGAAAACAAAAAAGAACACGCCGATTCAAAAACGGTTGCCGACGTTTCCGATGAAACAACGCAAACGGTTGAACAAAACGGCAATGCGCAAGATATTTCCGAAAAAACAAAAATCAACGAACCTGCCGACGGTGAAAATAATTTCGAACAAGGCAACGAAACATCGGATGATATGCCGAATTCACAAGCCGAATCGCCCGTTACGGAGGATACGCCCCGATGAAATTGCCCACTCAACCGCGTTCTTACGTTATTATGGCGATATGCGCGCTGATTACCGTTTATTTTTGTTATCATGCCGTGCAAGGCGCGCGCGGGCTTAAACGTATGGAACAATTAAAAACGGAAATTGCACTGGCGACGCAAATCGCTGCGGATACGGCCGCCGAAAAAGATTTATTGCGCAAAAAAGTACGTTCATTATCTCCGAATTCTTTGGATTTGGACCGTTTGGAAGAATCGGCGATACGCGTACTTAACATGGGGAAACCCGGTGATAAGGTTATATTGAAATAAATGAAAAAATTACCAAAAATTTGTTTTTACATCGGCGTTTTAATTGTTTCTTTCAAAACAGGCATTTATTTGTCCGAACCAAAAATTTCCGTTATTATGCCGACCTATAACCGTGCCGAATTGTTACCGCGTGCGATAAATTCGATTTTGTGGCAAACATACAAAGATTTTGAATTCATTATTGTTGACGACGGTTCGACGGACGATACCGCACGCTTGTTGAAAGAATATGCCGACAAAGACAAACGCATTCGCATATTGCGCAACGAAAAGAACAAAGGGATAGCTTATTCGCGGCAACGCGGGTTGGATGCCGCTCGCGGAAAGTACATTGCCGTTATGGATTCCGACGATTGGTCCGTACCGGAACGGTTGCAAAAGCAAATTGATTTTATGGATAAAAATCCCGAAATTGCGGTTGTTGTCGGCATGACGAAAAATATATCAAACGGCAAGGTTTGGAAACGGATCACGGATCCGCAGGAAATTATATTCAGAATGCATTTTGACAATGTTATCGGCAATCCGCAAACAATGATCAGGCATTCATTTTTAACACAAAACAACATTCATTATAAAATGAATTATAAAGCATCGGAAGATTACGATTTTTTCAAACAAATCATTTTTGCCGGCGGAAAAATCATCCGCACGCATGATGTTGTCGTGGCTGTGCGCTATCATAGCGAAAATTCGCACGCTTATTACATTCAACAATCGGTCAACAGAGCACGTGTATCGAAAGAATTTTTCAAACGTTACGGCATTGATTGGTCGGGCACACCGAAACCCTCATGCGCGTTAATTGAAAAAATGATTGAAAACAATGCAAAAGCCGGTTTGTTGACGGACGATTTTTTACAAGAAAAAAAACGTCAACTATGCCCGTAAAAAGGGGAAAATATCATTCAAACCGAGTTCGTTGTTCTTTAATTTTTTGATTGATAATATGGCGCGGCAACTTACGGTCCGTCAACGATTTTTCATACGATTTTATTTTTTCTTCAAACTTGCGCCCCAATTGCGATTTTAATGCGGCATCGCCGTCATACCGCCGATGCAAAACATCGGCCGCAAAAGCTATTTCGGCCAACCGCTCATCTTCCGTACGAACCCTGTCGCATCCGTTTTCAAAAAAAGGCAACCATATATCCTCTTTGGCGTTATAACCCATGGTACCCATGGACAAAACACGAACATCGGGATACTTTTCCAAAAACCGCCGATGTGTCCTTTGCCCGTCCGCCGGCCAAGAAGAAACGCTTTTTTCACCGGTATTCGGATGAATATATAAAACATATGAAACGCCTTCCAATGTTTCGGGATTAAAATAAACCGACATTTAAACCTCCTTTTTTTCCCGACGCATCAAGTACCATAACAACCCCAACGCAGGTATCATCAATGCTCCCGTGAAAACGAAAAATACGGGCCATCCCATATCTTCGGCCCAAAACCCGCTGTATGAAGCAACAACGGAACTTGCCACCGCCATTAAGCTGGTCAGTAAGGCATATTGTGTTGCCGAATAAGCGCGCGAACATAATGATGACAAATAAGCCACGAACACCGCGCCGCCCATGCCGCCGACGATATTGTCAAAAACGATAACGCAAAAAAAGGCGGGCATATCGGCGCCCAGCAAAGCCAGCCCCGCAAACGCAAACGACGTAAAAATTTCGACGAATCCCAATCCGAATAAGGATTTTAAAATGCCGTAGCGCATGACAAGAACGCCGCCGACGGGTATCCCCGCCATTGTAATCCAAGGGCCGAACGCGCCCGAAACAAGCGCGATTTGTTCTTTCGAAAAACCGATATCGGCATAAAACGGCAACGCCATCCGCCCCAAAACCGCATTGCATAATTTATACAAAACGATAAAAATCAAAATCAAAAACCACCCGTTTTTTTTCATAAAATCGGCAAACGGCGTTACAATCATGTCATGCAACAAATGCGTCGATTTTTGCGGCGGCAAAACATCGGATTCGCGCACGAAAAAAATGCTGACGAATCCCGTTATCACAAAACAGCCGATTAAAAAATAAGCCAAGCTCCAAGAAATATACGCCGACAATGCGACAACACCCGCGCCGGACAATAACAATCCCATGCGATAGCCGAACTGATAAGCCCCCGCCCCTTCGCCGAGTTCTTCTTTTGCCAATGTATCAATCCTCAGCGCATCGACGACAATATCTTGCGAACAGGCAAAAAATGCCGTCAACAAAGCGAACAAATACGTTTGAAGCGGAATAAACGCCGTTTGCGCCAAGCCCGTTTTGGCATCGGTAAATTCCCAGGAAATCGTCCAGGTATTTTTATCGGGCGCAAAAAAACCGAGTGCGAAAATGCTGCACACCAAGCCGATTTGGAACACGAATGCCCACGCTTTTTTTTGACCGAATTTCCGGGATAAATACGGCAATCGGACACGGTCGACAAACGGCGCCCATAAAAATTTTAAACTGTACGGGACAAATACCAAGCTGAACAACCCGACAACCGACAATGCGAATCCCGTGTCTTTCAACCACAACGATAAACTGTATCCCAACAAATTATACGGCAACCCGCACGAAAACCCCAAAAACAAAAATATGAATATTTTGGGTTCGGCATATGCTTTTAAAGCTTTTGACCAACTGTACATTTTCAATCTTCCGTTTCCAAATGTAATCGGACAAAAAAAATGCCCGCATACATTCAAACAAACTATAGCTTTTTTAAGCGCAAAAAACAACTGTTTTATCGCTACAAAAATAATCGCATTGAACATGAAACATTCACGATAACGGGCAAACGGAAAAAACAAAAATCTTCCACACCCTTTCCATAATCGCCGCAAACACATAAGCCCTAAAAGAAGACCTTTAATACGCTAAGAATCAAGGGATTGTAAACGCCGTGTACACGCAAGTACACAAGTGAAACAATCCCGACGATAATTACACATTAAAGGTCTTTTTTAGCCCGTTCGGCTTTGCGACGGTCATTACTATCCAACAACGCCTTACGTAAACGAATGTTCTTGGGGGTGATTTCAACAAGCTCATCATCTTCGATATAGGCCAATGCCGCTTCCAAGGACATTTGGACGGGCGGATAAAGGGCGACGGCTTCGTCTTTGCCGGCGGCGCGCATATTGGTGAGTTGTTTACCTTTAATCGGGTTGACTTCAATATCGCCCGATTTGGCATTGGCACCGATAATCATGCCGGCGTAAACATCTACGCCCGCGGGAATGAACAACGGCCCGCGTTCTTGAATTTTCCACAAAGCGTACGGGACGGCTTTCCCCGCTTCGGTTGAAATCAACACGCCGTTGCGGCGACCCGTGATATGGCCTTTATAAGGGGCGTAAGAGCTGAAAATACGGTTTAAAACGCCCGTACCGCACGTATCGGTTAAAAATTCGCTTTGATACCCGATTAACCCGCGGGACGGTGCCATGAAAATTAAGCGCGATTTGCCACCGCCGCCCGGTATCATTTCGGTCAGTTCGGCTTTGCGCATAGATAATTTTTCAACCACAACGCCCGTATATTCTTCATCCACGTCAACAGTCACTTCTTCAATCGGTTCCAAAACATTGCCGCGTTCATCTTGCTTATAAACAACGCGCGGACGGGAAACGGACAATTCAAACCCTTCGCGACGCATCGTTTCAATCAAAATGCCGAGCTGCAATTCGCCGCGGCCCGCCACTTCAAACGCATCGGTCGTATCGGTACGGGAAATTTTAAGTGCAATGTTGCCTTCGGCTTCTTTTTGCAAACGGTCCCAAATCATGCGAGATGTGACTTTATCACCTTCCTTGCCCGCCAAAGGCGACGTATTAATCGAAAATGTCATGGCCAAGGTCGGCGGGTCAATCGGCAATGCGGGAATGGGGTCAGCAACGGATGAATCACATAACGTATCGGCAACGGTCGCTTTTGCAAAGCCCGCGATGCTGACAATATCGCCCGCCAACCCTTCTTCAATCGGTTGACGTTTTAATCCGCGGAAAGCCAAAATTTTTGAAGCGCGTGCCGTTTCGACCGTATCGCCGTGCATTGACAACGCTTTAATCGTTTGATTGGTTTTTAAAGACCCCGACAAAATGCGCCCCGTCAAAATGCGCCCCATGAACGGGTCGGCTTCCAAAGTCGTCACCAACATTTTAAACGGTCCGTGTTCATCACATTCGGGAGCGGGCACATGGGAAATAATCGTTTCCACCAGCGGAGAAATATCTTTTCTTTCTTGGCTTAAATCATGCACGGCCCACCCTTCGCGACCGCTGGCGAACAAAGTCGGAAAGTCCAATTGTTCTTCGGTCGCGCCCAAGTTGGCGAATAAATCAAACACTTCGTTGTGGACTTCGACGGGACGAGCGTCGGAACGGTCAATTTTATTAATCACGACAATCGGGCGCAATCCCAATTTCAACGCTTTGCCGACAACGAATTTCGTTTGCGGCAAAGGCCCTTCGGCCGCGTCAACCAATACGATAACGCCGTCCACCATCGATAAAATGCGTTCGACTTCACCGCCGAAATCGGCGTGCCCCGGCGTGTCGACAATGTTAATGCGCGTACCGTTCCAATCGACGGACGTACATTTTGCGAAAATCGTGATGCCGCGTTCGCGTTCCAAATCGCCCGAATCCATCACGCAAGTATCAACGTTTTGATTATCGCGGAATGTGCCGCTTTGTTTTAAAAAGGCGTCTACGAAAGTGGTTTTACCATGGTCTACGTGTGCAATAATGGCAATATTGCGAATGTTTTGTTGCATTTTATATCCTTAACATTTTTGATTTTTGGCGCATTATATTGGATTTTCGCAAAAAAGTCCAGAAAAAAAAGAACAAACAAGCATTTAATAATCGCATAATCCGAAAAAGCGGCGTAAATTAAACGGGGTTTCGGGCCGATATTACTTGCTCAAAAAATATACCGGCGAAAAAAAATGCTGCCGAACGAAATGTCTTTGTTGCAATAACGCCGTAAATTTTATACAATGACTCATTCCATTTTTTTAACGGATTCATTATGAAAAAATTTGTCCTTTTATTGGTTTTGTGTTTTTTATCGAGCATTGTCCTTCAGAGGGGTTTTTGTTACCTGTATGAATATATCACAAAGTGTAATCAAACGGTATATGTCTTTTTTGAACCGTATGCGACCAACCCGGCTTTAAGCGAAATGGTCGAATTTGCAAAGTTGCCCAAATCGGCACGAAAACTCATTGCGTGGCATCGTTTCCCGAATCGCAAAGATGTCATTGATTTGAAACAATACAATGCCGAAGAAATAACTATATACAACAAAGAAGGCTTTTACGGATTATCTACGCAAAAAGTTCTTCGACACGTATTGCAAATTTATTTGAAAAATCCCGAAACACGGTTTGTATTTTATGTCAATTTAACACATCAAAACATTACATTGGGGCCTTTTTTAAAAATTTTGCCGCAAGAAAACATCGCCCACATTCATTTGTTTGAAGACGGATACGGCGAATTTTTCAAACGGCCGCAAATTTATATGAACAAAAATCAACCGTATTCAAGTGACGATTTAAAAAAAGTATCAGACGCTTATGCGGGGAAAATTCCATGGGAAACCGTTTTTTCCGTCAGCATTCATAAACTGTACCCGGCAACCTACCATTTGATGCATGCGGATAAAAGGGGGAAAGAGTCTCAATTAAAACTTTTAAACGATTGGTGGAAAGACGCTTGCATTGAACAAGTGGATTTTGACAAATTGCGCAAAACCATGACCGATGAACAAAAACAAACGGTTTATAAATTGGCGGGTTTCGATTATGATAAATTTTATCCTTTATTGCATAACAAACCGACCGTGTTATATACATTCGGATTTACATTCGGAAATACAAAACGCGAACGGGCGGAATTGAATTTGCTGGCGGCATTGAAAACAGGGAAATTAAAAAAGTTAACGGGGGATAAGCCCTATCAATGGTTTTACAAATCGCACCCGAGTTTAAATGCAAAACATTTTACGGAAGAATTGAACGCCTTATTTCCCGATATGATTGAAATACCCGCACAAATACCGTTTGAAATTTTAATTTTGGCCGATTGCAAACCGACACTGACCGCGGGGTTCGGCTCATCATTGTTTTATTCCTTAACGGCCGATGATGTGTTGGCTTATGTCAAAAGGTCAAACAACGACCACTATTTAAAATTTCTGACGAAATACCGGCTGGTCAAACCGGACCGCATCTTTGAATTAAAAGATTTTGTCGACAATGATTCCGACGGATAAAAATTGTTAAAGGTCGCTTTTTAATTATCGTAACGACCTTTAAGCGTTGCCTGCCCCAAAATATGCCCGTCCATTGCATGGAACAATTCGTTTAAATAAAACCCTGTTTCAAGCGGCAACAACGTATCCAAGGCATACACGGTCAATTCATACGTATGAGGCACATTCGGCGGCGCCATACCGCCGTAGACGGCTGCTTTTAAACGGCTTAACGGTTTTGGCAACAACGGCGACGACCAACTGTTTGTCCCTTGCACAAAATCCTTGGCGAAAAACGATTCGTTTTCTTTTAATTCGGCACGCGTAATATTTGCCGCCGCCCAATGAATCCAAACAAAGCCCGCCACCGGATAAGAATCCTTATCCTGCAAAACCAAAGCGAACGATTTGGTACCTTTGGGCGCATTATGGATGGAAACCGGCAACGAATAATTCGGCATCCCTTCAATAAAAGAATCCCCTTTTGCGCCGTACTTATCTTCAATTACGCCGTCTTTAATGCCGTCGCTTGTAACCGTCATAGCGGCTGATGCAATCGTACTCATAAACAACACCCACGTTAAAATAATAAATTTATTCATATCCCCTCCGGCTTTTGCTCCAAGCCTTCAAAAATTCGCCGGTCCGAAAGCATAAATGTCTTTTCAACATCCTTTTTTTAATTGTGTCACTTTGGCGGCGCTGGCAACCTTTTCAATGACCGCCTTAACAAAAACATCCAAAGACGTGCCTTCATTGTAATCGGCCGCCGCCGCGATATCGGCACGGCCCTGAGCCACCAATTTGACAGCTTTATCAGCCGAAACGGGGCAATTTTCCTGATACACCGAAATGGAATGGCCGCCCCACCCTTTAATCAACTTCATGCACGGAACATCCGTATCGCCGTCACCGATATAAATCATATGCGGGAACGGGACGGGTTTGTCCTCTTCTTTCATTGGCGCATTTATCGTCACGTTGTCATTAATATCGGGACATCCTTTGTTCACACGAAACAAAAATTGTGTCTTACTGGTATAATTAAGCGCAACGGCCGGCCAAACGGCTTCTCCTTTTTCATCATACATAAAAGTTGAAGCGTAAACTTCGGCAAAATATTTGCAAATTTCGGTGCCTTCAATCATTTCTTTTAATCCGGAAGAAATAATGTAATGTTGCAAATTTACCCCTTTGGATGCAGCATACGCATTAATGCGTTCAAACCATGTTTCCACTCCGGGGAATAACGGCACGCGCGCCCCGTAAGCTTGGATTTCGCTGCGTGTAAAAGGCAGCCCTTTTTTCAACGAATAATCCTTCATTAATTTCATATAAGCCAAAATTTCGTCGGCATTTTGTTTTTTTGCCATTTGATTGGCTTCGGCCCAAAAATCCTGAGGTGCGATATTCAGCTTTTTGATAAAACCGTATTCCTGCATGCTGCCCGACGCCAACGTACCGTCGAAATCATAACAAATTGCCATGGGGATGCGTGTTTTCATATAAAGTCTCCTTTTACGGGTCTAATATACCGTTTTTTTCACAACGGCGTCAAGCATAAAGACGACGAAAATTTAATTGCTTGACAAAAATTAAATTTTAATTTAAAAAACATAAAAAACAAT
>CAYPVK010000016.1:0-16300 GCA_964414185.1 uncultured Lactobacillales bacterium | reverse complement strand
CCGACAGGTTGGCTTACCAAGTCGATTTCATGGAAAATAATCCAAATATTACGGTCATTTCTTCATGGGTGTCCCCGATCGGTTCAATGTCGCCGTACCCGTTCCAAAAGGAAACAGATCCCGAAAAGATTGAAATTTCTTCTTATTTGAATACGGTTCCCATTTCTCATCCGGCCGCCTTTATCCGGCGGGATTTTATTGAACAAAACCATATCCGCTATCGCGATAATTATAAATATATTGAAGACCGCGCTTTTTGGCAGGATATTTTCGATGCGGGCGGCATTATTTCAAATATCCCGAAAGTATTGTTGCAATACCGTATGCATTTTCAAAATCCGAAAGAATACTATGCGCGGCAATATTACGGGACGATTTCATTTCATCGGGAAATGATGGAACGGCTGATCGGAAAAGATGCTTATTCGGAAACGCCGAATTGCGAAAAATTTGTTAAAATGGCGGCGGCAAACAAAGAAAAAAAACTGCTGAATCAACAAAAGTTCGAACAGCTGATCGAACTGAGATGTCCCGATGTCAAATTTTAAGATTGAAAACGCGGGGTGTCTTCAAAAGCGGCATTTTCGTCATCCGCTCCCGTTTCGCTGAAATCTTCCCACATATTCAAAGAATCCTGCAGGGCTTTTAAGGCAAATTCGTCCGTACGTTCGCCTTTTAAAGCGGCAAATTCCTCCAGATTTGCAAATAATTCTTTCGAAACTTTTAATGTCAAAATAGGCACTTATGACTCCTTTGGTTACGTATTTGATTATAACACGGATGTCGAAAGTTCACAAGAAAAGCAAAAATATCCTTTTTAAATCAATATTTTGCAAATTGTATGCCGCTAAATTGTTTTTTGTCCAAAAAAATCCATGAAAAAAAACTTGCAATTTTTTTTTAAATGGGGTATAAATTGACTACTTTTTATGCGAGGCACTTGCACTTGTAGCTCAGCTGGATAGAGTGTTGCCCTCCGAAGGCAAAGGTCGTGAGTTCGAATCTCGCCAAGTGCGCCATTTTCAATGGCGGAACCTTGGTAAGGAGAGAACGAAAGATGAGTTCGCTCAGAGATGGCATAAAGTTGCGTCGCGCAGGAAGTTTTTGAAGAAAGCCACACTTCAAAAACAACATATTGGGCTGTCGCCAAGTGGTAAGGCACCGGTTTTTGATACCGGCATTCGTTGGTTCGAATCCAGCCAGCCCAGCCAATAAAAAACACTCCGTAAGGGGTGTTTTTTTATATTTAAGCTGAGAGGATGAGAGTCAACGAATGCGTTGGTTCGTTCACGGAGCGTAAGCGAAGTGGACGCCGTCAGGCGGTCCCGAATTTATGAGAGATAAATTGCTCTGCAATTTACAATCCGGCCAGCCCGGCCGGACTGGAAAGAGGTTAGATTTTTGGGTCTAACATCTTGATTTTTTATCAGAAAATTGAGTTCGGTTGTAGTTACACTTTTTCTACATCATAAAAAATTACCCTACAAGAAAGTGCTTTTGAGAAAACATTATTATTTTTGCCTTTTTACAGATATCTTGTATCATAAAAGCTATAATGAATTAATGAAAATACAAGTATTAAAAATAATTGATTAATAATAAATCTTTTTTAAAAGGAGTTGCATATATATTTAAATATCTGCAACTCCTTTTAACTATTATTCAAGTGTATGTTGGTTTGATTGCCCTTTCAAATCAAATAAAGGTTTTTGTGTCGCAATTATTTGAGAATGCGGTATTTTTTTCTCTAATATTTGTTGATAGGCATTATTTAGCGCCTTTGATAAAAGCGTGGCTGTTTTTGAAATTGCTTTATAGTTGCTGGATGTAGTTCTGTTTAGTTTATCAATAGGGCTTTCTTGGTTAAAATTAATTGCCAAGGGGTTAGCGCCATTTTTTAATAAAATCTCTGTATTTGTATCTTGTGCATTTTCACCAGCATAGTGTAAAGCAGTGTTGCCAAGAACATCAGTCGCATTAACGTCAACCCCTTCATTAATTACTTTATTGATAAATTCTTCTTTATTGTCTCTGGCAGCTAAAATATGAAGAAGCGTTTCTTGTTTCGCTGTTTTGTTTTTTAAATTTATCTTGGAATTGAAAGCTTTTTCAATGATTTCGTTTTCTCCGTATCTTGCAGCGTAATGGAGCATTGTTTCGCCATTTTCTGTCAGTGGGGCATTTTCAAAATCATAAGGCGACAATTTTTCATATAAATCGCGAAGTTTGAGTTTAATGATTTTCATAACAGCATTTTCACCGTTTTCATTTGTTTTATAAAAATTAAGACTTCTCTCCATTAACAGATGAGCACAAGCATGTTTGCCATAGTAAGTTTTATCATTGGTAAGTGCATTTAAAAGAGGCCGACCGACAGATGGATGAAAATCATTAGGATCAACACCTTTTTGTAATAAAATCTCAACCGCAATCGGATTGTTATAGTAAATAGACCAATCCAATAACGAATAATTATATTCATCCCGTTCAGTTAAATCTTTTTCTCCAAACTTGATTGCTCGATAAAACATGATCATATCATTATCGCGGATGCAATTACGCAGATCTTCAAATGTTTTTTTCTTTGCTTTCTTTATTTTCCTGCCGGCAAATAACGCACTCAATCCCAGGGAAAAGTTAATATCTTCTTGAACCGGATGTGTGGTATCAGGCTCATATCCGTTATCAAAAAGATTAATAGCTTCGGACAAATCCTGATGGTCATCGTACAATTTTTGCATTTGCTTTTTTATTTCATCATAGGCTTTTGACGGATACATGTTACTTTCCTTTCGATTGAATTAATAACCACGTGCATGTGGATTTGGATCATCATTTCTCGGAGGTTTTTGATTGGTAATGCGATATGCACCATTTTTATAGACCCCGTATTCTATCAATTCGTTTTTGTGATTATAGGTAGAACATGAAATTTTTTGACCATTTGGTGTAAAAAGTACTTCATAATGATTTGGAGTTGAATCATAAATACATTCGATAAAGCCGACATATTGTTTGTTTTTATAGATATATTTGGCAAGACAGGTGTGTTCTCTGTAAACATTTTTAATAACTAAATTTTCGTTTTCTTTGTCCCAAACACTTACATATCGAAGTCCGGTCTTTTTATCAATTTCAACATCCAATGATTTGATCATTTCATTGTTTTTAAAATGATATTCTGCGATACATTCACCTTCTGGATTAAATGTTTCAAGCAAACTTTGGTTGGTTTTGAGAAAATTATATTTTATAACTTTAAAACCCTCTGGATGCATTCTTGTTTCTTTTGTTTGATAGATTTCGTTGTTTTCAATATAAACAGAGTGTTTTTCTTGATAATTTTCATCATATTCAATACTCCTGATTATTTCCCCTTTTGAATTCATGGTTTTTGAAGTTAAGATATTGTCATCAACTCGCATAAATGTCGTTGTTTCAGTCGGTTTATCGTTTTCGAATCTGATCATTTTTGTCGGAACACCATCTTTTTGATAGTGCCCCATCGCTGTACGTTCTCCTTTTGGATTAAATCTTGTTTCAACCCAACCACCGTCTTTTTCTTTGATAATTGAAATACTTTCAATTAAAACGCCATCTTTAAACAGTTTTTCATATGTGCCATTTGGCAAAATTGATTTTTCAGATTGAATTTGGGTGCTGTTATCAAAAGAGTGAAATGTTATGCCTAAACCACTTTCTAAAAGAATTTTTGAGTTGAAAGGGAAGTTAGGGGTATTATTTTTTGAATCGCTATGCATTTTTTCCTCCATATAATAAAAAAACAGGCAATAAAGCCTGCTTAATGATAAAAAATCCATTCCGTTTGTTTTTGGAGGTAACTGACACCTTTGAGCTAAAATTTTGAACTCGCTTAACTTGATAACAGTCAGGTACCCATTGAGACATCTTATTATCTCTTCAAAAAAAGATTAACATATTTAAAGGAGATAGTAAAGAGTTTTTTCATAAATATAAAGTATCACAAAATTTTTTGTAATAAATAGAATAACGATAGTCTTTAAGAAGCGTATTTTCTTTATATCTAATTTTTTTAAGTAAGACAGATGCTTCATTGTCTTATTCACAATATGCCTCTGTACGATGAATATCACTGGAAAATAAATATTCTTCTGACACTTGTATAGAATCAGATGCAATATGTTTCCAATGATAGGGTTGATCAATCCAAACTCCGATTTCACCGCATTTATGGATCGGCATCGGGCGGAAAATCGGGAAAGTTTTAATCAATAAGCGCCGTATCGGCGGCCTGTCGGGGATAAAATTTTTTCGGCGGGTTTTGCTTTGTCGCCGTTTTAAAAAAACGTTTTCGGGAATTTAAAAAAGGCTTATCATTTTCCAAGTCTTCCTTAATTGCCGCGGATACGGCGCATCCTGTCGCCTTTTTACTTCAAAGCATTTTTAAGGCTTTGCGGCAAAAAAGCGGCTTGTTTAGCAAAAAGCTTACTTTAACCCATTTAACCAAATTTTGATTTTATTGTCCACCGCTTCATTGTATTTTGCGGGCAGATTGTTAAACGATTGCCCCTTTAAAATTTGAGCGTTCCGAGCAGCCTTTTTAAAGTCTTCGAAATACGTGCCGACGTTGCTGCCTTGCGTGGAAAACGGCACGACGTTTTTACCCATAAAATCCGCTTGTTCCAAAAACGATAAAACGGGTGTCGCGGCCGTGTACCACCAAATCGGCGAGCCCACAAAAATCGTATCGTATGCGTTAAAATCGGGTATGATGGGCGATACGGCGGGATAATCGCGGGATTTGAGTTGTTTTTTGACGGCAAAATACAACATTGGTGCCGCCGGAAATTTTTCCGCGGTTTGTATTTCATATAAATCCCCGTTTGTAAAGGCAGCAATTTTTTCGGCGATGTCTTTGGTGTGCCCGCTAAGCGAATAATAAACGACCAACACGCGTCCCAAATCATTTTGATAGGCAACGGGTGCACCCATATAGGATGCCATTTCTTTTTGATTGCGTTTATTGACGTCATATAAATGCCACAAGCCGATTGAACCGCCGATAAGAACGGCCAAGATGATGATGTATAAAATGATTTTCAGCATGTTTGTCTCCTAAAAATTTATAAATAAGCACCCTTTTAAAAAAGTATAGGTGTTTTTTAAGAAAGAATAAAGCCACCTTGGCACAATTTTTCCGAAGCGGCATTGATTTTTGTTTATGAATGAAAGTTGATATCCGTCAAACCGCCTTGCCCGTTTCGCAAGCTTGGCGGCACACGGGCAATTTTTTTATGTCGCCGATTTTCCAAGCGCCGACGCCGTAAATAATACCTTTTTCAACCGTGCCGTCCAAACAATCGACGGCAAACCCGCGCAAGCCTTCGATTGTTTTTTGCATATTCTCAATCGATGTGTCGGCCGCCGAAATAATGTAATAAAATTCTTTGTTTTTAATTTCTTCATACCGTGCAACCGTTCGGTCGATAAGCGTTTTAAGTTGCCCGTTCATCGTGTAAAAATAAACGGGCGTTGCCATGACAATGACGTCGGCATCAATCATTTTTTGCAAGATGCCGGCCATATCGTCTTTTAATACGCAAACGCCCGTTTCGGCACACGCGCCGCACCCCATGCAATAGCCGATTTTGTGTGAGCGCAAAAATATTTTTTCCACCGCATGCCCGGCTTCAAGCGCGCCTTTGATAAATTCGTTGCACAATATATCGGAATTGCCGCCTTTTCGCGGGCTGGCCGATAAAACCAAAACTTTTTTCATTGTATCTCCTTTGTCCTGAGTCTTTTCGCGGCGGACAAGAACGGGCGTTCTTAAAGAAAATTGCCCGTTCGTGCCCGTCATTTTTGTTCAATTTTCAAGTTAATTTTTAACTTAAATTTTTAAATTTTTCAACCAATTTTCAATGTCGCTTTCGGCCTCTGCCGCACGGCTGCCCCAAAACGCTTTGCCGTCCAAAACTTTGGAATACGGCGTTAATTTTGCCGTATCCGAAGCGTTTTGCGCCAACCCGCTGCCGCCATGGGTTGAAAAAGGAATGACGGTTTTGCCGCTTAAATCATGCGTGCTTAAAAAAGTCGCAACCGGCGGTGCAATCGTTGACCACCAGCACGGCGACCCGACAAACACGACGTCATAATCGGACAAGTTGTCGGGCCCTTGTTTAATCGGCGGTTGGAAACCGGTGCGGATTTCTTTTTGGGCTTGTTCGGTTGTGGCATGGTAATCGGACGGGTAGGGCGTAACCGGTTCGATTTCAAACACGTCGGCTCCCGTCAAATCGCGGATTTTGTTTGCAATCGTGCGTGTGTTGCCGGAATGTGAATAATAAACGACCAACACTTTTTTACCGTTAAAATTTTCCAAAACAGATTGGTTCGCGTTTTGGGCCACGGCTTGCGCGGTGCCCGTTTGAATGCCGAGCGTCAACACCACCGCGGCGGCTGTTTTTAAAATGCTTTTTTTCATAATTTCCTCCTCTTTATTCGTTTTTTCGCGGCTTTATTATGCGCTTTGCCCACCTGTTTGCCGCGTCGCGTTGATTATTTATATTGGTCGTTTGTGACCGGTTCCAACCACGTCACGGTATTGTTCGGTACATTCGTTTCAACCGATATGTGCGTAAACCAACTGTCTGGCGCCGCGCCGTGCCAATGTTCCACGTCGGGGGCAATGCGCACGACATCGCCTTTGTTCAAAATGCGGATATCGCCGCCGCGTTCCTGATAACGGCCCGTGCCGCCCGTGACAAGCAAAATTTGCCCGCCCGAATGTTTGTGCCAATTTGTCCGCGCGCCCGCCTCGAACGTGACGTTGCCGATGGGTGCGTTAAATACGGGGTCATTCGCACTGAGCATTGTCAAATAAGTTTGCCCCGTAAAATATTTTCCGTACGGATTTTTTTCGCCTTGTTCAAAAACCGTGTCAATTTCGCTTTTTTTATATGTTGCCGTGTCTGTGTCCATGTCTTGTGCCTTTCCTTGAAAACCAAATAAAAAACATCCCGTTAAAATAAGTGCCAAAACTTTTTTCATTTGTTTACCCTTTTTGATTTCATTTAAAACTTTGGTTGCCGCTACCGCTCGGGACCTGCCGACATCCTCTTTGACAAAAGCGATAATCTGTGCAATTTGGGTATCGCTTAACCCTGTGTTCATGCCGATTTGAATGTGTGAGCCCAGTTGGCTTTGCACGCCCGTCATCGCGGCCAAAGCGGCGATGGTTGCCACTTCGCGGTCTTGATAACTTAATACGCCGCGCCCGAAAATATCGGCAAACAAATGTTCCTTTAAAAACGAATCGATGGCCGGGGCAAAATCCATGATACCGCCCGTAACCGGCCGTCCCGTCAAATCGATTTGCACTTGGTTGCCGTAGGCGAATTTGTCCGTCCCTTGCGGCAATTCTTTGCCCGCTTCGCCCGTTTTATCGGTGATGCCATGCGCTTGGCGTTCTTTTAAAACCTGCATAAAAGCCCCTAAACCGTTTAAAGAGCGCGGAAAACCGGCGTAGGCGTACATTTGCACCAAAACTTCCTTAATTTCGTTGACACCCAACCCCGCATCCAATCCTTTATTTAAAGCTTTGTTTAATTTTGGCATATCGCCCGCGGCTGTTAAAGCGGCAATATGTGCAATGTTTTGTTGGCGCGGCGTTAATATATCGGTTTCGTTCATCGTGCTTGCTCCCGTTTTTAATATATAGGCGTTTGATAAGAAAATGCCTATCATCAGTATACCCAAAGTTTTTAAAAAATTCTTTTTCATTTGCATTCCGTTTCATGTTTTTATCTCTTTGGCTTTTTATTATATGATAACCGATTGGATAAAATCCAAACACTCAGAGTTTATTCCCGATCAAAATTTTTTTATGAAATTTTATAATATGTTATATGATAAAGAGAAAAAAGATGAAAAATTATGATAAAAGCAAATGCATATTAAAAAGCGTGCAAAACGACAAATCCGAATTATGCCGTTACATTCGTTCGGCCTTTCATTCAAATAAATTTTATTGCGCGGTTAAGTTCGATTCGTCCGCGGTTTTCGGAAGATGCTTTGTATTTGTTTGAGTAAAAATCAAGCCCATAAGTCCCCGCATCGAACGTGAAGTTACCTTTGGAGGGAAAGCAAACGGTGCGTTATTTTTTGTTCAAATATTTATCCGCGACCGTTTGTACCCATACGTACATCAGCGGAATGACAAGCATACCGATGATTGTGCCGAACAACATGCCCCAAAAGACCGGTACGCCGATGGCTTCGCGCGAATTGGCCGCCGCACCTGAAGCAAACAACAACGGCAACATTCCCAAAATAAAGGCAAACGCCGTCATCAATACCGCGCGGAACCGTTCTTTAAGACCGGTCAATGCCGCCGTAATGACCGATTTGCCGCGGGCGCGTTCTTCTTTGGCAAATTCAACGATTAAAATGGCGTTTTTACTGGCCAACCCGACCAACAAAATCAACCCCAGCTGCGCATAAACACTTAACGGCAAGCCCGTTATCAACAATCCGACCATCGCGCCCGTCATTGCAACGACCAATGACAAAATGACCGAAATCGGGATGATAAAGCTTTCGTATTGCGCAACCAAAAACAAATAGGCAAACACAATCGCCAATGCAATCAAATAGCCGATTTGCCCTTGCGTATGTTCTTCTTGGTAAGTCATCGTCGAATATTCAAACGCGTATCCTTTCGGCAACGTCGCCGATAATTCTTTGACCGCTTTCATCGCATCGCCCGTACTGACACCCTGTTTTGGCACAGCGGTAATGTTCGCGTTCGGATATTGGTTATAGCGGGTAATGACGCGCGGCGTTAAAATCGGCTTTAAATCGATTAATCCGCGCAACGGTATCATTTTGCCTTGCGTATTGGGGACGTAAATTTCGTTGATGTTTTCAACGTCCGCACGGAAACGCCAATCCGATTGAACCATCACTTTGTTGACTTGAGTGCTCAAGTTAATGTCATTGACATAGCCTGATCCCAAATAATTTTCCAACGTCGAAAAAATATTCGAAACGGGCACGTGCATGCGTTCGGCTTTGCTGCGGTCGACATCCAAATAAATGTTCGGCGTTTTTGACGTAAATGTCGTAAAAGCATAAGCAATCGACGGATGTTGGTTGAGCTTTGCCAAAAATGATTGCGTAACGGCATCAAGTTTTGCAAAATCCATGTCGTTTAACGATTGCAAACGGATATCAAGGCCGCCGATATTGCCGAGTCCCGGAATGGCCGGCATTTCAAACAGTTGGAATTGGGCTTCGGGGATTTGTTCCAATTGTGCCCGAATGCGGTTTAAAATATGGGTGGAATAATCTTCCGGTCCGCGTTCGCCCCAAGGTTTCAACACAATAAAGGCCATCGAAACGTTTTCGCCGCGTCCGCCGATTAAGCTGAATCCCAAAATAGTTTGAACGCTTAAAACGGATTTTTCGCTGCGGATAATCGGGCTGACTTGTGCAAGCAATGCTTTTGTGCGAGCCGTTGACGCCCCTTCGGGCAATTGCATGTTCATCACAATGACACCTTGGTCTTCATCGGGAATAAACGATGTCGGCGTAATTTTGAACAAGCCGCCCAATAAGCACACAAAGAAAATAAACATAACGGCAATAATGCTTAAATGTCTGGCAATTGCGGAAGTGACCGATGTGTAAAATTTGGTTGTTTTGTTTAAACTTTTGTTAAACATGCCCAAAATGCCCTTTTTGCGCAAATGCGTTTCTTTCAACAGTATGGCGCATAATGCGGGAGACAACGTTAAAGCCGCCAACAATGAAAACATAATGGATGTTGCAATCGTAACGGAAAATTGTTGATAAATCTTCCCGACAATTCCGTCCATAAAACCGACCGGTACAAAAATGGCCAACAAAATAAGCGATGTGGCAAACAGCGCGCTTGATACGTCTTTCATGGTTTGAACGGCGGCATCTTTCGGCGACATTTTATCGCGCTGCATCAAATGCATGACGCGTTCGATTACGACAATGGCATCATCAACCACCAACGCGATAGCCAATACCAATGCGAACAATGTGAACATGTTGATTGAATAGCCGAACGCGAAAATAACCATAAATGCGCCCGATAACGATACCGGAATGGCGGCGGACGGAATCAATGTTGAGCGCCAATCTTGCAAAAAGACATAACAAACGCCGACAACCAAAATAAACGTTAAAATCAACGTGAAAACGACTTCTTCAACGGAAGCGTTAATATATTTTGTTGAATCGTAACTGATGTCATAAGCTAAATCGTCGGGGAAATATTGGGACAGGTTTTTAAGTTCCGCGCGTGCGTTTTTCATGGTTTCCAATGCGTTCGCACCCGATGACAATGTCAACGACATCAAAATGGAATTTTGCCCGTTAAATTGTCCCGAAATGGCGTATTCTTCTTGCCCGATTTCAACGCGCGCAATGTCTTTCAAACGCAACAATCCGCCTTCGTCCGCCGTTCTGACAATAATGTCTTCAAACAATTTGGCATCGTTAATGCGCCCGAGCGTTTGCAACGAATATACCATTTGCGTGTCGTCCATGACGGGCATGGCTCCGACTTTCCCTAAAGACGGTTGATAGTTTTGCGATTGTATGGCGGATTTGACCATGTCGACGGGAATTTTAAGCGCCGCCATTTTATCGGTGTCCAACCATATGCGCATGCTTAAACGAGACCCTTTGACATCCGCGGTGCCGACGCCCGCAACCTTGCTCATTTTACGGTAAACGTTGTTAAAAACGTAATCGCTGATTTGCATGTCGCTGAGTGTATTTTTAGGTGATGTGAACACGATAAACGCCAAAATATTCGACGATTCGCGCGTGACGGAAATGCCTTGGCGCGTAACTTCGGACGGCAATTTGGAGCTGGCTTGTTGAACGCGGCTTTGCACTTTGACCAAAGCAATGTCCGGATTGACCCCCGTTTTAAATGTCACGGTCAATGTATAGGACCCGTCATTGGAAGTCGAACTCATATACAACATGTCTTCCACGCCGTTGATTTCATCTTCAAGCGGTACGCCGACCGTTTTTGAAATCACTTCCGCGCTGGCACCGGGGTAAGTCGCTCTGACCGAAATTTCCGGCGGCGTCACTTCGGGATAGAGCGCAATCGGCAATTTCATCAGCGCGATTAAACCGCCCAAAACGATAACGACGGATAAAACGATGGCAAAACGCGGCCTGTCGATAAAAAATTTTGAAAACATTTATATTCCTTTTAATTTTCCATGTTCATAAAACGGCTTGGTTCAAATTGAAACAGTATCGGCCCGATACAACGGGGTTTAAATCTTATTCGGGTATTAAAATTTTGTGCCGGCCCGTTTTTTGTTTTTGGTGCTTATTCGGGCGCGACAACCGGTTTGACTTTGGCCCCGGCCTGAACCTTTTGAAGCCCTTGGACAATGACTTTGTCCTGTTCGTTTAACCCGTCCAAAACTTCTTGATAAGCACCCGAAATTTTGCCGAGCGTAATATATTTTTGTTCGACGATTTGTTCGTCGTTGACGGTCAAAACATACGTGCCGTTAATGTCTTGCGCCAAAGCGGTCAATGGTACGACCAACGATTTTTGCGGTTGTCCGCGGCTGACCAAAATGTCCACATAGTTACCCGGAATTAAGGCTTTATTTTCATTTTTCAAATCCAAATACACAAAAACCGATGCCGTTTCGGGATTGACTTCGTTATCGGAGAACAAAGCACTGATATCGGCTGTTTGTATATCGCCCGTCGGATAAACGATTTCAAAGCGAATATCACTGTCCGAATCTTTGATGCTGTTTAAAAACGCAATGCGTTCTTTGTCCGATACGCTGAAAGCAATACGAATCGGATCCGTTTGGACAATGCGCGCCATGGACGGCACGGACGGACCGACGGCGTTGCCTTTGGATACCAAAGCTTTGCCGATATAGCCGCTGATGGGGGCTTTGATTTCGGTATAATCCATATTGATTTGCGCCGTTTTTAAATTGGCTTCGGCTTGTTTGATGTTGGATTTGGCCTGAGCATAACGGTTTTCGGCGGCTTCCAAAGTTGCTTTGGACGTTACTTTGTCTTTGTAAAGTTTGACTTGACGTTTGTAATCGCTTTCGATTTGAATCAAATCGGCTTTGGCTTTTTCCAAATCCGCCTGGGCGGCTTCCAAGGCAGCTTTGAATTTGTCTTGTTCAATGACAAACAAAACGTCGCCCGCGTGGACGAAAGAACCGTCTTCAAACAAGACTTTTTCCAAATAGCCCGATACTTGCGGCACCAAATCCACGCTGTTGACGGCTTCCGCTTCGGCAATAAATTTTTTCTTGTCGGTCAAATCTTTTTTGCTCAATTCCCGAACTGTTACAAACGGGTCGCCCGGGTGTTGCATCATAGCCGCGTAATCGGGCGTTGTTAAAGCGTGCAGGTAATATCCCAATGCCGTAAACAAGGCAGCATAAATAACTTTTCGCAGCAAACTTTTCTTTTTGAATTTTAAAATTTTCATTGAAAAAAACCTTTTTGATAATTAAATTTTGCCGGCCGGTTTAAACACAAAGGATTCTTTTTTTTATAAACAAAAACAAACCGCTTTAAACAGAGCCGTTTGCCTTTAAAAAGAATCGGGGCAAGGTATTTTTGCCGACCTTTTATGCAAAAAAAATATCGCAAAAAAAAGAAAAAATCAATTTCAAAAAACGAAATGTAACTCAACTGATGATTTTTTAAAAAAGGTGCCGATTTAAATCCACGCGAAAAAATGTCCGCCCGCTAACCTTTTTTGTTTTCTTTTTGATTTGTTTGCGGTTTGTAAATCATGATGTCAATTTGTCCGCCCGACGGCAGTGTGCGTTCGATCAGCATAACATCTTGCCCCGGCGCGGAATCAATGCGTTTTTTGACTTCCTCCTTGGATAAAATCCGTCGTTTTTCCTGCGGTTCAATGGATGACATGTAATAGATGTGATACCGCTTAATCCAACGGACGATTGACATCGGCGTGACACCGACAATGGCGGCAATTTCGCGTTTTGACAAGCCGAACAGATAGAGACTTGACGCCAAAATGCGCGTGATGATGGGTTGACCTTGCGGCGTTTGTTTCGTGTATTGATAGCCGCACTCTTTGCATCGGTATCGTTGCCACCCGTCAACAGTGCCGTTTTTAACGGATTTTGATGAACCGCATTTGATGCATTTCGGTGTGATAATACGCATTTAAACCCCTTTGTGTATCTTTATTATACACGATTTTTTATTAAAAATCATTAAAAAAGTTACATATGGCGCAAAAAAACATGAATGGAAAAGATAAAAAGTTTTTGCCGCCACAGCTTTATTTGTCCCGTTTGTAAGTTTTGATTTCGTTTTCACAGCCTAAGGGACAGATGAAACGGGTGATATAATCCCTATATAAAGAATGTTAAAAAATAATTCTGACAGGGGGAACAATCAAATGGAAAAAGAATTGGCAAAAATCGAAAAAGATTTGGGAAAAGTCATGGAAGAGCATAAAAAAATCATGGCCGAGCATAAAGAATTAAAAACGCAAATCAAAGATGTGCAATCTCAAATGAAACAAATCGAAAAAGAACATCAAAAATTGATGAAATAATTTTCGATTCGGTTAAAAAAACGCCTCTTTAAACAAGGGGCGTTTTTGTGATAAAACGGGCGGCCGTTGAAAATCATGCTTGTTCTTCGGGCATTTTTGCCAACATTTTATCGGCCAATTTAACGGCAGCATCATAATTGGCGCTGTACGATACGCCGCCTTGCAATTTTTTCTTTTTCAACGCTTCGTTAACCAACTGTTTGGGTTGCGGTTGAAGATTGGAAAGAATAATTTTGGTGCCGTTTTTATCCATTTTCTTAATGAAATCCAACAAAACGTTAATGCCGCTGACATCTATCAAAGGGACGTTGCCCATGCGGACAATCAAAATTTTGGGTTTGGCGTTAATCGTTTTTAAAAAGCTGGATACTTTCATTGAGCCGCCGAAAAACAACGGGCCGAAAATACGAATTGACATAACACCTTGATGTGATGTCGATTCGGTAATGTATTGTGTCGCATCTTGGGCATCAATCGGATAGCTGGCGCTGACTTGCATGCTGATACGGTGGACGAAAATGATGCTGTAGAGAATAAACCCGACGCTGATGGCAGCATTCAAATCGACAAAAACGGTTAAAAAGAACGTGACCAACAATGTCAAACTGTCCCCGCGTTGGCCGCGCAAAAGTTCGTAAAATTTCGGAAAATCAAACATGCCGTAGGAAATTAATACCAAAATAACGGCCAATGCGGACAGTGGTATATATTTTGCCAACGGCGATAAGAATATCAAAAAGGCCAATAAAAAGAAGGCGTTCATGATGCCCGAAACCGGAGAGTATGCATTTGACCGTACATTCGCCGCCGTGCGGGCAATCGCACCCGTTGCCGGAATCCCCGAAAAACATGCGCAAGCCATATTGGCCAACCCTTCGCCGATAAGTTCGGCATTCGGGCTGTGCGCTTCGCCCGTCATAGCATCGGCGACGGTAGCGCTTAACAATGATTCAACGCCCGCCAAAAAAGCGATTGTCAACGCACTGGGGAATACTTTGAAAACAAGTGCCAAATTAAAATCGGGCATGTTCGGCATCGGCAAAAAGTGCGGCAAAGAACCGAATTGCGAACCGATTGTCGCTATATCAAACGGTAAGATGACGACAAACAAGGTCGTGACGCATACGGCAATCAAATATCCCGGCAATTTCGGATTGCGGTATTTTAATCCCAAAATGACGGCAAAAGAAACAATTGAAATAAATACGGCCATACCCGTAAAATGGTCCAAGTTTAATAAATACGCTTGCCATTTCGGTAAAAATTCGGCCGGTACGTTTGCAATGTCAAGGCCCAACAAATCTTTAATTTGTGTTGAAAACAACAACACGCCGATACCGGACGTAAAACCGACGACGACGGGATAGGGGATATATTTGATATAAGTGCCCAAGCGCAACAACCCCGCCAAAATCAATAAGGCGCCCGCAATCAACATCGCAACCAATAAGCCGTTGTATCCGTAAGTGGCAATGATGTTGAAAACGACCACGACAAAAGCCCCCGTCGGGCCGCCGATTTGGTACTTCGTGCCACCGAAAACCGAAATGAAAAAACCGGCAACGACGGCCGTATATAATCCGTTGGCGGGCGCAACGCCCGATGCTATGGCCAAAGCCATGGCTAACGGAATGGAAATAATGGCAACCGTCAGGCCGGACATGGCGTCTTGTTTAAAACGCGCTTTGGTATATCCGTTTTGAACGGTTTCCAATAATTTGGGAGCGTAGTTTGTTTGATAAAATTTTTGAATGCGTTGCAAAAGAGCGAACATTGAAGGACCTCTGGAAAAAAAATTAAAATATTTTATGAAGTGCCGTATGATACACCAACTTGTTTAAAAATCAAGTGGGTAAAAATAAAATTTATGAAAAAAAATTGACAATAAGTCAATTGTATGGTAGAATTATCGTAATGCATTGAAAGGAACTCGGAATGGATAAAGATTTATTAAAAAATTGGGATGATACATGGGGGTCAATTCGTTGGTACGATGTAGATCTTTTCGAAAAAGTTGATAAATTGATTCAGGACGGTGCCGATGTAAATTTGCCGCATCCCGATTCCGGAAAAGGGGAATTGCTCAGAACGGCGGTATATTACGGTTGTTCTGCCGTGACTCGCAGATTAATTGAAGCGGGTGTTGATGTCAATGCTCAAGGAAAAAACGGAAAAACGGGGCTTATGGTGGCGGCGTGTCAAAGACATGAAACTATCGCATCCGAATTGGTTTCGGCGGGTGCCGATGTGAATTTGCAAGACCAATACGGATGGACGGCATTAATGTACGCAGCAAGTAACGGATATGATCCCATCGTTAATTCTTTGATTGCAAACGGTGCAAAAACCGATATAAAAAATCGGGAAGGATACACGGCCGGGCAATTGGCTTTATTTTCCTTTAAAACAAGACTTGCCGATAAATTAAAGGTGATTGAACAAGATCAAATTGCAAATGGAGACAATCAACCGGTAAAACCGGTCAGCGAGTTGAATAATTCAATGTCTCATATCGATAAAGTTTCGACGAATCGACGCATTCCTTTAATATTAAATCAAAAAAATCAAAGCCGTTAAAGGGAATCGTTTACGGTAAAAATCCGCCGCAGGTATCGGCGGATTTTTTTTTGTATAAAGAAAACTACCGGCTGGGCCGGTAGTTCCAAAAAGCTTAGAGCT
>CAYPVK010000015.1:0-17093 GCA_964414185.1 uncultured Lactobacillales bacterium | reverse complement strand
CAAATTTGAACTCTTATTTCAATCTTTTTTTTCGGGAATTTTCAGGAAAAATATATTATATATGGAAAGATGAAAAGTGATTTTTAAATTTCCGTATTCGTTATATCATTTTGATCATCAATTGATATTTCGGTATCCGTTTGCAATTGCATTTCGGTTTCGGATACGGCTTGTTTATAAGCGACATGTTCTGCGGCCGTCATACAAACATAACCCGCATCTGTTTCAACTTGTTCATATCCGTTTTCGCACGTACATTTAATGGGGTTCACATGCGCGCCGACAGGATATTTTTCGGCATCGCACGCACAATCGCCCAATGCTTTGTCAAAAGTTTGCCGTCCGGGACACAAGCATTTATTTTTATCGCAAATGCGGTTACCGGTACAATCCAACGTATAAATGCATTCGACACATTTATTTCCGTCCCAAAACGGTTTGGCGGCTTTGCATTTGCCAAAATTTTTTTGAGAAACGGGCAATCCCGACGTTTCATTATTTAACGTTTTATCCGACGGTGCCGTCGCGTGCAATTCGCTGACAACGGAAAAAGACATTAAAATGCCCATGAACAAAACGATCAACAACCAAATCCGAAACGTTTTTTCCATAATTACAAGTCTCTGATAACTTTACCGAATTTATCCAAAACGGCGTTTGTGATTTTGACTTCCGCCCCGTCATAAAAAGCGCGCGCCATATCGGTGTATTCGTTAATTATAATCGGAGCGTCCAAATTCGGGTTGGCATAAAATTCGCAAATGGCCGCTTTTAAAATACATTTATGCGTCAATTCCAAACGGTCAAATTGTATCGTATCGGATAAAGAAGATTTAATCATATCATCCAATTCGTTTTCATGTTCTTTGACCGCTTCAATAATGCGGGTAAAAAGTTTGGCATCAGCTTCGGCCGTATCGATATAAACTTCCTTGCCGTTTTCTTCGTTTATCAACTGGCCGCCGATTTCGCCCAATAAAAAGCGGGAAGTAATTTTGTCCCATTTTTCCCCCGTAATGGCGCGTGTGTAAATGGCTTGGACGGCCAATAATCTGGCATTGGTATATTTAAGTGTGGAAGTTTTATGTTCTGTCATGGTACATTATCCGCTAAAAAAATTGGTTATTTGGATTCGGTCAATTTTGAAACAAATTCTTCAAAATCCTTTGTCTCGGTAAAATTCATGTAGACGGAAGCATAACGAATATAGGCGACTTTGTCAAGTTCTAAAAGGCAATCCATCACTTTTTGTCCGATGTCGGATGATTTGATTTCGTTTTCGCCCATTGCCTCTAACTGCCGCACGATGGAAGAAACGATTTTATCCACATGATCGGGGTCAATGCCGCGTTTGCGCACGGCAATATTAATGGAACGATATAATTTATCACGGTCAAACACAGTACGCGTATCATCCCGTTTAATGACAGTCAAATCGCGTAATTGGACATGTTCAAATGTCGTAAAGCGCGACCCGCATTCGGGACACGAACGACGGCGGCGAATCGTCGACCCGTCTTCGGACGGGCGCGAATCTTTTACTTGAGAATCCAAACAACCGCAAAACGGACAACGCATAATATAAAACCTTTCCTTATCCCGACAAACCATCCGTATAAATCGGAAATTCTCGGCACATCGCCGTCACTTGTTCACGGACGACATGTTCGGCGGCGGACGTGTCGTCGGGGCTTACTTCGCATGCGTCCAAAATATCGGCAATCATATGCGCTATTGCTTCAAATTCCGCCTCGCCGAACCCGCGCGTGGTCCCCGCCGGCGTTCCGACACGCAAACCGGAAGTAACAGACGGTTTTTCGGTATCGCCCGGCACAGCGTTTTTATTACATACGATATGAGCCCGAGCCAATGCATCACAAACCACATTTCCCTTTAAATTCCGCGAACGCAAATCCAACAACAACAAATGCGTATCCGTACCGCCCGATACCATATTGACATTGCGTTCTTTAAAAACACGTTCCATCGCTTTGGCATTTTGAGCCACTTGATAAGCATATTCTTTAAATTCAGGTGCCAAATCTTCGCCGAAAGCCACCGCTTTGGCCGCAATGATATGCATTAACGGACCGCCTTGAAGACCGGGGAAAACAGCCGAATTGATTTTTTTGGACAACGTTTCATCATTTGTTAAAATCAAACCGCCGCGCGGGCCACGCAACGTTTTGTGTGTCGTGGTCGTCACCACATGAGCATAATTCAACGGATTGGGAACAACACCGCCCGCAACAAGCCCCGCAAAATGCGCCATATCAACCATCAAATACGCGCCGACGGAATCGGCAATTTTGCGCAGAGTTTTTAAATCCAACAAACGCGGATAAGCCGAACCGCCCGCGATAATCAATTTGGGTTGGTGCTCTTTGGCCAAAGATTCAAGCTTTTTATAATCAATCAGGCCCGTTTTTTCATCCAAACCGTACGATACGGCATTATAATATTTGCCCGATGAAGATACCTTCGTGCCATGGGTTAAATGCCCGCCTGCATCCAAGCTCATCCCCATCAACGTATCGCCGGGTTGTAAAAGCGCCATATAAACGGCGGCATTGGCTTGCGATCCCGAATGCGGCTGCACATTGGCGAATTTTGCATCAAACAGCTCTTTTGCACGTTCGATTGCCAAACATTCGACTTCATCAACATGTTCACACCCATGGTAATAACGTCGGCCGGCGTAACCTTCGGCATATTTGTTGGTCATAACCGAACCGGCCGCCTGTAACACGGCGCGTGAAACAAGGTTTTCGGAAGCAATCAATTCAATATGGTCTTGTTGGCGCCAAAGTTCTTTCGTTATCGCGCGCAAAACGTCCGTATCGGTTTGAGCCAAAGATTTTCGGAAAAATTTTTTCGTATCGTGTTCATGTTCGGCGTGTTCGCATTTACAACTCATCGGGCATCCTTTCTAATTTCTTTATGCGCGCTTCGTGGCGGCCGCCGTCAAACGGCGTCGTCAAAAAAGTATCAACGCAAGCCAATAAAATTTCAATCGGTGTTAAACGCCCCCCAAGCACCAACACATTAGCATTATTATGTGCGCGTGCCAACCGCGCCATTTCAACCGTATTGCATAAAGCCCCGCGCATATTCGGATAGCGGTTAATGGCAATCGACATGCCTATACCCGACCCGCATAACAAAATGCCCATCGGCGCTTCGTTTTTTGTAATGCCTTTTGCCACCATATAGGCTTTATCGGGATAATCCACGGGATTATTCGCATCATTCGTGCCGTAATTGACCACGTCATAGTCTTGGTTTTGTAAATGTTTGATAATTTGTTCCTTTGCTTCAACGGCTGCGTGATCCGACGCAATAACGATTTTTTTTTCTTGCATAATATTTCCCCCGGTTTTATAAAGTGATTATGACTGAAATTGATACTAACAAAACATGCGCCGAAAAACAAGAATTTTCGTATGAAAATTTTAAAAAAATGGTGCAAAGAAATAAACCGTTAATCGGCATTGATTACGGTACCGTGCGCATCGGCGTTGCATTGTCCGACAAAGATCAATCCATCGCTCAGCCGTTTAAAATCATTTCCAAAATCACGGAATTGAATGACATTGTCAAATCCAAAGATGCGGGCGGGTTCGTTATCGGCATGCCGTTTGAAACAAGCGGGAATGAAGGCAAAACGGCCGATTATGTGCGATTATTTGCTAAACGTTTGGATGAATTATTCGGTTTGCCGATTTTATTTGTCGATGAGCGGTATTCGTCAAAACATGCCGAAGGCAACATGCGTTCCATCGGCATGCGTGATAAAAAAGTCAAAAAAACGTTAGATGCAAAAGTTGCCCGAGATTTATTGCAAGGGGCGCTTAATGAATTAAAAAATATCAAATAAACGTGCCCGACAAGGGCAAAAAGGCATGTGTTTTAGTTTAAAATATTTCGGACACAGTGCATCAAATTAATCAGAAACGGTTTTTTCGCCGACACGTTGCGTATCCTTTTCAAGAAGAAAATTTTTCTTTTCATCTTTGTTTTTTTTCTGGGCGAAAAAGATAAAAAGTTTTTGAGGCATCATATAGGTTGCGGACAAATTCCGAAATAACGATGATACAAATGACGACATCACAATGCGCTCACGGACTTCGCCTTCCTCGCGCACTTGTTTAAGCAAACTCAATGACAGCATTCCGATGACGGCGGCAAAGAAAAAGAAGAAATCCCAATATTGCATACCAAATACGTACATTTCAACATCTGATGCGGCTGTTTTCCAATGCAAACTTAACGACAATTCTTTGCCGGCGAAAAAATCGGCGAACATACCGCCGATAATCGGCGCGATACCCGACATCATTGCCGTCAAAGTGCCGTTAACCGACAAATAAACCGGCGCCAACCCTTTATCGGCCAATTTCAGTGCAATATTATTGACGCCAAGCGTTACACCGGCTTGGGCTATACCCGCCAACGCATATATGAAGTACAGCAACGGAATAGTCAGCATATGCTTGTCGGGGAAATTGGTGAATAAGAATAAAAAGATGCTGAGAACATACATCGGGCCGGCAACGGACAAAATGGATTTATTGCTGAAACGGTCGGCCAAAACACCCCAAATGCGCATGACGGAAATGTTCGTAATTTGCATAACGGTCATTAAAATCAATGAAAAACTGAGACTGTACTCAAGACGGTTTAATACGTATACGCTGAAAAACGGGATTGCCAAATTAATGGCAAAATTAAAAGTGGCCAAAAAAGAAACCAAGCGCATATAATTCTTATCCTTAAAAACCTTTAAGAATTTTTTAAAGAACTTTTCATCTTGATTGGTATTTTCCATCGGGGGTTCGTACACTTGGGCCAAGGAATAAACATCCATCATTGAAAACATGACTGCGACCAATACAATAATCCCGTAAAAATAATGTTGTGGCAATGTCCATACATCCAATAAAAAGGCCGCTGCCAGATTGGCAAGCAATCCGCATCCGACCATTAACATTAACCGCTTTGAAAAAAAAGCGCCCAATTTCGATGCCGGGACAATATCTTTCATCCACGAATTCCAACCGCCCGAAATAAAGCCCGATCCTAAATATCTGATGGAATAAAGCGTTGCCAAAATATAAACGGCGCCGGGAACGGACGGGAAAAAGGCAAGCAATGCAACACCCAAAAAGCCGATACGGCTGAAAAAAATACTGGCCACGACAATGGGTTTGCGCAAGCGCAACTTTTCAAAAAAATAAACCCCCGGCAACCCGACCACATTGCACAAAAACGGCAAAGCCAACAAATAACCGATTAAAGCATTTGATGCCCCCATTAACAACGCCAACGCCACGACAATCGGGCCGGCGGTCAAACTTTCGGTTAATTGGGTAAAAATACCGTCTTTGATAATCCAGCCTTTAGATTCTTCAATCTCTTCGCCGGACAAAACTTTCGGTTTAAATTTTTCGCGTATGGCTGCTCGCAATTTAAAATCCTTCATCACACGCATGGCATGTGTTTTTTATATACTTATCCCCTTTAAACAACTTTAAAGGGGAAATATGATTTAATCAACGAATGTATACAAGCTGTCAAACCGGGCAGCATACATAACATCTTTAACTTTTCCTTGAACGCCTTTAATTTCCAATTCAACGGATTTTGAAGACGCTTCGTCATGAGCAATCACAAACATACCCAACGCCGCGGAATCGATAAAATCGCATTCCGCCAAATTAAAAATGATTTTTTTATCTTGAGCCGATTTAATCAGCGAAATAATTTCAAAAAACGTATCATGGTCACGGAATGTGAAAGCACCCGAGATTAAAATCTCTTTACCGTCTTTAATATTAATTGTTTTATAATGCATTTCATGTCTCCTGTAACTGGTATTTTTATCTATTTTTTAACTTCCGTCAAGTCTTATTTGATTATTTGGTCTTTTTTTTGGAAAAAACAAGATAACTGGGCACACGTCCCGCCGCAATTCCTTTTTTTTCATAGCGCGTCGGCACCCATCCTTCGGGCGGTTTTCGGATATCGTCGTTTACCTGAGCGAACAACCCGGACATGTCAGCCTGTTCAACCGACCAATCGGCATAATCTTGTACATCCGTTGCTACAAACAACCGGCCGTCATCGGCAAGCAATCGGTATAAATGTTTCAAATTAAACTGGTTGATAAAACGCCGCTGGGCATGTCGGGCTTTCGGCCACGGATCCGGATACAATACAAAGATTCGTTTAAAAATGCCGTCTTTAAAATACGGAAACATCTGCCGCACGTCATCGGGCCATATGCGCACATTATCCGTACGCTCTTCGGCCAAATTCGTGTTTATGGATTCTACACCGTGCGAACCGTTTAAATGTGCCAACAAAGATGTAACGCCGTTTAAAAACGGTTCCGCTCCGATAAAGCCGATATCCTTATGTTTAAGGGCTTGTTCGGCCAAATGTTCGCCGCCGCCGAAACCGATTTCAAGCCATATTTCCCGTGGCGTAATGCCGAAAAATTTTTCAAATTCTATTACGCCCGCCGCCGGCAATTGCGCTTTGACACGCGGCAATAATTCCTCTAAAAGCCGTTCACGCGACCCTTTGATGGCTTTGCCTTTACGCCGTCCGAAAAACTTTAATTCTTTTTGTTCACCCATAATGGTCCGCCTATTCTTTATCTGCCGACGATTTGACATGCCAAATGTCTTGCGCATACTGGTCAACCGTTCTGTCAATCGAAAATTTGCCGCTGCGTGCAATGTTCAGCAACGCTTTTTTCGCCCATTCAAGCTCATTTTGATAATCTTGCGCAATTTTTTCATGTGCCGCAACATACGAATCAAAATCCGCCAAAATCATGTAATAATCTTTAAACATGATATTTTGCATAATCGGCGCAAACAAATTTTTATCTTCATTCGGCGTAAACATACCGCCGGTCAATGCATCAATAACCCGTTTAATACGCGGGTCTGAATTATAATAATCCCATGGTTTATGCGAATCGTTTTTATGGCGTTCGTCGACCTCTTCGGCCGTCAAGCCGAACAAATAAAAGTTTTCGGCGCCGACTTCGTCTCGAATTTCGATGTTCGCCCCGTCCAATGTCCCGAGCGTTAAAGCACCGTTCATCGCAAATTTCATATTGCTGGTGCCGGACGCTTCGTACCCTGCGGTCGAAATTTGTTCGCTGACATCGGAACCGGGGAAAATGATTTCGGCGCTTGATACTTTATAATCGGGAATAAAGGCAACCTTAATTTGGTCTTTAACACGCGGATCGTTATTGACGACAAAGGCAATATTGTTAATCAGTTTGATAATTAATTTCGCCATATCATAACTGGGCGCCGCTTTGCCACCGAAAATATAGGTTATCGGTTGCGGTAGTATTTTCCCGTCTTCAACAATGCTTAGATATTGATGAACAATGTGCAGTGCGCTCAAATGTTGGCGTTTGTATTCATGAATACGTTTGACCTGAACATCAAAAATAGAATCGTGTGATACGGTAATGCCGGTCGTACTATCAATCAGTTGTGCCAAACGTTTTTTATTTTCTTTTTTAACATCAATTAATTTTCGTAAGAACGATTCGTCCGTTGCATACGGTTCCAAACGGCGCAATTCGGATAAATCGGTAATCCATTTGTCCCCGATATGTGCGGTAATTAAATTTGACAAGCCTTGGTTGGCAACCAACAACCATCTGCGCGGTGTAACCCCGTTGGTTTTATTGTTGAATTTATCGGGCCACAGTTCATAAAAATCAGGCACCAAATTGTGTTTAACCAACTCGGTATGGATTGCCGCTACACCGTTGACCGAAAAACTGCCCGTTATGGCCAAATTCGCCATACGGATTTTCTTTTCATAGCCTTCTTCAATCAAAGACATTTGGTTGATTTTCACAGGATCATTGGGGAAATGTTCGCGCACTTGTTTCAACAACCATTCATTAATTTCATAAATAATAATTAAATGGCGCGGCAACGCTTTTTCAAACATGGATACGGGCCATTTTTCCAAAGCTTCCGGCAACAACGTATGATTTGTATAAGCCATTGTCCGTCGAGTAATGTCAAATGCTTTTTCCCAATCCAAATGGTACACATCCAACAATACACGCATCAATTCAACAATTGCCAATGTCGGATGTGTATCATTCAGTTGAATAACGGCCTTATCGGGCAATTCGGAAAAATCCAAATGGTTTTCCGTAAAACGACGGATAATATCGTTAATAACGCACGAACAAAAGAAATATTGTTGGATAAGGCGCAAATAACGACCTTGTTCAACGCTGTCGGACGGATACAAAACTTTTGAAATCGTTTCAACTTTAATATTTTTTTCAACCGCTTCGACATACCCGCCACGGTTAAATGTCTCAATATCCAACGTATTGGCGGATTGTGCCGAAAACAAACGCAAATAATTGACCGTTTCGCCCGTATAGCCGACAATCGGCATATCAAACGGGACACCTATGATTTGTTTGGTATCAACCCAATGGGGTTCGCGCATACCGTTTTTTTCTTCATAAACAATTTTTCCACCGATTTGTATCAAATGTGCGCGGTCGGCCCGTTCAATTTGCCATGGAGACGAACGGTCAAGCCAAGAATCGGCGCGTTCACGTTGCCATCCGTTTTCAAAATATTGTTTGAACAAACCGAATTGGTAATTAATCCCGTAACCGTAACCGGGCAAACCAAGCGTTGCGACCGAATCCAAAATGCAAGCCGCCAAACGCCCCAAACCGCCGTTGCCCAAAGCCGGATCATATTCTTTATCCAATACATCCTTCAGCGGGATAGGATTATCAAGTTTAATTTCATCAAGCAAATCATATATTTGCAAATTGTACATATTATTCGGCAACAACCGCCCGAGCAAATATTCCAAAGATAAATAATAAACGCGTTTACAATCTTTTTCCGCATGGCGGGCTGCCGTTTTAAACATCCTGTCAACGCATAAATCCCTGACCGATAAAGCCAACGCAATGAATAGGTGTTCTTTGTGCGCTTCACAAACACGTTTGCATAAAGAATATTTTAAGTGCCAAATAATCAGTTTTTCCAAATCTGCGGCCGTGGGTTTTTTGACTACTTCCAATTTTGTAAATGCGTCCATATGCTTTATCCTTTTTTTCACAAATTAATCGTCGATAGCTTTAAAATTAGCGAAATCGGCATATTTTTGCAAGGAAAAAAGCAGAAACACGGCAAGTTTATCGTAAACAAATGCTTAACATTCCCCATTTTGCGGCCATAATGGGAAAAATATATTCAAAAGTTTATAAAATTCTTATTTTTTATTTTTGGCAGGTTGTCGGACGGGAGCCGTTAATGTGTGAGACGGCGTTTGAATTGCCGAGTTCGCTTTTACGGATGAGAACGATTTTTGTTTTCCTTGTTTATCCCCTTGTCCCTTGCTTTGTTGCGTTTTTTGGGAAACGCGATTACCCGTTCCTTTAGATTTTGATGCCGTTTGCGTTGTTTTTTCGATTACATTTCGAACTGCGCCGGCACTTTGTCTCTCCGGCTGTACGGATGACGGTGCCGCCGTTTTTGCAGCGGCACGACGGCGGGCGGCAGCTCTGCGGTTTTTATTAACTTGTCGCCAAGCTTGAACATTCTTTTGATGTTCGGCATAGGTCGCGGCAAACACATGCCCCCCCGTTCCGTCGGCAACAAAATAAATGTCTCGGCTGTCGGCCGGATGCAAAACGGCATGAATGGATTTGCGCCCTGGGTTGGCAATCGGCCCGGCGGGCAATCCCGGAATAACGTAGGTATTGTGGGAATGCGGCACGCGCAAATCTGCATAAGTCAAAGCTCGTTTTAAATCAACGCGTCCGTCCGTCACGGCAAAAATAACGGTCGGGTCGGATTGCAAACGCATTTTTTTATTTAAACGGTTGATAAATACAGATGCTACTTGCGCCCGTTCACGGTCAATACTTGTTTCTTTTTCAACAATTGAAGCCAATGTTATCGCCTCTTCGGGCGTATCAAAGGGCAAACTTTCGGCGCGGCCTTGCCATTCTTCATCAATAACGCGCCGCATGGCGTTTTGCATGCGTACCAAAACAGATTCTTTTGTATCCCCATAGGAATAATGATAAGTTTCGGGCAATAAAGTCCCGTTTTTGGGAACTTGCGACACGATGCCGACCAACCCGACCGCTTGGTCCAATAAGGCGACAACCTGCCCCGAAGTTAAACCTTCCGGAATGACAATTCGGCGGATATACGTTTGACCGCCCGCCATAATATTCATGACCATTTTGGCGCTGGCACGCGGAGGGAAAGAATATTCGCCCGCTTTTAATTTTTGGGCATTCCCGCTGGCACGTACGCCCAATACAAAAATTGACGGAGAATTAATGATGCCTTCGTCATAGAGAATTTTGGCAATTGTCTTAACTGTTTTGCCTTTCGGCACCACAATTTCTTTACGCGCCGGTAACGGCCCTTCTTCGGTAAATTGGCTATAAGTTGTAAATACACTGCCTCCGATGAAAGAAACACAAACAAAAAAGACAATAAAATAAAAAAAGACACTGTGACGCACGAAATCTCCTGGATTTGTTATATTTGTATGTTAAACTCCGCAAAAATGCCCCTTAACAAAAAACGGCTTATTATAAAAGAGCCTCAAAATGAGGCTCATTTTTTTAAATTTTCTTGAAAATCAATGTACCGTTCGTGCCGCCGAAACCAAACGAATTGGACAACGCCACATTGACTTGTTTTTCTTTGGCTTTAAGCGGAATCAAATCAAAACCTTCAGTACCTTCTTCGGGGTCAACCAAGTTAACGGTCGGCGGAACCAACGAGTTTTGCATTGCCAAAATCGAATAAATGGCTTCGACGGCACCCGCTGCCCCCAACAAATGCCCGATTGTGGATTTTGTGGAAGACATCGACACTTTTTTGTTATCGCCGAAAACTGCTTTAACCGCATTAAATTCAACCATATCACCGATCGGCGTTGAAGTCCCGTGCGCATTGATATAATCAACGTCTTCGGGATTTAACCCGGCATATTTCAAAGCCGTTTGCATTGCGCGCATACCACCGTTACCGCCGGGTGCCGTAATATGATAGGCATCCCCCGTCATCGCATAACCGACCACTTCGGCATAAATTTTCGCACCGCGTTTTTTGGCGTGTTCATATTCTTCCAAAACCAAAGCACCGCCGCCTTCGCCCATTACAAAACCGTCACGATTTTTATCCCATGGGCGGGAAGCCAATTCGGGCGTATCATTGTACTTGGTGGATAACGCACGTGCTTGGGCAAACCCTGCGACGCCCAACGGGCAAATTGCCGCTTCGGATCCGCCGGCAATCATGACGTCGGCTTCGTTGTTCGCGATAATGCGCGCTGCATCGCCGATAGCATGCGTACCCGTCGCACAAGCCGTTACAACGGCATGGTTGGGACCTTTGAACCCGTATTTAATGGATATATGACCGGATGTCAGATTAATCAAGGCGGACGGGATAAAGAACGGAGATAAACGGCGCGGGCCTTGTTCGCGGACAATCGTCGCGCCTTGTGCAATGGTTTGCAACCCGCCGATGCCGGCCCCCATTAAAACGCCGCTGCGCAACTGTTGTTCTTCCGTTTCGGCTTTATAGCCCGAATCTTCCATAGCATCCATTGCCGCTGCCAAACCGTAAATAATAAAAGGGTCCACATGACGTTGTTCTTTCGGTGACATAATGGTATCCGGATTAAATTGTCCGTCTTCGGTACCGTAAGGAACCTGACCGGCAACTTTCGCCGTAAAATCCGTTGTGTCAAACGAAGAAATTTTTGAAATGGCGGACTTCCCGGAAGTAATCCCCGCCCAGTTAGCCTTCAAACCGCGACCGACAGGACTGACAATCCCCATCCCCGTAACAACGACTCGTCTTTTATTCATTTAAGTGCCCTTTTATTATGTACGTTTCAATTGGTGTTTCAAAATTAACCCAATAAAAGGAACGCCAATAAGAATTAAAATCGAATTGGCGTTCACTTTTTGAGTCTGGCAATGCATTAAGATTGTTTTTCGATAAAATCCACTGCATCTTTTACTGTGCGAATTTTTTCGGCAGCATCGTCCGGAATTGAAACGCCGAATTCTTCTTCAAAAGCCATAACCAATTCAACGGTATCCAAACTGTCTGCACCCAAATCATCGATAAAACTTGCGCTGTCAACGACTTTGGATTCATCAACGCCCAAGTGTTCTACAACGATTTTTTTAACGCGTTCAGCAATATTACTCATGTTTTTTTCCTTTTCTTTTGTTAATAAAGTCTTTTTTTTAGACGAAAACGAATTAGATTTACCACATTTTTGCGCATTCGTCCAGCATTTTTTTCAAATTCATGTTCAATATATTGAAAAATATAAATAAATATGAATTTCCGAATCAAGATTCAGTCTATAAAAATCGAATTTTAAGAGACAAACGGAGCAAAAACCGGCTTTCGGCAATCAAGCGTATACGTGCAAACCGAAAGCACAAGAACGCAAGCGGTTGCGCCTTAAAATCGATTTAAATGACTAAATCATAGCCATCCCGCCGTTGACGTTAATCGTTTGCCCCGTAATATAGGCAGCTTCGTCACTGGCTAAGAATGTACAAACGTTTGCGATATCTTCGGCTGTGCCCAAACGGCCCATCGGCACTTCTTTTAAAAGTTGGGCGCGCACATCGTCACTTAACGCATCCGTCATAGCTGTTTTAATAAAGCCCGGCGCGATACAGTTGGCGGTAATGCCGCGTGTTGCGAGTTCTTGGGCAATACATTTTGTCATGGAAATCAAACCGCCTTTGGAAGCCGCATAGTTGGCTTGTCCGGCATTTCCCATCACGCCGACAATGGAAGCCATTCCGATAATACGCCCGAAACGACGTTTCATCATGCCCGGCATAACCGCTCTGGCCAATTTGAAACCGGCTGTCAGGTTGATATCCAAAACCGCCTGCCATTGGGCATCTGTCATACGCATTGCCAAACCGTCTTTGGTAATACCGGCATTATTGACCAAAATATCAATTTTACCCATATCGGCTTCGGCTTGTTTCACCAAAGCGTTTAAGCTGTCGGAATCCGTTAAATTGGCGGGATAGACATAAACCCGATCGCCCAATTCGGCTTGAAAAGCCTTTAACGCATCCAAATTCATATCCGTCAAAGCAAGCGTTGCCCCTTGTCCGTGCATTTTTTTGGCAATAGCGCGGCCGATACCGCCCGTTGCCCCCGTAATAAGGGCTGTTTTACCAGTTAAATCCAGCATTTTTTCTCCTTTTGTTAATTTGAACGGCTGTTATACCACTGAAAACAAAAAAAATCAAGTACCCGAAAAATTTGTCATAATGTTGTCATTATCCGTCGGACATCTTATCCATTGGCACATCACGTGCCAAAGAAACCATAAGGGGCTGTTTTTTTTATAATCCACCGATTTTAAATATTATTTTTTGCCGTTATTGTAATGCGCCAAAATGCGTTGCTTATCGCGGTTCCAATCCCGCTCTTTAATCGTTTCGCGTTTATCTGCCATATTTTTCCCCTGAGCCAAACCGATACGGACTTTGGCTATGCCGCGATCGTTAAAATAAATTTCCAACGGCACAAGGGTTTTGCCCTTCTTAGCCACCTCACCCATCAAACGGTTTAATTCTTTGCGCTTTAACAATAACTTGCGCGGACGGCCCGCGACATGCTGGACAAAGCCGCCTTTGGTTGCCTTATCTTCCAAAATATGGGCATTAACCAAAAACAATTCGCTGTTATCGACACTCGCATAACTTTCGGATATGGTTGCACGTCCTGCCCGCAAAGATTTAACTTCGCCGCCGGTCAGCATGATACCCGCCTCAAACGTTTCCAAAACGGTATAGTTAAAACGCGCTTTTTTATTGTTGGCAACGGTGCCCGTTGAAATAAGTGTTTTATTCATGAAAGTTGTTATATCGCAAATTCATTGTTTTGTCAACGCATTCAAACCGCGGGCGAATTATAAAAAACAATCCATCAGCGGCATCAAAATTTCCCGTGTTTCGGGTTCTAATCGCGGAAAAATTTCAATCATAATTTGCTTATGATAACTGCGCAACCAATTTTTTTCATCCGCTGTCAACATATCAAAATCCACCAAACGGCAATCAAACGGGATAAACGTTAAATTTTCAAAAGCCAATTCGCCTTGGCCGTAAGGAACAGACAACAACATATTTTCCAAACGGATGCCGAAACCGTTTTCCACATCATAAACGGCAGGTTCATTTGAAAAAACCATATTGGCATAAAGGGGTGTTTTGCTGCGTTCATGTATGGTCGGCGGCGATTCGTGTACCGATAAAAACATACCGATACCGTGCCCCGTCGCATGGTAATAATCCGCACCGTCCGCACGCAAAAACTGATGCGCCTTTTTATCAATTTCAGCCGGCATTTCCCCAACTTTAACCGTAGAAGCGGCCAAAGCGATATGCCCTTTTAACACCTCGGTATAACGGCGTTTCATTAATTCCGACGGCGCATGTACGGCAATTGTACGCGTCATGTCGGTTGTTCCGTTTAAATACTGGCCGCCCGTATCCACCAACAACATCGGATAGGTATTGACATTGACCGACGATTTCATATCCGCATGGTAATGGGCTAACGCCGCATGCGGTCCGCTCGCCACAATTGCATCAAAGCTGTCGGCAATATAAAGCGGGCTTTTTTGACGTAACCGCATTAATTCCATTGCGCATGTCAATTCGGTTGCCGTTTCTTTATGCGTTTCGACATACGCCAAAAATTCGCAAATAACGGCGCTTTCGAACAGGCAAGCCTCTTTAATGTTTTCAATTTCAATCGGATTTTTTATGGATTTCAGTGCGGCCACCGGATCGGGTTTATTGACGACATGCGCAATTTTTCCCCACCTGGCGTATAAATCATACGGGAATGATCGAAAATCCGTCATCACGCGCTTTCCCGTCAAATCGTCCAACACGTTTGTCGTCAGTTGTTCATATGTGCCGTCGGCAAAGACAACACCCCGTTCCGAAAAAATAGGACATTGCGGATTTGAAAAGCCGCGTTTGTTCAACAACCATGACACAGATTCTGCCGATCCCAAAATCACGGCGTCCATATTGGCATCCATGACTTTTTGTGCGACCTGCCGAATTTTTTCATCCGACGAAAGCCCCGCATATTCCAACGGATAATTCATTGTTTTCGGTTTCACGGGTGCCGGGCGGTCAACCCAAAACGATTCGACAGGCGAACGAAAAATCGGCACCAACGTGATATTTAAACCTTTAAATTGTTCTTGTACATACTCTATCCATGCGGTTGAATGGCTTTTGGCGTAAAAGGCGATTTTCTTACCCTTTAAATGTTCTTTGGCCCAATCAACACCCATGTTCATATTGCTTTCAACCACGGTAAAATCGGATTGTTGGCGTGCTTGTTCGGTATAACGCGAATCGGTAAACAACATTTTATCGTTTTGCGTAATAATCGCTTCGCCCGCCGATCCCGAAAATCCCGTTACGGCCTTTAATTTTTCCTTATCGGGCGTTAAATATTCATTCAAAAATTCGTCGGCATGGTTGACAACCGCCGCATCATAGCCGTTTTGCTTCAACCAATTCCTAATTTTTCCCAACAACAAGAGTTGTCCATCCTTTCACATGATACTTTTTAATCAATTTTAATCCCAAATCCGTGTGAGCTTTTAAAACATCATCTTCTTGGTCGTAAATAAAGCCCGACAAAATGGCAACGCCGCCCGCGTTTAAATGCGCATTTAAATCTTTCGCCATCGCAATTAACGGATTGGCCAAGATATTGCACAAAATCAAATCATAGCTTTTTTGCACTTTTTGATAACCGTCGCTTTCCCAAACCGTGACCAAATTTTCCAAAGAATTTTCCTTAGCATTATTTGTCGTTACCCAAACCGATTCGGGGTCAATATCAACGGCATCCACTTTTTTCAGATAGGTTTTCGCATATGCCATTGCAAGGATACCCGACCCGCAACCGACATCCAAAACAAAATCGGGTTTAAATTTTTTCGTGATATTTTCCATCGCCTTTAAACACCCTTGCGTCGTTTGATGTTCACCCGACCCGAAAGCTGTAGCGGCATCAATCAACAATGAAACTTTATCGGCAGGCGGCGTTTCTTTGACATGAGACCCATAAATATAATAATTGCCGATGGTAACGGGCGGAAAGCTGATTAAGCTTTCTTTCAACCAATTTTTGCGAGGCATTGCCGTAATTTCATATTTGGGCATTTTGATTTTCACGGTATCGGCGGCAAATTGCATGGCTTGAAGCACTTCATTCGCATCGGGTTGGCCTTCAAAAATGGCTTGAACTTCCCATTTTCCCTTATTTTTTCCCTTTTCGATTTGGCGTGTTAACAAAGCGGACGCCAATTCTTCCAATGCCATTTCAAAAACGGGCACGGCATTTTCGGGCACTGAAAATTTCATATCATAGTTGTCAAAATTATTTTCTTGATTATTTTGCATGTTTTTCTCCTTTTGCGCCATTGTTGCAAAAACACGCGAAAAAATCAAGTATATTTAAAACGAATCCTTTTCTTTTGCCAGAAATTCAAGATATCGGTATGGTGTGCGTTCCAACCAAAGTTTTCCTCTGAAGGAAAAATCATGGAGCTCAGATCCGACCCAGACGATACCTAGTGTATCCGGGGGTAAGGTACCAATCCATTTCTTTGTCGGGGTATCCATTTTTTGATGTTCCGGGGCAGACCATAAACTACGACCGCACTTTGGCTCCCCTCGTCTCCCGTCTGTAAAATCAGGAAGCAAGTCTCTATTACAAGAATCGCGTGACGGACAAAACACCTGACCGAAATTAAAATCAACCCCTGCATATTCCTCAAAATGTACATAATAATTCCCGGCTTCGACATAAGCATCATATTTTTCATAATATGGACCAACTTTCGGATTTACAATACCCCATGATAAACAAGGTGGTTTGGGACATGAAGTATTGAATTGCGCTGCTTCCAAAGTAATGACGCATTTATCCGTGGATTTTTCATATACTTCC
>CAYPVK010000014.1:0-26443 GCA_964414185.1 uncultured Lactobacillales bacterium | reverse complement strand
AATGACAACACCGGAAATGACGACACCGCCGGCCACACCATCGACTCCGACGCCGTTGTGGACGACGCCGACGGTAACGCCGTATGAAGTGACCGCTATGGCGGTGACGGCAAGCTTTATGCCGATCACGGTTGCGACAGAGTTTACGAATTCAACCTATGACGGCGATGGTTCGGTATACGCTTCCACGATGATGATTGAAAGCAGTTATTCGGATATGACTTACACTTCAACGGAACCCGTGACTTGGACAACGACCGATTTCGACACGTGTAAAGAATTGGGTACGGAACAACCGTGGAACTATGTTGTATCAAAATAATTTCTAATAAAAAAAGGAAGAGAAAATTCTCTTCCTTTTTTTGTATGGTGCGGCGAACGGCAGACAGCAAAATCCGCCTGCCGAATAAAAAATCTTAACCGTTATGTGTGCGATAATATTCGTACAATGCAATGGCGCAAGCGTTTGAAACGTTTAAGCTTTCAATCGTTTCGTTCATCGGCAATTTGACCATATAGTCGCAATTTTCGGCGGTTAAACGTCTCAACCCGTCGCCTTCGGAACCCATGACGATAACGCATTTTTTCGGCAATTTATGCGCGCTTAAGCTTTCTTTGGCGTACCCGTCCATGCCGATGCACCAAAAGCCGTTTTGTTTTAATGTTTCCATCGCCCGCGCCAAATTCGATACTTTAATCAACGGGACAAGTTCCAAAGCACCGCTGGCGGATTTTGCCAAAGTCCCCGTTTCGTCGGGCGCACCCGCATCGGGGATAATAACCGCCGCCGCATCAAAGGCCGCCGCCGAACGCAAAACGGCTCCGATATTGTGCGGGTCGGTTACTTGATCCAAAATAACGGCCAAAGCTTTATCCTTATTTTCCGTGTCCGCCAACAAATCGTTTATTGTATAGGGGGGTAACGGTTCGGCTTTTGCCGCAACGCCTTGGTGAACGGCGTCGCGCCCGACTGCGGATTCGATTTGGCTGCGTTCCGCTAAGCGCAACGGAATGTTTTTCGGGATGTTCAATTCGGCCGCTGCCCCGCGTGTTGCCCAAATTTCCTTAATCACGCGGTTTTTGTTTTGCAAAGCTAACGTCACGGGGTGCATCCCGTAAAGCCATATATCCGCGTTTTTGTTTTTCATTTCGTTTTTAAATCGTTGTTTTGACATGGGTTTGTTCCTTTGCAAATTTTGCGTTCCGAATTTACGGCGCCGATTCGGCCTTTTAGGCATTTTCCTTTGATTTTTAAAAGCTGAAGCCGAAAGCACTATAACACGGCGTTTTTCGAAAAGCAATTTAAAAATCCGCGCGCCGCCTTGTTTTGCTTATATTGTCCGCAACGGGGGGCGAACGTTGCGGTGGTGCGTTTTGCTGCCTGTGGCAGGCAATGGGCCTTGCAAATCAACGGTTAAGACGAATTTTCGTCGGTATGAAAAAAAGTGCTTGACATTTTATCGGAAAGCGGGCATAATCCCAATCTGTCTTATGTATGCTTTAAGAACCCTTAAGGCATAAGACGCCGAAAAAGTGGAAAGGTGGCCGAGTGGTTAATGGCAGCAGACTGTAAATCTGCCCTCTCAGGAGTACGAAGGTTCGAATCCTTCCCTTTCCACCATTTTAATGGGCTGTCGGCAATCCGTTTTATTTTTATGGTTCATCGAAATAAAATCAGGCGCCGCCCGTTTCATTAAAAAAGAGCGGGGTACTCTTTCAGGGGGAAAAGTTCATCTTTCATAAACCCGGAAAGGGTGCAAAATTTAAGCGGTTCGTTTCGGACGGGCTTTCGGCGGTTTTAAAAATAAAACAGTCCGTGTGCAGCAGTTCAAACGAAAGCGGCTTAAAGATTAGGCGGGTGTAGCTCAATGGCAGAGCAGCAGCCTTCCAAGCTGAATACGAGGGTTCGATTCCCTTCACCCGCTCCAATAAATGTTCCGAAAGGGACGCATTTAAGATCCCTGAAATCGGGATTTATTTTTTAACACTGATCAGTTAAGGAAAGAAATAAAAATGAGTAAAGAAAAATTTGAAAGATCCAAACCCCACTGTAACGTCGGGACCATTGGACACGTTGACCACGGTAAAACAACGTTGACGGCTGCCATTACAAAAGTTTTGGCCGAAGCCGGCGGCGCAAACTTCGTTGATTACGCCAACATTGATAAGGCTCCGGAAGAAAGAGCGCGCGGTATCACCATTTCAACATCTCACGTTGAATATGAAACACCGAACCGCCACTATGCTCACGTTGACTGCCCGGGCCACGCCGACTATGTTAAAAACATGATTACGGGTGCCGCTCAAATGGACGGTGCTATCTTGGTTGTATCCGCCGCTGACGGTCCGATGCCGCAAACACGCGAACACATTTTGCTTGCTCGCCAAGTCGGTGTGCCGGCCATTGTTGTTTACATGAACAAAGTGGATATGGTCGATGATGCCGAATTGTTGGAATTGGTTGAAATGGAAATCCGCGAATTGTTGTCATCTTACCAATTCCCGGGTGATGATATCCCCATTATCAAAGGTTCCGCCAAAGTTGCTTTGGAAGGCGGGGACAAAACACTCGGCCACGATTCCATTATCGCTTTGATGGAAGCTGTTGATTCTTACATTCCGCAACCGGATCGTCCTGTTGACAAACCGTTCTTGATGCCGATTGAAGACGTATTTTCAATTTCCGGCCGCGGTACCGTTGTGACGGGTCGTGTTGAACGCGGTGTCATCAAAGTCGGCGAAGAAGTTGAAATCGTCGGTTTGAAACCCACTCAAAAAACAACATGTACGGGCGTTGAAATGTTCCGCAAGTTGTTGGATCAAGGTCAAGCCGGTGATAACATTGGTGTTCTTTTGCGTGGTACGAAACGTGAAGAAGTTGAACGCGGTCAAGTTTTGGCTAAACCGGGTACAATCACGCCGCACACGAAATTTGAATCTGAAGTTTACATCTTGAGCAAAGACGAAGGTGGCCGTCATACGCCGTTCTTCGCAAACTACAGACCTCAATTCTACTTCCGTACAACGGACGTGACAGGTACAATCGAATTGCCTGCCGGTACGGAAATGGTTATGCCGGGCGATAACGTCAAATTGACTGTTACTTTGATTGTTCCCGTTGCCATGGACGAAGGTTTGCGCTTCGCTATCCGCGAAGGCGGCCACACGGTCGGCGCCGGTGTTGTTGCTAAAATTTTGCAATAATGCCTGCTTGACAGTTTAAAGCTGTGAAATCTCTCTCGAAGGTTTTGTCCTTTGGGGGAGATTTTTGTTTGCCGATCATTTTTGAATTTTTAGGGCAGCTCGGATTTTGAAAATACGGTGCGATTGTATTGTCGGTCATTTTTTTTGTACTCGTTTTTTTATGTTTTTCCCCTTGAACAATGTGTGTTGAAGCAAACGGGATTTTTTATGAACAAAAAACTTGACATAAAAATAAAAATCGGATAAACTTTAATATCGTTCGGATATACAATGCATTTTTATGCGGTAAAAAGGTTAATTTCGGTCGAAATGTAATTAAGGCAAGATATAAATTAATGTGTTTTTATCTGTCGGTTTAAGGAGAAAACAAATATGCAGCAAAATTCAAAAGAAGAACAAAAAAATGCCGCTCAAATAAGAGAAAAAGTTTTTATGGGGTGTTTTGCTTTGGCAACCGTTTTCGGTGCCGCGGGTGCTGCGGTTGTGCCGTTACATGAACCGACCGCTATGGTATTGATGGGGCTGTGTGCGTTATCCCTTGCAGGCGGATGTGTTTCGGGTGTTGTCGAAATGGGTATTGAAAGTGTAAAATGCCTTAAAACCAAAGAAATATCTAAAGGCTGCAAAAACGGTCGTGTTCGGGAATAAAAATATTTTCGGTTCGTCATCGGAAAAATTTAAGGTGAATATCTTATAATCGGTCTCGGGCCGTATCAATCAGTATACGTTTTTTTTAGGGCAAATCCGTTGATAAAAAAGTTAAGGAACCTTTAAAAAAGGGCTTGACAATACGATATAAAATGCGTATCATAGCTCAACCTGAATTGATTTTGCGGGATTTGTTTATCGTAAATTCAATTTTGGGAAAATAGGGGTATAGCTCAGCTGGTAGAGCATCGGTCTCCAAAACCGAGGGTCGTGGGTTCGAATCCTACTGCCCCTGCCAAAATTTTTGATTTATAAGACATTTTTGTCTTGGAAAAGGGGTGTCGGGATTCCTTAAAAGAAAAATCCCGAAGAAGAGTTTTTTTAAGAGGATGCAAAAAAAATACATGAAAACAACGCCGGCTCAATTTGTTCGTCAGGTTAAACAAGAGATCTCAAAGATTACTTGGCCGACGCGTCAAGAAACGATGCAAGGCGCCATTACCGTGATTGTGATGAGTGTGGTGCTTGCATTCTTTTTGTTGATTATCGATTCAATTTTTGCATTTGCTGTCCGCTTTTTCATCGGATAGATAGGGGAGGTTCATCTTATGGCGATTCGTTGGTATGTCATCCATGCTTATTCGGGATTCGAAAAAAAAGTGGCTGAATTTATTAAAGAGCAAGCTGAAAAGAAAGGTTTAACGGATAAGGTTGAAGAAGTTTTGGTGCCGACCGAAAATGTTATTAATATCAGGAACGGCGCAAAAGTGGAAACCGAACGCAAATTTTTCCCCGGTTATGTGTTGATTAAAATGGAAATGACCGATCAAACATGGCATTTGGTCAATGATACGCCGAAAGTAACGGGATTTTTGGGTGGCAAAAAGCCGACACCGATTACCGAAAAAGAAGCCATGCATATTTTGCATCAGGTTGAAGAAGGTGTCGAACGTCCCAAATCCGTTGTTTCTTATGTCGTGGGTGAACAAGTTCATGTTACGGATGGGCCCTTTGCTTCTTTTGTCGGTACCATTGAAGAAGTGGATAGCGAAAAAGAACGTTTGAAGGTTTTAGTGTCGATTTTCGGGCGTGCGACGCCGGTCGATTTGGATTATACCCAAGTTAAAAAAGTATAAGAGTTTTGCGGCTTTTAAAAGCTGCGGCGCAACGGTCTTTCTGAGCGCGAAGAGAAATCTTTGAAACGGAAGATAAGCAAGCGGCAAAATCAACTCGTGCCTTTTGCTTTGTGGAAGAAGAGCCATCTTCGAACCACTAAACTTCGTCAGATTTTCGGGTTGGTTTGGTTTGAAGGCAAACCTTGCGGGCACGAAAATTAAATGAGCTGAAAAAAAACATTTTAGAGGTTATAAAAATGGCAAAAAAAGTTATTGGCTTTATCAAACTTCAAATCGAAGCCGGTAAAGCAAACCCGTCACCTCCGGTCGGTCCGGCCTTAGGTCAACGCGGATTAAACATCATGGAATTTTGTAAGGCATTTAACGCCAAAACTCAAAAAGAAGAACCCGGTACGCCGATTCCCGTTATCATTACGGCTTATGCGGATCGTACGTTCTCTTTTGTAACAAAATTGCCTCCGGTCAGCTACCTGATTAAAAAAGCTGCAAACGTCAAGAGCGCTTCGAAAGAAGCAGGCCGCAAGAGTGCCGGTAAAATTACCCAAGCTCAGGTTAAAGAAATTGCAACGAAGAAAATGCCTGATTTGAACTGCCACACGGTGGAAGCTGCTATGCAAATGGTTGCGGGACAGGCAAGATCTATGGGTATCGATGTGGAGTAAGACGATGAAACAAGGAAAAAGATTACAAAACGCATATAAATCCGTCGATACAGCCAAATTGTATGACTTGGATGAAGCTGTCAAAATCGTCAAAGACAACGCGAAAGCCAAATTTGACGAAACAGTCGATATCGCCGTTCAATTGGGCGTTGACCCGCGTCAAGCCGACCAAATGATTCGCGGCGCCGTTTCATTGCCCGCCGGTACAGGCAAAACTTTAAAAGTTGCCGTATTCGCAAAAGGCCCGAAAGCCGAAGAAGCCAAAAAAGCCGGTGCTGATATCGTCGGCGACGAAGATTTGATGAACGAAATCTTGGGTGGCAAAATTGACTTCCAACGTTTGATCGCAACACCCGATATGATGGGCGTTGTCGGCCGTTTGGGCAAAGTTTTGGGCCCGAAAGGTTTGATGCCGAACCCGAAATTGGGTACCGTGACAATGGATGTTGCGGGTGCCGTTGCCGCGGCAAAAGCCGGCCAAGTCCAATTCCGCGTGGATGCCAAAGGCATTGTCCATGCCGGTATCGGTAAGGCAAGCTTTGATGCGGACAAAATCCAAGAAAATGCCAAAGCTTTCGTGAAAGCCTTGATTGCGCTTAAACCCGCTTCTTCAAAAGGTGTTTACTTAAAGCAGGTTGCTTTGAGTTCGACGCAAGGTGTTGGTGTAAAAGTTACTTTATCCTCGGTGAACGGATAAAGAAAGAGTTTCCGCCTTCAAGGTGATTAAACCAAGAAGGCGGAAAGTATTGCCTGTCAAAGACGGTGGGTGCCTATCACGGGATAGGAATTAAGGGAAAACATTCCGCCCATTCAGACAGAACTTGATATTAAGATCCTTAAATAAAGGGGCTTTAATTGCGGTTTCTGGACAGGTCAAGAGTGGATTGCTTTTTTGTAGGCAATCTGAGTTTAAGAAACCTTAAGAAGAAAAATCTTCTTAAAAAATATTGGAGACAAAAGTCGTGAATCGTGAAGAGAAACAACAATGGGTTGCCGAACTCAACGGTGTGTTTCAAAAAGCCGGTTTGGTTGTTGTTGCCTTAAACAAAGGTTTGACAATGCCCGAAACAACGGAATTGAGAAACAATGTCCGCAACGACGGGGCAAACTATCGTGTAACGAAAAACCGTTTGACTAAATTGGCTCTGGCAGGTACACCATGCGAATCGATTGCCGATTTGATGGTCGGCCCGACGGCGATTGCTTATTCCGAAGATGCTATTTCCGCGGCAAAAGCAGTTGTCAATATGGCGAAGAAAAGTGACAAGTTCGAAGTCGTCGGCGGCGTAATGAACGGTCAAAAGATTTCAGTGAAAACAGTGCAAGAACTGGCTTCTCTGCCGTCTTTGGACGAATTGCGCGGCAAATTGGTCGGCTTGTTGCAAGCACCTGGCGGACAAATTGCGCGTGTGTGCAAGGCTTATTCGGAAAAAGAAGCCGCGTAAAAACGTTTTTATAACGCAATTGCACGGTCGCTTGGTTAATTTTTCGGAACCGCTTGAATACCTGTTGTATGCAAGAGTTTCTCAAAATTAAAGCTCCCTTCACTTGCGCCCTAAAAATCGTTTTTTATAAAACGCACAATAAACAATTTAGTGAAAACAAAATTTTAACAAACTCCCCGAAAGGGAAAAATTAAAAAGGATCTATAAAATGGCTGATTTAAATAAAATCGTAGAAGAATTATCTGCTTTGACAATCTTGGAAGCTGCCGAATTGTCCAAAATGTTGGAAGAAAAATGGGGCGTTTCCGCTGCTGCTCCGGTTGCCGTTGCTGCTGCCGGCGGGGCTGCCGCTGCAGAAGAAAAAACGGAATTTGACGTTATCTTGGTTGATGGCGGTGCTAATAAAATCAACGCGATTAAAGAAGTTCGCGCTATCACGGGATTGGGCCTCAAAGAAGCCAAAGATTTGGTTGAAGGTGCTCCGAAAGAAATCAAAAAAGACGTTTCTAAAGAAGAAGCCGAAAAACTTAAAAAACAACTTGAAGCTGCCGGCTGCAAAGTTGAAGTTAAGTAATTTTGCTTTTATTCGTTTGATGGGGTCGTCCGAATGGGTAACATTCGGTACGGCCCATCGGCGGTTAAAGACAAAGATTTGAAAACGGATGGTATTTTAAATCTTTCTTTTTAATCGTTACAGATTAAAAAAACTTATTTATCAACGGTTTTTCGATAAATAAGAAAATGAATTTAAAAAAAGTCCCGGCGCTTTCTTCACCGGAATAAGTCTGGGGGTCGACTACCTTATAGGTCGAACAAGAGTTTCGCAGGTTAGAAAAGTGTTGTCCGTGCGGCGTATCAAAGCATAGCGGTAATTTTGAAAACAGGCGGATTTGAAGACTTTGGGATCAAACTCAAAACATTAAAAATGGGGAAGAAAAAGAATGATTAAACATGACACGAATCACAGACGCGTTCGTAAAAATTACGGCAGAATCGATCCGGTTACAAGCATGCCGAATTTGATTGAAGTCCAAAAGGCTTCCTACGATCAATTTTTGCAATGGGGCGTGCCGGTTTTCGAAAGGACGGAAACGGGGTTGCAGGCGGTATTTAAATCCGTATTCCCGATTCATGATTTTGCCGGCCGCGGCGATTTGGAATTCATCAAATATGAACTCGATACACCGAAATTTGACGTGGACGAATGTTTAAAACGCGGGTTGACTTACGGGGCCCCGGTTCGCGCAACTTTGCGTTTGGTCGTTTGGGATACCGATATGGCAACGGGCGTGCGTTCGATTCGCGATATTAAAGAACAAGACGTTTACATGGGCGATTTGCCGTTGATGACCGCGACCGGCACATTTATCGTCAACGGAACGGAACGTGTCGTTGTTTCGCAAATGCATAGATCTCCGGGTGTTTTCTTTGACCATGACAACGGTGAAACACATTCGTCGGGCAAATATTTGTTTGCCGCGCGCATTATTCCGTACCGCGGGTCTTGGATTGATTTTGAATTTGATGCCAAAGATTTGGTCTATGTCCGTATCGACCGTCGCCGCAAATTGCCTGTATCGGCCATTTTGTACAGCTTGGACAGCGAATACACGGCCCAAAAACGCGCCGAAGCCGCTGCCGAAGGACGCGAAATTGACCCGTCCGACGTTTATGGAATGAGCAAAGAAGAAATTTTAAGCTATTTTTATGAAACGGTGACATTCACTAAGGACAAAAAAGGGTGGAAAACAACTTTTAATCCCGCTTTGATGAAAGGCGTCAAATTAACGCACGATTTGATTGATGCCGCTACCGGCAAAGTCGTGATGGAAAAAGGTGAAAAAATCACGCTCGGCAAAGCCAAAAAGTTGGAAAAAGACGGCTTGAAAGAATACTTGGTTGACAATGAAGAATTGTTGGGCCGTTTCGTTGCCAATGATTTCGTTGACGAAAATACCGGCGAAGTCGTTTTGGAAGCCGGTAACGAAATTACCGAAGACGATTTAATCAAGCTTGACGAAATGAAAGTCAAAGAATTGTCGTTGTTGCATATCGATTATGTCAACGTCGGGCCGTATATCCGCAATACATTGGTTGCCGATAAAAATACGACCAGAGAAGAATCGTTGATTGATATTTACAAAATCATGCGTCCGGGCGAATTGCCGGTTGTCGAAACGGCCGACGCTTTATTCCGCAGCATGTTTTTTGATTTGGAACGCTATGATTTGTCGGCTGTCGGCCGTGTCAAAATGAATGCACGTTTGGGATTTGACAATACGCAAGTGCCCGATTCCGTTCGCGTTTTGCGCAAAGAAGACATTTTGGCGATTTTAAAAACGTTGGTTGAATTAAAAGACGGCCGCGGCGCCATTGATGATATTGACAACTTGGGCAACCGTCGTGTGCGCCCTGTCGGCGAATTGATGGAAAACCAATACCGTTTGGGATTGTTGCGTATGGAACGCGCCATTAAAGAACGCATGACATCCAGCGAAATCGATTCGGTAATGCCGTATGATTTAATCAACGCGAAACCGTTATCGGGTGCCGTGCGCGAATTCTTTGCATCCAGCCAATTGTCTCAATTTATGGACCAAAACAATCCGCTCGCCGAAATTACGCATAAACGTCGTTTGTCGGCTTTGGGCCCCGGCGGTTTGACAAGAGACCGTGCCGGTATGGATGTCCGCGACGTTCACCCGACGCATTATGGTCGTATCTGCCCGATTGAATCGCCTGAAGGTCAAAACATCGGGTTGATTAACTCGTTGGCCAGCTATGCGAAAATTAACCAATACGGCTTTATCGAAACGCCGTATCGCAAAGTTGTCGACGGCAAAGTGACGGATGAAGTGCATTATTTGTCCGCAATGGAAGAAGCCAAATATACGGTGGCTCAGGCCAATGCCAAAGTCGACAAAGACGGCAATTTAACCGAAGATTTGGTTCAAGCGCGCCATGCGGGCGAAGTTATTTTGGCCAAACCCGAACAAATCGATATGATGGATGTGTCTCCGCAACAAGTCGTATCGGTTGCCGCATCGTTGATTCCGTTCTTGGAAAACGATGACGCGAACCGTGCGTTGATGGGGTCGAACATGCAACGTCAAGCCGTGCCGTTGTTGCGCAGCGAAGCGCCGCTTGTTGGAACGGGTATGGAAGCCAAAGTTGCCAAAGATTCCGGTGCCGCGATTTCCGCGAAACGCGATGGTGTCGTGCAACAAGTGGATTCATCGCGTATCGTTATCCGTGCGACGGACGAATCCGATACGACGAAATCGGGCGTTGATATTTATACGTTGAACAAATTCCAACGGTCGAACCAAAGTACTTGTATGAACCAAATTCCGCTGGTTAAAGTTGGTGATATCGTTCAAAAGGGTGAAATTTTGGCGGACGGTCCGTGTACGAACCTTGGCGAATTGGCCTTGGGTCGCAACATTTTGGTCGCATTTATGCCTTGGAACGGTTACAACTATGAAGATTCCATTTTGATTTCCGAACGCATTGTGCGCGAAGACGTCTTTACGTCCATTCACTTGGAAGAATTTGAGGTCGTTGCCCGCGATACGAAGTTGGGTCAGGAAGAAATCACGCGCGACATTCCGAACGTTGGTGAAGAAGGGTTGAAAAACTTGGATGAAACCGGTGTGATTTATGTCGGTGCCGAAGTCAAGGCCGGCGATATTTTGGTCGGTAAAGTGACGCCGAAGGGCGAAACGATTATGACGCCGGAAGAAAAATTGTTGCGTACCATTTTCGGTGAAAAAGCCGCTGATGTTCGCGACAGTTCTTTGCGCGTACCGCCGGGAGTTCAAGGAACCGTTGTGGATGTACGTATTTTCACGCGCCGCGGTTTGGAAAAAGACGAACGCGCCCAAGCGATTGAACAAGCCGAAATCGGCAAGCTCGCCAAAGACCGCGATGATGAACGCGCGATTATCCAAGGCAGTTTTGCCGAACGTGCGAGAGCTTTGGTTAAAGGCCAAAAAGCAAACAAAATGGAAGGCATCAAAGCCGGCACCGTTTTGACCGAAGATGTTTTGAAAGGCATTGCCGATTATAACTTGCGCAAATTGTCCGTTCAAGACGACAAGGTTATGACGCGTTTGGAAGAATTGGTCGAAACTTTGGAAAAAGCCGAAAAAGCCTTGCAGGAAAAATTCGAAAATCGTGTTGAAAAACTTCAACGCGGCGACGAAATGATGGCGGGCGAATTGAAAAAAGTCAAAGTCTTTATTGCCACGAAACGCAAATTGCAACCGGGTGATAAAATGGCCGGCCGTCACGGAAACAAAGGTGTGGTATCTCGCGTTTTGCCGGTTGAAGACATGCCGTACCGCGAAGACGGAACACCGATGGATATCGTTTTGAATCCGCTCGGGGTGCCGTCACGTATGAACGTCGGTCAGATTTTGGAAACGCACTTGGGCTATGCTTGCCGCGAATTCGGTAAAAAAATTGCCGCCGTCGTGGAAGATATCAAAGCCAAACATGCCAAAGCCGATGATTTGCGTGCATTGCTCAAAGACATTTACGGTGAATCCGAATATAATAAAAAGATTGCGCCGATGGACGATACCGAATTGTTGTCGATGAGCGAAAATCTCAAAAACGGTGTGCCGATTGCAACACCCGTGTTTGACGGCGCTCGCCAAGACGATATTGACGCCGCTTTGGCCAAAGCCGGTTTGCCGACGTCGGGTCAAGTCACGTTGTATGACGGTTTGACGGGTGATCCGTTCGAACGCCAAGTGACCATCGGTTACATCTACATGTTGAAACTGCACCACTTGGTCGATGAAAAGATTCACGCCCGTTCGATTGGGCCATACAGTTTGGTGACGCAACAACCGCTCGGCGGTAAGGCTCAATTCGGCGGCCAAAGATTTGGTGAAATGGAAGTATGGGCATTGGAAGCTTACGGTGCCGCTTACACATTGCAAGAAATGTTGACCATCAAATCCGATGACGTTTCGGGCCGTATCAAAGCGTATGAAACCATCATCCGCGGCGATAACAATTTCGAATCGGGCATTCCGGAATCCTTCAACGTGTTGGTCAAGGAAATGCGCTCGCTCGGCCTTGACGTTGAATTGGATCAAATGGATAAGTAAGACAAGCACATTTTTAAGGGGAAGCAACCCTTCCCCTTAAATGCAAATTTTAAAAAAGGGAACACAAATAATGAATGAATTGATAAAAGCATTTAACCCCGTTACAAACCCTCAAAGTTTTGACGACATTCGTATTTCAATTGCATCACCTGAACGCATCCGTGCTTGGTCTTTCGGCGAAGTGTTGCGTCCTGAAACAATTAACTATCGCACATTCAAACCGGAAAAAGACGGTTTGTTTTGCGCCAAAATCTTTGGTCCGACCAAAGATTACGAATGTTTATGCGGTAAATACAAACGCATGAAATACCGCGGCGTTACTTGCGAAAAATGCGGTGTTGAAGTTACATTGTCAAAAGTGCGTCGCGAACGCATGGGCCATATTGAATTGGCATGCCCCGTTACGCATATTTGGTTTTTGAAATCTTTGCCTTCACGTATCGGCACATTGCTTGATATGATGCTGAAAAATTTGGAAGCCGTTTTGTATTTTGAAAAATATATCGTGATTGAACCGGGCTTGACGCCGTTGGGACTTCATGATTTGTTGACCGAAGAACAATACCAAGCCGCTTTGGAAGAATACGGCGAAGATGCGTTCCGTGTCGGAATCGGTGCCGAAGCAATTAAAGAGATGCTTTCTCAAATTGATTTGGCTGAAGAAGCCGCCAAGTTGCGTGCCGAATTGATTGACACAACATCCGAAATGAAACGCAAAAAAATCGTCAAACGTTTGAAATTGGTTGAAAACTTCCTGGAATCCGGCTCTCGTCCGGAATGGATGGTTTTGGATGTATTGCCGGTTATTCCGCCCGAATTGCGCCCGTTGGTACCTTTGGACGGCGGTCGTTTTGCCACATCCGATTTGAACGATTTGTACCGCCGTGTCATTAACCGTAACAACCGTTTAAAACGCTTGTTGGAATTGCGCGCGCCGGAAATCATTATCCGCAACGAAAAACGTATGTTGCAAGAATCCGTTGACGCTTTGTTTGATAACGGTCGCCGCGGCCGTGCCGTTGCCGGTATCAATAAACGCCCGCTTAAATCTTTGTCCGATATGCTCAAAGGTAAACAAGGGCGCTTCCGTCAAAACTTGCTCGGTAAACGTGTTGACTATTCGGGCCGTTCCGTGATTACGGTCGGGCCGGAATTGTTGTTGCATCAATGCGGCTTGCCCAAACGCATGGCATTGGAATTGTTTAAACCGTTTATTTATGCGAAATTGGAACAATACGGTCACGCTTCGACGATTAAAGCCGCCAAACGCATGGTGGAAAAAGAACGTCCCGAAGTGTGGGATATTTTGTCCGAAGTGATTCGCGAACACCCCGTGTTGTTGAATCGTGCGCCGACGTTGCACAGATTGGGTATTCAAGCCTTTGAACCGGTTTTGATTGAAGGCAAAGCCATTCAGCTGCACCCGTTGGTATGTACCGCGTTCAACGCCGACTTTGACGGTGACCAAATGGCCGTTCACGTACCGTTGTCCACCGAAGCTCAATTGGAAGCCCGCGTGTTGATGATGTCGACAAACAATATCTTATCTCCGGCATCGGGTAAACCGATTATCGTGCCGACACAAGATATTATTTTGGGTTTGTACTACATTTCAATGATGCGCGAAGGCGAAAAGGGCGAAGGCATGGTCTTTTCGGGCCCGCAAGAAATGGAACACGCTTTGAACAGCGGTGTTGTATCCATGCACGCCAAAATCAAAATCCGCTTGACGGTTATGGAAGACAGCGGTGAAAAAGTAACCCGTATTGTCGAAACGACGCCGGGCCGCGTGATGTTGGCGGCTGTTTTACCCGAACACGGCAAAATTCCGTTCAGCCTTATGAACCGTTTGATTCGTAAGAAAGAAGTATCGGATATTATCGACGCCGTTTACCGCCATTGCGGACAAAAAGCGACGTGTATTTTTGCCGATAAGATTATGGCCCTCGGGTTCCGCCAAGCGGCCAAAGCCGGCATTTCGTTCGGTAAAGACGATTTGATTGTGCCGGAAGCCAAACGCAAAATTTTGGCCGAAACCGAAAAGAAAACCAAAGAATTCGAACGCCAATATCAAGACGGTTTGATTACGCATTTGGAAAAATACAACAAAGTCGTTGACGCTTGGTCGGCCGCAACGGACGCCATTGCCGATGCGATGATGAAGGGGATTTCCAAAATCGAACCCGGCAAACCCGTAAACTCGGTGTTTATGATGGCCAATTCAGGGGCTCGCGGTAGTGCCGCTCAGATGAGACAGCTTGCCGGTATGCGTGGGTTGATGGCAAAACCGTCGGGCGAAATTATCGAAACGCCGATTCGGTCCAACTTCAAAGAAGGTTTAACCGTTATGGAATACTTTAACTCCACCCACGGTGCGCGTAAAGGGTTGGCCGATACCGCTTTGAAAACGGCAAACTCCGGTTACTTGACACGCCGTTTGGTCGATGTCGCGCAGGATGCCATTATTACCGAACAAGATTGCGGTACCGAACGCGGTATTACCGTTTCCCCGATTGTTGAAGGCGGCGATGTGATTGCCACGACCGGTGAACGTATTTTGGGTCGTACGGCGCAAGAAGACATCAAACACCCGGAAACGGGCGAAATCATTGTGCCTAAAGGCAAGTTGATTGATGAAAACGATGTTGAATTGATTGATTCGGTCGGCGTTGATTCCGTGAAAATCCGTTCCGTTTTGACTTGCGAAGCCGAAAACGGCATTTGTGCGGCTTGTTACGGACGCGATTTGGCCCGCGGGACTCCCGTGAACTTGGGCGAAGTTGTCGGTATTATTGCCGCTCAATCCATCGGTGAACCGGGAACTCAGCTCACCATGCGGACTTTCCACATCGGTGGTGCGGCGCAACGCGGTGCCGAACAATCGTCGATTGATGCAGCCTTTGATGCCAAGATTCGTTTGAACAATTGCAACACGATTAAAAATTCTGCTGGGGATATGATCGTGTTGTCCAGAAATTGCGAAGTGTCGTTATTGGATGCCGGCGGCCGTGAAAAAGCCCGCCACAAAATCCCGTACGGCGCCAAAGTAATGGTTGAAAACGGCGAAAAAGTCGGCAAGGGTACACGTGTTGCCGAATGGGATCCGTACACGATGCCGATTATTGCCGATAAAGCCGGTGCGATTAAATACCAAGATTTGGTGGAAGGCGAAACAATCCGCGAAGTTTTGGATGAAACGACCGGTTTGACGTCGAAAGTGGTTATGGATTGGCGTCAACAAGCGTCCAAAAATGCGCGTAAACCACATTTGGCATTGTTGGACGGCAAAGGCAACGTGTTCAAATTCACTAACGGCATGGAAGCCAGATACTATCTGCCCGCCGATGCGGTTGTGGCCGTGAACAACGGCGACAAAGTCATGGTTGGTGACGTATTGGCCAGAATCCCGCGCGAATCGACGAAAACCCGCGATATTACGGGCGGTTTGCCGCGTGTTGCCGAATTGTTTGAAGCCCGTCGTCCGAAAGATGCCGCCATCATGGCAGAAATTGCCGGACGTATTGAATACGGCGCCGATTTCAAAGCCAAACGCCGCATTGTGATTGTCGGCGAAGACGGTGAAACACGCGAATACTTGTTGCCGAAAGGCCAACAAATTGCCGTTCATGAAGGCGATATCGTACAAAAAGGCGACGTGTTGGTCGAAGGGTCCTTGGTGCCGCATGACATCTTGCGCATCTTAGGCGTCGAAGCGTTGGCCGATTACCTGATTAAGGAAGTTCAAGCGGTGTATCGTTTGCAAGGCGTTAAAATCAATGACAAACACATTGAAGTTATTGTCCGTCAAATGATGCAAAAACTTGAAGTCGTTGACCCGGGCGATACAACCTTGCTTGCCGGCGAACAAGTCGACAAAGAAACGTTGATTGCCGAAAATCTTAAGGCTTTGAAAGCCGGTGGAAGAGAAGCGAAAGTCGAATCGGTCTTGCTCGGTATTACAAAGGCCAGCTTGCAAACAACGTCGTTCATTTCGGCGGCTTCCTTCCAAGAAACCACACGTGTTTTGACCGAAGCGGCAACGGAAGGCAAACGCGACAGATTGCGTGGGCTTAAAGAAAACGTTATCGTCGGGCGTTTGATTCCGGCGGGGACGGGTGCTCAAATGCAACGTTTGCGTCAAATCGCAAATGAACGCGACAAAGAAATCGCCGAATCGAAAAACAGCGATAACGATACATTGTAAGTGACGTTGTTATCGGTAAGGTAACTTGAAAAAAGCCCTCTCGGTATGTCAAGGGGGCTTATCGGTTTATATGTAATGCTGTCTGTATAAGCGGACGGATGCAGACATACCGGTCGGACCATGGGATTTACGAAGTTTTTGGAGAGGCAAAGAAGTTTGAAACGTTAATGGCGCTTGCGTCAGGCAGCGGAAGTTTAACTGCTCAGCGTATTGTTTTACGGACAATATCTTGGGAACTTTAACTCTTTTAAGGTAATTTTTATCACACTTCCTTTCGGATGTAAAATAATTTTATTATAAATCAATATGATATAAAAAATCGGGGGGGGGTAATTTATATTGAAAAAAGGGTTAAAAAAAAGTATGCTTTCCTTGTAATAAGACTTCAAAGTCATTATTTAAATTATTAAGGAGAAAGACATGAAGAAAGTAAAAATGTTCAAGTTTGTGACAAACCGAAGAGTCAAAAGAAAAGTTCAAAAAGAGCAAGGGCGTTCAATGGTCGAAATGTTGGGCGTATTGGCGATAATCGGCGTTTTATCGATTAGCGGTATAGCGGGTTATACGATGGCGATGAATCGGTATAAGGCGAATCAGATTTTGGATTTGGCGAGTAAATTGTCTGTTATGGCTCAGACGGGATATACGTCGAACCCCGATAATTGGGAAGGTATATCCGAAGATTCATTTAGCGAATTGGGTATGGAAAATTATAGTTGGGGGGATGATAGTCGGAGTTACGGCGGTGCCTATGAAACGACTTTTTCCGTTGAACCCGAAGGGAACGTTCATATGTGGACCGTCAATAATGGCGTATATAAAGCCCTTATATCCATTACGGGTTCCGAAGACAGGGATGGCAATTTATCCATTACCGTTGAATAAACCTTTTAAGGCAACAAAGAAGAAGAGCCGTTAAAAGAACGGCTCATATGGAAATATTATCAAAGTGTTATGTTGTGGCATATCATAACCAAATATGGACAACGACGATGGATTGTTTTTCAGTCAAACGGATAGCCTCATCACTTAGAAGAAAGGTTAAACGGTTTATCAATCAATGATTTCGTTTGCATAAACGCCGTAAAAATTGGATTTACGTGTCCAACCTTTTGCTTTGTCGAAATCCAATTGGCAAAAGTCGGATTTTTTGGGGCACTTTAAAATTTTGCCGATTGTTCCTTTACCCGCGATTGCCACAACTTTTGATGTGTCATTGGGTTTGTGAGTCAACGTCGTGTCCTCTAAAATAAGTCCATACCGTGCCGAAGACAATTGTGTGCGGTGAATCCAACCGGTTGTGCCGTCGATTTCTTTGATCCGTCGCCAAAGTTCATATTCATCAATAATTTCAACGGGGAAATGTTTTTCTTTATAAACCCATTTAATCGGATATTTTTTGCCCGGTCCCGTGCGCATGTTGACTTGGCTGTTGCGTATGGCGGCAAAACGCGGTGTCAAATTATCGGCCGCCGCCGGGTATACACAACCCCAACATATGCAAACCAACAAAAGCGCGCATATGTTAATCTTCATGCGTTGACCTCTGGCGAATGGAAATTTTCGGACGTTTCGGCGTGGAAACCAAAGCAGCCGGCGAATTTGATATTTCGGTGTCTTGTTCATCAACAAAAATGTCTTGCGACGTTGTTTGTATATTCAAAATGGTTTTGTCTTCAATTTCTTTCCATGCAACCTGATACGCTTGGACAATTAACATCTGGGCAATGAATGTGCCGCGCTTTAAAACGAATTGTTTCGTGCTTTCATTTTGCAGCAAGACAAAAATCGGGGAACGCGAAGCCGGATGGATAATTTGAGGGGCATCCAACACAATCACGCCGTGATGCAACGCCAAATCGGTATTGCTGACGATTTGGCCGCATAATCCGTCAGGCAATGCAACGGCAAAGCCGACCGGCACATGAATGCGTTCCCCCGGATTGATTTTAATCGGGTTGCCGATGGCCGCCATCAAATTGAGTGCAAAATGATGTTTTGACGAATACGACGGCAACGGAAAATCCACGCCGTCCGCCGTTCGTACAATATGAATTTGTGGCACCATTTTTATTTCCCGCCTTTTAAATTATTTCCGAATGTTCGCGCCGCTTTTTCGTAAAACCGTAAAAGATAACGCCCGAAAAAACAAATTTTACCTTTCTTCCATAGTGCCAAAGCTTGCTTTAAATGTCAAGGAAGATTTTGGTATTGACTTCAAAATATGCGTTCTTTAAAATAACTTCAAAAAAAGGTGAAATATGTTAAAAAAAATTGCGGTTATCTGTTTAATTTTTAATTTAATGTGGACAATGCCGTCTGTCGGCGCTTTCGCACTAAGTCGCCCGTATGTGTCTGAAGCGCAACAAAATGCGATATTGCATGAACGCAGCTTTTATTTTAACGGGCGTTCGTATTATTTTAAGTATGGCGATGCGTTTAAAAACGAATATTACGCTCAGGGTGAAAATGCGGACGGATGGACAAGCTTAATCGGCGTTTATAAATTTGAAGGGCGCAAAAATGCCGCCGAAGCCGCCGACGTTTTGTATCGGGGATTTTCGGAACGGGGTATCCCCGTTCAAAAGGCTGTTCACAAAACCGACAAAGAAGCGGTTGTTACGTTTATGGTCAACAATAACGACATTTCGGAGTTAAATATTTGGCGGTTTTACAAAGAGCCCGGGGATGCGTATGTGACGGCGTTGCAATATGCCAAAGCGGTTAAAATGCCGCGTACGGCAAAGCAGGGCGAACGGTTGAAAAAAGACGGAACGGATTTGACGTATCAGTTGCTCAGCGCAAAACGCGAAAAATTTGTCGAATAAAAAATTAAAAAGGCAATATAAAAAGTGCCGAAAAATTAAATTTTCCATATAAGAAAACAATGGCATTTTAAAATTTTTTTGTTTGAAAACGAAAAAAAAGAATTTTGTTAATAAATTAATTACTTTTTGTGTTTACAATCAAAAAATCAAGGAATTTCGGCGAGTCGCGCCGAATCGAACATAACCGAAAACGCATGGGCGGGGTAAATGGTTGAAACAAATGTCATTTTAAAGGGAAATTGCATTGAAAAAATGCGCTTGTTGCCCGATGCTTGCGTTGATGTCATTTTTGCCGATCCGCCGTATTTTATGCAGCTGCGCAAAGATTTGCATCGCCCCGATGCGACGAAAGTCGGCGCGGTTGATGACGAATGGGATAAATTTACGGATTATAAAGCTTATGATAAATTCACAAACGATTGGCTGATTGAAGCGCGCCGCGTGTTAAAAGATAACGGCACATTATGGGTTATCGGTTCGTATCATAACATTTTTCGTGTCGGCGCGCGGTTGCAGGATTTGGATTTTTGGATTTTGAACGACATCATTTGGACGAAAACAAACCCGATGCCGAATTTTAAAGGCACGCGGTTTACCAATGCGCATGAAACATTGATTTGGTGTGCGAAATCAAAGGATGCCAAATATACGTTTAATTATGAAAGCATGAAAGTTTTTAACGAAGATTTGCAAATGCGGTCGGATTGGTATTTGCCGATTTGCAACGGCCCTGAACGCCTTAAGAACGAAGCGGGCAAAAAAGTGCATACGACGCAAAAGCCCGAAGCTTTGTTGTACCGTGTGGTTTTGGCATCAACCAATCCGGGTGATGTAATTTTGGACCCGTTTTTCGGCACGGGCACGACGGGAGCCGTCGCAAAAAAATTGGGGCGCAAATATATCGGCATCGAACGCGAAGACGAATATATCAAATATGCGCAAAAGCGATTGGACGGGATTGAAAAAATTTCGGACGGGGCGGTGTTGGAACCGACTTGCAAAAAAGCCGAACCGCGTATTCCGTTCGGATCGGTTATCGAACACGGTTTGTTAAAGCCGGGGGCTAAATTATTTGACAGCAAACGTAAATTTTGCGCGACGGTTAAGGCCGACGGGTCGTTGTATTTGGGATCCGAAAAAGGTTCCATTCACCAAATGGGCGCGAAAGCGGCGGGGTTGTCTTCTTGCAACGGGTGGATGTTTTGGCACTTTGAAAATAAAAAATCCGATGCTTTGTTGCCGTTGGACGAATTGCGCAAACAATTGAAAGACGAATTGTTTTTGGGCTGAACCCGTCGGTTGTTTTAAGTGTTCTCTCTCTCTTCATGCGATTGTAAAGATTATTTTGCGCCCGAAAAAAATGTTGATTCCGAAATGATAAAGTTATGTTGACTTTTGTCTAAAAAAATGATACCTATTAATTATCTTGTTTATAAACCAAGGAGTTGCCATGAAAAAATTATTAATTGCCTGTGCCTTTTTAACTTTAGTCGGTGCTTGTTCTTCAACCGAATCCGAATACAATGATCCGTGGGTCGGCATTTCCGAAGAAGAAGTCATTACACGCATGGGATTGCCATCCAGAAGTTATGTTTCAAATGAAAAGAAATATTTGGTTTACGGCGCTCAAGGCGGTTGTCGCAGCGGTTGCGGGACATCTTATGGTTTTACGCCGACTTATATCACGTCAAATGCCGGTTATACATTCCCGGTCGGCAGCAGCTTTAGAATGGGCGGTTGCGGCTGCGGCGGTTGCAGCGGCGTAACAACGACTGTTAACGCTTGCACGTTTGTTTTGTCGGGCGGCACGGTCGAAGGTTACACGGGTTGCGGATTCTAAGGTTTAATAACTTTGGATAAGTGCCTCAAGATTCTCTTGATGCAAAGCAATATATGAAAAAATTCAAACCCTCCTGAAAATAAGGAGGGTTTTTTGTTGAAGATTATTTATAAGCAACGGTTAAAAATGAATGTGCAAAAGGAAAAAATATCGGCAAAAATTAAAAGATGCATTATCTTTGGCATGCAAAAATCGTAATTTTTGTTAAAGATATAATGTTGTCGATTTTAAAAAAATGTGATATACTGTCTTTATGCAATCAGTGTGTAGGGAGGGTTCTTCATGCCGACAAGAGAGGAAATGCGCCAAGATTATCAACGTAAAAAAACGTTGCACAAAAGCGCACTGATGTTTTTATACACTTTGGGAGTTTTGGGTGCGGGGATTGCTTTCCAAGATGAATTGCAAGGCGGTTTTGAAAAAATTCAAACGTACGCTTCAAACACGAATCAAAATCAAACAGGCACTGTTCAAAAAGAGGCGAAACAAATGGCACGAACAAATTCGGATATGGCTGCACAAACGAATGGTAAGGCGGATTTAACCAGTGAAGAAGCATTGGAAATATTCAATCAACTTTTCCCGGACGCTGCACAAAATAAGGCGAAACAAACGGAACGGACAAATTCGGATATGGCCGCGCAAAATATCGGCGCGGAATTAATCAGCGAACAAACGCTTGAAACATTAAATCAAATTTTGACACAAACGACTCCGCCGACCGTTACCATTCCGTTACGGGTTGATTCGGCTGTGAATGTGGCGGGCCGTGAAGGTGTAAAAACGGACGGTTTTGTGATGAAAGGTTTTAAAGCGGCGGGGCTTTTAAACCGTTTGTCGAATTTACAAGGGGGAAAAAGCCTGCTTTTGAACAAGGGGCAAAATTCATTGACCGATGTAAAATTGTCGCAATTTTCAGAATTTGAAAAAATGGGATTGGAACGTACGGTGGGAAGCGTTCAACCTGTTAAATATAATGGGGCGGTCATGTATCCGTTTGGCAAAACCGCTCAAAAAACGGGATTATCAAAGACGGAAATTGATTTTATTACGCAAGGTCTTGCGGGTGATATTGAATTGGGGAATTTGGGGAAAAATGCCCGGTTTGAAGTATTGACGGCACCCGCTAAAGATGGTAAGGCGCGGGAGGTCGTTTATGTCGCTTTGACCGTTCAAGGGAAAAAACATGAACGTTATGCTTGGGCGGATAAAAACGGCGAAAAACATTTTTATACGCCCGACGGAACACTTCCGGCTAAAAAAATTATGCATTACCCTGTTGAATCTCAAACCCGTATCAGTTCTCCGTTCGGTGTGCGGAAACACCCCGTAACCGGGGACGTCAGAATGCATAAAGGTGTGGATTTGGCTTTGCCGACGGGAACTCCGATTAAAGCCGCCGCCGACGGTATCGTGTCTTATGTCGGACGTGATGCAGGTTATGGAAATTGGGTGGAAATTAAACATAAGAACGGCTATAAGACGCGTTATGCGCATTTAAACCAATTTGAAAAGGGTTTAAAAGTGGGTACAAAAGTGCATGCCGGTCAGAATATCGCGCAAGGTGGAAATACGGGCAGAAGTACGGGGTCTCATTTGCATTATGAAGTGCGCATTGACGGGAAGCCGGTTAATCCGATGTCCGCTTATCGGATAGAAGGGGCAAAAAAATTGGAAGCGGATCAAATGGGCAAATTTTTGGCGTTCGTTGATGTGGTTCATAAGGGACCTTCAAATTTGTTCCATAAAGATTTAAAAGGTGCTTTGGCCCACGCTTCATTGAATGAAAACGGGAATAAATCCGCATTGGCCTCTGTTAAGGATACGAATCGTATTCCCGTGGAATCTTTCCGGCAAAGAAAAACAGCCCGTGGTTTGTGAGTTTAACGAATTGAAAATTTTCACAACGAAAAGGCCGCAAAAACGGCTTTTTTCGGATAAGGGTGAAAAGAATGCTTAAGAAATTTCTCGTTCTCATAAATTCGGACTATTTCACAAGTTCGACGTTTACTACGCTTGCGTCGGGTTCTTGATCCCTTTACCAATATTCAAGAAATGAAAGATTAAAAATAAGTGATCTAGCTCGTAATTGAGTTAAGTCACCTTTTTTATATCAATTTTATTTATCTATTCTATTACAAGCTATATTAAAGTATTCTGGATTAACTTCAATACCGATAAATTTTCTATTATTTTCTACTGCAGCTACGCCGGTTGTTCCGCTTCCCATAAATGGGTCTAATATCAAATCATTTTCGTTCGTATGAATTTTAATTATTTCTTTCATTACTTTATAACTTTTTTGTGTGGGATGAGATGTTCTTTCATTCCCGCCTACTACAGAAGATTCAAAAATTGACCTTAAATAAGGGGTATCTTTTGATTTATTGAAAGTCCATTTTGCTCTTTTTTTTACTCCCCATATAGCAAATTCCATATCTTGGACGTATCTTCTATTTGTATTTCTTGGCATGGGATTCGTTTTTTTCCATATTATTATATCCTTTGTTTCAATATTATTTTTTTTCAATTCTTCAATTACAAAACTTAAATAAATATATGAACAAAAGATAATAATAGACCCATTAGGTTTAAGTAGCTTTGAATAATCTTCAATCCATTCACACACATTAAAATTATTATCCCAATAACCAAAATCAATACCTTTTCTTGGCTTATTTAGTGTAGAAAAATTATTCTCTTTTGAAATATTATATGGTGGATCCGTAATGATTGCATCGACCATTATGTTTTGGGCTTTTAGTTGTTTAACAAAAGAAAATGAATTTGCTAAATATAATTGATAGTTATCATGTTTAATGCTTTTCTCTTCATAAGACTTAATTATTTGCTCGCCTATAGCTTTTGCTAATAATGGTGGAACAGCATTCCCTATTTGTTTACAAACGCTACATTTTTTCCCATAGAATATATAGTCATCTGGAAAACTCTGAATCCTTGCTGCTTCTCTAGGCGTTATAGCCCGATTTAAATATGGATGAGAGTTTCGTCCGTTTGAAGGAGTATCAAATCTAGTATCTATCGTTGGGCTCGGTTCATCCCATATTAATCTTGACCATGTCGTTGCAAATTTTTGTTTACCATGCAATTCTTTAGGAAGATAGCTCTTATCTCCTTCAGCTGGAATCATTGCCAATTTTCTTAATGCACTTTCCGAATGAGTCGTTGCTTGATGATTATATAAAGTTTGATTATTTTTTCTTAATAATCTTTGATAATCTGATTGCGGTTTAGTGATATAATTTGATTTAAAAGTCCCTTCTCCTGAATTTAAATATGATAAATCTGATATAGCATCTCTAACTGTTGTCCTTATCCCGTTAGATTTTGGTAACTCAATACTTTTTGATTTTGAGCCTATGATAATTGCCCTTTCTCTATTTTGCGGTATACCAAAGTCACTTGCTTTTAGTACACCATAATTGACTATATAGCCTAATTTATGAAATTCTAGCAAGATTTGTTTGATGAAATATCCGTCACATGCATTAATTAGATTTTTAACATTCTCTATTATAAACACTTCTGGATTAAGTTCTTTAACTAATTTTACGTATTCAAGAAATAAAAAATTTCTTAGATCGTCTAAACCTAAATTTTTACCTTTTAAAGAAAATCCTTGACAAGGGGGGCCGCCAATAATCATGTTAACCCCCTTTATTTTTGATAATGATATTATTCTTTTTTTTAATCTTTCGTTCGTTAAATCGCCATTTATGGTGCTGCTTCCCTTAATGTTCTTTTCAAAAGTTTCTAAAACATTTTTATCAAAATCGACACCTATAACAGTTTCAAAGTTATCCAATGAATCTAGACCGCAACTAAACCCACCGGCGCCACAAAACAAATCTAATATTTTAAATTTCATAGTAGAATCTCTTACTTATTTTTGAGGGATTATTTTACTGTACCTCGGTTATACTACAAGATTTAAAAAAACGCAATATTTTAATTATTATTTTTTTAGATTTTGTGATATAATAAAAAAATAAATTCTGGAATGCAAATTTTATAAAGACGAGATGCAAAATATGAAAGCTGTAAAGATTAATGATTTTTTTAGATTTGAAATCAAACCATTTATTTTCGGGGCTTTTTTAAGTAGAATAATGGAATATAACGATGATAAAGGTCAGAAATATTTTTATGCATACTCAAAATTTAAGTTATCGAAAGCTGTTTTTATTGATGATTTTAACTTACAAGAATATTCAAATGAATTAGTGGAATCTTTTAATAAATATAGTGGTTACTATAATTGGACTATTCATTCATCATCTAAAACAGGTTTAGAATTAAGATTTTATATTCAAAATGACCAAAACATATCTAAAGCTATGTTCTATAAATATTTATATCAAAAAGTAATGACATCTGAATGGGTATTGACTGATTCATTTAATGAAGAAAAAAAATCATTTATTCGTGGTTTTATGGAATTACGTGGAAGTATTGATACAAAAATAAAATTCATTGCTCAAGATTATTTTTATGATAATAGACTGGAACTTAAAAAAGCTCAAATATTAACTGATTTAATGAATCTTCCGATTTACTATGCTAATTTTAATGCTCGTGATTTACAACCACAGTTTGTTAGCGGGTTAAGAAAAAGAAATGCGCAATTTAGAATTAATTTATATTTTTATGCTGCTTGTATTGGATTTATAAACAAATATAAAGCACAAATTTTTGAAAATTCATACTATACACGTGGAAAATGTCAAGTTGGAAGTATAATATATTATAATGTTGATTTACCTGTATCAAGAAATAATGAAATAACTTTTATTAAATATTTAAATTTCTTCACAAATAATATCTACGAAAAGAATCTAACCAAAGATGTTATTCAGCAATATAGAAAAGATCTTTGTTTTGATGTAGCTGTGCAAAATAAACAACAGAGAAAGCAATCAATTGTAAGTATTTTTTCGAACATTTCTGAAGATAAATGTGCTATTTGTGGAACTACGAAAACTTTCATAAACAAAAATACAGGAAGACAGCATTTTGAAATACACCATGTAATTTCATACTATAATAATAGCAAAGATTTAGATAATATAGCAAATTTAGTAAAATTATGTCCAAATTGTCATGATATGCTCAAAAAGAATAGAACAGCTAAAAATGACCAAGTTAAAGCTATTGTTAAAATATTACATGAACATCAAGAAGTGTTTGAATTTGCAAGTTCATATTTATCCATAGATGATATCAACGAACTTGCAGATAGAATATGGGAAATGTTGGGATAAAACAATTTTAAACCATTACGAGTTTTTTATTGGAGCGGGTGAAGAACGCACTATAAAAACAGTCCGGTGGACTG
>CAYPVK010000013.1:21118-31507 GCA_964414185.1 uncultured Lactobacillales bacterium | reverse complement strand
AAGATTTAATATTCGAAAAAACGTTTGAATTATTTACATTTTTTCGGGGGGGGGGGTAATATTGCGCATTTTGAAGGTCTCCTGGTCATGTTGAAAATATCCTTATATTTTTATTTAAATTTTAAAGGAAGTTAAGCTTATTTAAAAACATTTGTCAATAAAATAAATTATATTTACGGCAGAAAAAAAACGTTTGCAAATGTCGCATGCTTGACATTTTAAACGCCTTAAGATACTATGCATCCAAAACAAAATTAAGGAGAAAAAAATGGCTGCACACCAATATATTTATGTGATGAAAGATTTATCGAAAACTTTTCCGGGCGGAAAACAGGTTTTAAAAAACATTTGGTTGTCATTTTATCCCGGCGCTAAAATCGGCGTGTTGGGGCCGAACGGCGCGGGTAAATCGACGTTGCTGAAAATTATGGCGGGTTTGGACGATGATTTTACGGGTGAAGCGTGGGCGGCCGAAGGCGTTAAGGTCGGTTATTTGCCTCAGGAACCGCAATTGGACCCGACCAAAGATGTCATGGGAAACGTAATGGACGGCGTCGGCGAAGTGCGCGATTTGATGCAAAAGTATGAAGAAGTCAATATGAAATTTGCCGATCCGGATGCCGATATGGATGCTTTGCTTGCCGAACAAGCCGAATTGCAAGAAAAAATCGACGCTTGCAACGGTTGGGAATTGGAACGCACGATTGAAATTGCGATGGATGCGCTCAGGTTGCCTCCCGCCGATGCCAATGTCACAAAATTATCGGGCGGGGAAAAACGCCGCGTGGCTTTGTGCCGTTTGTTGCTTTCAAAACCCGATATGTTGTTGTTGGATGAACCGACAAACCATTTGGATGCCGAATCGGTCGCTTGGTTGCAAGTGTTTTTGAAAAATTATCCCGGTACCGTCGTAATGATTACGCACGACCGTTATTTCTTGGATAACGTCACGGGTTGGATTTTGGAAATGGATCGCGGCGAAGGCATTCCGTATGAAGGCAACTATACGTCTTGGTTGGAACAAAAACAACGGCGCTTGGAAATTGAACAAAATGCCGAAAATGCCCGCCAAAAAACTTTGAAAGAAGAATTGGAATGGGTGCGCCAATCGCCCAAAGCGCGTCAGGCTAAATCAAAGGCACGTATCACGGCGTATGAAGAACTTTTGAAAAAAGCCAATGAAAAAGTGCCCGATGTCGCTCAAATTGTTATCCCTGCGGGGCCGCGTTTGGGCAATGTCGTTATTGAAGCCGACCATTTGCGTAAAGCTTTCGGCGATAAATTGTTGTTTGATGATTTAAGCTTTAATTTGCCCGCGGGCGGCATTGTCGGCATTATCGGGCCGAACGGTGCGGGAAAAACAACGTTGTTGCGTATTATTACGGGAACCGAACAACCCGATAACGGCACTTTCCGCTTGGGTGAAACGGTTAAACTCGGGTATGTTGACCAAAGTCGTGAAGCTTTGGACCCCAATAAAACGGTATGGCAGGAAATTTCGGGCGGATTGGACATGTTGCCGATGGGTAAGCGCGAAGTGCCGTCGCGCGGGTATGTGTCTCAATTTAATTTCAAGGGTGCCGACCAACAAAAGAAAGTCGGACAATTATCGGGCGGCGAACGCAACCGCGTGCATTTGGCCAAGATGTTAAAATCGGGCGCAAACGTTTTGATTTTGGACGAACCGACAAACGATTTGGATGTCGATACGTTGCGCGCTTTGGAAGAAGCGTTGATGGATTTCGCGGGGTCGGTTGTTATCACGTCTCACGATCGTTGGTTTTTGGACAGGTTAGCAACGCATATTCTGGCCTTTGAAGGAGACAGCCAAGTCGTGTGGTTCGAAGGCAACTATGCCGAATATGAAGCTGATCGCCGCCGCCGTTTGGGCGTGGATGCCGATATGCCGCATCGGATTAAATATAAACCGATTGAACGGTAAAAATCGATTTTATACGGATTTTGCATCCCGTTTTTTCTTCTTTTTGCATTCGGAATTGCATAAAAAGGGGGCAAACGGGGTGTATTGTTTTGTTTAAAATTAATTCGGTTTCGTTTAACGTTGTTTAAGGTAACGATCGTTGGGGCATAAGGGAAAACGAAACAGCAAAAACCCCTCTTAAAAAGAGGGGTTTTAATGCTTTGCAGTAGACTGTTATGCAGCGGCGGCTTCAGCTTTTTTGGAAGCTTTTTTGGCCGATGCCGTTTTAGCATCTGCGGATTTGGCAGCTGCTTTTTTAGCCGGAACTTTTTTTGCAATCGGAGCCGATTCTTCTTTCGGTTGAACCGATGCGTACACACGATCCTTCACGGAATGTTTGAATACGACAACGCCGTCAGCCGTTGCAAATAAAGTGTGGTCTTTGCCCATTCCGACATTTTCGCCCGCACGATATACCGTGCCGCGTTGGCGAACAATGATGTTGCCGGCAATAACGGATTGACCGCCCGATTTCTTTAAGCCTAATCTTCTGCCTTCGGAGTCGCGTCCGTTTCTGGTGCTACCGCCTGCTTTCTTATGTGCCATTTGTTTACTCCTTTAGAACTTAAGCTTTAATGTCCGTAATTTTTACGACAGTTAAATCTTGTTTATGACCTTTTTTCCTTCTGTATCCGTGACGGCGAACTTTTTTGAAAATAATTACTTTTTCGCCGCGCGTTTGTTTCACGATTTCACCGGAAACACTGGCGCCCGCAACGGTCGGCGTACCGACTTTGCCGTTTGCCATCAAGACTTCATCAAACGAAACTTTTGTCCCGGCTTCCCCCGGAATTGTTTCCGTAATAATGATAGAATCTTTTTGAACTTTATATTGTTTTGACCCTGTTTTAATTACTGCAAACATCTTTAAAATCCTTTATATTTATACAATAGAATTAGGCTTATACAGGATTTGATTTAAAAAGTCAAGAAGAAAAACACGTTTTATTTGAAAAATAACGTCGGTATTTTTCACTTGCGTATGTAAGGTATACGCGTCGGTTCAAAATACCTTGTTCTTTTCCTAATTAAAACGTGTTTTTACCTAAAGGATTTGAAAAATAACGTCGCAATGTGTGGTATTTTGCAAAAGCTTTCGAATATTTTCTTTATTTGGCTGGACAAATGTTTGGTTATAAATTATTATTAACAAAAAGTGAGGGATTATGGCACGCAAGAAAAAAGAAACGCAACAGGGGCGTTCATTGAAAACGTATTTTTTTACCGGCATTTTGGTAACGGGGCCGGTGGGTTTGACATTTTATGTCGCTTGGAAGTTGGCGGCGTATATTGATACCCGGGTTATCAGCCTGATTCCCGAAAAGTACAATCCCGCGGCGTATTTTCCCTATGGCTTGCCGGGATTGGGCATTTTATTATTGATATTATTTTTAATTTTTGTCGGTATGTTGACGGCCAGTTATATCGGGCGGATTTTTTCACGTATCGGCGACGGCTTGATTAAAAAAATGCCGTTTATATCGGGGTTGTACGGTGCTCTTAAAAAAGTATTTGAAACGATTTTGGGAACGGGCAAGGAAACGGCTTTTCGCCAACCGGTTTTGGTTGAATTTCCGCGACGCGATATGTGGACGATTGCCTTTATTACCGGGGCAACTTACAAAGGTGTTCAAAAAATGTTTGCCGATGATTTGGTCAGTGTATATGTGCCGACAACGCCGAACCCGACGTCGGGATATTTCGTATATGTGCCGAAAAAAGATATCAAAATGTTGGATATAGGGGTGGATGAAGCGTTAAAATTGATTATTTCGATGGGGATTGTCAATCCGGACAAAGTGTCCGACAATGCCGATAAAAAGATATCCGATAAAACACGCAATCGGCAAAAAAAAATAAATTTTTAACCGTTGGTTTGCAATTTAACGAATTCTTTAAATTGCGTCAAATCGCCGCTCATCAACATTTGTTTATATGTTTTTGCGTTCGGCATGCCGTGGTACAATCCCATCATATGGCATGTTATGTTGCGGATATTGCCGTCGTATTTTTCCAAATACGGTATCATTGATTCCAAAATTTGCGGGCGCGATAAAACCGTGTGCGTATCATCGAAAAATTGCGAATCGATTTGTGCCAAGGCATAGGGTTGCCCATAGGCCCACCGCCCAATCATCACGCCGTTTACATGGGATAGGTGTGTGTCAATGTCTTCGTAAGACATCACGTTGCCGTTAATCGAAATAAACATATCGGGAAAGCTTTTTTTTAGTTTATAAACCGCTTCATAATTAAGCGGCAATTTTGCGCGGTTGTCTTTGGGCGAAATGTTGAGCTTTGCTTGTCTGGCGTGAACGATTAATCCGTCGCAACCGGCTTGTTTGACAAGGTTTGCGAATTTAAACAAATCATTAAATCCGTCCCCGTCGGCACCGACAAGCGAAATGCGCGTTTTAACCGTTACGGGGATTTTCGTGCGCGCTTTCATATCGGCAACGATATCCGCAACCAATTCGGGCGTTTTCATTAATATAGCACCGAATTTTCCCGCTTGCACGCGCGAAGAGGGGCACCCCGCATTCACATTGACCGCGTCGTAACCGAAATCTTCGGCAAAAGAGGCGCAATCGCCCATAAATTTGGCATCCGAACCGCCGACCTGCAGCGTTATCGGGTGTTCTTGCGCATTATAATCCAACAACTTTTGCCGATCACCCAAAATCAAAGCGGGACAGGCGACCATTTCCGTGTATAACATTGCGCGGCGTGTTATCAGGCGTATAAAGTATCGGAAATGTTTATCCGTCCAATCAAGCATCGGCGCAATGGAAATCAAATCGGGGTTAAGTGCTATTTTTTTTATCATATTTTAAATAGTTCTTGTAAGTTTTGAATCATATGCGTATATTAACAAAAAACAATCTAAAATGAAAGGATAAACCGCGATGACGCCCGAAGAAATGTTAAAAATTCAAAAATATTTGTGCAAATTGTTTGATAATCAAAAGATTATCGTCAAAAAAGGCGATGGCAACAACGCCCCCGCCGAAGCGTATGTCGGCAAAGAATTTGTCGGTGTGATTTATAAAGACGAAGATGACGGCGAAGTTTCGTACGATTGGAATATGTCGATATTATCCGATGATTTGCAAGATTTGTAAAAATCCCGAAACGCCTTTTTTCGAAAGGGCGTTTTTTTATCCGTGGCATACTTTGTTGAATGTTTGTTTAACTTTATTATACCAAAAAAAGCTGGACTTTCGCGTTTAAAAAGTTATATACTCCCCCCCATATATTATAAGTGCCTTTCTTAAACTTAAAAAGGTTAAAATTTTTATATGGGATAATTGAAAGGAAATACGTCATGGTGCAAGACAATAAAATGAAAATGATGGACGGCAACGAAGCCGCCGCCTATGTAGCCCATAAATTGAACGAAGTATCAATTATTTATCCGATTACTCCGTCGTCCCCGATGGGCGAATGGGCGGATGCTTGGGCGGCATCGGGTGCTACCAACATTTGGGGAAAAGTGCCCGAAGTGCTTGAAATGCAGTCCGAAGCGGGGGCCATTGGCGCCGTGCACGGGTCATTGCAAACGGGGTCAATGACAACGACTTATACCGCATCACAAGGTTTATTGTTGATGATTCCGAACATGTACAAAATTGCGGGCGAATTGTTGCCGTTTGTCATGCATGTAGCCGCGCGGACGGTTGCGGCGCATGCTTTGTCGATTTTCGGCGACCATTCGGACGTGATGGCTTGCCGCCAAACGGGGTTTGCTTTCTTGTCATCGAAAAATGTGCAAGAAGCCGGCGATTTTGCGGCGATTGCGCAAATGTCGACTTTTCTTTCTCGCGTGCCGTTTTTGCATTTCTTCGACGGGTTCAGAACGTCGCACGAAATCAATAAAGTTTACCGATTATCCGAAGATGATTTAAAAACGTTGATGGCCGATATCCCGACGGACTTTTTGACTAAACACGCTTTGACACCGGATAATCCGAAGATTCGCGGAACGGCTCAAAACCCCGATGTGTTTTTCCAAATCAAAGAAGCCGCCAACAAATATTACGCCGCAGTACCGGAACATGTCGAAGCGGCTATGCGCAAATTCGAATCCGTGACGGGGCGCGCTTATCATTTAGTGGAATATACGGGGGCTCAAGATGCCGAACATGTTGTCGTAGCCATGGGATCGGGGGCCGAAACATTGGAAGAAACGGCCAAAGTTTTAAATATGAACGGTGCCAAAGTCGGTGTATTGACCGTTCATTTGTACCGCCCGTTTCCTAAAGAAGCTTTCGTTAATGCACTGCCAAAATCGGTTAAACAAATTACCGTGCTTGACCGGACGAAAGAGGCCGGATCGGTCGGCGAACCGTTGTATTTGGATGTTGTGTCGACAATGGCCGAAGCGGCGGCGGCGGGCAAAACCGCGATGCCGAAAATTTTGGGTGGCCGTTATGGGTTGTCGTCCAAAGAATTTACGCCTGCGATGGCTAAAGCCGTATTTGACAATGCGGACAAAAACCACTTTACGGTCGGTATTGACGATGATGTTACGCATTTGTCGTTGCCTTATGATGCAAGCTTTAATATTTCATCGCCCGATGTAAACCGCAGCGTCTTTATCGGTTTGGGTTCTGACGGGACCGTCGGGGCGAATAAGAATTCAATTAAAATTATTGCCGATGACGGCGGCTATTACGGACAAGCTTATTTCGTATACGATTCCAAAAAATCGGGTGCGATGACAACGTCACATTTGCGCTTTTCCAAAAATCCGATTCATGCGCCGTATTTGATTCAATCGGCAAGTTTTGTTGCATGCCATCACACGCCGTTTATTTATAAATTCGATGTGTTGAAGTTTGCGACAAAAGGGGCGGTCTTTTTGCTAAATACGCCCGAACCGGTCGATAAGGTTTGGGAGTCATTGCCTATTGAGATGCAACGCGAAATTATTGAAAAACAAATCAAAGTTTACGCGATTGATGCCGAAGATGTGGCCGAAAAAGCGGGAATGGGGCGGCGCATCAACACGATTATGCAAACATGCTTTTTTGCCATTTCGGGTGTTTTGCCGCGTGAGGAGGCCATCGACGCCATTAAGAAATCCATCACAAAAACATATATACGCAAAGGCCAAGAAGTGGTTGATGCCAATATTAAGGCTGTCGATATGGCGCTTGCCCACTTGCATGAAATTTCGGTGGGCGAAGCCGATTCCACTCATACATTGCAACCCGGCGTACCATCCGATGCACCCGAAGTTGTGCGTAATGTAACGGGCAAAATCATTGAAGGCAAAGGCGATGCGTTGCCGGTCAGCGCTTTTGATTTTACGGCGGACGGGACTTGGCCGACCGATACGGCCAAATACGAAAAACGCCGTATTGCCACGCAAATTCCGATTTGGGATCCGACGGTTTGTATCCAATGCGGCAAGTGTGCCAGCGTTTGCCCGCATGCCGCTATTCGCTCAAAGGCATTCCCTGCCGAATTGTTAAAGGATGCACCGGCGGGCTTTAAGTATGTGGATTACCGCGGCCCCGAATTCCCCGGGGAAAAATATGTGGTACAGGTATCGCCCGAAGATTGTACGGGTTGTACATTGTGTACACAGGTGTGTCCGGCTAAGAACAAAGAAGACCCGACACGTAAAGCCATTAATATGGAACCGATTGAAGCGCATTTGGAACAAGAAATGAAAAATTTTGATTTCTTTATTCATTTGCCCGATCCCGACCGTTCGAAATTGCCGACGAAATTAATTAAAGGGGTCAGCATGATGCGTCCGTTGTTTGAATTTTCCGGCGCATGTGCGGGTTGCGGCGAAACGCCATATATCAAAATGGTGACCCAATTATTCGGCGACCGTTTGATTGTTGCCAATGCGACGGGGTGTTCATCCATTTACGGCGGCAACTTGCCGACCACACCGTATGCGAAAAACACGCAAGGCCGCGGGCCGGCGTGGGCAAATTCGTTGTTTGAAGACAATGCCGAATTCGGGCTCGGCATGCGTTTGTCTGTTGATACGAAACGTGCCTTTGCCGTTCAATTATTGACGGAATTATCGGGCGAATTGGGCGACGAATTGGTCACTTCCATCATGAATGCCGACCAAAGTACACATGCCGGTTTGGATGAACAACGTGCGCGCGTGGAAACGTTGCAATCAAAGTTGGCATCAATTCCGGGAGAAAAGGCAGCATTGCTTTTAGACAACGCCGATTACTTGGTCAATAAATCCGTTTGGATTATCGGCGGCGACGGATGGGCTTATGACATCGGTTACGGCGGTTTGGACCAAGTTTTGTATTCGGGCAAAAACGTCAACATTATGGTGTTGGATACCGAAGTGTATTCCAATACGGGCGGACAACATTCCAAAGCAACGCCGATTGGCGCATCGGCCAAATTCGCGACGGCCGGCAATGAATTGCCGCGCAAAGATTTGGGCATGATTGCCGCGTCTTCGGGCGGCGTGTATGTGGCGTCTGTAGCATTAGGCGCCAAAGATATGCAAACGTTACAAGCCATTAACGAAGCCGAAAGCTTTAACGGTCCGTCGCTGGTTATTGCATACAGCCATTGTATCGCACACGGATATGACATCGGGCGCGACGGGTTAAACCATCAAAAATTGGCGGTTGAAACGGGCTTGTGGCCATTGTATCGTTATGACCCGCGCAAAGTGGCGGAAGGCAAAAATCCGTTTCAATTGGATGCTCGCCCGACAAAGCCCGTGTCCGAATTCATGGCGACGGAAACACGCTTTAAAATGGTCAAGCAAATGAATGAAGAACATTATGAAAAGCTTGTTCAAAAAGCGCAAGACCATATTAATCGCCGTTTTGCATTATACGAACGTATGGCAAAAGAAGGATAATTCCGAAAAAACGCCCTTATTTTTTGATGAGGGCGTTTTTAATTTTATCATTCGGTTTTAACGGGTATTTTTTAATTGCCGCTATGATTTTGTTCTTTCGGCTATCGTTGTTTTCTGCTGAATAAATGTGATTTAAACAAACCCGATAATCTTCCTTTAAGCATTTTTGAATGTTGTTCCGAAGTATTTTTTAAGGCAGATTCCCGTCCTTTTTTACTTTGTCCCGAATATTGAACCGAGCGTTTTTCCAATGCATTTTTCAAAGATGCCTGAATCGTGCTTGCCAGCAGCGCATCGCGTTTGGGATGGGAAAACAATATATCTTTCCTGATTTCTTTTGAAGCGGAAAGGTCTTTCAAATTGCCTTTCATAATTATCAATTTCGGTGCACTGAAGACTTCTAAAGCTTTATTGTTGCACAAGAAATTATACCCGATTGTTGTCAGTTTCGGCGCACTGAAAGATTCCAAAGACGTATTACCGTACATAAACATGTTCCCGACCGTTTCCAATTCGGGCAAGTGCAAATTTATTAAAGATTCGTTAAAACAAAGGAAATTATTCCCGGTTTTTCTTAATTTCGGCGTGTGGAATTCTTGCAAAAAATCGGTATTTCCGCGTAAAAAATTATTTCCGACGCTTTCCAAATTCGGCGCGTTAAATACCGTCAACACCTCATTTGTTTTTAAAAAATCATCTTCGGCAACTTCCAAATTCGGCATGTTAAGAACCAACAAGCTGTTGTTTCGAGCAAGGAATTTTTCCCAAGCCACCATTAAATTCGGCACGTTCAAATGTTCCAACGTATTGTTGTTTTCAAGGAAACATTCGGCAGCCCCCATTAATTTCGGCATATTAACGTGTATCAACGAATTGTTGTTCCTCATAAAACCGTTTCCCGCCGAAGCCAAATTCGGCATGTCAAGCTTGGTTAATGTATTGTTGTTGCATAAAAATAATTGGCCGACGGATTTTAAATTCGGAACATTCAAATTTTCCAACACTTTATTGTTGCACAGGAAATAATCTTCCGCGCTCATCAAATACGGTGCGTCAAAATGCTTCAGCGTGTTATTGGCGGACATAAAATTATTCATAACGATAAACAAATTCGGCGCTTCAAATTGTATCAAAGAATTGTTTTTCGCAAGGAAAGAATTTTCTATAAGGATGGTTTTCGGCAATTTAAGCGAAATAATCCGATTTTTGTCCGTTTGTACAAGTTGTTCCCCGTCGGCAAGCAAACATTTGTGCCCTTCGGCGTTTGTAATGATTTGCAATTCTTTGTCTTTGATTTCGTCTTGAATTGCTTGGATAAAAGCATCGCCATTCGGATTTTTGACGGTTTTGCTTTTCAAATCCAAAACAAAATCGTCCAACATCATTTCATCGGGTACGTGTTGATTATCCATTTTCCCACCGTCCTTATTCGGTTCCGCCGATTGCACATTGACGCGCAAAAGCCGAAGATTGCACGCATTACCATACTTTCCAATGTATCATATATTCGGTAATTTGTCAATATTTGCTTTGTTTCGGCAAAACA
>CAYPVK010000013.1:0-21018 GCA_964414185.1 uncultured Lactobacillales bacterium | reverse complement strand
TCTCTTTATTTTTTTATAAATAATATGTATACTGTTTTGTATATATTTGTTGAAATCGGTAATTTGTCAATATTTGCTTTGTTTCGGCAAAACATCTCTTTATTTTTTTATAAATAATATGTATACTGTTTTGTATATATTTGTTGAAAGCGGAAAAATTTATGCGCAAATTGATACGACATTTCATGACAACGGATTGATCGAACAGCACCAAGAAACCGTTTTGATAAATACGGAGTTGTTTTAAGCACTTTTTTTGCAAGCTACGATTTAACCGGCAACCTCATCGATGCGGCATTTTCGGCCGAAAGAAAATTTAAAATCAACGAAGAATTTAATATGCTGTAAAAAGAATACATGACCGCCGAGCCGAATAATCAAAAACGCCGAAGAAATTTTAATCCCGCTGACGTATATGGACCGTATGGGTGTGCCAGTTTATAACGGCCGGGCGGTTGTTGATTTTTATCCCAGGTTACCCGTTTAAATTTACTGACCCCAATGTGTGAGATTCCGGGCCGAACAAGTTGCGAAAATCGTTTTCGAACATTTGCAAATCCCGTAAAATTTTGTTATGTCTTTGTTGCAAAGAAGGGTTTTTAAAACGGCTGTTTACATCGTTGAAAATGGTTTTTGCTTTTTTTTGAGTGGTACGCATGTTTGTTTGGCCGCACTGTTCATTTTTTTCGCAGGAAAGTTCGCAGGTGGCTCCGAAAGTTAAAATGTCGCATACGCCTTGATAAATATTACAAATACCTTTTAAAAAGTTTTTGAATGTCTTATTCATATTTTATGTCCCACTCATGTCATTCATGTATTTTGTTGACGGTCGTCCGAATTGGCGTTTTGATCGAACAAGTTTTTTTATTATAGCACATTTCAGGGGTTAGTCAAAAAGTTATTTACCGCATTATGGTTTTTGGCGGTTAAGCCGTGCCTTGCACCGTGTACTTTGTCCCCGTTTAAAAGGCGTTATCTGTATATCCCGCTTTACAGGCAAGCCGTGCCGTCTTGATTGGGAACAGTGCCGTCGGGACATGCTTCACACGCATTACCTTTGCCGTTTGGGATGGAACCGTCGGGACACGGAACGCATGCGCTGCTTGATTCATTGGGAACGGTACCAGACGGGCAATCTTGGCATTCCAAGCGATTGTTATTCCATTGCGGATTGGGTGCTAAGATTTGGTTCGGTTTGCAACAATACGGTTGTGTTCCGCCGTAATTATAAAACCACAAAGCGTTTCCTTTTGTTTCGGCGGCGACTTTTGTACCTGCAGGACAACACCATTCAAATTTTTTGCCGTTAAATATAAATTCAACGCGAGCAGGAGCTGATGCGGGACAAACATCCGGTAAACAAGTTGATTCATAATTTCCATATACCAGTGTTTCATTTTCCGTGCAGCAACCGGCGTGACCGATGACGGTATCTTTTGTAGCCGCATAAGTTATTCCTGAAGGACAACATGTTTTTTTCCATCCATAACCTTGATACATTTGAGCGAGGCTTTGTCCGGTTGGGCATGATACGGCGGAACAAATTGTTTCAGAGTTGGCAGTTTTAACAGGTTCATATCCGGCTTTACAACAATAACCTTGCATGATGTCTCCGCCTGCTGTAACGCTGTTAGCCTGCAGAGTGGCAGCTCCCGTACTTTCTGTCGGACAGCAAATAGGGGTTTGATTATTTCCGTATGAGTATGTTAAGCGGTTTGGTTTGTCTGAGGGGCATTTATCCACAACGCAAACATAGCTGTTTCCACTGCGCGGATAAGATGAAGTGCCTTTCGGGCAACAAGCTAAATAACTCGCACTTTCCCAATAGCTTTTGACGCCGTTTGTGCCTTTCGGGCAACAAATTGAATTTGTGCCTCCGGGTGAATGCAACAAAACGTATCCTTTTTCACAAGTAGAACATTGTCCGTTCGTACATGTTTCGCCGTCGGGGCATTTATCATCGTTGTCAATGCATCTGCCTTGGACGCAATCATGGCAAACGCCCGGACACGGGGTTTCGTCACAACGGTCGTACCGATCGGGATTTTGTGCGTTGGAATTTAATTCATTATTGATGAAAAAATAAACATTATTACTGTCGTTGTTTTCACATAAAGTCGTTGTAAAAGCGTTCGGAATAATTTCTTCGACATATTCGGGAACGGTGTCCGTTAACAATTCGCACACACGATAAGGCACATTTTTGACAACAACATAGTATGTTTCATACGTTTCCGATGAAATGGCATATTCATGGTTCGATTGCGTTTCAATAGATAATTCATCCGGGGAATAAGATTCTTTTTCATCAAACAAGAATCGGTTGTCTGCATCTAACAGGACAACAATTGTTTTTACGCCATTTAAAATGACATTTGCGCGATATTTTGAAATACCGAAGTTGTATCCGAGAATGGAACCGACAGATAGGATACCGACAATCGCCAACACGCCCAACATTTCGGTCATGGAACGGCCGTGTTCGACGGTGGGATTTTTTGAACGTTTGAAAAATTTAAAATAAGATTTAATATTCGAAAAAACGTTTGAATTATTTACATTTTTTCGGGGGGGGGGTAATATTGCGCATTTTTTCAATCTCCCTTATACAAAAGCAATCAATAATTTTATTTCTAATACGGCGATTATAATTTAAAAACATTGTTCGTCAAGCAAAAATATACCTTTAAGGTATTGCCGTTCACATGTGTATGCGGATTTTTAAATTCGGTTAAATTAGTCCTTTATTTTTTTATAAATATATGTATACTGTTTTGTATATATTTGTTGAAAGAGGAAAATTAAATGGCAGAATACAATCATAAAGAAATTGAACCCAAATGGCAAAAATATTGGGAAGACAATAAAACGTTTAAGGCCGAAATTGATAAATCCAAAGAAAAATATTATGTGTTGGATATGTTCCCATATCCGTCGGGGGCGGGGTTGCACGTCGGACATGCCGAAAATTATACGATTTCGGATATTATTTCCCGCTATAAACGTATGCGCGGTTTTAACGTGTTGCACCCGATGGGGTGGGACGCTTTCGGGTTGCCTGCCGAACGGTACGCCGAAAACACGGGCATGCATCCCGCCGAAGTAGTTAAGATAAATACAAAAATATTTCGCGATCAACTCAAAGCTATTGGGTTTTCATATGATTGGGACAGGGAAATTAACACGACCGACCCCGGATATTACAAATGGACGCAATGGATTTTAAAAATCTTGTTTGAACGCGGGCTTGCCTATGAAGTGACCGTGCCGGTGAATTGGTGTCCGAAATTCGGCACCGTGTTGGCGAATGAAGAGGTTAAAGACGGCAAATACGTCGAAACGGGCGATGAAGTCGTTAAAAAGCCGATGCGCCAATGGATGTTGAAAATTACCGATTATGCCGAAAAATTGTTGGAAGGTTTGGACCGCGTCGATTGGCCCGAAAGCATTAAAACAATGCAACGCGAATGGATCGGCAAATCCACGGGGGCCGATTTGACGTTTAAAGTCGACGGCAAAGATGCCGAATTTACCGTTTATACAACCCGTCCCGATACATTGTTCGGCGCAACATATTGCGTATTGGCGCCCGAACACGCATTGGTTAAGGAAATTACCACGGATGAACAAGCGGATGCCGTAAAGGCATATGTTGAAGCGGCAGCGAAAAAATCCGCTCAGGACCGTTTGGCCGAAGCCAAAGAAAAAACGGGGGCTTTCACGGGGGCGTATGCAATTAACCCGTTAAACGGCGATAAATTGCCGATTTATATTGCCGATTATGTGCTCGGCGATTATGGGTACGGCGCGATTATGGCAGTGCCGGCTCACGACCAACGCGATTATGATTTTGCCAAAAAATTTGATTTGCCGATTATTCAAGTTATTGAAGGCGGCGATATTTCCAAGGAAGCTTGGGAAGGCGACGGCGTTTTGGTCAATTCCGGCTTTTTAAACGGTTTGCGGGTCAAAGAATCTAAGGCCGCAATGATTAAGTATGCCGAAGAAAACGGTTTTGGTAAAGGCACCGTCAATTACAAATTGCGGGATTGGTTGTTTGCCCGTCAACGGTATTGGGGCGAACCGTTCCCGATTATTCATACGGATGAAGGTATTAAGACCGTTCCGATGAAGGATTTGCCCGTTTTATTGCCGCCGATGGCTGATTTTAAACCGCGGGAAGACGGCGAACCGCCACTTGCAAAAGTTGCCGATTGGCTTGAAACGGTTGATCCGGATACGGGCAAACCGGCTACGCGCGAAACGAACACCATGCCGCAATGGGCGGGTTCAAGTTGGTATTTCTTGCGTTTTTGTGATCCGCATAATGATAAGGAAGCTTGGAGCAAGGAAGCCGACAATTATTGGATGCCTGTCGATATTTATGTCGGCGGTGTCGAACATGCCGTGTTGCATTTGTTGTATGCACGTTTTTGGCAAAAAGTGTTGTATGATGCCGGTTTGGTTTCATGCGATGAACCGTTTAAACGCTTGGTGAACCAAGGTATGATTTTGGCGTATTCTTACCGCGATGACAACGGCAAATACTACTATCCGAAACAAGTTGAAAAACGTGGTTCGGATTGGTATGTTAAAGGGTCGGATGTCAAAGTCAACACTCAAGTTGAAAAAATGTCTAAATCCCGTTATAATGTTGTCAATCCCGATGAAGTGATTGATGAATACGGCGCCGATTCAATGCGTTTGTATGAAATGTTCATGGGGCCGATTGAAGCGGAAAAACCGTGGGCTGCCGATGGTATTAACGGTGTAAACCGCTTTTTGAAACGTGTTTGGAATATTGTTGAAACGCCCGGTAAAGTTGTTGCACAAGGCGGTGATGAAGCTTTGACAAAATTGATGCATAAAACCGTCAAAGGCATTACCGAAGATATGGAACGGTTGACTTATAACACGGCGATTGCAAAATTAATGGAATTCGTTAATGCCGTTTATAAATCCGATAAGCCCGTTTCCGAAACGGATATGGAAAAATTCGTATTGATGTTGGCACCGATGGCTCCGCATATTTCCGAAGAATTGTGGCAACGGTTGGGACATGATAAAACTTTGGCGTTTGAAACATGGCCGATTTTTGACGAAGCAATGACGCAAGATGCCGAAATGGAAATCGTTATCCAAGTTTTGGGCAAAAAGCGCGCGTCGATTTTTGTGCCGACGAATGCTGCAAAAGATGATATTTTGGCTTTGGCGAAACAAAGCGAAAATGTCAAAAATCATTTGGACGGCAAACAAATCGTCAAGGAAATTTATGTGCCGGGCCGATTGGTCAATTTTGTTGTGAAATAGGCAATTTTACGCGGATTTTTCCGTAAATGAAAAGCTGACCCGTGAAATTTCAAAGGTCGGCTTTTTTCGGTCAATCGGAACGATAACGGCAAAAAACGGAATATTTTTCAAAAGGCTGTTGACAAGGCGTAAAAATACTTCTAAAAGTTAACGTGTATGGAGTTTATATGAAATTTTTAGACGAAGCAAAAATATATGTAAAGGCCGGAAACGGCGGTAACGGTGCTTGTTCGTTCAGGCGGGAAAAATTTATCGAATTCGGCGGCCCGAACGGCGGAAACGGCGGGAAGGGTGGCGATGTCGTTTTTGAAGCCGTTCCCAATCTTAACACCTTGATTGATTTCAGGTATCAACAACATTTTAAAGCACCGCGGGGCACAAACGGCGGTTCTCGTTCTTGCACGGGGGCCGGCGGCGATGATTTGGTTATTAAAGTACCGTTGGGCACGCAAATCGTTGCCGAAGACGGTGTAACGGTATTGGCCGATTTGTTACGTGCGAGTGAACGGTTTGTCGTTGCCAAAGGCGGTATGGGCGGCCGTGGCAATGAATCGTATAAAAGTTCAACCAACCAAGCGCCTTATCGCGCCGACCCGGGTGAAGAAGGCGAAGAAGCTTGGGTATGGTTGCGCATGAAAATTATTGCCGATGTCGGCTTAATCGGAATGCCCAATGCGGGAAAATCGACATTATTATCCGCTATTTCGCGCGCTCGTCCGAAAATTGCCGATTATCCGTTTACCACGTTGCACCCGAATTTGGGTATGGTTAAGGTCGATAACGGGGAAATGTTGATTGCCGATATTCCGGGATTGATTGAAGGCGCATCGGAAGGTGCCGGATTGGGGACACGCTTTTTAAAACATGTGGAACGGTGTTCCGCTTTAATCCATTTGGTGGACGGCACTGAAGAAGATGTCGGCGGCACATATAGAATGATTCGCAAAGAACTTAAAAAATACAGCGATGTTTTGGCGAAAAAGCCTGAGATTGTCGCTTTGAATAAGATTGACGCGTTGACGCCCGAACAAGTGGAAGAAAAGGTTAAAGAATTGAAAAAAGCTTCCAAAAAAAGCGTTTATGCCGTTTCGGGCGTGTCAAAACAAGGCGTATCCGAAATGTTGCGTGCCGTCAGTCATTTCGTGTTAAATAAAAAAGATGAAGATAATCTTGAACTTTAAAAGGATAAAATAAAAAATGGTCAAAGTTGAAAAAAACAATGGGAAAACGATTGAAAAAAAATCGGTTGCGGCAGTTGAAAAGAAACATGTAAAACAAACGGCAAAATCTGCTGTAAAAAAAACGCAACCTGTGAAAAAAAACAGCGTTAAAAAAAATGTTTCGATACAAATTGAAACAAAATTGATTGATACTGTTGTTTCAAAATTGGAAGCCGGTAAGGCTGTCGATTTGATTTCCATTGACTTAAACGGCCGCGCTTCTTTTGCGGATTATCTTGTTATCGCATCGGGTACTTCATCGCGGCATGTTATGGCTTTGGTGCAAAATCTTGCTCGTGATTTGAAAAAAGAAGGAATTTCCGCTCGCATCGAAGGTGAAGGCGGTGACGGGAATTGGGTTGTATTGGATTTGGGAACGATTATTGTACACGTGTTTAATCCCGAAAGCCGTTCTTATTACGATTTGGAAGGCATGTGGCAAAGAAAATAGTTTTTGAGATTTTGAAATTTTTAAACGATTGAAATTAAATAAATTTATTATCTTTTGAATTTGTTTTTGAATTTCGGGCGCTTAGCTTTTCCCTTTAAATAAGTATTTTCCCTTGTCTTAAAAGCAAATGTATGATATAATTAGATTTAATAAACCTAAGGAAACAGTTCATGTTAAACAAGACTTTGATATTATGGGATTGGGATAATACCCTTATTGATACATTTGAAGCCATTTATGCCGCTCAAAATGATACGCGTGTGCGCTACGGTTTGCCGAAATGGACACGCGAAGAAAGTAAAAACGCAATGAATGCATCGGGCCGAAATTTATTTCGCGATGTGTTCGGTGCCGATAAAGCCGCCCAAGCGCGTGCTTGTTTTTTGTCTTGTTACGAGCGCCATACCGCCGAAATCCAACTCAAAGAGGGCGCAACGGATATTTTGACGTTTACCAAAGCAAAAGGGTTCATCAATGTGTTGGCCAGCAATAAAGCGGGTTCGATTTTGCGCAATGAAGCTCAAACTTTGGGTGTGTTCACATATTTTGCCCGCGTTATCGGTGCCGAAGATACAAACAGCGATAAGCCGAGCAAAAATTTCACGGATGCTGCCACAGACGGATTTATGTTTGACGATATTATCAGTATCGGCGACGGCAAATCCGATATCCAAATGGCTCATAATTATGACGGCGGGATAGGTATTTTGGTTTGGACAAATCCAAATTCGGCGGAATTTGACCGAATTAAACCCGATTATTCTTTCGCTTCATTGGAAGATGTATTGAATTTTTGGGAAACAACTTTATAAAAATTTGAATATTTTTGATTGAAGCAACCCGAATTTTCCTATGGAATATTCAAACGGGGTGTCAAAAATCGGTGTGTCGCGAACATTGAATTAATGGCGTGCGATTTGTTGAAATCGATATTGTATACTCAAAAAAACGAATCTTAAAAATGGGAAATATCCAAGGATTTTCAATACATTCGCCACACGGTGACCGATTCGGAACATTGGCGCGGCAAAAGTCGCCGAAAAATCGGATTCGGATTCTAAAGTATATTTCATACTTAAGTATGTGTATTTTTTTAACTTGTTGAAAACATACGATTTTATGCATTAAAAAAATTAAAAAAATATATTGACAAAAGATACATATTTGTGTATGATGCAATTATCGTTGAAAGACGATAGATGTTTGTATCGTTTAGTCTCCCTATATAGACAAACATCTGTAAGGGAAGGGCGAACCCCCCTTTTTATGTTCCCCTTCCCTTATGAAGAGCCTCCTTTTGTGTCGGGGGCTCTTCTACTTCAAGCCTGTGGCCGAATCTCCTCCTTTTAATTTTTTCGGCCGCAGCTTTAGAGGCCTTTTTTTTAGGTTTGGCCTGTTAAGTACAAAGCAGAATAAGACTTTTAGTCTCCTTTTTTATTTGACTTATTCTGTCCATATAAAAAGAGCTTTTGTTCCCCAAAAGCTCTTTTTATGTTTTTCAAAACATGAAAGATTTATTTTTGAAAAAATGCATGTGATCAACCCCCTTGGCATACCAAGGGGGCTGATGTGGTCAAAAAGCAAAGGGGATTGAATGGATGAATGTGATCAACCCCCTTTTGCAAGGGGGTGATGCGGTTTATTATTGCGTCAAATTACAATAATTGCCATCCAAGTGCCGGTTGGGACAAATTGAACAGTTATTCGTTATGCCGGATGCATTCACAGAACTTGTCGTATCGCACGCATGACAGTAACCACCATAATCGGTAAATCCATCGGGGTAATATTCCGTTGTAATAAGCGGTCTTGTTGTTGTTGTCACATTGTCGTTGTCGTTTCCCACGTCGTTGTCGTCGGAATCGGCGTCGTCGTTTCCCACGTCGTTGTCGTCGGAATCGGCGTCGTCGTTTCCCACGTCGTTGTCGTCGGAATCGGCGTCGTCGTTGTCGTTTCCCACGTCGTTGTCGTTTCCCACGTCGTTGTCGTCGTTTCGGGCAAATTTTCATAATCCGAATTGCTTTGTTCCGGGTCATTGTCATCGGAACCCGAACCGATGGATTCGTCGCTTTCGACACCCGATTTGTCAAATTTAAAATCCATGGCGATAATGTCATCGGTGCCGCACCCGTCGGCATTTCCGTTAGCGATTAAATTATCGTTTACGAATATATCCAAAGGAGCTTTCCATTCACGCATTAACACTTCTTTACACACGCCGTTTGATATTCCTTCGACGCTGATATAAAAAACATTGTCTTGGATGGGGTCAAGGGAAGAAGAAAACGTGTATCCGTATTTGGAAGTATCCGCCAATTCGGAAGTCAAATTTTCGGGATCTTTTAAAAGTTGTTGATAAGCGGTGACGCGGCACAAGTTAATTTCATGAATAAGTTCGTTAGCGCGTAATTTGTTCATGGACAAACGGTATCCTGCGATGCCGCCGATGGACAACACGCCGATAACGGCCAACACGCCGAGCATTTCGGTCATGGAACGGCCATGTTCCGTTTTTGAATTTTTAGAGTGATTTAAATTTTTTAAGTAAGATTTAATATTCGAAAAAACGTTTGAATTATTTACATTTTTTTTTGGGGGGGGGGGGGTAATATTGCGCATTTTGATTGTCTCCTGTATTTTTATTTAACTTATGGAATAGTTAAAACCATCCAAAAGCGTTTGTCAATAAAAAAATATAAAACCTTGCCGTTATTTTTTAACGCGATTAAAAAAATAAGGGCGTATGCGCATATGCCGTTTAAGATTAAAATTTTAGTTACTAAAAGGGTTAATTAATTTTTTTATTTAATTATGCCGATTTTTTTTATGATGCATTCATCAGTATGTCCGCATCAAGCCGACAAGTTCGCCTTGGATTTCAACGCGGTCGGCCGAAAAAATGCGGGTTTCGTAATTATCATTTTCGGGTTCCAAAGCAACCGATGACCCTTTCATTCGGAAACGTTTTAACGTCACTTCATATCCGTCAATCAAGGCAACGACAATCGTGCCGTTCGGTACGTGTGCCGTTCGGCGGATGATGACCGTATCGCCGTCCATAATGCCCGCATTTTTCATCGAATCACCGTCTACGGTCAAAGCATAATGTTCCCCGGAACCTAACATTTGAGCCGGCACAGGCGTTGTTTCGGACGGATAGCGAATCGCTTCAATCGGCAAACCGGCGGCAATGCGCCCGCACAACGGCAAAGAAACGATTTGATCATCGGAAACAGGTTTGAATTTAACGCTTAAGTTTTTATTTTCGGGCAATCCGATGACCTCTAATGCACGGGCTTTGTTTCGTAAACGGCGGATAAAACGGCGTTTTTCCAATTCAGCAAGCAAGCGGTGGATACCCGATTTGGATTTTAACCCCAAATGGTCTTTCATTTCGTCAAAAGAAGGGCATACGCCTTTTTCTTTTAAGGAATTGTCCAAAAAAAGAAGTAAATCATGTTGCTTGGGCGTTAGCATTTTTATTTCCTTTTGTTCTTATTTTGTTCTTAGTATAAACACAATGTTTATGTAAGTCAAGGAAATGTTGAAATAAAATATAACATTATAAAACAATATGTTATTTTGTATTAATTGACTAATTTGAAAATTTGATGTATCCTGTAACAAATATGAAAAGGATGTAAAATGGAATTAAAGCCGTATTTGTATGCAAGCGTTTCTTCCCGTTCTAAGGCCGCTCAGGCAGAATTGGAACGCCGTTACGGCAATTTCAAACCGCAAGACGCCAATGTTTTGATTGCTTTGGGTGGTGATGGTTTGATGTTGGAAGCTTTGACAGAGGGGTTGAAACACCAATTGCCCGTTTACGGTATGAATCGCGGTCATGTGGGTGCACATTTGAACAGCTATGATCCGAACATTTTGGAAGAAAAAATTTCCAATGCGGTTGAAGTTGATTTAAACCCTTTGCGCGTCATAGGAACGTATCAAGAACGAAAAGAACGCTTTTATTTTGATATGGTCGCTTGGAATGAAGTCAGCGTGATGCGTTTAAGTTCTCAGGCTGCCCATTTGTTGATTAAAGTTGGCAGTGAAGAAGAATTTTTATCAATTGGTGACGGGCATATTATCGCAACGCCTTTGGGCAGTACATCCTATAACGAAAGTTCGGGCGGTCATTTATTGGGGTGGCGCGAATCTTTGCTTGCCGGGACTTCCATATGTTCCATTACGCCGGCTGTCCGATCTTGTTTTTCAGATCAAAAAAGGGTTCACATAACGCCGTTGCATACGGCAAAACGTCCCGTACAGGTCAGTGCGGATAATATGTCTTATAAAAATATAACGGAATGCGATATTTTTAAGGATTTTAACCGCCGTGTGCGGGTTTTGTATGATCCGTCAAAGGCAGAACAATTGGATAAACGCGCGCAAGTTATTCGTTTTAAACGCCCGTTTGTGTATTTGTTGAACAAAGTGAATGAACGGCTCCGGCAATTATAAAAAGAGCCGTAAAAATTTTAAAGACAAAATATTTTTTCAACGGTTTCGAAATTAAAATTTATTGCTTCGCGGGAATCCGACGGGCGGAATTTTGCCGACGGTCGCACGCCGTGCCAACCAAGGCGTAATATCGCGTTCAATGCGAATGCCGTTGCCCGACGGGAAGGATAAGCCGTCCGTCGCGTTAAAGAATTTGACATCCGACAAGTTGGCACCGGCATATTTTTGCAATATAACGCCGCTGCCCCGTGTCATTGTCGGGATTTCTTCAGTCTTAAATACAACCATTTTGCGATTGTTGCCGATAACGGCTACGTGGTCGCCGTTGGCGGGAATACATAGAACGGCTTTGTCATCTTCGCCAATGTTCATGATGATTTTGCCCGCTCTGGTTTGAGCCATCACATCATTTGTGTTGACGATAAAGCCTTTGCCTTTTTTCGACGCGACCAGCAGTTTTTCATCCGGTTTGAAAACAAACATCTTGATAATATCGGCGTTTTCGGGCAAATCAATGGACAAACGAATCGGTTCACCGAAGCCGCGTCCGCCCGTAATTTTATCGCCCAACAATGTGTAAAAACGACCGTTTGTGGCAAAGAACACGACATTGTCCGTCGTATAAGTTTGAACGGACAATTTCATTTCATCGCCTTCTTTAAATTTCAAATCGTCGACGCTGACATGGCCCTTAAGCGCCCGTATCCAACCCAGTTTGGACAACACAACGGTAATGGGTTCTTTTTCAATCAACGCTTCAATGGACATTTCGACAACGATCGGCGCGTCGGCAATTTGTGTGCGACGGGCACCCAGCGCCGTTTTTTGCCCGAATTGTTTTTTGATTAAGGCAATTTCTTCGGCCAATTTTTTATGGCGCAATTCTTCGTCGGCCAATAAAGCTTCCAATTCGGCCTTTTCCAAACCTAATTGTTCGAATTCGTCGCGTAATTGTTGTTCTTCCAATTTGCGCAATGACCGCAACCGCATGTTCAAAATCGCTTCGGTTTGAACTTCCGAAAGGCCGAATTCTTTCATCATAATCGGTTTGGGTTCGTCTTCATTGCGAATAATTTCAATAACGCGGTCCAAATTTAAAAAGGTTGTGATAAAGCCTTGCAAAATTTCCATGCGGTGGTTGATTTTATCCAACCGGTGGGAAGAACGGCGAATCAATACGATTTCACGGTGTTTTAAATAAGCCGCCAAAACTTCTTTCAAATTCATGACTTTCGGCGTGTGGTCCGCGTCCAAAACGTTCATGTTTAAATTGAAATTGATTTGTAAATCCGTGAATTTGAACAAATGTTCCATCAATTGTTCGGGTTGGACTGTGCGGGATTTCGGTTCCAACACAATGCGAATCGTATCGGACGATTCATCACGAATGTCGGCAAGCAACGGCAATTTCTTTTCAAGCAACAACTTGGCAATTTTGACAATTAAATCGGCTTTGGGAATCCCGTACGGAATTTCGGTAATGACGATTTGATATTTGCCTTGAGGTAATTCTTCCTTTTCCCACTTGGCACGAATGCGCAATGCGCCGCGGCCCGTTGAATATGCTTTTATCACGCCGTCGCGACCTTCGACCAATAATCCGCCCGTCGGGAAATCGGGACCTTGTACGAAATCAAGCAACTTTTCAACCGGACAATCCGGTTTTTTCAACATGTACGTTAACGCATCGCAAATTTCGCCCACATTATGCGGCGGGATATTTGTTGCCATCCCGACGGCAATACCGGATGATCCGTTTGCCAACAAATTCGGAAAAGCAGCCGGCATAACGGCGGGTTCTTCATCCGTTCCGTCATATGTTTTGTCAAAATCGACGGCATCATCGTCAATGCCTTCCATCAAAGCCAACGCAACGGATGTTAATCGCGCTTCGGTATAACGCATGGCAGCGGCACGGTCGCCGTCAATGTTGCCGAAGTTGCCTTGCCCGTCAACCAACGGATAACGCACGGCAAAATCCTGAGCCAAGCGCACCATGGCATCGTAAATCGAACTGTCCCCGTGCGGGTGGTATTTACCCATAACATCGCCGACAACGCGCGCACATTTTTTAAAGCCGGAAGTCGGGTCCAATTTCAGTTGGCGCATCGCGTACATCAAACGTCTGTGCACCGGTTTTAAACCGTCACGCACATCGGGCAACGACCGTGCGACAATTGTTGACATGGCATAAGCCAGGTATCGTTCGGATAAAGCTTGGGCCAGTTTTGTTTCTTTGATATTTTCGTTTATTTTTTCGTTCATGGCCGATAATATATCTCAAAAAATGCAAAAATTCAAGAAAAAAGTCATTTTGGTTTTTCAATTTTTTAACCTTAATTTTGAGCGCGCATAATGGTAAAAGGTTCAATAACTGTTTAAAATAAAAATATTTTTAAAGAAATCTTAAACAATCGTCGGGTAAACATGGTAAACGGTATCGGCGTATCTTATGCCCGTTTGTCAAAAAAACGATTGTTTTTCTCGATTTTTCAAGTACAAATCCAAAATAGTTTGACAAAACCGAGATAAAAAGGTAAAATAATTTTGATTTAAATAACAGGAGAATATATGCCGAACGAAACGATTTTATTGTCTGATATAGGAGGAACAAATATCCGGTTTGCTTTGTACCGGCACGGTGTTTTGTCCGAAAAAATAACTTATGATTGCAAAAAAGGCACTTCTTTTAAGGATTATGTCGAACGTTTTTGGCAGGAAATTCAACAACTTGAAGCGGGTTGGAACAAACCTCGCTGTGCTATTGTCGGCGCTGCCGGTTTGATAGAAGGTAATGTTGTTTACAGCAAAAATTGTCCGATTCCGATCAGTAAAAAAAGTATACAGGAATGGGGATTTGACGAAGTTGATATTGAAAATGATTTTGTAACGCAATCCAGGGCCGTTAAAAGTTCATCCGTCAATGATTTCATTTGGCATAAAAATTCCGAACAAACATTAAACGGCACCGTCATGGTAATCGGTCCCGGTACGGGGCTTGGGATGAGCGTTATTCATGAAAGCTCCAAAAAACGGATGTTGCCTCGTGCGGCGGAAGCCGGTTTTACCACGTTACCGTTGTTGGAAGGGGCTTCCGAAAGGCAAAATGCCGCCATTGAAATTTTACGTGAATATATGAAGCGTGAACACAAATCGCGTTTGGTTTATGACCAAATCGTTTCGGGCACCGGCATTATGCGTTTGTTTTATGCGCAAAAACATTCGGATAATTTAAAAAAAGACAAAAATTTACAATTTGATTTGCCGCGTGTGCCGAATGATGGCGAAAAAGGCATGCCTGTTCAAGACAAACTTAAAAACGCCGTTCGCTTAAACTCTTATGAAATTTGCCGAATGGCCGAAGAAAATAATCGGACGGCCGTTGAAAGCGTTGATTGTTTTTTAAGTTATTTAGGGCGTTTTGCGGGCGACCAATCAAATGTGAATTTGCCCGATGTCGTTATTTTTGCGGGCGGCGTGATGTGCGATGCCTATATTCGAAAAAGAATGTTTGAAAAAGGCAGCCCGTTTTTGAAAGAGTATAAAAAGGCGCGCTTGAAAGGCGGCAAAAAAGAACGCCCGATGGGAATTTCCAAAAACAGGGCGGTCGCATTTACCGGGTTGGCTGTGGCGGCCGAAGAAAAATTGCGTAAACGCCGTGATGCTTTGTATTTGAAAATGTCGGCTTTGTCCTATTTTAATCCGGATGATTTGGCGTGTACCGTGCTTAACAAAAATATCCGTCGGGAATACGATAATCAAACTTTGAATGTTTCGGACGGCAATACTTTGGGCATTAATCTTGCTTCGTCAAAAATTAAGTCGGGGGAAAATATTTTTACGATGGGAACCGTAAAAACGTTTACAATGAATTCGGGGCGGTAAAAACTTTTCGGATTATGGTTTATGAAAAATGCGTTCGGCCATAAAGCGATGTGGGATGTTTTCCTTAAGCTTGCAGCGGTTAGTTATGCATTTATATAATCGTATCCGAGATATTCTTCATCTCTTAAGTCTGTATTTGTTAACCGTTTGTTGACAATTTGGCGGATAACACTTAATTAAGTAAGGTGTTTAATTTTTATAGGGAGAAGATAATGAAAAAAGCATTTTTATTAACGGCGGTTGCCGCTTGTTTGACGGTATTTTCGGCCAATGCGGCGGAAATGATGACGGGTAAAGTAATTTCCAAAAATGCCGACCATGTGGTCATTCAAAACCAAGACGGGCAAAAAATCAATGCGCGCATTATGCCGACGACATCTTATCGCCAAAAGAAAATTTTGAAAAAGGATAAAAAGAAAAACGGCGTAACATACAAAGCCGGTTCCGAATATTACAAATCGCCGATTGAAGAAGATGAATGGGTTGAAATTTATTATGTCCCGTCCAAAGGCAATACCGACGAATATGTCTTGGATGAAGTTGTTATCTTAGATGATTAATAAATTGACGCAAATGCGGTAATTTAATATCCGTTCGTTGTTTTTTTTTAGGCTGCCTTTAAAAAGGCAGCCTTTTTATGTTTGTCGGATTAAGTTATGCTTGTCATCGGCTTTAAAATATGTTAACAACATACAAAATGATTTAATTTTAGGAACGGATAAAAAAATGTTTAAAAAATTATTGTGCGCACTTTTATCGATTTTTATAGCGGTTGTCGTTTGTTTCAAAGTTTCGGCAACTCAGGTCTACAATACGTACCACCCTCAATGGCGGGAAAATGTCAAAATAAACGGTAAGTATTTTTGCCGTTTATCGGGCGATTGCGGAATCATAATAAAAGAAACGCCCGATTTTATAACCGTCAATTGGGATAAGTGGGGCCTTGAGTATTTTCAAAAAATTAAAGGTTCATATGCGCTTTGTGCACAAAAAGCGGATTATGTTTCCAAAATTAAAGAAGCATATCACCAATTCGAATATACATTTGACCATCTTTACATTGCGTTAAACCCGTATGAAAAAGTACCGTCATCAATATTGATTAAGTTCCCGACAAAAGAAAAAGCACATATCACTTTTACGGTTGTCGGCCAAAACGGACAAAAGGATATTGTGCGCCAAGTGCCCGGTTTTCATAAAGAACATGAACTTGAAGTGCACGGGCTTTACCCCGGCGTGGAAAATAAGATAAAAATTATCGCGCGTTATAAATCGGGCAAGACGGAAAACAAGGTGGTGACGTTTAAAGCCCCTCGGATCAAAGGCGGTTTGTTTTATACTGTCGTTCAAAAAAAAGATGCAAAAGATTTGTATTATTACACGTTTGACGGCCAAGTATTCGATGAATACGGACATTTAAGGTATGCCTTCCAACCCGACGGGGCAATAGCTTATTATCTGAACGGACAAATCGTTACCGAACTTCGTTCCAGCGGTTTGTCGACGTATACGCTGATGGGAAAATTGACGGGCAAGTACGCTTATCCGAGCGGTTTTACGTCGTTTCAACACGGCATGAATGTTATGCCGAACGGCAATTTTTTGGTCATCGGGCGCCAACAAGGGGTAACGGCGATTAACAGCGGTGTTGACCAAACGACAAATTGGGATCAAATCATTGAATTGGATAAAGATACCGGGAAAGTGGTCAAGCGGTGGGATTTGGGCAAAGTTTTAAATCCCGACAGAAAAACAATCGCCCGTTCTCCCGTTACGGTTCCCGATAATGATTGGTCGCATTTGAATTCGGTGGCGTATGACGAATCGGATAAATCATTGGTTGTATCGGCGCGTCATATCGGCATGGTTAAAATTGCGTATGCGGACGGGGCGTTGAAATGGGTCGTCGGCCCGAATTTGGAATTTGACAAAAGCGGTCGCGACGGCAAAGGTCCTTCAATCAAAGATAAAGTTTTGACGGCGGTCGACGATGCGGGAAAACCGTATCCCGAACAAGTCCAAAAAGGATATGAATTACGCCCCGACTTTAAATGGCCGACACGCAATCACGATGCCAAAATTATCGGAAACGGGTTGTATTCTATTTTCGATAATTCCAGATTGGTCAGTAATCCGTCCGTTGCCGTTACGCAAGACAGCAATGCCGTCATTTATCAAATTGACCCGGCGGCAATGACAATCCGTCAAGCATGGTCGAAACCTTTGGGCGATTATTCGGCCGTCGGCAGCGGCGTAACGTATTTGCCGGATGAAAAAGACGTTGTTGTTTACCTATCTGAAATTGCAGATAAGAATTCGAAATATGTTTATGGTAGAATTGAACGATATGATTATGAAACCAAGGAAAAATTGTTTGAAGGGGTTTTGTTGAAAACAGGTTGGATTTATCGCGTCGACCCGTTTACTTGGCCCGAACAATAAAGCGAATTTTAACCGTATGTTCGTAAATTATGCTTTTGATGTTTCCAAAGGCAAAATCGTACTTGATAAAAAGGTTGTCATCCTATAAAATGAAAATATTGTTATGAAACCTTATCAACCATTTATTATTCATAGAGGTTTTTTGTGTATTACAGTTTATTTGAAGTTTTTTCCATCGGCATCGGGCCGTCCAGTTCTCACACAGTCGGACCTATGCGTGCGGCCAACCGTTACTTGAATAATTTGATTAAAATCAGCGCTTTGGAACGTGTTAAAAGTTTAAAGGTCACATTATACGGATCGCTTGCTTTGACGGGGGTCGGGCATGGAACGGTTAATGCCGTTATTTACGGGTTGTCGGGGTTGAAAGCCGAAACGATTGATTTATCCGTTCCTTATGTTGAACAGGTTCGTAAAAATCGCTGTTTGAATTTGGGCGGCACGCATCCGATTGTGTTTGACATGGACTCCGATATTATTTTTAAAAACGAATTTTTGCCCGAACATGCCAATGCCCTTGAATTGAAAGCATCGGATGAAAACGGGCGGATTTTGCTGGATGAAACTTATTTTTCGGTCGGCGGCGGTACGATTGCGCGCCAAGATGAAATTGCAAGGCGCGTTGAACGTGAACCGTTTGATGTGCCGTATCCGTTTGATACGTGTCGCGAATTGATGGATTTATGTCAAAAAAATGATATGACCATCTCGCAAATCGTAATGGCCAACGAAAAAGCTTTGCGTTCGGAAGAAGAAATTAAAGCCGGGATTGCTCGAATCAACGATATTATGCAAAATGCCGTTGAACGCGGTATTCATACCAAAGGCGAATTGCCGGGCGGATTAAATGTCAAACGGCGTGCCGGTGAAATTTATGAACGTTTGGAACAAAAATTTCGCTATAATGATGTCGATCCGTTAATGATTATCGATTGGATTAATTTGTGGGGCTTTGCGGTGGCCGAAGAAAACGCCGCCGGCGGTCAAATCGTGACCGCTCCGACCATGGGGTCGGCGGGCGTTATTCCCGCAGTGATGCGTTATTATCAACGCTTTGCAACGAACAAATCGCCTTATGATGTTGAAACGGGCAATCTTGTTTTTTTAACCACGGCATCGGCCATTTGCAGCTTGTATCGCACGAACGCTTCCATTTCGGGAGCTGAAGTCGGTTGCCAAGGCGAAATCGGCGTTGCTTGTTCCATGGCGGCCGGCGGATTAGCGGCAGCGATGGGGGGAACGCGCCGGCAAATTGAAAATGCGGCCGAAATCGGAATGGAACATAATTTGGGTTTAACATGCGACCCGATTGCGGGATTGGTGCAAGTGCCTTGCATAGAACGCAATGCAATGGGTGCCGTCAAAGCCGTTAATGCCGCCCGTTTGGCAATGCGCGGGACGGGTGAACATTTGGTCAGCCTTGACAGCGTCATTAAAACCATGTATGAAACGGGTCAGCATTTGAACAGTAAATATAAAGAAACTTCTTTGGGCGGTTTGGCGGTTAATACGTTGACGTGTTAGATCGGAAGGATAATTTTTATGTCTAAATGGATATATTTGTTGGTCTTCATTTTGATGTTTTTAACGGGATATGGGATAATCCTTATCAAAAAACCGCCGACGATCCATATATTTTTTGAACATATAGGGACATCGTCTGCTTTGGGCCAAATGATTAAATATGTTCAATTAGATTCCAATGAAATAAAAATCGTCGGATGGCACCGCAGTCCTCCTGTTGACCAGGCAATACTCAAAGACGAAAATACTTTTTGGATTGAATTGCCCAAAATAGAAGGGAACTATGCCTATGGCAGATCTGTATTTATTCGTTATGTTTATAAGATTATGCAAAATTACCCCGAAAGCCCCGTCATTATATACACCGGCATGCAAGAACTTCCGTTTTTGCAAATGTGTATGGAAACTTTAAAGGGCCACAATATACGGCATGTTCATATGTGGGAGGACGGATTTTTTTATGTGGTTGCTTCAGCGGCGACTAAGGCAAAAGAATTTGTTTTTAACAAAGAAAAGTTTTTGAAAATACAAGATGAATATATGAACGGGAAAATTAAAAAATTGCCGATTGATGCGGCATTGGGGTTTTTATTCCCCGTTACATACCACATAGCGGGCGCTCAGGATTTGAATAAGCCCGATTTTGCCCAATTTAATGCTTATCTTAATTTCGGGAATAAAAAAGTGGAAGATTTTAATATTTATCAGGTTGCAAAAAAATTAACACGAAATGAAAAAAAATTGTTGTTTAAACTCAGCGGGTTTGATTATGATAAATTTAAATATTTGAAAGGGAAGGATTTTTATTTATTTACCACCGGCCATGTACATAATAATGAATCTTCCTATTGGAAAGAATCTCCTGAAAATATGATGCGGATTTTAAATTCGGCACGCAAAGGGTTATATTCAAATATACCGGCAAATGCCCTTTGGGGATTTAAATTGCACCCTTCGTTGGGCATTGATGATTTGTCCCCTTATATTTTGCAGGCATATCCGGATATGGTTGAAATTCCTTCCCATGTCCCTTATGAAATTTTGATTTTAGCCGATATTAATCCGGTTAAAATTGTCGGTTGCGGCTCTTCCTTTTTTTATTGGCTTCATCCCGAACAAATACTGAAATATATTTCTCACCCGTATTATGATTCTTCTTTAATAGACCGGGGAATTGTTGCCGAAAAAGATTTAATTTACCCTCATATCCCGGCTGAAAGAAAGTCTTTTGAAAATGGGGCAACCTTTAAAACAGCCAGGGGAAAGGATGTTTTAATTCAAGAATATAATCCCAATCGTTTTTGCAGAAAGAATAACTTGTTTGAGTGCGGCTTTTTAAAAAAAGTTGATGATAATTTAATCCGCCTTAAATGGGATAGGGGAGGCGAAGAAACTTTTGTAAAGCAATCGGACGGTGTTTATCAATTTAATCAAAGCAATGGTTTTTAAGTTGCTTAGCTGTGTTTATTTACACTTGTCCTTTTGTCTTAAATGGCAAAAGCGTTTGATCATTGTGAAAAATATACCGTATAAGGTTATAACTGTTTAAAGCATCCTTAAAAGAGAAACGACGGCGGGCGTCAACTTCGCTGACGCTACGTGAACGAACTTACCTGTAAGTTCTCATTCGCCGATTTTGCCACAAAAAAACCAGCAATAAATGCTGGTTTTATTATGGCGCACCCGGCAGGATTCGAACTTACAACCTTCTGATCCGTAGTC
>CAYPVK010000012.1:0-42272 GCA_964414185.1 uncultured Lactobacillales bacterium | reverse complement strand
CCGACAGGTTGGCTTACCAAGTCGATTTCATGGAAAATAATCCAAATATTACGGTTTGCGGCAGTTTCAAAAAAACGCTGTTTACCGGGCAAAGCATAACTCCCGAATCTCTGCCGCCTTACGAACCGACCGAATATGATATATCGGACAACGCGATTATTTCTTATTTTCGCGTTCCCATTTTTCATCCGACGGCCATGATACGCAAAAAATTTTTGGATACGTTTCAAATCCGTTATGATGAACGTTATCCCGATGCCGAAGACACGCCGTTTTGGCATGAAATAATCCTGAAAGGCGGCAAAATCGTCACATTACCCGCCGAATTGGTTTACAGAGGGCTTTCTTCTAAAAAAGAAAATTACTACCCTATGCAAATATATTCTTATAATCTTTTTTTAAAGCATAGTTTATCAAATTTTATCAATACGGATTCTTTCAGGGGTTGGTTGTCTCAATCCCAAAAATGTGCCATATTGGACGCGATGAAAAATCATATCGAGGAACGGCCTTACCTTACCGAAGATGCCATACGGCATTTTATGAAAAGATATGATAATTGCGTATCGGAACAAAAATAACAAAAGATACGGTTAAATATCTTGGCTTTATTATAAAACCGCCCCCGAAAAAGGGCGGTTTTCCATTGAGTTGTTCGACAGGATTCGATTTGTTCACGCACGTATGTCATTACATGAATTTAATGATACAAACGCGGAAGTCCGGCCCGTTTGTTGCAATCGTTGCATATCAACGGGATTACGGCCGCAACCATAAGCGGATGCCGTGGCAAAAGCTTTTACGCCCATATTTTTCAACCGTTCCATTTGCGACGGTTGACGTTTTTGCGGCGCATCAAAAACAGGTACCTTTTTCATAAAACTCTCCTTAATCAATTTTTGTTTTTTGTTCGCGGCCGGCTTTCATCAACATAAGATCAAGACGGTTACGCGTTTGAGCAACGGGAGTGGCGTCGTGTTCATATTCGTTCGGTTCGCACTTGCCGTACACCGAAACGGCGTTTAAAAAATTAGTACGATTTGTTTGCGTTTTTTCGGCTGTGACAGCCAAAGCCGATAAATCTTGCCCGACAACACGGATTTGAGAATCTATCAACGCAATATTTCCCGCAACATGTTCTTCCTTAATATAAGAAAGGGCTGATTCGACCAATTCCGTCGGCGTAGCAGTCGGATTTTTTGCGGCTTGCGAAACAATTTCCGTTGTGAATGCTTTACGGGCGGCTTTTGAATTTTCTTCATCCAATAAAACGGCTGAACGCAATTCCGTTTCCAACGTTTTGATTTCAATCCGTTGTTGTTCGATTTTGTCATTCGCTTCGTCAAAAGATTTATACAACAACGCGGACAATGCAACCAACCCCCCGATAACGGCAAAACGCAAACTTTTCCGTTTTATGCTTGACAAAGCAAGTTTTTCCTTTCTTTCCATGTTTAATTCGACTTCCAATTTTAAAATATGGGATATTTTTTCTTCATCGGTCCAACCGCGAATTTCCGAACGATGGACACATTGTGCCCAAACCGCATCCGAAACGGCTATATCTTCCACGTCCGGAACAGGCGTTTCCCGCACGGTTTCGTCTTGCTTTGTTTCATTTTGTTCCAAATTATTTTCCGAACTCATTTTTTTAAACTCCCTTTCTTGCTCGATTAAACTTTCCCTAAGCATACAACGCTTTTTTATTTTTGTCAACTCTTTTTTTGATATTTTCGAAACCATGAAATATATAACAAAAATTCCGCCAATGTCATAATTTCATTGCTTCAAACGCCATTAAATGATATACTCTTTAAAATAGGGACGAATATGAGAGATAAACAAATGCAAAAAAACGATATGCAACAAGGGCGTACGATGACCGAAATGTTGGCTGTCTTAATGATTGTCGGCATTTTGTCGGTTGTTATGTTGTACGGTTTTCAATATGCATTGTTCCGCTATCGAGTCGCGCAAACGCTCCAACAAATTTCAACGGCGGTTGCCGGTGCCCGCACAATTGATTTAAAAAGTTTAGGTGAAAACATGACCGGCGATGACAACGGCATCGTCCGTTTACCCGTACATTATGTTATCAGCGGTGTACGCTTTACCGATGACCCCTTATATTTCAGAACGCCTTTAAACGCCGATGTGGGCGTTTATCGGGATACCCAAGGTATTTGGCGCATAACGATTAAATTTACCGAATTAATGTCAATGCATGACTGTGAAGCATTATTAACATCCCCCGTAGCCGAATACGGCATCGGATACAACGGCCGTGTTTATACACAGGAAAATTTGGCAAGCGATTCGAAATTATTGGAAACGGTTTGCCGTTATTATACCGAAAAGGATGAATAAATGTTAAAACATTTTTGCTTGGCAATATGTTTTGCCTGTTTAAGCTTATCTGCCAACGGGAAAGTGTTGGATATTATTGTCGGAGGTTCAATCGGTTCGGGATTACAATGCAAAACGGATTCGAATTGTGCGGACGGCAGCTATTGTAACCAAGAACAATATTATTGCGTCGCTTGCAAAGTACCGCCGTACGAATGGACCGGCACCGAATGCCGATGTCCGGAGGGCACTGTTGAAAAAGACGGCGAAACTTGCGTCGAATGTTTGTTTGATACGCATTGCGAAAGCGATTATTATTGCAACACGAATACGAATCTTTGCACCTATTGCAAATTTCCGAAATTATGGCTCGGCAATACTTGTGTGTGCCCCGCCGGTACGCGCGAACAAGCGGGGACATGTGTATGCATTCAAGAAAACACCGAATTGGATGATGAAACGGGCCGATGCATATGCATTTTAAATGAAAACAAATGCGGCAATGTCAATTTTAACGAAGAAGAATGTATCTGTTGTCCGTCGGACAAACCGTTATATATGGCGCAATCATGCCGCTCATGCGCATCCGTATATTCCGACAGGACGATATGGGACAATACTTTAAAAGAATGTGTCCAATGTCAAACAAACACCGATTGCAACGGTACAACGCCCGTATGTGAATTATCCGCTCACGTTTGCGAATCATGTCCGGCGGATTACCCCGATTGGGATGCAAGCAACGGCCAATGCGTCAGACATGCAACCGTTACTTGGCGCAGCGCGGATACTACAAATACACAAACCGTTAAAAGCAACGAAGACGTTTCATCAAAAAATCCGGACAATATTGAAGGATACAATTTTGACGGATGGTATCGAGACGCGGCTTTGACCGACCGTGCCGAATTCCCCGTTCGCATCGGTGACGACATAACTTTTTATGCCAAATGGGTCGGGACAAGCACGGAATCCGCCGAAATACCGATTAACAAATGCGGCGGCAGCCGTTTGGGCAGCGAATATACGTATACGAAAGGGGAATACCGGGTACCGAAAAATGCCGTTGTGCAACTATATGCCCGTTCGGCATGGAACAATGACGGATATAATTGCAGCGGCAAACAAGGCAATTATTACGTAAATTGGCTGACTAACGACGGAACCCATGTTTCGGGGCCGCAAACATATGCAAACACGCAGCAATGTTCTTGGATAGATTTGGGGAATGCCTCCGCCAATGTCATCCGCGTGCAAACAAATGATTGGTCCAAATATTGCGATGTTGTTTTCCGCATCAAAATTAAATATCAAATGCCGGATATAACGTATTAATTTTTTAAAACATCCCGTTTAAAAACAATACGGAAGTTTGTTTTTTTATCAAAAAAAAGCCCGATAGTTCTTGACAAGGACTACATACCATACTATTTAGTAAACAACTGATAATCGTGATATCAGAAGTTTTTATTTAACTTGAAAAAATGAAGGGAAAAGATATGTTTAAACCATTATTGGACAGAGTTGTCATCAAACGCACTCAAGAAGAAAACAAAACTGCCGGCGGCATTATTATTCCCGATACGGCCAAAGAAAAACCGTCGCAAGGCGTTGTGGTTGCCATTGGCCCGGGCGGCCGTGACGATGCAGGCAAATTAATCCCGATGACACTTAAAGTCGGCGATAAAGTTTTGTTCGGCAAATGGTCCGGAACGGAAATCAAAATTGACGGCGAAGATCTTTTAATCATGAAAGAATCCGACGTTTTGGGAACTTTGGACTAATTAACAAAATTTAAAATGACCTTGAGTCATTTACATTTAAGAAAGGAATAACGATGACTGCTAAAGAAACTGAACACGGTTGAAGTTTGTAAGGCGCGTTGTTAGCGCCGAACATTACGAAAACCCGTTCAATTACTTGGGTCATTTACATTTAAGAAAGGAATAACGATGACTGCTAAAGAGATTAAATTCGGTGCACAAGCCCGTGCAAAAATGTTGCGTGGTGTGGATATTTTGGCCGACACGGTAAAAGTGACTTTGGGCCCCAAAGGGCGCAATGTCGTATTGGGCAAAACTTACGGCGCCCCGCGCATTACCAAGGACGGCGTATCGGTCGCAAAAGAAATCGAACTCAGCGATAAATTCGAAAATATGGGCGCTCAAATGGTTAAGGAAGTCGCTTCCAAATCCGCAGACATTGCGGGCGACGGCACAACGACGGCCACCGTTTTGGCTCAAGCCATTATCAAAGAAGGGGCAAAATCCGTTGCCGCCGGCATGAATCCGATGGATTTGAAACGCGGCATTGACATGGCTGTTGCGGCCGTTGTGGAAGATTTAAAATCCCGTTCGAAAATGGTATCGACATCTGCGGAAATTGCGCAAATCGGCACGATTTCGGCAAACGGAGACACAACTATCGGCGATTACATTGCCAAAGCGATGGAAAAAGTCGGCAAAGAAGGTGTCATTTCCGTTGAAGATGCCAAAGGGATGGATACCGAATTGGATGTTGTCGAAGGTATGCAATTTGACCGCGGCTATTTGTCTCCGTACTTTGTGACAAATCCGGAAAAAATGACGGTCGAATTGGACAATCCCTACATTTTAATCAACGAATCCAAATTGTCCAACCTGCAATCTTTGGTACCTGTTTTGGAAGCTGTCATTCAAACAGGGCGCCCGTTGTTGATTATTGCCGAAGATATCGAAGGCGAAGCATTGGCGACTTTGGTTGTGAACAAATTGCGCGGCGGTTTGAAAATCGCAGCCGTTAAAGCGCCGGGATTCGGTGACCGCAGAAAAGCGATTTTGGAAGATATCGCGATTTTGACAAACGGCCAAGTCGTTTCCGCCGATTTGGGCATGAAGTTGGAAGATGTGACACTGTCCACATTGGGTACGGCCAAATCCGTGACAATTACCAAAGATGATACGACAATCGTTGACGGTGCGGGCGATAAAGCGAATATTGAAGCACGCGTTAAACAAATTCGCATGCAAATTGAAGAAACAACTTCGGATTACGACCGTGAAAAATTGCAAGAACGTTTGGCTAAATTATCGGGCGGCGTTGCCGTGATTAAAGTCGGCGGATCCAGCGAAGTCGAAGTGAAAGAAAAGAAAGACCGCGTAGACGACGCATTGCATGCAACACGTGCTGCCGTTAAAGAAGGCATCATTGCCGGCGGCGGCGTGGCACTTTTATATGCGACAAAAGCTTTGGACACCGTCAAACCCGAAAACGACGACCAACGCGTCGGTGTGGATATCATCCGCAAAGCGTTGCAAGCGCCGATTCGCCAAATCACTTCCAATGCGGCCGTCGACGGTTCCGTCATTGTCGGCAAATTGCTTGAAAAAGGCGATGTGAATGCGGGTTATGATGCTCAAAAAGGCGTTTATACAAACATGTTCACGGCCGGTATTATCGACCCGACAAAAGTGGTACGCACGGCTTTGGAAGGTGCTGCTTCCGTCGGCGGTTTGTTAATTACGACCGAAGCAATGGTTGCCGATAAGCCCGAAGAAAAATCTTGCGGTTGCGGCGGCCACGGCGATATGCCGGGCGGCATGGACGGCATGGGCATGGGTTATTAATCCATTCGTTAAAAACGATAAAAACCGGCCTGTCAAAAGGTCGGTTTTTTTATGTAGTCTTGTTCGTTTTTCCTTTTAAAAGGCATAAAATTATTGTATTATGGTATACGCTGTAAGCGAAAGGAGATAGTATATGAATTTTTTGTTTTTCAAAAAGAAACCGAAACGCAAAACAACCTACTATGAAAACGGACAAATAAAAAACGTTTCTTATTTCAAAGACGGAGTATTAACACACCGTTCAACCGATTTTTGGCCGAACGGAAATGTAAAGGCCATTTGGTTATATGAAGCGGGCATGTTGACGGGGGACATTGTCCAATTTGATGAAAACGGCTTTTTACAACGCCGCAGTGTGCAAGTTAACGATACCACGCAAGAAGTGACCGACTATAATCCGAACGGCACTATTTCGACAATTACGACATATATTAACGGAAAACGCGAAACCATAAGATGCATGAGCGAAAACGGTTCTTTTGAAGAAGCAATCATTCCTTATAAAGATGATTTAAGAGAAGGCGTCGCTGTAAAATATGATAAATTCGGCCGACCGTTGGCAAAAACGACCTATCAAAAAGATATTAAAAACGGAACGGAAACATTGTATTTTTACAACCCGGACAACACCTATGGTTATATGGAAATACCCTATATAAACGATGTGCGCCACGGTTTGCAAAAAATCTACAACCACAAAAATCAATTAATTGAAGAAGCCGTTTATGAAAACGATAAATTGATTAACAAAATATCTCACAAAGTCGAACCCGCCGAACCGGCCGAAGACGGATATGCGGAAACAAAATATTATAACGAAACAAAAAATGTTTCCGAAGAATGTTGGTATGATGCCAATCGCCGTTGCAGACATAAATACAAATACTTTCCGGACGGGAAACTCCACAGTGCCGAACATTACGATGAAAACGGACAAAGGGACGGTTTGGAAGTCGTATCCCGCGAAGACGGACATGTCGCTTGCATTTATATGTACAAAAACGGCAAGCAACACGGCACTTTCTGCAATTTCAAAAAAAGCGGGAAATTAGACGGCTTCGCCCGTTTTGAAAACGGTCAACAAAACGGCGTAACGGTTTCTTACAACGAAAGCGGTCGAGAACTTGAACGTTGGCAATTATCAAGCAACCGCCGCCACGGTATTTCGGAAACAATCAGTGAAGACGGCACATACGTTCAAGTCCGTTCACCGTATGTAAACGGCAATTTAAACGGCGCGGAATATTTTTATGATGAAAATTTAAACATCATTAAAAAAGTTGCCTATAAAGACGGTCAAAAAGTATAAATTACCGTTAAAATCATGATATAAAATTCCCTTTCATACCAAATGGATGAAGGGGAATTTTTTATGCGACCCGTTTCGTTTCGGATAACAGCTTTTTAATCGGCGCATAGGATTTTCGATGATGCGCCGTTACGCCGTATTCATTCAGTGCGCTTATATGGTCTTTCGTGCCATACCCGGCATTGCGCTCCCACCCATAAGCGGGAAATTCTTGTGCCAACGCTTGCATCATATGGTCACGTGTCACCTTTGCCACAACGGACGCGGCAGCAACGGACAAACTTTTCGAATCGCCCTTAACAATGCATGTGCATGGTTCGGGCCAACCTTGCGGCAAACGGTTGCCGTCAATCAATGCATAAGCGGGGCAATACCCTTGTTTTATCACACTGTCCAACGCGCGACGCATCGCCAAAAAGGACGCTTGCAAAATATTAAACTCGTCGATTTCTGCGGCACTTGCTTGGCCGACTCCGACAATTGCATGACGGAAAATCAACGGGAATAATTGTTCGCGTTTTTTTGCGGACAATTTTTTTGAATCGTTTAATTCATGCAATAAAAAAGATAATTCTTCGCCCGCAATCGGCGTCAAATCGCAATCATATAATTTTTCGTCAAAACATACGCAAGCCGCCACAACAGGGCCGCACCACGGGCCGCGCCCCGCTTCGTCCAATCCGAAAACAAAGCCGTTGCAATTCAAATTTTTTTCAATCGAAAAATCCGGCATGGGGTCACCTTATCTGATTTATCATTCTTTAAAATTGAACCGCGAACGATTCATTTTGCCAAACTTGCTTTTGAATTATTTAAATCCCAAAACCAAAATTTAAGCATTTTTTAAACGCCGCAAAACTTCATCATAGGCCATGACATGTTTAATCGGCCCCAAAGCCGCCAATGTCGGCTTGGACGAAAACACACGGTGGGCAACGCGTTTTAAAGCCTCTGAATCCACACGGTCAATTGCGGCAATTGTTTCTTCCTTCGGCACCACACGGCCATGGATAACCATGTCAATCGCATTGATTTCCGCGTGCGTGGAAATATTTTCCATACGCATTAAAATGCGCGCTTTTAACCGAGCTTTTGCCCGCGCGATTTCATCACCGCGAATGGTTGAGGGCAACGCCAAAATTTCATCGCATAAAACGGGCATCAATTCGGCAACTTCCTTTTCGCCCGTGCCGGCATAAATGCCGAAAACACCCGTGTCCGTTTCCGGAGAATTAAACGAATAAATCGAATACACCAATCCGCGCTTTTCGCGAATTTCTTGGAACAGGCGCGAAGCCATGCCACCACCGAAAATGCCCGACAAAACACTTGCCGCATAATAATCTTTATCGGTGTAACACATGCCTTCAAACCCTAAAACCAAATTGACCTGTTCATTGTCTTTTTGCACGCGCATATCGCCGCCGACATACAACCCGGGCTGTTCTTTTTTGACGGGATGATTGCCAATCTTGGCAAAAGCTTTTTCACACATTGTCGCAAACGCATCGTGGTCAACATATCCCGACGCGCTGATTATCATACGGTCCGCCGTATATTGCGTATGCATATAATCCAATAATTTTTGCGATGTAACGGCACGCACATTATCGGCCGTCCCCAAAATCGGACGTCCGAGCGGTTGGTCGGGAAATGCTTTCGCCGCCAAATAATCAAATACCAATTCGTCGGGCGTATCATTTTGCATGTTGATTTCTTGGACAATAACGCCCTGCTCTTTGGCAAGTTCTTCTTTGTCCATTTTCGAATTTTGCAAAATATCGGCAATGATATCGAGCCCCAATGCCAAATCTTTTTTTAAAACTTTAACGTAATAGGCGGTCATATCTTTGCCCGTATACGCATTCATAACGCCGCCGACCGCTTCGATTTCTTCGGCGATTTGAAAAGCCGAACGGGTGGCAGTCCCTTTAAACGCCATATGTTCCAAAACGTGCGAAATACCGTTAATTTCGGGCGTTTCAAAGCGGGCACCGACACCGACCCATACACCCAAAGAAATTGTTTCTGCCGTTTTTGACGAATCCGTCACGACACGCATGCCGTTTGAAAGAGTTGTTGTTTTAATCATTGTTTCCCAATTACTTTTTGTTTATGAATTTTTATAAATCGCAATGCGAACCTTAAAAACATTTCCAATGCCACCCGTAAAAAACGGCGACATTGGAAACATTTCAACCTTGACAGAAAAACCGCGGCAAAATTACCACAACGATTCTTCCAAATAAATGACTTTTTGCGTTTTGTCCCACACGCGCCCCCAAAATCCTTTTTGGGGTTCTGTCGTTGTAGTCGTCGTCACTTTACGGGTAATCGTGCGCCCGTCATTATCCGTTTCAACAAATTTTTGTACGACCGTTTGCGTATCGGGTGCGCAATTTGATACAACATTCCCGTCAACAACGGTTTGTTTGCTGCACGGAATATCGGGCACGATCACTTTTGTATTTGTTTGTCTTGTCATAACTTGAGGTACCGGTTGTTGAACAACCACGGTCGGTGCCTGAGTTTTCACAACGGTTGTCGTTGTATCCGTCGTCGTCCCGATAATGGGCGTGCGCGCTTGCAAATTACCCTTAACGGTTGATTTAACATAGCTGGATTCTTCCTTAACGGAATCCTTCACAATGCCGGGGCACCCTTCGCAAGTGGCAGCCTTATCCGATATGGTATTTCCCGCCGCTGACAATTGCCCTTTTAAACGGATGACTTCGGCTTCGGCCTGTGCTCTGGCAGCCGTTTCGGCACTTAAACGGTCGGACATTTGTTTACGATAGGCGGCCTGAGCTTCGGGCGAATTGCTGTCACTGAGCAAATAAACGGTACCAGGCATTTTTTCGGTAAAACGCCATAAAACATAACCGTTTTTGCCGCCGCGCATTACTTGGCCCGACCCGGCCGTATAATAAGCGCCCATCAAACCGTAATCAAAATCGATCATATCGATTTTATAGGACATGTTCATCGTTGAACTGCCCGTTTCGGTAAAGGAACAATCAAAACCGCCGACATTCATTTGAACATCGTCAATACTCATCACGCGCAGTTGAGACAGTGCCGATTGGCAACGCGGGCGCGTTCCGTTTGCATCGACGGCAAAATCCAAAATCGTATCAATGGCCGTTTGGCCTTTCAACAATTTAGAATCGACGATTTCTGCCGATTTAATCGAAATATCGGCTTTAACATTATTGGTTTGGCCGTTTAAACGGATACCCGGTTCAATGCATCTGTGCGAGGCCGGATCGGCTTCGCATAATAAAACCTCTTTCGTAATATTTTTTTCAAACAAATCCGCAATCTGATTGAACAAGTATTCCTTGCTCATCGTGTACTTGGCATCGGCACATTGCATACCACGGCAAATGATTAACGAATTGTTCGACAACGTAGCATTCGCCCCCATAGCAAGGCTAAGGGTTAAAACGCTTGAAAAAAGTAAGAATTTGTTCATACTGAAGGTTCCTTTTTGAAATAAACTAAGTATATTTTAACCATAAAAAAGAACGATTTGCAACAATTATTCGACAAATGGGTAAAATAGTCGTTTTGAAACAAGAAAAACCTTGTTCGATTACCCGCCGAATACATCAAAACGATGCGCCGCCAAAATCGAAATCGCCGCAGTTTCGGCACGCAATATCAAACGCCCCAAATTTAACGCAACCGCCGTTTCATGACTTTCAAAAGCGTTCAATTCTTGTGTTGTCCAACCGCCTTCGGGACCAATGACAAAGCAAACTTTTTCGCCGCGTTTAACGGTGCCGTCGGTTTGACCGCGTTCAGACAGGTAAACAATTTTTTCATCCGCGCGACATGTGGATAAAAACGTATTGACATCCGTCGGTTCGCTTATTTCGGGGACACTTAACCGTTCGCATTGTTCGGCCGCTTCGGTAACAATAGCTTTAGCCCGCTGCATATTCATTTTTTGAAGCACGCTGCGCCGTGCGATAATCGGCACAATTTCCGAAACGCCCAATTCGGTCGCCTTTTGCAATACCCAATCCATGTTGTCTTTTTTAATCAGCGACATTGCCAAAACGGGTCCGTTTTCCACGCTTTGTTCACGCGTTCGGGCAAGTGGCATAAACACGCCCGTTTTTTTATTCAAATCGATTATTTCACATTCGAATTCGCCCTCTGCCCCGTTAAATAACAACACTTTGTCGCCGATTTTTAAACGCATCACATGAAACAAATAATGCACTTGGTTTTCATCGGCAAAAACATGTTGCCCGACGGACAAGCTTGATGTCGTAAATAATCTGATCATTTGTTAAACCTTACCAAAACAGCCGTTACGTCATCGGGCGGAGGCGGCGAAGCAAATTTGAAAAAAGCCGCCGTAATTTCGGAAACGATCCGTTCGGGATTATCCCCGCACAACAGTTCGGATACCATTTTTTCAAAGCCGTCATCACCCAAACGCTTACCTTCTTCATTCGGGGATTCGGTAAAAGCGTCACTGAACATAAACAAATTATCATTCGGCCCGAACGATATTGTTTCTTCATCATAAACGGGACGGCGGACAATTCCCAACGGCATTCCCTTTGTTTTAAGAGCTTGTATCCGCCCGTTCGAACACAAAAACGGCGGCGGTGTTCCGGCCCCCGAATAGCTGAGCGTTTGTTTTTCGACATCAATGACAACGCAAAAGAAAGTGGCGAACTGTCCGCGCGGCAATAACCCGTATAATTGGTCATTTAATTTTTGCAAAAACGCCGCCGGGCCGCTGATATTTTTATTCATTTGCGTAATAAGAGTATGCAACCGCACCGTATTCAAAGCGGCAGCGACGCCATGTCCCGAAAAATCGCACAAATACACGGCCGCCCGTGTCGGCGAAATCGGAAACAGTTGCCAAAAATCACCGCCGAGTTTCGATGACGGCACGAAAAAATGCGCGATTTGCAAACCGTATTTTTTTTGAAAATTTTTCAATGTTTCTTCCGACGGCAACATATCGGTTTGCACTTTTTGCGCAGCACGCAATTCGGTATCGATTTGTTTTAATTTGCCTTCCAAATCTTTAACCAGCAACCTGTTTTCCAAATGGACTTTGACTCGTGAAAAAAATTCCAGCGGGTTAATCGGTTTGGAAATAAAATCCGTCGCGCCGGACGAAAATGTTTTATCGCGTGTTTCGCGCGTATCGGACGCCGTTTGAATCAAAACGGGAATATCGGCCGTTTGCGGAACGGATTTTAAATGATGCAACACTTCATAACCGTTCATGCGCGGCATCGTAATATCCAAGATAATCAAATCCGGCGGATTTTCAATAACTTTATGCAACCCTTCAATACCGTCTGCAGCCATATCGATTTTTGTAATACCGACAACGTTCAAAAGCCTGGCTACCAATGTTTGGTTGGATAAATTGTCTTCCATCACCAACACGCGGCAATCGGATAAATCCGCCGTGAAATGAGATTTTTCATCGGGATTTTCAATCAAAGCTTCGCCAACCTGATAATGTTCGGGTTCGTCAAAAGCAAACGACAACGTTATTTCACGGCCGAAATCTTCAATTGTGCAAGAATCCGCCGTTGAAGCAATCATTTTCAATCCCCTGCCCGATTTTGCCTTTGTGTCGGTTTTTTTATCCATTTCGGTTGAAATGGCATATCCGGCTCCTTCGTCACGGATTTTAATTTCCAATTTTTGATCGTCCCAATCGGCCCAAATACTGACAGATTTGCGTGCGTAAGCCGGGTTTTTCAAACGTTCCTTTAAAATTTGAGAATATTTAACGTAATCTTGAGCCGATTGGCGCAAATCGCTGCCGATTTGCAAATTGCCGTGGATAAGGCCGTTTACCAACGCTTCATGTAACGCCAAATGAATATTGCCGTAACGCGACGGGGAAAAATTTAACCGCTTATTAAGCGCTTCGGTAAAAATTTGCGCCACATCACAAGCATAAACAACGGGGCACGTTAAAATAAAGCCGATGGATTGCCCTTTGTTCGTCGCCTTTTTATGGCGGTAATAATCTTCAATGGATTCCGGCAAAGCATTGGCATCCAAAATATTCACAATCGGCTTTTCAAAAAGAAGGTGCAATTTTTCTTCGGTAATGTTATCGGCCAAAACGGATAAATGTTTCGGGAAACAATGCTCTTGCACGGCCGTCATAAGCGGTGCGTTTTCATCGGGCCACGGCTTAAAATTCATTTTTTCGGCCAACTTAACCACTTGTTTTTCGGAAACGCTGTCCCCTGTGATATGATACATATTCATCCTCTTCAAATAATCGGTTTCATTGTACCGCATAAAAAAGATAAAAAACAAGTTTTTTTTACATATGTATACAAGTGTATGCCCCCAAATACCGAAAAGGGGTCCTTTTAGCTTGCTTAAACGCTTTTTAAACCCATTTCATATGACTTTCGCTTGAAAATTCTTGCCTTTTTACACATATATACATAAAATTAAATGCAATTTATTTTAACCGAAGGACAATGTTGATGAAAAAATTAAATCCCGTTATGATTTCCGGCAAAGAAGTTATCCCTTTAATTGAAGGCGGCAAAGGCATCGCCGTATCCGACGGGCGTTCGTCCGGTGCTTGGGCGGCGGCGGGAGCGGTCGGCACGATATCCGGCGTATTTGCCGACGTTTTGGACGAAAAGGGCAATTTTGTCCCGAAAGTTTATACGCGCAAAACGCGGCCCGAACGCCAAAAAGAATTGATTGAAATGTCCATTAAAGGCGGCATTTGCCAAGCTAAACTGGCGCATGAAATCGCGGGCGGCAAAGGGCGTATCCATATGAATGTCCTGTGGGAAATGGGCGGCAGCATCCCCATTTTGGAAGGCGTGATGGATTCATGCGAAAGCATTGTCGAAAAAATGAAAAAAAAGGCGGCCGAAAAATATCATGAAAAAATCGAAGCTGTCGGCGAACGTGTTCAACAAACTTTGGGGGCTTTGCGTTTTAATGTCCGAAAACACATGAAAGAAACCGTGCCGGTGGTTGAAGGAATGCTCGGCGAAGTCGGCAACCTGATTCACGGCATTACATGCGGGGCGGGCATGCCGTATAAATTGGCGGAAGTCGCCGTCAAATACAACATTTATTACTATCCGATTGTGTCATCCGCCCGCGCTTTCCGCGCTTTATGGTTGCGTTCCTATAAAAACTGTGCCGAACTTTTGGGCGGCGTCGTATACGAAGACCCTTGGTTGGCGGGCGGGCATAACGGCTTGTCCAATTCGGAAAACCCCGAAAAACCCGAACGCCCGTACGAACGTTTGGTGGAATTGCGCAAAGTGATGAACTCGTTTAACCTGCAACACGTCCCGATTATTTTGGCGGGCGGCGTTTGGAACCTGTCCGAATTCGAAGATTACATTGACAATCCCGAAATCGGGCCTTTGGCTTTTCAACTCGGGACACGCCCGTTGCTGACGAAAGAAAGCCCTGTTGCCAAAGCGTGGCAAGGGTGCTTGCGCGGGCTTAAAAAAGGCGATGTCGTGTTGCAACAATTTTCACCGACGGGCTTTTATTCGTCGGCCGTCAAAAATAAATTTATCGAACGGCTGATGGAACGCAAAGATACCGAAATGCCGTTTAAGGAAAAACCGGAAGGCATTTTTGTGCGCCCGTTCAAATTTTCCGAAAACCTGACGGTTTATTTGACCGAACACGACAAAAAACGGACCGAACAATATATTAAGGAAGGCAAAAAAATACCGTTGCGCACACCGGATGATTCCATCATCTTTGTATCTGAAGAAGAAAACAACCAAATCAAAACCGACCGCGCCAACTGCGTGGGCTGTTTATCGGGTTGTGCTTTTTCCGCTTGGTCTCAGGCCAACGGCACCATCGGCCGTTTGCCCGATCCGCGCTCATTTTGTATCAGCAAAACGTTGGAAGCCATCGCGCACGGCGAAAGCATCGACAACAATTTGATGTTTGCAGGTCACGCCGCTTATCGTTTCGGTACCGACCCGATGTACAAAAACGGCTATATCCCGTCGGTCGAAGAACTCATCGAAGCGTTGTTGGCGGGGAAATAAACGGGTGACAGAGAATTAAATTTTTTCGTTTTCATTCAATGCTCTGACAAATTTGAATGCCCCTTTTTCCTTTTTAAATTCCTCCGAAGGCCAAGCGGGATTTGTCCAATCAACCCAAAGGACATCATCAAAAATATATCGGATATGCGCGCATTCCGTTTTCACATCCGTACGGCAACCGCCCTTTTCAACATCGGAAACGATAAAATCCGCCGCCCAATTAATATGTTTCAATTTAATTGTTTTTCCGGAAGGTTCAAAAATCCATTCCGATTTTTCGGATAAAACAAACGTTTCCGGCGGATAAGCATTCCAATGCATTTCGATTTTGCCCGGCTTGATTTTTAACATTCCGATATCTTTGGTTCCCACGCGAGCATATTTATTCCCTTCGATTTTTTCCAAAAAACCTTCCCAACGGTTTAACGTATGCTTTACATAATATGAATTGTTCAAATCCGACGGGCATTGCGTTTTATAGCTGTTTTCCAAATAAATTTGAGGCATTTTCGGATTCACGGCATTGATTTGTTTTATCTTTTTCAACAAATAACATTTTTCTTGTTTTGTATAACTGAATTTCAATTCGTCGGCATCGGGTTCAAAAAAGCGGGAAAACATTTTTTTGTGTATTTCAACGGAATTTTTTGTCATCTCATCATAATACGTCGACACATTGGAATGATGCGAACGAATATAAACCAATGCGTCGGATAAACCGACCATTTTACCGCCCGCCATGGCTATCTGCCGCCAAAAATCGTAATCTTCCGCAGAAACAAGGGCTGTGTCATAATGAATATTATTTTTTTCAACAAACGCACGCTTAAAAAAAAGACGAAACATTCGAAAATATGTTGTAAAACATAAGTTCCGTTTCAAAAAAGCCCGGCAGATGTTTAACGGTATATGTGAAAGAATCCGGCTTATAATTTGAAATGTCTATATTTTCAAGATTGCCCAACCTTCCCGTACATGCGTCAATTTCGGGATTTTTATCCATAAAATCAATTTGCTTTTGCAACCGTTCCGGTACGGACCAATCGTCGGAATCCATAACGGCAATGTACTTTCCGCGAGCGGCATCCAACCCGCGTTGCCGCGAATAAGCTATCCCTTTGTTCTTTTCGTTGCGCAATATGCGAATGCGTTTGTCTTTGTCGGCATATTCTTTCAACAAGCGTGCGGTATCGTCCGTCGAACCGTCGTCAACAATAATGAATTCAAAATCTTTGTATGTTTGCCACAAAATCGAATTTATCGCACGCGGCAACAATTCGGCACGGTTATAGGTCGGCATAATAACGGAAATGGCAGGATGTTGTCGCACGGATAAATATATTCCGCAAAACATAATAATAAACAAAAAAAAGAACGGTTATCTTTTTCATTTATTCCTCCGTAATCAAATTTATCAATGGCATAGGATAATATTTTTATTAAAATCTGTCAAGTTGCAATAATTCATTCTTTATTGCGTTATATTCGGAACTTTTTCGGCTACCTTTACGCCCGAAATACACATATTCACCTTCCGAAACCGTCCGTTAAAAACTTGATGCATTCATTCGCGCATATTAAACCGAATATGCCGGTAACGGTCGGCAAAGATCCCAAATTATGCCGTACCCGCCCCGTATCGTTTTCGGGTTCCGACGGCATTTCGATATGCGCTTTATCGGATACGTCTTCGGATGAATATACCACTTTAAAATCCATCGGCACGCCGCGTTTGCGCAACCGTTTGCGCACAAAAAACGCCAACGGGTCGTTAATGGTTTTTTTCATCGGGACAACGGCAATTTTGCTCGGGTCGACTTTCAATGCCGCTCCCATACTCGAAATAAACATAATCCCGGCACGCACCAATGATTCAATCAACAATGTTTTCGGATTCAACGTATCAATTGCGTCAATAACGAAATCGGGCCTGTATGAAATAAGCTCCGCAACGTTTTCTCCGTTGACCAGCGCGGGAATCACTTCAACTTGAATATCCGGCGAAATATCACGGACGCGTTGACGGGCGACCGCCGTTTTTTCTTGCCCCAAAGTCGATTGCAAAGCGAACAATTGGCGGTTGATGTTGCTTTCCTTGACAACGTCGAAATCGACCAAAATCAAACGTCCGACGCCGACTCTGGCCAACGCTTCAATCGCAAAGCTGCCGACTGCCCCGCATCCGACAACCATGACGGTGGCTTTTTGTAATTTTTCAATTCCTTTTTCGCCCAACAATAAGCGCGTGCGTGCCAATCTATCTTCCATCCAAAAAATCCTCAGCCGTTTGCATTAAATAATTTTCATCCAATTTTAAAGACCGTACCAAATCGGGAATCGCTTCGGGCGTTTTTAATCCGCTCGGTGCATCCGATTCAACCAACAGACGGTTGTCGGGAACCACTTCGTAAACCTTATCGTTCAGAACCGAAAAATAAGCGTTCAACATCCGAAATTTTTGTACCAAAACTTCGTCGCCGCCAAAACGGTGCAACAACATTTTCACATCTCGAAATTCGCCGATAATTTCAAACATTTCATCCCAAGCTTTGACACAATGAATATGCACCGGGCGATCCATATCGACCGCTATTTGCAACTGCCTGCGGAAAATATCCTGTTGCCGCAAAAAATTTCTGCGGCCTTTATCCAAACCGATTTCGCCGACCATTGCCAAAGGATGTGCGCGCAATAACTTTATCAAATCGGCTTCCCAATTTTCGGTGGCCGTATCGGCATACCACGGATGAATCCCCAAACACGGGTAAACGCCCAAAACGCGTTCGGACAAATCCAAAACGGCCTGCCAATCATTTTGCGAAGTGGCATTGACAAAAAACTTTTCAACCCCTTTTTGCCGAGCTTTGTAAAAAACATCATCGGGCACAACGTGCATATGAGCATCAATATAGGCCATTTTCCCATCCTTTTTTATCGTTTGGTAATTTATTGTACTCTTTTTTATTGCCTTTTGCTACAATAAATTATACATTCTTTTTAATTGAAAGGAAAACTTGCCATGCGGTTCGGCTTAATTTTTTCGATCGTCAGCCTGATGACTGTTTTATGCGGATTGGCCATGGCGATACCGGGCGGTTTTGATATTTTAAACGATGATATCGACGGAGCATGCCGTTTGTTCGTTTCGGCGGCCGTTACCGTCGCCGCCGGTGCCGTCGTATACTTTGCGACAAAGCAAGAAGAATCCCCTTTGCGCCCCAAAGAAATGTTCATGACAACCACATTGACATGGACGGCATTTGCCGTATTTTCGGCATTACCGTTTTATTTGTCTTATCATAACATTTCATTTACCGACGCGTTTTTTGAATCGATGTCCGGATTGACAACAACCGGCGCAACCGTTTTGACGGGCCTTGACCATATGAACCACGGCTTATTGTTATGGCGTTCGTTTATCCAATGGCTGGGCGGCGTCGGCATTATCATCGTGGCCATTACGGTGTTGCCGAACTTAAGCATCGGCGGCATGCAGTTTTTTTCAACCGAATCATCGGAACGGTCGGATAAATTATCGCCCAAAGCGGCTCAAAACTTACGTGCCATTTTAATTTTCTTTTTGTTTTTATCCGCCACTTGCACATTATGTTTGTGGTTGGCCGGCATGTCCGTTTTTGATGCCGTCAATCATGCAATGGCCACAATTGCAACGGGCGGTTTTTCAACACATGATGCTTCTTTGGCTTATTACAAAAGCCCTGCCATCGAATGGGTCGTTACGTTTTTTATGGCTGTTTCCGGATTGCCGCTGATTATCGGCATGTATATTTATCAAAAAAAATGGCAAGCCATAAAAAACAACGAACAAATTTTTACTTACCTGTTCGTTTTGGCGGGTTCAATTATTTTGCTGACTTTATACCGCTGGAACAATTTAAACCAAGACGTCAACGACATCGGCGATATTTTGCGCCTGACCGCATTCAGTGTTATTTCGGTTGTGACGACAACGGGTTATTATGCCGACGATTATAATCGGTGGGGCAATTTTGTTGTGGTTGCTTTTTTATTTTTATACTTTACCGGCGCATGTACGGGTTCTACGTCGGGCGGCGTCAAAATGTTGCGCCACACCATTTTGTTTAAAGCGTTGTCCACACGCATGAAATCCGTTTTGCAACCGCACGGCGTATTCATCGCCCGGTACGGCAACCACCCGATCAGCGATAAGGCCTTGATTGACGTCATGGCTTTTATGACGCTGTTTTTAATGATTACCGCCATCTCAACTTTGGCATTGTCCTTTTTGGGATTGGATTTGATTACCAGCATGTCCGCCGCTCTGACGGCCATTGCCAACGTCGGGCCCGGATTGGGGCCATTAATCGGGCCGGATAAAACGTTCGCGCCGTTGCCCGATGCGGCAAAATGGATTTTGTCCGTTACCATGTTGCTGGGGCGTTTGGAATTTATTGCCATCGTGATGTTGTTGGTGCCGTTTTCATGGAAAAAAAATATTTAAGGGCAAACAAGATTTTACAAGGATTATATTTACCGATTGATAAAATAAGTTAAAAACCGGGAGGATTAAATGGGCTTTTTCGACGACGCGCAAAAATTTACGGAATCCAAACAACAACAAACAAAAATTCCCGCATCCGACAATATATTGACATTGGATACGCCCGAACAGGAAGAAAGGCTGTTTGAAATTTTAAGGAAACTTTACGAAAACGCGACACGCCTTGAAATCGAACGCGCCGTCCGTTCGGTAGCGGACCAAATGGAAAAACCTTACGATAAAGAAATGTTCATGAAAAAAATCCGCGTAAAATTAGAAGATTAATTTTTAAAAAACGCTTCCCTTAAATCCGTTGATATGCTATAAAAGAAAAATCTGCATATCATATGGGAGTTTTTGATTATGAAAAAATTTTTGCTGACCTTGTTGTTCATCTTTATTTTGGCTGCCGGAACAAGCATTTATTATTTAAGCCGCACTTTAAATGCTCAAAGCTATCAGCAACAAATTATCGCCGCCGTATCCGAATTGACAGGGCGCAAAATGACCGTATCGGGACAAACGACGTTAAGCTTGTCGCCCAGCCCAACCATTACCATGACGGGCATTTATTTGCCCAATCATGCGGGGTCCGATAAAACGAACATGTTGACCGCCGACAAATTAAAAGTCGAAATTGATTGGGCATCATTATTCAAAACACCGTTGGTTGTCAAAAACATTGAAATCGAAAAACCCGTCTTATATTTGGAACGTTTGCCGTCGAACCGCGCCAACTGGGAATTCCCGTTCTTGTCGGCACCGGACGAAAACTTAAACGACGCCCGCATTTTGGGAACGGTCAGCCCGATGCAAAGCACACGCATCGATAATTTGAATATCATCGGCGGCACCGTCAAATTCATCAACAAAATTACTGCCGAAGAATACAATTTGGAAAACATCAACGGCGCGCTGAAAATTGATGCACTGAAGGGGCCTTACATTTTTAACGGTTCCGCCCATTACGGAAAAGTAATTTTAAACGGTTCGGCGGATGTGGGGCATATCCGCAACGACCGCGCCGCAACACTTAAACTGACGATTGCGGAAAAAACAAGCGGCTTGAATTTAAATTTTACCGGCGAAATTACAAACCATGACCCTAAATCCCTTTTAAACGGCGATGCAACTTTTACAATTCAAAAGCCCGCCGTTTTGATGGAAACGTTAGGCATTGAAGTTTTAAACGACCTGTTTAAACAAGAGGCCGTCGGCAATTTCGGTTTGCAAATAACGCCTCTGGTGGACACGTTGAACAATTTCATCATCCGTTTCGGAAACGAAGACGGGGCCTTTGCCGTAACGACAACGCTGGAAAAACATGTCAAAACGGCAACCGCACCCGCGTTTTTCACGGGCGATTTAGCCGTTAACGTATTGGATTATGCCGCATTTAAACCGTATTTTGACAAAATTGATTGGTCATATTTGCAACAAGAAAAAATCGGTGAAAACATCACATTGACATTCCATATCGACCGTATTTTAACCGGGGATGAAACCATCCGTTCTCTTGAAGGGAAAATGGTTTATGCCGATCAAAAATTAACCGTTACGGACGGCAAAGTTTCGTTGCCCGGCAATACGGCCGTCAATTTTACCACGCACACGGGCATTAAATCGGGCAAACCGTATGTTTTGTTCAAAGGGGACATGTCCTCCGACGATTTGCGTACCGTTTTGAAAATGGCGGACATAACCGTTCAAAACGTTCCGCAAAACTTGCTGAAAAAAACAACGGCCAAAGGTACAATGACCGTTGCGCCGGGATTTGCTTTGCTCGATTTGTCATCGTTCAAAATCGATACGACCGAAGGATCCGGGTCGATAGCCTGGGCACCCGAAAATCCCAAAAAAGTTGAAGCCGACATAACATTCAACAATTTGAATTTGGACGGCTACACGGGTTTTAAACGCACGAACGACAAAATCCGAATTGAAAAGTTGCCTTCCATAATCAACAATATGGCGCAAAACGCAAAAGATCTGTCCGGTTGGGATTTGAAATTTAAAACGAATTTTAAAGCGTTCACATGGCATGCGTTGCCCATTACGTCGGGATCGATGGCCGGTTCGCTTAAAGGCGGCGTTTTAAAAATCGACAACGCCGAATTTTCGGGCGTGGCAACCGCAACATTAAATCTATCGGGACAAATCACGGGGCTGGGCACCAAAACGGCCGACATCGATTCAATGAATTTCAACTTTACGGCCGCACAATTGCCCATTTTTATGGGGCGCGCAGGGTTGGAATCGGCATTGCCGCTATTTCAACAAGCGACCGATGCGAAATTTGCCGGTTCGGTCAGCGGGTCGAACAATACCTATAAAACAAATGTATTGTTGCAGTTGTCCGACGCATCGATTAAACTCAGCGGCTGCATTGCCAAAGTTGAAGACATGTTGCGCTTTCAAAACTTAAATTTAAATATTTCACACCCGAACACGCAACGATTCTTGTCTTTGATCAACATATCAAACAAATACGCCGATAATTTGACGGGAGCGTTAAGGGCGCAAGGCATTTTAAACGGCGATTTGAACGATTGGCGTTTAACCCAAGGGGAAGCCAGTATCGGCGTTCAAAAATTAACGGGACAGGTTTCTTATTCAACCAAACAAGGCAAAAAAATCGCCGCCACTTTGGCGTCGCCGATTTTTGAAGCCGAACGGTTTATCCCGCGGCAAACATCGTTATTCGACACAAACGGCAAATTGTCATCTAAAGAATTTAACTTTTCCGTACTCGACGATTGGGATATCGATGTCAAACTGACCGCCGGGCGGCTGATGTACAAAGTGTTGGATTTGATGAATGCCAACGTTGCGTTCCGTATCCGCGACCGCGTATTCACATTGGCGGATTTTTCGGGCAAACAACGCAATGCGACAAATTCCGTTTTCAAAGCGAACGGAACATTGTCATGGGTTTCCGAACCGGCCGTCAAAGCGTCGATAGATTTGACCGAAACGCCGGTACGCCCCGACTTTATGATAATCGACCGTTTTTCATTCGGCGGCGGCAAAGTGGCGGTACGCGGCGATTTTACGGCCGCGGGTAAATCTCCGGTTGCCATGATGGCCGATTTAAACGGCAACGGTTCGGCATCATTCACGGGCGGGCAAATCATCGGAGCGGATTTCGCCGGTATCGATTCGTTGGTTAAAACGACGATGTCTCAAAACGCTTCGCAACAAACTTTTGACGCCGGCATGCAACGCCTATTGCATTCGGGCAAAACAACGGTTACTTCTTTGGGCGGCGGCTTTACGATTTCGGGCGGCACCTTGCGCTTTATGGATATGTCGTTAAGGACGCCGACAATGCTTGCCAATCCGACACAAGTGACTTGGGATTTGCCCAAACAAGCTTTGGAAGTTTCAATACCGGTCAAATTGAATGCCTATCCGCAATTCCCGCCGTTTGTATTGGGATTGGTGGCTGACGGGGGCAAATCGGTTTATACAACGGATTATGCAGACTTGTCCAATGCCGTGTCGGGCATTGTCAAAAGGGAAATTTCAACGCAGGAAGAACAAGCTCACCAAGAACAGCTCGCCGCACAAGAACAAGCGGCCCTGCAACGCCAAAATGCCGTTAAGCAAGCCATAACGCAAGCGAATACAATCGTCAGGCAAACGGGGCGCGATTTGCAAAACATCGGCAACGAAAAAGCATTGATTGCCTTGCAAAATGCCAATGACGCCCTGACCGTCGTGAACCAGTTGGCGATTCGCGAAAACCTGACAACCGAACAAGAAAATACCATTTTGCAACAAGCTCGGTTAGCCATCTTAAAAGCCAATGAAGCCAAAGAAGAAGCTTCGCGCGACGGGACGCTTGATTATCGCCAAACAATAATGTCTTTGGAAGCTCAAGCCGATGCAATGGTTGCGAAAATGGAAGCTTTGCACCGCCAAAAACCGCAAATTGCCATTATTCCGCGGCTGATTGACGCTTCACGTCAAAACAAAGCCCGCATTATGAACGCCCGTCAACAAATCGACGCCGCAACCGAAGAAACGCGGGCGGCATTGCTGGCAGAGGCGACGGCGGCGTATGGCGAAATTGAAGACGCCTATGCAAACGTTATGCGATTTGACGACCAATCAATGCCTCAAAATGCGGAACAGACGTCTTCCGTTCGCGGTACAATTATGCGAAAGGGATTATAAAATATCCGAAGTCGTTTTGAAAAGATTGACTTGTTTTTTTTCGCAAACTCGTTATATAATAAGAGACTATATCAATGAAAGCAAATGCGCATTAAAAGGAGAAACATCATGGATTTAAATCAAAAAACAGGGGCATTGGTTAATACCGGTGAATCCGAAGGGTTACGATCATTTTTCGGCAAAGTATACAATTATATGGCCGGCGGTTTGGCCGTATCCGGTATCGCAGCTTACCTGTCCGCAAAAGAACCGTTACTTTCCGTTTTCTATAAAGTCGGAACCGACGGATACATAACATTTACATTATGGGGTTGGATTGCCGTATTGGCACCGTTGGTTTTGATTTTCATGATGTATTCGGCCGCCGAACGCATGCATGCCGGCCGTGCCGGTGCGATTTATTGGGTCTTTTCGGCTCTGATGGGTGTATCGTTATCAAATATCTTTTTACTTTATTCGGGCAGCAGTATTTTCCAAGCGTTCCTTGTAACGGCGGGAACCTTTTTCGGGATGAGCATTTACGGCTACACGACCAAAAAATCTTTGGCCGGCTGGGGCTCATTCTTATTTATGGGTTTAATCGGCGTTATTTTGGCGATGCTTGTCAATATCTTTTTAAAATCGTCAATACTCGAATTCGCCGTTTCAATCATTGCCGTTTTCATTTTTGTCGGTTTGACGGCTTATGACACGCAACGTTTGAAAATGATTTACAACGAAAACGATATGCAAGGGGCAAAAGATTCCAAAGCCGTCATGGGCGCCGTTGCATTATATTTGGACTTTATCAACTTGTTCAGATTGATTCTTTACTTTCTCGGCGACCGCAGATAATTGTGACTTGCATAACAAAAACATAATGAACAAAAAATTTTAAAGGATAAAAGATATGAAAAATTGGGGCACACTGTTGCTTGTTTTAGGGTTATTCATGGGAATTTGCACGGCTGCAAAGGCCGAAATTCCGGAATATGCGGAACGATTGTTGAATAAAAATGTTACGCCGATGGATTTGCGGACATACGGCAACGCCGATGCGCCGGCAACGCTGTATGTTTTTTCATCCTTATCTTGTCCGCATTGTGCCGGATTTCATAATTACGTCCTGCCCGAATTGCTCAGATACGTTGTTGCAACGGGACATGCCAACTTAGTTTGGGTTGATATGCCATATGATGCGCGAGCGATGACCGGTACGATGATTGCAAGATGTCTGCCGATTAACGATTACGAAAAATTCATTTCGGTCATGTATGATAACCAACAAGCATGGCTGACGGCTCAAGACCCGAAACCCATCATAACGGGATACGCCAACCTGCTCGGCATGTCGACCGCTTCCGTCAATGCCTGCCTGTCAAACAAAGAATTGCAAAAAGCCATTACAAATCAACGTAACAATTTGGCAAATTTGTATAAAGTGCGCGGGATGCCGACAGTGGTCGTTGTGCAAGGTACAAAATCACAAATGTTTACCGGTTCCGACAAAGTTGCCATTATGGAGGGCGTCCGCCAAGCTTTGGGATATTAACGAAAAAACGCACATGGCGGTTTCGGCCGCTTTGATACCGTTGCCGGCATTCCCCCACAGGCGAAAAAGAAAAGGGATTTATACATGACGAAAGAAACAGATGAACTGGCCTCGCACATTGAACAAGCCCGACGCGAGCATTTGGAAGACGAAACCGTTCACGAAATCAATACCGGGTACGGAACAACCATAAATGTCTTGACAGATTTGTTCGGTTGTGTTTTAATCGGTTTGGGTTTAGGTGTGCTTTTTCAGCACCTTTTCGATACATCGATTTTGCTGACGGCCGGCCTTACCATATTGGGGGGCATTGCGGGTCTTTGGACCGTCGCCAGATACGGCCTTTCGATTGGTAAGAAAAAACGCCGCCATCAAAACGAAAGTTCCCCAAACCCCGCACAAACAGAAACGGATTTAAAAGATTAGACTCTTTTTGAAAGGGTCAGGAGTTGAATAAAGGTGATTTCAGGAAAGAGCGTATTTTTTCAAAAAAATTTCAGCCGCGACAAAATACGTTTGCCGTTTCAACTTTATACATTTAAGGGTATTTCGGATACTTATAAAGGAGAACTCAAGTGACCCCGAACGTAGGAAACTTAACGAAGAGCGTTATTAGCGATGAGTTTAGTTGCCCCGGTTCGTTGCAACGCGTCGTGGACACTGTAGATAATAACAAAGGAGAACTCAAGTGAACCCTTTACATCAATTTGAAGTTAAAACGCTTATCCCGTTTGAATTTGACGGGTTTAATTTGTCGTTCACAAATTCTTCATTGTTCATGGTTCTGTCTGTTATTTTGGGAACGGGATTTTTGTGGCTGTTGTTGCGTAAAACACAATTAATTCCGTCAACCGGACAATCCATTGTCGAAACATTATACGTTTTTATCCGCAATACGGCCAAAGATTCCATCGGCGAAGGGTATCAAAATTATTTGCCGTTTATATTCAGCGTATTCGTAATGATTTTCATGGGCAATGCTTTGGGGCTCGTGCCGTATAGTTTTACATTTACCAGCCAATTGGCTCCCGTCGGCGTGTTTGCCGTTTTAGGGTTGATTATTTCTGCCGGGGTCGGCATCACCCATCACGGTTTGGGTTGGTTTCGCACTTTTATGCCGGCGGGCATTCCGAAAATTTTGGCACCGATTGTTATTCCGATTGAATTGATTTCATTTTTGGCAAAACCTTTTTCCCTGACCATCCGATTGGTTATGAATATGGTCGTGGGTCACATTTTGCTGAAGATTTTGGCAAACTTCGTTTATTCATCGGGGCTTGCCGGGGCACTCCCGTTGCTTTTTGTCGGGATATTGCTGATTTTCGAGTTGGGGATTGCATTTTTGCAAGCCTACATTTTTACAATTTTAACCAGTATCTATTTAGGGGAAGCATTGCATTCCCACTAAAAGATTTAACGCATTTATAAAGGAGAATTAAAATGGATGCAGAATCAATGAAATTTGTCGCCGAAGCCGCTAAATATTTATCTGTCGGGTTAATCAGCCTTGTCATGTTGGGCGTTGCTAAAGGCGTGTCCGAAATTTGGGTGGCGATTATCTCTTCCGTCAGCCGTAACCCGAACGTCAAAAACGACGTCAGCTTGTTTGCATGGGGCGGGGCGGCCATTACCGAAGCCATCGCTTTGTACGCCTTGGGTTTGGCCATTGTTTTGTTGTACATTTAACCTTGGATGGGGTTTAAGGCATCATTTAATTTGAAAAGGATGTAATTTAATGCCGCAATTTGAACTTACGCCGTTTTTAAGCCAATCTTTTTGGATGCTGATCAGTTTCGGCTTCATGTTCCTGATTATCAGCTATTTGATTTTTCCGATGTTGGAAGATGTATTTCAAGAACGCGAAACAATTATCAAAACGGATTTGGAAATTGCCGAACGCGTCAACGCTCAAGCGGACGAACTGGTCAAAAATTACAACGTTTACATTTTTGATGCCGAACAACAAAAAGCGGCTATGATTAAACGCGCCTTTGAAGACATGCACCGCGAATCGGCGGAAATTGAAAAGCTGCATGAACGCGAAGTGCGCGTTAAAATCGAAAAAACGGAAAACAACCTGCGTGAAATCGACCGCCAATTACATGCGCGGTCGGATGCGGCAGCGGGACAAATTGCCGAAGAGTTGGCACAAAAATTTTTCGGTTCACAAAAGATGCAAGCAAAACGCCGTGCACAAGATTCGGAGGCTTAAAAATGGATTCGTTTTTACAAATTATCAAAGGTCCCGAATTTTGGATGTCATTCGCTTTTGTTGCGGTGGTGTTGATTGCCGTCCGTCCGTTAAGCCGTTTTTTAACCCGTTGGGGGCAAGAACAAGCCGACAAAGTGCGCGCGCATTTGGACGAATCCGCCCGTTTGCGCAAACAAGCCGAAGAGCTGTACAACAAATACGTTTTATATACTCAAAATCAAGAATCGGAACGGGCGGATATTTTAAGGCAAGCCGACATTGAAATCGAAAATTTGCGCAAAGAATTTAAAGAAAACGCCGCCGAACGCATGCAACGCAAAGACCGCGAAGTGGCTGCGCGTTTAAAAATGATACAAGAAAACGGCACGCGCAAAATGAAAGAACAAATGGCAAATTTGGTTATCGAAAAAACATACGGCATTTTGCACGAACACGAATCGGATGAAAAAAAACAACGCGCAATGGACAAATCCATCGCCCTTTTGCTTGAATCGTTAAAAGAAAATACGCATTTGTTGAAAAACGATTAATTGATTTTAAAGGGGGAATGCCATGTCGAACGTTATGGAGACAGATGCCGAACGAACAAATTTGAAAATCGTCAATGTGAAATATTGGAACGAACAAGTCGCCCTTCACGAAAAAGACAAAGACATCATCGACACATTCGGTTTTATCAAACAATGGGCGGCGGCTATGGAAAAAGAAATATCCGATAAACGCCAAAAAAATCCGAATTCCCAAACGGCAGCCTCCGAATTTTTGCTGACAAAAGAATTGGCCGAACAAACCAAACCGAAAACACCGGCGCGCATGACTTATTTTTTGATGGAAATGGCGGCACGGGAAATCTTATATGCCACTTGGGCATATGGGGAAGAATTGGCCGCAGCCTATGGGGAAGATAAAGATACCGTTCGCAAATTGCGCATATATGCGAATGATGAAAATGCTCAAAACCGTGCGCTTTGGCCGTCTTGGAAAAAAATTGAAGCGGATGAAAAGCACCGCTATTTGGAACGCAAAAAAGAACTTGAACAAAAATACATTCAAATGGATGAAGCATTGTTGATATCTCTTTGGGATGAAAAGATTGAATTTAAAGACGAAAACAGCTTAGAAAAATTTTTCAAAGACCACCCGGCATACCGGCGCGGCGTAACGTTATTTTTAAAATTATGCCAAATTACAATGCGCGATAAAAATACCGATACGTTGACACGTTCAATCATTTCATCGGCCCGCAATAAAATCCATCGGCCTTGCCCCGAAAACGACAAAATCGACCATACCATCATCCGCTCTTGGAAATACGGGGAAAAATATGCCGAATGTTTGGGATATTCCGATAGGCAAATTCGGAATATTTTGCCACCCGTTTCCCGCGTGATTATCACGTATAACGAAAACGGACGATAAAAAAAGACGGACGAAACCTTCCTTGACAGGAATTTTTCCATACTTTTATCAGAAAATATTTGACTTTCATGTACATATGAAATAACCTGATTATGCTTTGGCTGATTACCAAAGTGAGGTTTCGCACCCTCTCATAGTTGTCTGGTAATACAGATGTAAAACTATCTTTCTGCTATGGCAGGAAGGTAGTAAAATAAAGTATGTTTATATACTGAATATACTACACTATTTCTGTGAATAGGTGTGAACTTCCTGCTACCTTTTCATCAAGGGTAGCATTAATTTTGTATAAAAAATGAAAGGAAGTTTATAAATGAACAAAATTTTATTGTCCGCGAGCATTGCAACCGCATTATTTGCATTAAATGCCAATGCCATTGAATTAAATCAGTATGTTTCCACAAAAGCCGCTTTTGTAAGAATGGAAAATGACGCCTATGCAAATTCCCATTATTCTTACAGCGGTATAAACCATCATTACAACAAAATATTGGACAACAAACAAAAAGACAATGTTTTGGGGATCAGATTGGCATATGGAGCAACAACTCCCGTAAAATACGGCAATTTCAGAGGCGAATTGGGATTCGGATGGAATGATAATGCAAAAGATTCTGCCACAAATGCTTTTCAGGTTATTACCCCGACAACGGTCAATGTAACGACAAAAACATCTGTTTATTCGGCAATGTTAAATGTTTATTATGATATTGAAACGGGCACCGAATTCACACCCTATGTCGGAGCCGGGTTGGGTTATGCGAGAGTTGAAAGCAAAGCATCATTGTCCGATAACGGTGTCGGCAAAAAGTTAGGCGATAACAATTTGGCTTAGCAAATCGGAGCGGGGTATCATATGCCGTGACCGATCATATTTCGGTTGATGCGGGTTACAGATACACCGATTACGGAAATGTTAAAGGTTCATATCAAATGAATGCTCCTGCTTTTAAAAAACCGTTTGATATTACATCCAAAAATGATGTAACGTCTCACGAATTTTTGTTTGGCGCAAGATATACATTTTAATTGTATGAAATAAAAAAACGGCTTTTACAAAATTGGTGATATTTTCATATTGCCGATTTTTTCACATTTAAAAAATGAATTTTTATTGCGAATCGATTCTTTAAATTTTAAAATATTTTTTAAATAAAAAATCAGAAACCCGATACGGCATATCCTTTCCTTCCCGCCCACTTATCAAAAAAAACGATAAGGATATACCACTCCCTTTCAAATACGGCAATTTTCCCAAAGTTTTAACGCACACCATCGCATATAAAACAATCTTGAATTTTTTATTTTGCACATTTTGTTTTACTGGATTGTTAAATCCTGTTTTGGTATATACAAAAGTATGGATTTAAACTTTTTATGTACACAAGAAAGGGAGGAGATTGGATGACTAAATCCGTGTTTACCGAACAATACCAAACGTTTTTGTCCATGTTAATCAAAGAAAGGAAAAAAGCCAACCTGACCCAGGTTCAATTGGCTTTAGCCTTAAAGAAACCCCAATCGTTTATTTCAAAATATGAAAAAGGCGAACGGCGCTTGGATGTTATTGAATTTTTGGATATAGCCGAAGCCGTCGGTTTTGATGCGGCGTTGTTTATTGACAAATTAAAATAAGAATTCCCTTTTTAAGAATTTCCTTATGTTTTTTATTATTCGCTTGACAAAAACACGGCGTTTTTGTATCGTACCCCTATCCGAATATTATCTTAAACCCTCAAATATGAAAAGGAATAATCATGCTAGAAACTTTTTTCAATCCGGCCTCTGTTGCAGTTGTCGGCGTATCGTCAGATCCTAAAAAATTGGGCGCGGTCATTTTCCAAAATTTAATTGATGCCGGTTTTAAAGGCAACCTCTATGGCGTCAATCCCAAAGCCGCCGGTCAAGAACTTTTCGGCAAACCTTGCGTCGCTTCCGTACGCGACATTGCCGAACCCGTTGAATTGGTGGTTGTGGTCGTTCCCGCAAAATTTACAATGCCCGTCATTGACGATTGTATCGCTAACGGAACAAAAAATATTTCTATCATTACGGCCGGTTTCGGCGAAGTCGGCAACCACGAATTGGAAGACGAAATCGCCCGCAAATGTATCGAAAACGGCATTAACTTGTTGGGCCCGAACTGTCTCGGCCACATTTCCACATTTGACAATTTAAATGCCAGCTTTGCCGACGGGTTCCCCGAACGCGGTAATGTTGCCTTTATTTCCCAATCGGGTGCCTATTGTTCCGCCATTTTGGATTGGGCACGCGAAAAAGGTATCGGCTTTTCGCACTTCATTTCCATCGGCAACAAAGCCGTTTTGGGCGAAGACAAATTGCTTGAAGCCATTCAACACGACCCAAATACGACCGCTTTCGTATTCTATTTGGAATCGTTGAAAAACGGCAAAGTCTTTTTGGATGTGATTAAAGAGGTATCCAAAACAAAACCCGTCGTGATTATGGAACCGGGCAAATCACAAAAAGCTCAGGCCGCTTCTTTGTCCCACACGGGATCGTTGGCTCCGAATTACCGCGTTTTGGAAATCGCGCTGCAACGTTCGGGTGCTATCCAAGCCTATACAACACGCGAAATGTTCGGGCTTTTGGAAGTGTTGCAATATGCCAACCATAAAGAATTCGACGGCAAAGTCGCCGTACTGACAAACGCGGGCGGCGTCGGCGTATTGACTTCCGATTTGTGCGAAGATGCCGGTCTTGATTTGGCAACACCGTCACAAAAAACAATCGACGCGTTAAAGGCCGGCTTGCCCGCCGAATCCGCTTTCGGCAACCCGATTGACGTCATCGGCGATGCACGTGCGGACCGTTATGAATTCGCGCTGAAAGTCTTATGCGAATCGGGCGAATACAAAAACATCATTGTTTTGTTAACGCCGCAAATGGTCACCGAATCCAAAGAAACGGCCGAAGCCATTGCCCGCATTGCGCCCCAATATAAAAACGTAAACGTATTTTCCGTTTTTGTCGGCGGTTTAAAGGTCAAAGAAGGCCGCAAAATTTTGGACGAAGCACACTTGTTGAACTATGAATACCCGATTGACATCGTGCGTTTGCTCGGCATGTTAAAGGCTCAAATGGCTTATAAAAACGTACAACATGTCGATGTACCGACAAATGAAGTACCCGAAGCCATTCGCGCGGCTGTTGCCGATGCCAAAGCTCAAGGCTTGGCTTCCTTGCCGCAAAACGTCGTCAATATGATTATGGACCATTACGGTATCGATTACCCCAAATCCGGCAACTTTACGGATAAAGCGGCCGCTTTGGCATTCTGCCAAAAAATCTTCCCGGCGCCCGTTGTGTTGAAATTGTCGGCGCCCGATGCATTGCACAAAACGGAAATGAAGGGTATTTATTTGAACGTCCATGACGAAGCCACATTCAACGAAGCTTGGGACGGTTTGAACGGTTCCATTCAAAAATTCCAACTCAAAGGGGCTTCCGTACTCATTCAAGAAATGATTGTCAAGGCTACCGAAACAATCGTCGGCGTCAATTCCGATAAAAATTTCGGCCGCGTGATGGTATTCGGTACGGGCGGCATTTACACCGAAGTAATGAAAGATACCGCTTTGCGCATTTTGCCGGCGAACGATTTCGATACAATGATTAAAGAAACAAAAGTCGGTACGATTTTAAACGGTGTCCGCGGCGAAGAACCCAAGGCCGTCGGCCCGCTTAAAGAAACGTTGCAAAAAGTCCAACAAGTCGTTTTGGAAATCCCCGAAATTACGGCGATTGACGGCAACCCCGTCTTGGTCACAAAGACCCGAGCCGTTGTCGTGGACTTCAAAATGTTGTTGAAATAAACACGTGTCCTTATATGGTAACAATAAGCGCTTCAAAATTGAGGCGCTTTTTTTACATCCGATTGCCTTTTCGGACGCCCGGCTTATTTGATAAATCAAAAAAACCGCCATTGTCAAAATCTTTGCGGTTTATAAAAAAGCCCCCCCGAAAGGCGACCTTTAAAACAATTCAACAGCCGTTTTTAACTGTTTTTTTTTAGCGGCTTTCCTGTTCGGAATCGTTTGAATTTAACAATTTTTCAAACCGGGCAATTTCATCTTTTAAATTAAGTTCAAATCCGCCGGGTGTTTTTTTGATGCGTTTTGCCTTAAATTCTTCGCTGAACGCTGCGGTTAAATCATCCTCTTTAGAACAAACTTCGACACGCACGATTCCCGTCGGTTCGATTTCGACCGATTTTGTTCGCGGCAAATGGTTCAAGATTTGCTTTTCATTGGCAATATGCGCGGCAAAACCCATTTTAATGCTCCATTCGACCAAATCTTGCATGGCCGATTGGCGCGCCTGAGCAACAAACATATCAAGCTCTTTATCAATAGATTCTTTATTCGCGCAAATTTTTTGAATATTTTCGGGCAACGTTTGAACGGAACAAGCTTTTTTATAAGCTTCTTGAGCGTCTTTTGAACAAACCGTCTGCAAAATTTCGCGTCCTTGTTCTTTTAACGTTGCGACATTATTGCTTTGCTTGGCCGACACCATTTCAATGGCAATCATATTCAACGCCGAATCGTCATTTTGTTTGCACGCTTCGGCAATCATTTCGGACGGCGCCTTAACTTTTTCGTTTTCGCAAGCCGCCAATGCGTTTGTTCCGACGCACAAACACAAAGCACAAACTCCGATACACAATATTTTTTTAATCATTTTTTTCTCCCTGTTGTTTTGCCTTGGCGGCATAATCCTTTAAAAAGTTTTCTATTTCATTTTTCAATTCAATCACAAAGCCGTTTTGCGTTTTATAAGATTCTCCGCGTTGCAATCCCGTCAAAATCATATCGGCCAATTCTTCTTTCTTCGGACACAATTCAACTTCCATTTGACCGTTCGGCCGCGTTGTAATGCGCGCAACATTCATCACGCCGTCATCGGTCAATGTTTTATTTTCCACCATAGCGGTAACCGCCATTTTAAAGCCGTTTTCCAAAATTTCGCGAATCGTTTGCTGTTTTTGTTCTTCAACATAACCGGCACGAGCACTTTCCTTAGTGTCTTCATTTTCGCAAATAATCTTATAAACCGTCGGCGTTACATCCGTATTACAAATTTCCTTATACTTAGCCAACACTTTTTCTTCACATAACCGATTCCAAAAGATTTCGGCTTCTTCATCAAAAGTTTTGGCTTGGACATTCGACGATACTTGCGGATTTTCTTTGGAAAAATCAAACGTTGCCCCGTCAATGCCGCCCGAATCGCCCGGCGTATACCAAGCACCGCCCGATTGAACCAACGCCGCGGCCAATTCTTTGGAGCAAGCTTTCGTGCCGCTTAAAAAAACGACATTGCCTTCACCCAATTGCATTTTTGAAACACAAACGGCCGGCGTTTTATCTTCAAACACGGTGCGTTTAACATCTTTCGAAACGGGAGCGGGCAATCCGGACAACATCCGCGCCGTTTGGATAATTTTTATCGCTTCATTTTCGGCAACCTCTTTGTTATCCGCGCCGAACAACAATCCATACCCGTCCATCAGCTTGCCGATAGCTTCCATGCCCGTCGGTTCGCGGCATGCTTCACTCATTATTTTAAAACTCGGCAAACGGTCGGGCTCTTTTAAACATTTGGCCTGTGCGCCGAACGACAAAACGCAAACGACGGCAACCGACACCAACGGTATTTTGGAAAAAATCCCCGCCATAAAAGCAACGCCGACATTTAAATTTAAATTCATGCCTCCCCCTGTTAATTAAAAGACTTATTTTATTTATAACACGAAACCGATTCGCATACAAGGGTGTTTTTTAAGTTAACAAAGGTTTAAAACATCTTTAACGGAAAGTAACCGTTTAAAGCAAAAAATATCATGGTATGCGCGATTATCATTTTTTTTGCCCGAAACTAAAATTTTTGTTGACAGACGCTTGACAAGCTTACATCCCTTTTGTTAGACTACCTAAGGATTAATTCCGGGGTATGGGGTTAATCGGTATGTTGCTGAAGTTTCGGGACATACAAACGGCCTTGTCCAAAAGGAAAGGCAAATCAACAGTCAAACGTATTGCTTTAGGAAAAGGATATGAAAAATGACAACAAACGCATTATCACTTCTGTATTCAAAAAATTCACTCACACTTTACTTATCTGAAATCAACAAATTTCCGATGCTGGACGCGCAAACGGAATATATGCTTGCCAAACGCTTGATTGAAACGGGCGATATGGAAGCCGCGCATACGCTGACAACATCACATTTGCGCTTGGCGGCCAAAGTGGCCATATCTTTCCGCCATTACGGATTGGCATTGTCCGATTTGATTTCGGAAGCCAATATCGGATTGATGCAGGCGATTAAAAAATTTGATCCCGATAAAGGTTTCCGCTTGGCGACTTATGCCATTTGGTGGATTAAAGCCGCCGTTTCCGAATTCGTTTTAAAATCTTGGTCACTGGTTAAAATCGGCACGGTAGCCACGCAAAAAAGATTATTTTACAACCTGCACAAAATCAAATCGCGCTTAGGGCTATACGGCGAAACGGGTTTGAACGAAGAAACAGCCGAACACATTGCCAAAGTTTTGGGCGTACAAAAACGCGATGTTATTGAAATGGAACAACGTTTAAGCGGCGATTCGTCACTCAATGCCACATTATCAAGCGATTCGACAACCAACCATCAAGACATGTTGGCGGATGACACACAATCGGCCGAAGAAGTTTTGAGCCATGCGCAAGATTTGGATTTGAAAAAACGGCTTTTGATTGAGGCTATGAAAAGTTTGCCCGACCGTGAACAATTTATTGTTAAAAACCGTTTTTTGACCGAAGACCCGATGACATTGGAAGATTTGGGGGCCCATTTCGGTATTTCGCGCGAACGCGTACGCCAAATCGAAAGCAAAGCTTTTGAAAAAATCAGTGTTTACGTTAAAAATGCGGCGAAAAAATTGGTTTTGGAATAATTTTTTTAAACAGGAATACGTAAACCATAATACTTAAAAAAACGCTTTCAAAACGGGTGTGCGTTTAGGCGTTAAAACGGGTAATTTTCATATCCGACGGGGTATTTTGGTATAAAACAACAGGACATTTTGATATAAAAAAATCCGCCGACGCAAAGCCGGCGGACCTTATAATTTCACACAACTAAATCTTAGTTGCTGCCTTCAATAACAATACTGTCACCATTCTCACGGCCCGTGATGGATTTCAAAGCGTTTTTAACGCCGCTTGTCATGTTACCGGCAAGTGTAATTTGACCGTTTTCGGCTGCCGTAAACGTAGCATTGTGAACGTTGTTAGCAGAAATGCCGATTGTGTTCAAATTAACTTTGCTGCTATCAAAACCCGTACTGCTCGGGTTAGCAGATTGTGTTTGAGCAACAACAGACAATTTAGAAGCTGTGTCGATAATTTCATTGGCGCGGTAACGGTTCATAGCCATTGTATAACCGGCAATACCGCCAATTGAAAGTACACCAATAATAGCCAAAACGCCAAGCATTTCGACCATTGACCGTCCTGATTCGATTTTAGTCATAGTCTTATTCCTTATAAAAGTTTTTAACAACCGGAAATAACCGTTTGGTCATTTCCATTTACTCTTTCACTCTAATATTTTTTTTCACGCTTGGCAAGTACATTTTTTCAAAAAAACGGCTTTTTTATGCAAAACGGATTTTCAAAATGTTTGATTTATTAATTTTTTATGCCATAACCGCTTCAATTTGTTAACTAAATTTTAACCTAATTGGTCAAAGGAGAATTTTGCAACCAGAAATATAAAACGACAATAAAAATAAAAGCAATAATCAAATAATTATGAAAAGACGACAGCATCGTTAAAATTTCTCCTTATTTTACTAAGTGCGAATCGGGAAAAGGCATACAAAGGTATGTTGTCTTTTCGTTCCGAATACGCCGTTACCGAGAATTTTAACGAGAAATTATAAAAAAAGCTAGCATTTTTTGGGTTGTTGGTCTAAACTATCGGCTATGACAAAAATGACAATATATTCTTTACAAGAATTTGACGGCATGCGCAAGGCGGGCAAACTTGCCGCTCAAACGCTTGATTTTATTACGCCTTACGTTAAACCCGGCGTAACGACCGGGGCGTTGGACGAATTGTTGGAAAAATTTATGCGCGACGGCGGCGGCATCCCGGCAACCATCGGTTATCACGGTTATGAAAAGGCCAGCTGTATTTCGCCGAACCACGTGATTTGCCACGGCATTCCCAATCCGACAAAGGTTTTAAACGACGGCGATATTATCAACATTGATATTACCGTCATTTTGGACGGGTGGTTCGGGGATACATCGCGCATGTATTATGTCGGCAAACCGTCAATTAAGGCGAAAAGGCTTGTCGAAACAACGTATCACGCGATGATGGCGGGCATTACCGAATGCAAACCGGGCAACACCACGGGCGATATCGGCTATGTGATGGAAAAAACGGCGCGCGGTGCCGGATATTCCGTTGTACGGGATTTTTGCGGGCACGGTATCGGACGCGTATTTCATTCCTTACCCAATATTTTAAATTACGGCGTGCGCGGAACGGGCGTCGAATTGGTGCCGGGCATGATTTTTACCGTCGAACCGATGCTTAATGTCGGCACGCATGAAGCTCTCATTTTATCGGACGGGTGGACGGCCATAACAAAAGACCGTAAGCTTTCCGCCCAATTTGAACATTCCGTCGGTATTACGCAAACGGGCGTTGAAATCTTTACTCTATCCGAAAAAGGCTGGACTTTTCCACCCTATAATGAGTAATACCATGGATACGAAAGAAAAACCGCATTATGTCGGGCATCGGGAACGGTTAAGGGAAAAGTTGCTTGTTCACGGGGAAGATTTTTTAGCCGATTACGAACTTTTGGAATTGATTTTAATGACGGCTTTGCCCAGGATTGACGTTAAACCTTTGGCAAAAACATTATTGGCGCGTTTTAAAAATTTTGCGGGCGTTTTAAATGCGTCACCCGAAGAATTAATGTCTGTCAAAGGTATCAAAGAAACAACGGCCGCGATGATTAAAATCATTCCGGCCGCCTGTGTCCGTTTGACAAAAGTCGAAATTTTGGACACGCCGGTGTTCAATTCATGGAGCAAGATTCAAGATTATTGCTTTTTGAAATTGGCTCATAAAAAAAACGAACGGTTTCACATTTTGTTTTTAAACATCAAATTGCATTTAATCGCCGATGAAGAACATCAACACGGCACCGTTAACCATACGCCCGTCTATCCGCGTGAAATCTTAAGCCGCGCTTTGGCGTTGAATGCTTCATCGTTGATTTTGGTACACAACCATCCTTCGGGTGATTCCAAACCGTCCGAAGGAGACATCAACATCACGGAAGAATTGCGCAAAATTTTAAAAATGTCCGACATTTCCATTTATGACCATTTGATTATCGGGCGCCAAGGCATTTATTCTTTCCGCCGCCACGGGTTATTGTAATTTTCACCGAATCGTAAACGCCCTACGCATCAAACAGCCGTAAATCGGTCGTTGCGTAATTTTACACGCAAACAACCGATTCAAACACGCCCGATTCAAATACACGCGTCGCCACTTTCGTTCGGGACAAGGCCCGTATCGCAAGCTTGGCACTTTTGATATGACCCTTTTGCAACAACAATTTCATTTTCTCCGCAACAAAAACCGGCATAACTTGTTGCCGACAACACATTTTGATAAGCCGCGGCTTTGGATGTTTCCGGACAACATTTAACAAACGTATTTGACCCGACCGTATAATTCAACCGTTTGGGTGCTGCAGATTTGCACACGGCCGGCACACAAACCGAATTGCCATCGGCACTGATAACGATTTCATCGGCAGCACAACAAGAACCTTTCAAGGCACAAGTACCCGAACTGCTGCAATAGGCGGCTCCCGACGAATCGGCCGGGCAACATTTTTCAAGCAGGTTCGGTTCTTCAAACCATGGCCCGGCAAATTTATACAATGTTTCATCCGCGCCGCACAAATCGGGCACACAAACCGAATTGGCGCGTCCGCGAATGGATTTTTCGCCGACCTGGCAACAAACCGGCGCCGAACTAAATGCGCTTGAATAAGCACCTTTAACCCCTTTGGGGCAACACATTTTTAACCAAGACCCTTGATAATAATCCGCTAAATCTTCATCGTCGCTACAACTGTCCGGGCCGGCCGAACAACGCCCATATTCCGCCTGAACGGCCGTTTCGCCGGGTTCGCAACAAACACCCGAAGCATGCCTTTTGCCGTGCGAATCGAAATAGGCGGCTCCCGGTGTCCCTTCATCGCAACATTTTGCTTGATTTGCATAATTGCTTTTAAAGTAAACCAATTCTTGCCCGTCCGGACAACTTTGCAACATACACCGTGACGAACAATCGGAAAAAATACGCGTCGACCCCGGTTGGCAACAATATCCGTAATTGGAACATTGGCCGTCCTCATTGCATCTGGCCGCGGCGGTAACGCCTTCGGGGCAACAAATCGGGATTTCGTCGGTGAACGCCCGCTTAGCGCCACCGCATTTTTTATAATCTACCGTTAAACGGTTCGGCAAAGATGCCGGACATTCTTTTTTGACACAATATGAATAATTGTCCCCTTCATAAACCGTTTCATCGGACGCGCAACATAAGCCGATTGACGACGAATTGCCGCCGGATGACACCTGAGCCGCCATAACGCCTTCTTCTTCGCAACAGATGGGCAAATACAATCCGCCTTTGTAATAAGAGGTCAAATTCCCTTTTTCACATAAAGCGCGCACGCACATCGTTTGTTTAAACGTATAGCCGCCCCAACTTCTGGGAGGGGTGACGGCATCATACCCGCGCGGGCAACAAAAGCCTGCCGAACTTGTCCGGCCGCTTTCATTGATATAGGCCGGTTTTTGCCCCGCCGGGCAACATTTTTCATATTGTTGGGTACCATTCCAAAAATAACCGATCTCTTGACCGTCCGAACATGGATTGTCTATGCATTGTTTTTGGATTTCATCATATGTTTTCGATTGGTCGTTGCACATACACCGTTGCAACGAAGCATTCCACCTTGCATCCGTCGGGCAACCGGCATCCGCTACGCACGAATCGCCGACATAAACGCCGGACGGGCAAACGCACATATTTTGTTCATTATCCCAACTTGCACCGTCTTGGCAAGGAATCCCCTTTAAACATTGGCCCATATAATAAATTAAATTATCGGGATTTTGACACAGCGATTCAATACAACTTTCGCAATAACTGCAATCAAATGCCCCTTGGCAAGTCCGCGGAGATTGCAAAGACGTATCCAACCCTTCATAAAAAATAAAAACCATTTCGGGCGCCGTATCTTCACCATTGCATAAAGATTCGTCTTCGTCATAAACAACGTCACCGATTAAAACTTGTGAAGGCTGCGACCAATTTTCACGCATGAAAATTTTACAAACGCGAACGGGCACTTGATCAACGGCAATCGCGAAAAAACGGTCATCATACGGCAATATATACGTTTGTGTCGGATAGCCGTGGCACGTGGTATCCCCGAATTCTTCCGTATTCAATATGCCGTTTCCCCGAAGCATTTGCGCGGAAGCGACAACCACACGTTTGTTTAATTCATCCAACAAATCATTGGCGGCATTTTTGGCAACCATATGGGAATATCCGATCAATGCACCGACGGACAATACGCCGATAATAGCCAAAACGCCGAGCATTTCGACCATTGAACGGCCATATTCTTTAGGTGTTTTCTTTGTATTTGTAAAAACGTGTTTTAATAATTCTTTGATGTTCATTTCTAAATCCTACGGGAAAATTAATATATTGGAAATATAACATACTAAAATTATTTTTCAATAAAAATATACCCCCCCCCCCATTTTTTTTCGATAACCATTTGATTTATTTACAAATAAACAATTTTTAGATACGATGGGAATTTTGACGTTTTAAGTATACAGATACACCCGCCGCCAACCTTTGATTTAACGGCTTTTTGAAATCTTGACAAAAAAAGGACTAGAATATGTGTCTCCCTATACGTTTATACTATTATAATACATATATAATGTATGTCAATAAAAAATAAGTACTTTGGTCGTGTTTTTATATATTTATGAAATACGTATACTTATCTTGTATCAAGAAAGGGTATGTATATGGCAGATTTTATGACAAACAAAGCTCAAGAATTAAAAGGAAACGCCGCCTTCTTTACAAATTTGGGACGAAAAATCAGCCGCATGAGAAAAGACAAAAAGCTCAGCCAAGCCGAATTCGCCGTTCTAATGAACAGAGATATAAATACCTTATCAAAAATCGAAAGGGGAGTCATTAATCCCAAAATCACAACATTAATCAATGTTGCCAAAGCATTAGATGTTTCGTTGATTGAATTGTTGAACATTGACAATTTAAAAGTCATACCCGGCACGCGCGAACGTTTGATTAACGACATAGTCCAAAAGTTAAAAAATTTAAACGACGACACATTGGAAATTATTACCAAACAAGTCGATGCTTTCAAAAAACGTAACGATTAAGTTTCACGACCGCATCAAATAAGCTGTGTCAAAAAGCAACGGGGATTGGATGGATGATATTCAAAATTATCATCATGTTTTATTCAAAAAATTTCAACCGATTAAGGCTTATTTAAAAACAGCGGCATCGATAATGCGAGCGTGCTCGGTTCCGATACGATATTTAATCAAAGATTCATATTTGCCCGCCGCATCAACCGACAAACCGTACTATGCAAAAGCATAATACTTATCTTTCGCGTCAGTGAAAACAATCGGAAGCACATTTGCCAAAAATCTTGCATGCGATAATACACAACCGATCTAAACCAATTTCAAAATACCGCTTTTTCCGATATTTCGGCCCAACAAGCAGTTAATCGTTTAAAAACGTGTACGGATAAAAATCGGATGGTTCAGAATCGCAACAACCTACACATTTATGCGTAACAGACACTCAACCAAGCCATATCTTCCCGATAGATTATGTAGAGGATTGAGAGGTTGGGATGGTGGGGTAGAAGATATGAGGAGAGTTGAGAGGATATTATTTTAGGGATT
>CAYPVK010000011.1:0-47203 GCA_964414185.1 uncultured Lactobacillales bacterium | reverse complement strand
TTTGACAAACGCGAATTGCACAAATGCCGAAAAACCATTCTGCAACACGGATACGGGAGTTTGCGAACCTTGTGCGGATAACTTATATTTTAACGGAGAAGATTGTGTAGCATGCCGTTATGACGGCGAAGAGTACGATCGGGACAGAAAAAAATGCGTCATAAAATTGTCAACCGTTTCTTACAGGCGTAATTACGGCCGTAACGTCGGCAGAAGATGGATGGTCAACTATGGTTTCGGCCCCTATGAAACGGATTATGAAGTTTGGGTGGAAGGATATGCCGATGACAAACTGTATTTTGATATTAACAGAACTTTGTCTTATTGCCATTGGAGCGATAATAAATCGTGTTCCGAAAGTGATAAATCCGATCCTTGGAAAATGGGCGATCTGTTTGATTTTACGGGCGGTTATATTGCCAATACCGTCGGTAACCCGAATGGTTTGGCAAAAATGGGAAATTTAAAGAAAGGCGATTTCGGCGCCGTCCACGTAGGGTCAAATACCGGATGGTTGGAATGGAAAGCTACCGTACCCGGGGGTAAAGGTCCGCGCATATGGTTGGAACGTTCCGTCGATACCAAATAACGTGGTAAAAGGTCTTTGCAATTTGCAATGAAGGCGTGCGCATTGCAAATAATTTATGCAAAACGGGTGTTTATATTATTTTTCCTTTGAAAAATCGGGATGCGTTTAATGGTTACGACCGATTAAAGCGCTCTGATGTCAAATCAAAGCGCTTTGTCCGTCCTTTTTCGAATGCCATGGCAAATTATTTTTTTAACAGCCTGCGCAAATAATGGCCGGTATAACTTGCCGGATTTTCGGCTACCTGCTCGGGTGTGCCGTGTGCGACAACCGTACCCCCGCCGTCGCCGCCTTCGGGACCCATATCAATGATATAATCCGCCGTTTTAATCACGTCCAAATTGTGTTCAATGACAACGACGGTGTTGCCTTGGTCAACCAAAGCATGCAACACTTCCAATAACTTTTGAATATCGGCAAAGTGCAAACCTGTCGTCGGTTCGTCCAAAATATACAATGTTTTGCCCGTCGAACAGCGCGATAATTCTTTGGACAATTTGATGCGTTGCGCTTCGCCCCCCGATAATGTTACCGCCGATTGCCCCAATGAAATATAGCCCAATCCGACCTTTTGCAGCAATTGGCATTTATCACGGATAGACGGGATATTTTCGAAAAATTCAGCCGCTTCGTCAACCGACATGTCCAATACATCGGCAATGGATTTATCCTTAAATTTCACATCCAATGTTTCACGGTTATACCGTTTGCCGTGACAGGTGTCGCATTGAACATATACGTCGGGCAAAAAGTGCATTTCGATTTTCAATACGCCGTCGCCCGAACATGCTTCGCAACGGCCGCCTTTCACATTAAACGAAAACCGTCCGGGTTTATAGCCGCGCTCTTTGGCTTCGGGCAAACCCGCGAACCATTCGCGAATCGGCGTAAACATACCGGTGTAAGTTGCCGGATTTGATCGAGGTGTGCGCCCGATGGGGCTTTGGTCAATGTCGATGATTTTATCGATGTATCCCATGCCTTTAATTTTATCATAAGGACCGGCGGGTTCGCGCGATTTGTTAATCAGTTGGTTTAACCCTTTGTACAATGTTTCAATGACCAATGACGATTTGCCGCCGCCGGATACGCCCGTAACGGCCGTGAATGTTCCCAGCGGTATATCTACCGTCACGTTTTTCAAATTATTGGCTCTTGCACCTTCAATCGTAATAAATTTGCCATTGCCCGTACGGCGTTTTTGTGGCACGACGATAGAACGCATGCCCGATAAAAATTGCCCCGTTGTCGATAACGGATTGTCAATGATTTGTTGCGGCGTGCCTTCGGCAACGACATACCCGCCATGACGTCCGGCTTCGGGACCCATATCAATCACATAATCGGCCGTACGGATAGCGTCTTCGTCATGTTCAACGACAATTACGGTATTGCCGATATCGCGCAAGCGTGTCAAAGTTGCCAATAATTGGTCGTTGTCGCGTTGATGCAATCCGATGGACGGTTCGTCCAAAACATATAAAACGCCCGTTAAGCCCGACCCGATTTGGCCGGCCAAACGGATGCGTTGAGATTCGCCGCCGGACAAAGTACCGCTCATACGGTCGAGTGCCAAGTACCCGAGCCCGACATTGTTTAAGAATGTCAAACGTTCGTTGATTTCCTTTAAAATGCGGGTGGCAATTTCTTGTTTTTGGGGGCTTAAGGTTTCGTTTAACCCTTTAAACCACGTTAACGCTTCGCCGATTGATACATGTGTGGCTTCGGCAATATTTTTGCCCCCGACTTTAACGGCCAAAGCTTCGGGGCGCAAGCGTGCGCCGTGACATGTTTCGCAAGGGGAGGTTGCCTGATATTTTGAAATTTCTTCGCGCATCCAATCCGACGATGTTTCCATATAGCGGCGTTCCATATTCGGAATCACGCCTTCAAAAGAATTAAACATGCCTTTTTTGCCGTAAAGTACGGCTTGCTTTGTTTCTTCGGGCAAATCTTTCCAAGGTTTGTCCAAATCCAATTTAACGGATTTTATCAACGATTTTAATGCCGAATCGTACCACATGTACATGTCGCCGCCGCGCCCCGACCAAGGCGCAATAGCCCCGTTTCGAATAGATTTGTTGACATCGGGAATGACCAAGGCCGGATCGACATATTGGCGGAAACCCAAACCGAAACAATCGGGGCAGGCCCCTTGGGGATTGTTAAACGAAAACAACCGCGGTTCCAAATCGGTAATCGTAAAGCCCGAAACGGGGCAGGCAAATTTGCCGGAATACGTGCGGATTTCACCCTTTTTTATGCTGTTTTTCGTTGTGTCGTTTTCGCTTGTTTCGGGGGCCCCGACACATTCGACATGAATCAACCCGTCCGATAAATCCAAAGCTTTTTCGACAGACGCCGCCAAACGGCTTTCCAAATCGGGGCGTATTACTACGCGGTCAACAACAATCGATAAATCATGCTTTTTGTTTTTATCCAGCGCAGGTGTTGAATCGATTTCATACATTTCGCCGTCGATTTTTATGCGCTGAAACCCTTTTTTTTGCCATTCAAGCAATTCTTTGCGGTATTCGCCTTTGCGTGCGCGAATGACGGGAGCCAAAATCATCAGCTTGGTCCCTTCATCATTTTCCATAATTAAATCAACCATTTGAGAAATGGTTTGCGCTTCAATCGGCAATCCCGTGGCGGGAGAATACGGCGTACCGACACGCGCCCACAACAAGCGCATATAATCGTAAATTTCGGTAATGGTGCCGACCGTTGAACGCGGGTTTTTGCTTGTCGTTTTTTGTTCAATCGAAATGGCGGGAGACAACCCTTCAATCGAATCCATTTCGGGTTTTTTCATCAAATCCAAAAATTGGCGCGCATAAGCGGACAAACTTTCGACATAGCGGCGTTGCCCTTCGGCATAAATCGTATCAAATGCCAATGAAGATTTGCCCGACCCCGATAATCCCGTTATCACAACCAATTTGTCGCGGGGAATGTCCACGTCAATATCTTTAAGGTTGTGTTCCCGTGCCCCGCGTACTTTAATATAATTATTTCCCGCAGTATGAAAATCGGATTTTTCTTTCGAAATCATCTGATTGTTTGAATTTTCGATCAATGTGTTTTTTGAATCTTTTTCTTGCATATTTTTTGTGCTTTCAAAATGTATCAAAACTTTATAATCGCACAATCGTATCATATTTGAAAGAACAAAGCAAGAACATTTTAGTATGGGGTTTATTCTTTAAAATAAATGTTGACAAAATTTTTTATTGTTGTTAAACTAAAAACTTGTCAGGTACGGCGTGCGATTGCCGGCAAACGTAATATGGGGAAAACATGAAAAAATTTCCGATTGATATTGAAGTTGATACAAATGCGGACGCTTTAAAATTGGAAGCTTTGGGCGTGCATGATACGCAAGCTTTGGATAAATTTATTCAAACATGGCAAGCTCGTATGAAAGAAACGTTTATGCACGGTTTGGTTGATGCTTATGAAACGGATAAAACACTTGATTTTTATTCCAATGTTACCGCGTATCGCCATCGGGCGAAAAAATCCGCCGAATATGTGATGACGCGTGCCGAAGATGACGGCGAAAGGGAAATTGTCGGATATTTTAATTTGCAAATAAAAAACGGTGTCGGCGAAACGTTTGCTTGGGTGGCACCGTCGGCGCGAGGAAACCATATTTTGCCCCGTGCGTTAAAAATTGTCGAACAAACCTTTTTCCCGTTGGGATTAAAATCAATCAAAAGCCAATGTTATTTCAAAAATCCGTATTTTCCGGTTATTCGCCATATTTTGGATAAGAACGGATATAAAGCGGTTGAGGAAAATCCTTCTTCTGTCGTATGGGAAAAAACATATGATATGTGGCGTTTGGAAAACGAACGGAATGTTGATGATCGAACGGACAATAAAAATGTCCCCGAATATGATGATAATATCGGAAGAGGGTTATTAACATTAAAAACACTTGAACCGACTCAAAAAAATGCCGAAGCCTTATTGAATTTTGCACAATCCGTACCCGCCGAAGAAGGGGGGTATAGACCGTCATGTTTGAACGTGAATTGTATGAATTCGGCTTTATACGCGTTGAAATCGGCCGATAAGATGAAAAAAGAGGGTAAATTTTGCGAATATTTCGTTCATGTAGAGGGCGAAATTGTCGGTGCTATTGCTTTGCGGGAAGAAGAACTTAATGACGCAGACAAACGGTTGGATGATTTTTCGGCATCCGAACCGAAGCGCAAAGCCGCCGTTTGTTATTGGATTCATCCCGATAAAAGGGGAAAAGGGTATATCGACGAAAGTTTAATGTTGCTTGCGGCATCGTTTTTTTCGCATGGCGGCGATTTGTTGAGCTTGGATATTTATCCGAATAACTCGGCTTCTTTGAAAGTGGCGCAAAAGGCGGATTTTAAATATAACGATTGTGTCGGGTATTATTTGACACGTGCCGATTTTGAAAAATCAGCGGTTATTTGTTATAAAAGCATGTTGCCCGCTCCGAAACAAGCGGCTAAACCGTCGGAACAAATATTGAATCAAAAGTATATACGTTTGCGTAATATGCATTTGAATACGCGTTTTTAAAATTGTTTGGAATACGGGCATGCAAAATATAAGCAAAGCGGTTAAAATGGCTCCGAATATGTTGAAAACGAACCGTTTGGTTTTAAAGGTTTTGGAACCGACGGGTGAAAATGTCCGCCTTTTGTTTGACGCGATTCAAGCAAATAAAAATCATCTGAGTTTAAATTTGCCATTGCTGCCGCCCAAAACGGATACGGTGGAAAAAACATCTGAATACCTTGAAAAACAATATAAAAAATATCAAGATTTGTCCGATATGCCTTATTATATTTTTCATAACGGAAAATTGTGCGGTTTTATCGGGACAAAAAGTTTTGAATATTCCACAAAAACGGAACTCACATATTGGTTGACGGAAGATTGCCAAGGCAAAGGGTTTATGGCGGAAGCGTTAAAGCAAGTTGAACACGAACATTTTAAACACTCATCCAATTCGTTGATCGGATTGGTTTTGAAAAATGCCGAACGTTCCAAAAAGTTGTTGAACAAAAGCGGCTACGAACTTAAAAAAGTTGCTTATGTCAAAACAAAAGAAATGTATGACACTCAAACGAAACAAACGGCACAAGTCGCATATAACGGAAAAATTTCCCCCGTATTTTTTAAATCGGGTGGTCGGTAACGAATGCCTTTGCGAATAAAAGCGGCAAAATACAAAAATGCATTTTATTTGTCGGCTTGATAAAAAAAACCGCCGTAAATACGGGCGGTTTTTTGCGAGATAACAAATTTGTTTAAATAAACAATTAATAACCTTCGGCGTGATAGCGTTTGCGTGCCATTTTGCGAGCTCTGCGAATGCATTCCGTTGCCTTTCTGGCTTTTTTTTCAGACGGCTTTTCGTAATATCTGCGCAATTTCATTTCGCGAAAGCTGCCTTCGCGTTGCATTTTCTTTTTCAAAACGCGCAAAGCTTGTTCGATATTGTTATCATGAACAACGATAGTAACTATGGTAATCACCCCTTTCAAACTATCTGTTTTACGCCATATGTATGTATCCATACGTATGGCAATTCGTTAAAGTTGAATAAGTTTACCATAAACAGATTAAAAAATCAAGCATTTTTCTTTGCTTTATGTAAGATTCTGTCCATATCCGAATGGCGGCGTTTTATAAAAAGAAATTTCTTAAATAATCGCTGAGTTCATCAACGCCGATGCGGATTTGTTCCATTGTATCGCGATTGCGCAACGTAACGGTTGCGGGTTGTTTTTCAATTGATTCGAAATCAACCGTGACGCATAACGGCGTGCCGATTTCATCATGGCGGCGATAAGCTTTGCCGATGTTGCCCGAATCTTCCAACATTACGCGGCCGATACCCGTTTTTAACAAAGCCGCTTTAATGTCATGCGCCATTTTCATAATATCGGCATTGTTGCGTTTAAGCGGGATAATCGCAACTTTCACGGGTGCCAAATGTTTTTTAAGCTTTAAAACCGTGCGCGTTTCGCCGTTTGGCAATTTTTCTTCGGTATAAGCTTCAGTCATCACAGCCAACACGCCGCGTTCAACCCCTGCGGACGGTTCAACGACAAACGGAACAAACCACTTTTTTTCTTGGTCGTCAAAAATCGCCAATTTGCCGCCGCTTTCTTTGTTTTCATGCACATGAGCACTTAAATTCAATTCACTTTGGCGTTGTGTATGGTTGCCCAAATCATAATCCGTACGATCGGCAACGCCTTCCAATTCTTCCAATCCGTGGGGGAATTGATATTCCAAATCATACGTTGCTTTGGAATAGTGCGCCAATTCGGATTCTTCAATTTTGTGGACATGCAATTTTTCGGGGTCCAAACCTTGTTCAATCCACCAATTGACACGGTTGTTTTTCCATTCTTCCAACCATTGCATATCGGTTCCCGGCTTAACAAAATATTCCAATTCCATTTGTTCGAATTCGCGGACGCGGAAAATAAAGTTGCGCGGCGTAATTTCATTGCGGAAAGATTTGCCGATTTGTGCAATACCGAACGGCACTTTGCGCGACGTGGAATCCACAACATTTTTAAATTGCGTAAAAATGGCTTGAGCCGTTTCGGGCCGTAAATAAGCAAAATTTTCGCCGTTTTCGACGGGGCCGACATTTGTTTTGAACATCAAATTGAACATACGCGGTTCGGTTAAATCCGTGCTGCCGCATTCGGGACATTTGCCGTCCTTGATATGGTCGGCGCGAAAACGGTTTTTGCATTTTTTACAATCCGTCAACGGGTCGGTAAAGGTTTCTTCATGCCCGCTGTAATGCAACACGCTGCGATGCGTTAAGATGGAAGCGTCTAACCCTTCGACATCGTCGCGTTCATAAACCATCGCTTTCCACCAGGCAGCCTTTAAATTGTTTTTAAGTTCGACCCCCAAAGGCCCGAAATCATAAACGCCTTGCAATCCGCCGTAAATATCGGCATTTTGAAAAATAAATCCGCGTCGTTTGCAAAGGCTGACAAGCTGTTCCATACTGGTGGCCGGCATAATAAATCTCCATTGTTAAATGATTAATTAAGTGTAAGAAGTAAAATACGCGTTTTTTCACGTTATGTCAATGTAAAATTAATCTATCGCTCATTAGGTTCAAACATTTTTTGCGTTAATTTAAAATAGTGATACCGGAATAAATCAGTTTTATCAAGCTTATCTAATTTGGACGGTTGATAGGATTTAAAATAATCCTCACGGATTTTATCCAACGCCTGTTTTGCCTCTCGTCGTGCCTGAGGTGTTGAGTACGCCGTTAGGCCCCGTTTTTTGAAAACATATATATTTTCTTGATTCGCACAATTTAACATTTCTTGATGCTTGTCATTGTTTAAAATAGCGACTTGCTCTATGCCCCTTGTCCTCACCGATATTCACATATGCAAAACCGTCAAACCCTTTTGATTCAAAAAAATGTATCATGCGTTGAGCCTGAACATGTTCAATGTCTTTTACAAATTTCATGTTGTGATTATTAAGTTCGGGGTAGGGCGTAAACAAAGCGCCCATTTGGAGTTCTTGCAATCTTTGTTCCACCGATAAATTCCAAGGTGCATTAAAAATGAAATCTGTCCACGGACGGCTGAAACGTTCTTGCGTTTGTAATTCTTCATAGAATGCTTTCGCCTGTTTTTCAAGTAAAACTACTAAATCAAATGCCATTATTTTGCGCAAAGTCACACTGGCATCATAAATATTTTTGAAAAAGTTTTCGATTTTTCGAAGTAATTTTCAACGATCGCATGATCAACCAAAATCTCATTTGCTGGCATATCGGCAATGAAATACGGATTTTTTATATCCAAATTGACATTCAGTACATATCCGTCATCAAAGCGAGTCGGCACAAAATCCTTTGGGCGGAAAAGTGTAAAGGCTTTGTCTTCGTCATTATATTTTTTATGGTATTCAACGCGCTCCAAAGCCGCCTTTTTGCTTCCAAAGTGGCTGAAAGGTGCAAATTCTTCAAATGCGCGACACGTTCCGTGATAGGCAGTTAAACCCAGATGAGTGTTTAAATTTAACAAAGAATGTGTCATGATTTCAATGGATTATTTTTGTTAAGTGATACTAATAAGTATCTTTTATACATCTTTATTAAGAAAAAAATCAACAAAAAATTGACAAATTTCAGAAAATTCTATTTTAAAAAAGTAAATTTACTATAATCTTTATCGTATATTACGCCCATATCTGCGGAACCGTTCGCCTGCCGGCGCAACATCATCCTCCAACCGATGACAATAAAAAAAATCCCACGTAAAGTGGGATTTTTTTATGGTGCCGGTTGTCGGATTCGAACTGACGACCTGATGATTACAAATCAACTGCTCTACCAACTGAGCTAAACCGGCATAATCAAAGATTATGTGTTTTTATACATGAATTTAACTTAAAAAGCAACCCTTTTTTGTTAAAAAATACAAAAAAGTCACTTTTTGATTAACTTATTGAAGAATATATATTTTTTATTTAATAATTCGAATTTTAATTATTTTTTCTAGGAAAATAATCCTTTTTTTCTTGACATTTTGATAAAATTAGTGTATACTTGTCTCAATTAACTGGGATACGTGTATCGTGCGTATCGTAACAAATCGACTTTTGCAAAACATTTTGGGTAAAATGTTTAAATTCGCGCTTATCTTTAGGCGCGTTTTTTTATTCTTTTTTTTATATCAATTACTTAGGAGATAAATATGGCTGAACATATACTGGTTCAAGATATCGTTCCGCGTATTCAATATACGGCGGACGGCATTAACAAGACATTTGAAACGCCGTTTATTATTTTCAATGAAGAAGCGTTGGATGTCTATCTGGATGAAGAAAAAATTACGCAAGGTTATACCATTCAAATGGATGATGAAATGCGCGGGCAAGTTGTTTTTGAAACGGCTCCGGAAAATGGAACATTGATAACGTTAAGTCGGCATTTGACCATTGCTCGGACTTCCGATTTCCAAGAGGGCGGTTCATTACGCGCGAACACATTGAATTATGAATTGGATTATCAAACGGCTTGTTTGCAAGAATTGGCGGATAATATTAACCGTTCGATGGTATTGCCGCCTTATGCGGTCGGTTCGGATACACAGTTGACTTTGCCGTTGCCGGAAGCGGGGAAAGCGATTGTTTGGGATGTTGACGGTAAAAACTTGGAAAACTCTGAATTAGAAATAAATAAAGTTTCTCAAGAGCTTACGGCAAGTGTAACTTTGGCGAAACAACAGGCGGCAACGGCAACCGAACAAGCAAATTTGGCCGCGGCACAAGCGTCATTAGCAACCGAAAAAGCAAACGAAGCGGCCGCTAAACTTGAATTGGCAACCGAAGCCGCGAATGATGCGCAAACTTGTGTAACTTCAAAAGCAAATGTTGACATGGATAATCTTTCTGCAGTCGGCTGTATAAAAGTTGCAAGTTTATCTATGTCAAGTGATGAATATGTTGAAACATCCTTTATCCAATCTGCAATAGGGACTTACACATGGACAATCCCCGCTAACGGATATTTTGTTTTTGTCGGTACTACGGGTTTGGGGTCAGGTTCATCCGTATCTTTATATTTTAATGGCAATATTGTCGATAATTTCAGTTCTGTCGGTCATGGTTTTAGTCTAAAATGGCCTTTTAAAAAAGGAGATGAAGTAACAGTAACCGTAAATGTTACAAATTTATATGCCATTAAAAGTCAAGCCTTTTATTATGCACAAGGAGAAGTTTAAATGTTTTACGAATTATTATCGGACAATACGATCGGCTGTTCAACGCTGAATAAACGGATTGCTAAATCATTGGGATTAACGTTGGAAACGGATAAAGAAATCGTTTACGGGTATGACGGCAAACGATATTTTAAAGGCGAGGAACCTGCGGTCCCCGAAGCGTCGTATGCCGAAAAACGGGCGGCGGCATATCCCCCGCTTCAAGAACAACTGGATATGCAATATTGGGATGTGGTCAACAGCACGAGCATTTGGCAAGATACTATTGCCAAAGTAAAAAATTTATATCCTAAAGAATAAGGGCATGCAAGGGGAATTTAATTCCCCTTGTTTATCTTCCATACGGGAAAAATATCAAACAGGTAAATTTTTGTTTTTTGTAATTTATATTTTATCTTAATTAAAGGGATTAAACCAAATAGGCGGATATTTCTTTGTCCGTTAATTTTATCAATTATCGTGATGATAGAAATCCCTAACAAATTAATATTGTATTTTTTAATTTGTTGGTTTATTTTTATTTGCTTGATTTCTTTATAGAAAGGCGATAATTTTGCATATTTCCAAAAATATTCATCCATCGGGCAAGAATATAACCATGGTTTATACATGCCGACGTAATGTATAATTCCGGGATTTAAAAGAGCTTGCTTTGATTCGGGTGAAAATTTTTCAAACAATTCAATTTGATTAGGCATAACACACCATTTATAATTTAACCTTTGGTAATTATTTTCAAAAACGATATTCAATAAATCTTGATCAACATATTTTAATACATCCATTTTTTCCAAATTTATTTTTTGTAATTTTTGTAAAATATTTTTTTCACGGTATTGATGACAATCAATTAATAACAATCCCGATTGAAAATAAGAATGTGCATCGGAAATTTTTAACCTTTTGTTATCCAATTTATTATCGTGATAGATGCCTTTTACGGCTCCGATAATGTGATTGTTAAGTTTTTCATGATAAAGTTTTTTTATATCTTCAACAAAAATAACATCAACGTCCGTGTAAATTACACGTTTAACATTGGATTTAAGATTGGGAAAGATTAATCTTGCGCATGCATCTTTGGAAATATAGTTTTGTTTTTGCGGAAATTCTGTCAATTCCTTATCTATGCCGATTTTAATAAAATCAAATGAAGCATTTTGAAAATCTTTGAAATATTTTTTGAAACGATTAATTTGTTCTTTCGTACAATCGGTATGTATTATGTAAAATTTTATAAAGCATTTTGTATGGTACAGTATAGATGTAATTGTTACGCCTGCAAAAGGGATGTATTTATTGTTTATGCATATACAAACATTTATTTCTTCTAATGGTTGCTGACACAACGTTCGATATTTTTTATGCCGAAAATTAATCAAAAAATCTTTTCCATATTCGTAAAGTAAGGCAACATATTTACGAAAGAGTGAAAAAGGGGGATTAGTACGAACAATATCTGCTTGATCTAATAAATCTTTGCATTCGTGGCTTGCAAAGTCGCCATTGCCATTTAGGGGTATATGCGGGGGGGGGGGGGATTTTCTATGTATTCTGTTATATCAATTTTATTGTACGTCATTTTTATTATATTTCTCCAAAATTAAAGGTTAAAACGTCAATACTTTTGTTTATAATTTTATACTTTTTTATATTTTTTTTGAGATTTGCAATCGATAATTTTTTTCCTGTATATAAAAAAGTATTGATAAAGGGCAACCACAACATTTCGTATACCTATACTTGATGGGATAATTCCGAAAATTTTTTCATTTATTTTTCTCTTTTAATGTTATATTCTAAAAAATAATCTTCTCTTAAATTTAACAGATATTCAATTGCTTCTTCAATTTCACAACGGCATTTTTTTAGAGGATTAACATAAAAAGAGTATATAATATAGGCTATATAAAAAATTTCTTCCAAAGTTCTGATATTTGTTCGACGTTCACATTTTTGTTTGTCAATCGTTAATCCCCATCCTGCATAAAAAGGCATACCATACGTGTGAACCTCTTTCCCGCACATTAAAGCTTCAAACCCCAATTGAGTTGTGCAAACATAAACTTTATCGACAAATTGGACAAGTGCGATCGGATTTATGGGATCCGTCAGCACATAAACGTTATCGTGACTTTTTATTTCCGTGTAATATCCCGAACGGTTCGTCCCTTTGGCCAATGTATCCGGATGAGTTTTAATAATAATATCGGCACCAGGATTTTGTAAAATTGCTTCGTTCAACATGGTATCAAAAGTTTTTTCGCTTCCCCAACCTTTGGCAATACTCATATCTCCGTAAGATTGATCGACAACTAAAACTTTTTTAACATTTTTTCGTCCTATGTCGGGTGTATAAATCGGCTGGTGATTATATTTTGTCAGATAATTTGTAACAATTTTATTTATGCAATCTTTAGCCCGTTTTATTTGTTGTTCCGTTAAAATTAATTTCGAATCATTTAATAATATTTCTAAATGAGATGCGCGCGTGGCATCAAAATAAAAAATATTATCCGTTATGGTAAAAGAAATACCTTCCGTATATTTTTTATCAACATATTTTGAACACCATGTATCGGCGGATTTTAAAAATCCGTCTTCAAATTTTAACAACGGAATGTTCATTTTTAAGGCATACAGCATTGTTTCTGTTTGCGGATACCAACAACCGCTTCCCCAAACAAAAGCATATTTCGGTCTTTGGACGGATTTTTCCCCATAGGTTGAAATAACGTTCCCATTTTTAAAAAGATAAGAAAGTGTTTCAAAGTTATTCGAACCAAGAACGCAATCAGAATGCAAGAATGAATCTATTAAAAATTTATCGGTAAATTTTTCGTTATTAATTATAATTAAATTATCAACGATATCATATTCGTTTTGTCTGGGATCAATTCTATCCATGAACGTGTTTATGTTATTTTTTGACTTTTTTAAAAGTTTTAATTTTAAACCGAATAATTTATGCGTTATTTTGTTTTTTCGTTCATTTATGGTATATGTCGGTATGAAAAGAATGTAATATTTTGTTTTATCGATTTTATATTTTATACGTAAAACAGGAATACCGAAAACATAATAAACTTTCTTGGAAGCCGTTCTTTTTATTTTAATGAACTTCATGTATCTTTGGGTTGTCGAACATAAGATACGGTTTTTCAACATTTGATAATCCCGAGAAAATTCAGATGAATTATTCAAAGAAATTTTTTCCTTATCTAAAAAATTAATGGCCAAATCGTATATTTGTTCATGACCTTTAAAAGTTTTTTCATGATAAAGAGAAAAATTCACGTATGCGAAAAACAATCTGTAAAAATGGTTTTTATGCTCTGCAAATAAATTGTTGCACTTCAAATATTCATAAAGTTTGACGGCTATTTTGACATGATCGATGCTGACCCCGATTTCCCCCATAAAAGTGCTGCTCATAATGGAATTTTCATGACGAACATAATGATATAATTTATCCTTCATAAAAAATGCCGTCTGACATCTTATACCATAAACATTAAAGAAATAAGCATCTTCGTATCTGAGACCGTCGGGAAATGAAATTGCGTATTTGTCAATTATGGATTTTCGAAATATTTTATTGCACGACGAAACATCTGTGTGAAATAAAATATTATCTGTAATTTTAATTGAACCTGAGTATTTAACGGCATAGTATTCGTCATCCATTTTTTTACGCTTGGATGAGATGTTTCCACTGGTTTCAATTCCAAAACATACGATATCAATTTCAGATGTCATGACTTTGATAGCTTTTTCATAAGCATTTAACTCTAAATAATCATCGGAATCTACAAAAGTTACTAATTCTGCTTTTGCTGATTTTAATCCGGTATTCCTTGTTGCCGCTAACCCCTTGTTTTGAGGATGGCAAATTAAGCGGATACGCTTGTCTTTTTTCATATATTTTTTTATGATTGAAACGGATTTGTCCGATGAACAATCATCAACACAAATAATTTCAATATCTTGAAGTGTTTGATTAACTAATGAATCAAGACATTTGGCAATATATTTTTCAACATTGAAAACGGGCACGATAATTGATAATCTAGGGTAATGCATCTGTTATCCTTTAACTTTTCGAAAAATTTAAAATGTAAAAAAGAATAGGAAAGTATATAATCATTTTTATTTTTCGTCGATTCTTTCTATAAAAATATTTTCTGTTTATCAAACCGTTTTTATAATCTTTTAAAAATTCTTGGCGCATCCTTTTGAGAAAAATTAATCTGTTCATTTTTGATAATCTGAGAAAATTCCAATAGTAACAAGAAAATTTTAAACTTTTTGTTAGGAAAAGCAAATCGGATTTTTTATTTGAAAATTTTTTTTCTAAAAAGTTTTCAATTTCATTGTATTCATCGCAAACACAAAAAATTTTGTTTTTGCTGTTAACAGATGAAGTTTCATTATCTTGGCGATAATTTAAAAAACGGTCTTTAATAAAATAAACTTTATTTGCCTTGGCCCAAACTTTGAAATTAAAAGATGTATCTTGATAAGAAGCACCGGGAGTTTCAAGAAAGGTTATGTTATTATCCCGAATAAATTGCGTTTTGTAAATCGCTGCCCAAATACAAGGCATACATTTAAAAATTTCAGGACGTTCCAGAGGTTTGATTATCTGGTTCATATCCTCTTCGGGCAAAAAATTACAAGGTATATACTTATCGTCTGGAATCGGCCAATAATAATTAAAGTTGGATTTTACGACTTCTACATCATTTTCTTTTGCTGTTTTATACAATTTTTCAAACATAAAAGGTGAGACGAAATCATCTGATTCTGCAATGCCGATATATTCGCCGGTTGCCTGTGAAAATCCGAAATTCATTGCTTTGCCGTATCCGCCATTTTCACGATGAAAGACCCGAATACGCTTATCTTTTTTTGCATATTCGTCAGCAATTTTTCCGCTGGCGTCTTTTGAACCGTCATCAATGATGATAATTTCAATTTCTTTTAATGTCTGATTGATGACACTATCCAAACATTGCGGCAAATATTTTTCCACATTGTATACTGGTATAACGACAGAAACTTTCGGATTATTTTTCAATTTATGCCACCTCTAGTATTTTAAACAACTATCCTTTCAAATACTTCCAACGCTCTTTTTATCGCTTTATCCATATCATAATATTTATAATCGCCCAATCGGCCTAAAAAATATGTATTTTTTAAAGCTTGTGCTTTTTCTAAGTATTGGTTGTATAAATTTATGTTTTCATCTTTTACAATCGGATAATATCTTTCATTTTTGCCCTTTTCATAGGCTTGAGGATATTCGTACGAAACAATGGTTTTATCGGTTTGCGTATCCAAAAAGTATTTATATTCCCCGATGCGTGTAAAATTATAATTGTTCGGATAATTTATGACCGCGCCGGATTGAAAATGTGCCCTGTCGAATTTCAAAAAGTCAAATTTCAAACTTCTGTAGGGCAGTTCGCCTAACTCATAACCAAAAAATTCATCAATCGGACCTGTATAAAATAAACGTTCGTATTGAATTTTATCTTTGATATCACTGTATCGGGTATTTAATTGTGTTTTGATCAACGGGGAATCCAACATTTTTTCAATGATTACCGTATATCCGTCTAACGGAATGCCTTGATAGGTGTCTTGAAAATAACGGTTGTCCTTTGAAATATAAATCGGAACGCGTCCCGTGACGGTGGGATCCATATCCTCCGGCCTTAAATCCCATTGTTTAAGTGTGTAATGTAAAAATATTTTTTCATAAACATAATCGGCTAAATACTCTAAGTCTTTATCGTTGGCTTTTCTGAGTTCTAAAATGGGAACTTTGATATTAAAACCAAATTTTTCGATTAATTTACTTTCCAAAACATCGGCAATAGATTTGGGAAAAATTTGGTGAATAGAATTTAAGTTAAACGGGATGGGTACCTCCTGGCCGTCAATATTGCCTTTGACTTCATGCATATATGGGTACCAATTTGTAAATTTGCTGATAAAATCCCATACGTCTTTTAAATTAGTATGGAAAATATGGGTACCATATTGGTGGACACAAATGCCATTGTCCCAATAATCATAACAGTTGCCGCCAATATGGTGCTTGGCATCAATAATTAAAATTTCCTCTTTTAACTGTGTAGCAATTTTATGAGCCAAAGTTGCACCGGAAAATCCACACCCGACAATTAGATTTTTAACTTTCATTTATTCCCCCGCTTTAAACCGCAATATGATAAAATTTTTCTTTTAAAACGTCGTAATTTATATGTGCGCCATTTACGCTTATCTTCTTCAACGAAAATGACGGGCAATTCTTTAATTTTTAATTCAGGATGAAATGCTATGAAAATACCCGTTAATCTCTCAGACAGAAAACCATATACGCGTTTTTGATAGCTGTCGCGTTTTTCAACGTCAGGTTGTATTTGTTTTTCCATTTCAAAAAGGATATCAAAAAGCCATTCTGCATACACATCAAATATGTTTTTTCTGGCAATAATGATATTAGCGAAATAACCTTGAGAATTGTCTTTTAATATCTTATCAATCGTATCGGTGTGTGCCGGATATTTTTCTTTTAAAATTTTAATTAATAAATCCATATCGCTTTTAAGGTGTTCCAAAGCGTAAAAATCGTATAACGTATGTTTGCACGGTTTTGATTTCTTGGGTAAAATCATATCATAAGATTGCATCAAATTTTGTATATTTTGTTTATTAATACCGTATTTGTCCAAGAACTCCGGTGTTAATTTATGTATCTTTGATTCATCATTGACGAAATTAAGAAAACGTCGATAGTGAAACAATCCGACAATATCGGCTTGAATATTTTTCCAAATCCAGTAAGTAGCCGTCAGTTCACAATAATATGGATTTTTGGCAGAAATGTGATCGCCCGTGTTATCGCCGATAAAATTTAATGATGCCTGAGAAACATCTTTCCCGACATGGATGGGAATAATGTTTTCATTCTTGACAACGAATGACGGTTTATGATAACAGACAAATATATTGCACGTCATGCGACACCTTGTTTGATAAGACTTTTATATTTCAAATAACGGGTTAATTTATGACCCCGCGGGCGGATGCAGCTTTTTTTGTCAAGGTCGGCCAATTCTTCGGCAAAGACGCCGAATAAGGCAGGCTGGTTTTCCTTGGGGGAACGCAAAATCCGATTAAGCTGATGCTGTAAAATTTTGGGTAAAACTTCCCTTAAAATAAAGTCAAAATCCTTTTTGTCGGATTTTGAAAAAGTATCAAGAATATTGTTTAAGCCGGTATGGTAATCGCGAATGTGCTTTTTGTTAAGTACCGTATTGGAAATGGAAGAAGGGTTTTCGGCATAGTAATATAAATTTTGCCTTAAAATAACGGTCAACGGTTTTTTCATCAATACCGACAACGTATGGGGAAAATCTTCAAAACAAATATTCGGGATGAATTGCAAACCGTCCAATATCTGCCTTTTGTACAATTTCGTCCAAACATTGTAATGAATTTCGTACCGACCTGAATTTTTGCAATATTTAAGCGGGTTACGTGTACATTTGTGTGAAATTTTATCAATATTTTTAATGGGAAAATAATCCGGTTCCGTTTCAGGCAAATTCGGAGCACATTTATCCTTTTGTTTTACATAGCCGAAAGTGACGACATCGGCATCATATTTTTCTGCAAAATAATATGCCGTTTCCAACAAGCGCGGATGAATGCAATCGTCCGAATCCAAAAAGAAAACGTAACACCCGCGGGCGGCTTTAAGACCGTTGTTGCGTGCCATTGATAAGCCTTGATTATCTTGCGTTATGATTTTGATACGCGAATCTTGTTTTGCAAAAGTTTTTAAAATCGCAACACACCCGTCGAGCGACCCATCGTTAACGCAAATAATTTCGAAATCTTTAAATGTTTGGTTCGATAAGCTGTTTAAACATCGGGGCAGATATTTTTCAACATTATAAACGGGGATTATTACGGAAATTTCCGGAATGGCATGCATTGTTTTTCTCCTCCAAAATCAATATCAATAATCCCCCCGGGAAACATGAAAAATATGCTCCCTTCATGATTCATGCTTTATTCAATTCGATTTGCGATATACATTTTTCCTAATGTTTAAAACGCAATCCGTTATCCCTTATACAAGAAGATATGTTCATACTATATGAGAACATCAAAAATTGCAAGCATAAAAACAAATATGCAATCAAAAATTGTGTTTTGTTTAAAAACGTTAAAATCATAACATTAAAACGCATCGAACATTTTTGTCATACGGTTAAAAGTTCCTTGCCAAAAATAAGGAAACTTTAAAAATTTTATTTTTGAACCTTTCGAATGCGTTTAACGTCAATTTCAACGGATATCCATCCGGCATCGACTTCGCCGGTAATTTCAACCAAATCTTGCGGGCCGACGGTTACGCCGTGCCAATCGTCATCATCGATTTCAATTTCAACGGTGCCGGTTGAATCGCGGAATAAATATTTGTCGCTTTTGATACGTTTTTCAATATAGCCGCGCAACGTAATGTATGCATCGTCATTCATTTCTTTGGCATCGCGAACGGTGGAAATAATGGCGACGGCGTCTTGATAGCCCCCTTTCGGCAAGGGATTTTGTTCGGTTGCACCGATAAATCGGGCATGAACACAGCATGCCCCCGAAACAACGCCCAAAGCAATTAAACTGACAGCAAACAATTTTTTCATGATACCTCCGTTTCTTTATAAATCCATACTGAAAGTTTATCTCTTAAAACGATTGTTCGTCAAGCATTTTTTAAATTTTAATCCCTTTTTACACTTGACTTAAACCGTGAAAAATGCCTAAAATCGAAATATTCGATAAATTTGCGGAGGAAAATGATGCCAAACGATAAAAAAGATTTGGAAACAAAGGGGCATTCCCCGAAACAAGCCGCCGGTAAGGTTGCCGAAGATGTTGCGGGAAAACAAGGAAACGGCCCGAAAGATGAAAAACAACATTCCGATGCCGAGACCGTCTTTCAAACGGATGAAAAAAAGGCGGGCGGTTTGTCCAAAAAGGTTGCCGTTATTATCATTTTGGCATTGCTTGCGGCATTCGGATTCGGAATAAAAGCTTATTTGAAAATGAAACAAGCCGCCGAACCGATGACCTTATACGGCAATATTGATATTCGGCAAGTCAATATGGCTTTCCGTGTTGCCGGACGGTTAAACGAAATGCGTTTTGAAGAAGGCGATGCCGTTCGTGCCGGAGATGTATTGGCAATATTGGATATTGAACCGTTGGTCAACAAATTAAATCAAGCAAAGGCTCAAGTCAAACAAGCTCAAGCGGTTTTGGAAAACGCCCAAATCGTTTACAACCGCAAAACGTCGTTGTGCAAAACAAAGGATGTCCCCGAACAAGAATGCGATGACGCAACGGCTGACCGCGATGAAGCCTTGGCGGATTTGTCTTATGCCGAAGCGGTTTTGGACGAAGCTCAAACGGCCTATAACGATGCGACGTTGAAAACACCGTCAAACGGCATTGTTTTGGTGCGCATTTACGAACCCGGTTCAATGGTTACCGCGGGATTGCCCGTTTATTCGATTTCTTTAAATGATAAAATGTGGGCGCGCGCTTACATTAAAGAAACGGATTTGGGTAAAGTCAAAATCGGCAGCAAAATGAAAATTTATACCGATTCAACCGACAAAGTTTATGACGGACATATCGGCTTTATTTCTCCGCAAGCCGAATTTACGCCGAAAAATATCGAAACAACGTCTTTGCGCACGGATTTGGTGTATCGTGTGCGTATTATTATCGACAATCCGGACGATTATTTGAAACAAGGCATGCCCGTAACCATACGCTTGGACAATTAAAAAGGCAACCGGCATGACCCAAGTACCCGATAGTGCACAACAATTCGAAAATCGGACACGGCAAAATCAAACGCGCGAAAGCTCTGCCGCCGAAATTGTGCATTTGGTTAAAAAATTCGGGGACAATACCGCTATTGACGATATATCGCTTAATATCCAAAGCGGTAAAATCATCGGCCTTGTCGGGCCGGACGGTGCAGGTAAAACGACATTCATCCGTTTATTGCTCGGGTTGTTGTTGCCCACAAGCGGCACCATTTCGATTTTGGGTTTGAACCCGTCGGTCGATATGGATAAAATCCATCGGGAAATCGGTTATATGCCTCAAAAATTCGGCCTTTACGAAGATTTAAGCGTATTGGAAAATTTAAACCTGCATGCCGATTTAAAAGGGCTTAAAGCCGATGAAAAACAAGCCGCCTTTCAAACATTGTTGGAATTTACGGGACTGGCAAAATTTACCGGTCGGTTGGCCGGGCAATTATCGGGCGGCATGAAACAAAAGCTGGGTTTGGCGTGCGCCCTTTTGGGACATCCGAAATTTTTATTGTTGGACGAACCCGGGGTCGGGGTTGACCCGATTTCGCGGCGCGAATTGATGAAAATGGTGCGCGCTTTAATTGCAGACGGCAAAACCGTTTTATGGTCGACATCTTATTTGGATGAAGCGGAAGGGTTTGACGATGTCATTGTCTTAAATGAAGGCAAAGTGGTTTATCACGGTCGGCCGTCGGATTTAACCAAAGAAGTGGACGGTTGCGTTTTTTTGACGAAAGGGCATACGGTTAACAACCGTCGTTTGTTGCGCCAAATTTTGAAAAGCAATGAACCCGTTGTGGATGCCGTTATTCAAGGCGATCAGGTGCGTTTGGTTATTTGCGATGAAAAAACGCGCAAAAAGCATGCCGCATATTTGCAGCCCGTCAAACCGCGTTTTGAAGACGCCGTCATTTATAAATTGGGCGGCATTGTCCAAGAACCGTCACAGGTTGCCAAAGAGATAGAAGTTGAAGAAACAATGCCGATTGTGATAGAAGCCGACCGGTTGACGAAAAAATACGGTACGTTTGCGGCCGCCAAAGATATCACGTTTCAAATCAAGCGCGGCGAAATTTTCGGTTTGTTGGGGCCGAACGGCGCCGGAAAATCGACGTCGTTTAAAATGATGTGCGGTTTGTCGCGCCCGACCCACGGACATGCCTATATTACCGGTATCGATATGCGCCAAAGCCCGATTGAGGCACGTTCAAAGCTTGGGTATATGGCGCAAAAATTTTCGTTGTTTTCTCCGTTGACCGTTCGTCAGAATTTGGAATTTTTCGCCGGCATTTATGGGCTGAAAGGCCAAAGAAAAGCCGATAAAATCGAACAAATGGTTCAAATTTTCAACTTGCGCGGCTATTTGAAAAGCAAAGCGGGCGATTTGCCGCTCGGGTATAAACAACGTTTGGCTTTATCTTGTGCGATTATGCATAACCCGCCGATTTTGTTTTTGGACGAACCGACATCGGGCGTTGATCCGTTGACGCGCCGCGAATTTTGGAACCATATCAATTCCATGGTTGAAAAAGGGGTTACCGTTATGGTTACAACCCATTTTATGGACGAAGCGGAATATTGCGACCGAATCGCGTTGATTTACCAAGGCCACGCAATTAAAACGGGCACGCCGTCCGAATTGAAAAAAACGGGTGAAACGATGGAGGACGCTTTTATTCGCATCATCGAAGAATATGATGCCGCCCATCCGAATGAGGAACGTACATGACAAATGTTTTGTTCGATTTTGATTTTAAAGTTTCGAATCGCACCAATGGGGTAGGGAGGTGTGTATGAGGAATATTCGCGCCCTTGTCAAAAAAGAATTTTTTCAAATTATCCGCGACCCCAGCAGTATTTTGATAGCCTTTGTTTTGCCGTTCATTATGTTGATGATTTTTGCCTTTGCCATCAATTTGGACAACAATCAAATCCGCGTCGGGCTGTTGATTGACGGCTTTCGCCAAGAAATGAATTCGTTGGTCAGTGCTTTTGAAGGTACCGATTATTTGCACGTAACACGCTATACCGACCGCGAATCGTTGTCCAAAGCTTTGATTGCCGGCGATATTAAGGCCGGTATCGTTTTCCCGAATAATTTTGCCAAAGAATTGATGAGCGGCGTCAATGCGGCACCTATTCAGGTTTTAACCGATGCGACCGATCCGAACATGGCAACTTTTGTCGCCTCCTATGCCCAAGGTGTTGCATTGAATTGGCAAAAAATTTTTCAAACCGAAAAAGCAGTGGGCAATATCGCCGGTATCGGAATTGAAAATATTGTTTGGTTTAACCCGGAATTAAAAAGCAAAAATTTTATTTTGCCCAGTTCCATTGCCATTATTATGACGTTGGTCGGTATGATGTTAACGGCGTTGGTTATTGCCAGAGAGTGGGAACGCGGCACGATGGAAGCGTTATTGACGACACAAGCCACCAAATTTGACATCATTGTTGCAAAATATATTGCCTATTACGGGTTGGCCATGTGTTCGACCGCTTTTTGTTCGGTGTTGTGCATTATGTTTTTCGGCGTGCCGTTTCGCGGGTCATATATCGTTTATTTTATTATGTCCAGCCTGTTTATCGCAACATCGCTCGGCCAAGGGTTTATTATTTCAACATTGACGAAAAATCAATTTTTGGCTTCCATTAGCGCTGTAATGTTCGGCTTTTTGCCGGCGGTCATGTTATCGGGTGCTTTGTTTGAAATTCCGTCAATGCCCAAAGCGGTTCAATGGGTCACGTATTTTATCCCGGCACGGTATTTTACGACGACCATCAACAATTTGTATATGGCGGGCAATATTTGGTCGGTCATTATCCCGCAAGGCATCTTTATGTTGATTTTCGCATTGATTGTTTTCGGGATTGTTTACCGTTTGACAAAGGAGCGTTTGAAATGAATTTTTTTAAAACTTTTTTTAAACGTTTCAGTTATATCAAAGCGTTGATTATCAAAGAATTGCAAATCATTTGGTCAGACCCGAAAAATCGCGTGATGATTATTGCGCCGCCGCTGATTCAGTTGGGCTTGTTTTCATTTACGGCCACGCTTGAAATTAAAAATATTTCAATGATTATTTATGATAAAGACAACACCGAAATATCAAGGGCTTTGACCGATAAATTCAAAAATACGCCGACGGTTGAAAACGTTTTGCATGTTGACAACCCGCATGATTTGACACAATTGATTGACCGGCAAAAGGCGTATATAGCCGTGACAATTCCCCAAGATTTTTCCAAAAACATTTATGCGGGCAAACCTGCAACCGTGCAATTTATTTTGGACGGACGCAAATCCAATGCCGCGCAAATCGTGAACGGTTATGCTATGCAAATTGTCAACACGTTCCAATATGAAATTAACGGTGTCAATATACCGAAAATACCGATAACCGTACAAATCCGAAATTGGTTTAACCCGAATTTGGATTATCAATGGTTTATTGTTATTGCGTTGACGGGCGTACTGGCGATGATTATGGCTTTGGCAATTACTGCGTTGGCGGTGGCTCAAGAAAAAGAACTCGGAACATTTGACCAAATTATCGTATCACCGCTTAAATCGTCGGAAATTTTAATCGGCAAAACTGTGCCCGCCGTGTTGATTACGTTGATGGATGTTACGATTATGGTCATTGCGGCCGTTGTGTTTTTCCATATTCCGATTGAAGGGTCGATTATTACACTTTATTTGTGTTTGACGGTGTTTATTTTGGCAATTTGCGGTATCGGATTGTTTATTTCGACATTGTGTCAAACACAACAACAAGCCATTTTGGGCGTATTTGTTTTTATCGCGCCGACATTTTTGTTGTCAGGCTATATCACGCCGATTGAAAATATGCCCCCAATAGTGCAAAAAATCGATTATATTAACCCGCTGACGTACTTTTTTACTTTAACCAAAGGTATTTATTTGAAAGATATCGGTTTTGCGTTAATTATGCAAAATATTATTCCGTTGGCAATTATCGCCGTAATGACGCTCAGCTTTGCCGGTTGGTTTTTTAATAAAAAGTTGGATTAGTTTTCGTATCAAGAGCGATTGTGCCGATTTGATTGCTTATGTCCGGTAAATTTTCGTTGCCGGCTTTCGGATTGCTTTTTTTATTTTTTTCTTGCCGCAAGTATAAAAAAATGATATAATTGACAAAAAAATGAAAGGCGCAAAAATGAACAATCGTTTGAAAAAGGCGTTGTTGCTGACATCCGTTATGGCATCGGGATTCCTTGCTTCCTGTTCGGTTATGCAACCGATGCCCGATAACGCGGCAACATTGCCGATGAATGCGGCGCCGGCATCAAAAATTATATTAACATCCGTCCAAGATAAAGCCTTTACGCTTGAAACACCGCCCGAATTAAGGGCGTTGACCCCCGAACAACGCATCGGGCGTGTGGAAATACTCAAAAAAAATATTGAAGATTTTAATGAAACTCAAACGGCTAAAATTACCGGCGCTCTTGAACAATTGTTTTCAATCGACCAAGAATATGTCCGCGTTTTGGCCGATAATATTCCCGACGGTTTGAAAATAAAAAACGCGTTGACATATGAATATGTTAATTCCGCATCGGGAACGGCGTTTTACGTATCCGATGAAAATGCCATGTATTTATTCCCCGGCCATGTTGATAAGCAAAGCACGGCGGAAATTGCCGCTCGGGTCGCGCATGAACTCAATCATGGCAAGCAAAGTGTGCAAGGCATATTAAATCCGTTGCCCGCCTATGTTGACGCCGGTAAATATATTGCCGTTAAAATGGCGGTTGAGGCGGATTCGAAAGTCATGCACCAAAGTGTTTTTCATACTTTGGCCGAACGAGAAAAAACGCGCACGGGGCAAACCGTAAAATGGTCCGATGCAAACGAACAAATTGCTCAAGATGCATACGATAAAATGTTTCGCCAAAGCCGTAATCAAATTAAGGCCAAATTTTCGAAAATGGACGAAACGGCCGTGCAAGATGCAGCGGCTTCTTTGGCAGGGGGCAAATATATGGCTTATTTGTTAAGCGGTAAAGATACGGCATGGAACGAAAAATATATGTCTTTTACCGCTTCAACGGTTGCGGGATATGTCGAAAGCGGACAAACTTTTGCGGTGCAATCAAACGATAAAGTGGTTGATTATATTTTTTCAAAGTTGGCTCAAAAATACCATGTATCAAAGGATGTTTTCTTACGTCCCGAACAAAATTTCTTAAAAAAAACCGATAAAGGCTTTTTGCGCACGGTACAATCAAAATATAACCCTTCCTATGAAGATGCATGTAAAATTTATATTGCCAACAAAAATAAAATTGAAACAAAGGCATTTTCACCTTCCGGCGGTTTATTGAAACATTTTAACCGCGCTGCCCGTTCGGGAGCCGTTGAAAAACAAGGGAACATTTATGTTTACCGCAATATGAATGCCGGGCGTTAAGGTAATTTGACAAAAGGCGATTATAATTTTTTGATCGCATTTTTCCCGCTTAACGTAAATTTTAAAATTACCGAATGCATCGTCCGAAATGATGTTTTTAAAAAAATATTTAAAATAAGTGTTGACAAATGATATATGATAGTATATTATACTAATTAATAATGATTACTGATAAGGAATAATATGAAGCGCAATACTTTTCAAAAAGCTATGATATTTAAGGCGTTGCAAACATTGCATCATCCGACGGCCGATGATATTTATGCGCATATTATTTTAAATTATCCTCAAATCAGTAAAGGTACGGTGTACAGAAATTTGTCGCAAATGGCGGCGGACGGACAAATTTTACAACTTAAAATGCCCGACGGTCCCGACCATTATGACCACACAACCTGCCATCATTATCATTGCAAGTGTAATGCTTGTAGCCGTGTTTTTGATATGGATTTGCCATACAGAGAAGAATTGGATTTAATTCGCGGAGCTGACGGTTTTATAACACAAAGCCATACGCTCATTTTTAACGGCCTGTGCGCCGATTGTAACAACAAACAACAAATGGAAGACTGAAAAAATGACAAAAGATTTAAAAGGTTCAAAAACGGAAAACAACTTATGGGCTGCCTTTGCCGGCGAATCCCAAGCACGTAATAAATATACCTATTATGCCGCAAAAGCCAAAAAAGAAGGCTATGTTCAAATTGCCAGTTTGTTCGAAGAAACGGCGAATAATGAAAAAGAACACGCTAAAATTTGGTTTAAATTGCTCCATGACGGCGAAATTCCCGATACAATGACAAACCTTGCCGATGCCGCCGACGGCGAAAATTATGAATGGACGGATATGTATGATAATTTTGCCAAAACCGCTAAAGAGGAAGGTTTTGACAAAATCGCTCACCTGTTTGAAATGGTCGGAAAAATCGAAAAAGAACACGAAGAAAGATATCGCAAATTATTGGCGAATATCAAAGACGGGCTTGTTTTTTCACGTGAAGGCGATACAATTTGGCAATGTGCCAACTGTGGCCATATCGTTATCGGTAAAAAGGCTCCGGAAGTTTGCCCCGTTTGCGCTCATCCGAAATCATATTTCCAAATCCGCGCCGAAAATTATTAATTTTAAACGATTCGGATAGGGAATTTTTAAGATTTCCATCGCTTAAAGTCCGTGTTTTTATACGGGCTTTTTCGATATACAAAAAACCGACCCTAAAGGCCGGTTTTATAATTGGAGCGGGTGAAGGGATTCGAACCCTCGACATCAACCTTGGCAAGGTTGCGCTCTACCCCTGAGCTACGCCCGCATCGTTATCAACGAAACACTTTATGCCATATTTTTTTTTTAATTGCAAGAGAAATTTTCAAAAAAAATAAAAAAAATTGCAATTTTTTGATTTTTTTATCTAAGCTCTTTAAAAATTTTAACTTTTTCTTGCGTAAAAAAAATCGCCGCGGTATAGTAAACGGCTACTGTCCGCATAAAGCAGCTTGACAAATATGCGGGCGTCAGCGGTGAATTTGTAAAAACCGCCAACGGCAGCTTTGTCCCGCGGCCGGTTATAAAAAAAATTATTAATGCCAAGGCTTATCATTTGCAAAACGGCAATTCGTCGGATTATTTGATTCCGATTAAAAACGATATTTATTATAAATTGAATTCCAAAGACAGGTATAAACTGCGTGTTTTGGATAATAAATGTTTTGAAATAAAATCAATGCTTTGCAAAGATAATGAAACGTATTGTTCGGACAATGAAAATATTTATCGGTTGCAAAAGGAATAAAAAATCGATGCCAAAAATTTAAACGGAAAGCGGATGAAAATTTTTTCATTGTAATTTTTTTTTCATATGCTAAAATCCGATTGCGCAAATTTCACAAAGCCCTTTTAAATAAGGTTGCTTTTTTAATAAAGGAGCAAAAAAATGGCCGAAGAAACCCCTTATGTGCGTCCGTCATGGGACGATTATTTTTTGGAAGTCATGCATGCGCTTGCCAAACGGGCGACATGTGCACGCGGACGGACAGCATGCGTAATTGTCAAAGATCATCAAATCATTGCTTCGGGTTATGTCGGATCGCCTCCGGGATTGCCCCATTGCGATGAAGCGGGGCATATGTTGAAAAAAATGACGCATGAAGACGGCACTGTTACCGAACATTGCGTGCGTACCATTCATGCCGAACAAAATGCCATTTGTCAAGCGGCCAAACGGGGTGTATCAATCGACGGAGCAACCATTTATTGCAAATTGGCACCATGCCGCGTTTGCGCGATGTTGTTGATTACGGTGGGTATTAAACGCGTTGTGGCCGAATACCGCTATAAAATCGGCGGCGAAGGCGAAGAAATGCTTAAAAATGCAGGAGTTGAGGTGGTTTACATCCATGATGAAGTTTTAAACTATGAGGGCAAATAACACGGCTCTTTCCCATATGAAGTATATTAAGTAAAACAGGAGTATTGATATGATAAAAAATATTTTATTGGAATTTAAAAAGTTTGCGATGCGCGGTAATGTGATGGACATGGCCGTCGGTATCATTATCGGGGCTGCGTTCAGCAAAATTGTCGATTCGTTGGTTAAAGACGTTATTATGCCGCCCATCGGATTGTTGCTCGGCAAAGTGGATTTTGCCAATTTGTTTTTCGTGCTTAAAGACGGTGCCGAAACACACAGTCCGTATGTATCGTTGGATGCCGCTCAACAAGCCGGTGCCGTTACGATGAATGTCGGGGCATTTTTAAATGCAGTTATCAGTTTTATCATCGTTGCGTTTGCCGTGTTTATGTTGATTAAGGCCATGAATACATTGCAAGAAAAATTGGACAGACATACCGAAGTTGAAAGCGTCCCGACAACAAAGGCATGCCCCTTTTGTTGTACCGTAATTCCGTTGAAAGCGACAAAATGTCCCGCTTGTACGGCTGATTTGCCGGCCGTAAAAGAAGTTGCGACACCGGCCAAAACAGTGGGAAAACCCAAAAAATCTGCAAGTAAGCTTTTTAAAAAACTTAAAAAATAAATTTGAAACATAAAAAATGCAAAAACGGATTGCCCGCGGTTTAAAAAAATCTGCGGGCATCTTTGTTTTATATCGGTTGAAATGTCGAATTTCAATATCAATTTGCAAGCCGATATGTCGGATAAAAAAAAGGCAAGCCGTTTTCATAAAGTTTTAACGGCTTTAAACGCTCCATAACATCAAATTGTGTGCCGTTTCGGAATTTCCCGTTGTTTTTTACCTGAAAATGTTCTATAACACTTGTATGAAAAGTTTATTTGAAAATTCAACCGACAAACCGCTGGCCGACAGGCTGCGCCCGACGACACTTTCCGAGGTGGTTGGGCAAGACCATTTATTGGCCGAAAAAGCGCCGTTAATGCGTATGATTAAGTCGGGAAAAATTACATCCTTTTTGCTTTGGGGGCCCCCGGGGACGGGCAAAACAACGATTGCAAGGTTGTTGGCTGATGCGACGAATATGCATTTTGAACAAGTTTCTGCGGTTTTTTCGGGCGTTGCCGATTTGCGTAAAGTTTTTGTCGAAGCCCAAAACCGCCGCCGTATCGGCAAAGGAACTTTATTGTTTGTCGATGAAATTCACCGTTTTAATCGCGCTCAACAAGACGGCTTTTTGCCGTATGTCGAAGACGGTACCGTCGTATTGGTCGGCGCGACAACCGAAAACCCGTCGTTTGAACTTAATTCCGCTTTATTGTCGCGTACCAAAACGTTTGTGTTAAACCGTCTGGGCGATGAAGCGTTGGATGCTATTATGGCGCGCGCGGAAAATTTAATCGGCCGTACATTGCCGATTGATGATGTCGGACGGACGTTTTTAAAAAATTTGGCGGACGGGGACGGGCGATATTTCATTAATTTAATGGAAGCGGTTTACGATTCGGCCGGAGAAAATGAAATTTTGGATATTGACGAATTGCAAAATCTGTTGCAACGGCGTTTGCCCAATTATGACAAATCGGGAGAAGGGCACTATAATTTGGTTTCCGCTTTGCATAAATCATTGCGCGGGTCGGATGTCGATGCGGCGCTTTATTGGTTGGCGCGGATGATTGGGGGCGGGGAAGACATTAAATATATTTTGCGCCGCTTGACAAGATTTGCTTCCGAAGATGTCGGTATGGCCGATCCGCAAGCTTTGGTGCAAGCCGTGTCGGCTTGGAATTCCTATGAACGTCTCGGATCACCCGAAGGGGATTTGGCGGTGGCGGGTTTGGTTGTGTATTTGGCGACGGCACCGAAATCCATCGGCGTTTACCGTGCTTGGAAAAATGTGCAAAAAACAGCCAAACAAACGGCGACAAAGATGCCGCCGATGCATATTTTAAATGCGCCGACGAAATTGATGAGCGAATTGGGATATGGCGCGGGGTATCAATACGACCCGGATACCGAGGACGGCTTTTCGGGGCAAAATTATTTTCCCGACGGCATGCAAAGGGAAGTGTTTTACAAGCCGTTCGAACGCGGTTTTGAACGCGAAATCAAAAAACGTTTGGATTATTGGAACGGTTTAAGGCGCAAGAAAAATAAAAGTTGAGTTTTCATATTTACGGATTAAGGTTTAAATAAAAAGTAAGGTTGATAATATGACAGTCAAAATGGTAACGGTTCACGAAAAAGATGACGGCATTCGCCTTGACAGGTGGTTTTCCAGGTATTACCCCGACTTAAAAAACGGACAGTTGCAACGTCTTTTGCGCGGAAAAAATATTAAAGTCAACGGCGCTAAAGCGACGGCTGACCAACGGCTTAAAACGGGAGATGTGTTGCGGGTTCCGCCTTTGGAAGTATCCGAAAAATCCGATTTGCCGCGCAAATTGTCAAAAGCGGATATTGAATTTATGCAATCGTTGGTCATTTATAAAGATGACAATGTCATTGCATTGAACAAACCGTCGGGCATTGCCGTTCAAGGCGGCAGCGGTCAAACCCGTCACATTGACGGCCTGTTGGATGCGCTCAGGTTTGAAAAGGATGAAAAACCGCGCCTTGTCCACCGTTTGGATAAAGATACGTCGGGGATTTTATTGCTCGGGCGTTCGGCCAAAGCGGCGGCAAAATTGGCCGAATCATTTGCATCGCGCGATGCACAAAAAATTTATTGGGCGCTTGTGTACGGTAAACCCAAATTGTTGACGGGCAAAATCAATGCGCCACTTTCCAAAATGTCCGGTGAAGGCGGTGGTGAATTGATGCGTGTTGACACGCAAAACGGGCAAAAAGCACAAACACTTTACCGTGTGGTCGATTCGCTGGCCAAAAAAGTCAGTTGGCTTGAAATGATGCCGTTGAGCGGGCGTACACACCAACTGCGTGTTCATGCAGCTTCTGTTTTAAACACCCCCATTGTCGGAGACGGCAAATATTTTGATAAAACGCGCGAAAAAATGGGGTTGGCCGATGAAAATAAGTTGCATTTGCATGCGCGGGCGATAAAAATCCCGCATCCTGCAAAAGGAATGCTTGAAATTTATGCGAAAATACCGCAACATATAAAAAACAGTTTTGAATTTTTGGGATTTGACGAAAAACAATCCGATAATCCGTTTGATCATTTTGATAAAGATGCCGATAAAAAGGGGAGGAAATAATATGAGAGCTTTGAAAATAATCTTTAAAATCATTATTGCCGTACTGATTATTTTGTTTTTGGCATTGACGATTTTTCTATTGACATTTGATTTAAACCGTTTCCGCCCGCTGATTGTGACAAAAGCTTCCGAAGCTTTGGGGCGTACGGTAACCATTGAAGATATGTCAATGAAAATATCGTTAATCCCGACGGTAGCGGTCAAGGGTGTTAAAGTATTCAATTCATCCGATTTTGATGCAAAAACGACAATGGCACAAATTGATGAAATGGATGTTACCTTGGCATTGTTGCCGCTTATGTCCGGCAATGTTGAACTCAAAGATTTCAATTTGGGCAATGCCATGATTTCACTTGTCCGAAAAGGCGATAAAAACAATTGGACATTTGGCAATAAAACATCCGAAACGGCTGCGGCAAAATCCGCTCCTCAATCTCCGGCATCCGATCCGGCGGATATTTTTTCACGTTTGCGAGTCGATAATATTTCCATAAAACAACTGTCCGTTTCTTATACGGATAACGATAAAACGCAAAATGTATCGATTGCAAATGCGTCGGTTAAACAATTGCAACTGTTTTCTTTGACACTTATTTATGACGGAAAAGCCGTTAAATTGTCGGGCAATTTGGGCGATGTTGCGGGATTTTTGGCAAAAAAGCCCGATTATACGTTTAATTTGGAAGCGCAAGCTTTGGGCATGAATGCCAAAATTGCCGGCAAAATCGGCGATACTGAAAATTTGCGCGATATTGTGGCTAATGTCGAAGTTAAAGGTTCCAATTTGTCCAAAACGGTAGAAATGGCCGCCGGCAAAATTGAACAAGTTCCTGCCGTTCCTTTTGCTTTAAACACAACACTTAAAGGTGCCATAGACGGCGATATTCAATTATCCCCGCTGACGGTGACATTAGATAATACCAAAGCCAAATTGACGGCGGATATAACGGCGGTCAATATTCAAAATGATGTTTCCGTTACCGCTCAAGGTTCTTTTGAATTAAATGATGCCAAATTGGCGTCCGGATTTGGTATTAAACCGATTTCGGGCAATTTTAACGTTTATGCGAATAAAGAATTAATTACTCTTAAAACGGTGGCCGTGAATGCCAATAAATCCGATATCGTTGTTAAAGGTTCGGTTTCATTAAAGGATACGGTGCCCGATATTGCCGCCGCTTTGACATCGCAATATTTGGACATAGAAGATTTTATCGCGGACAAACCGCAAACAACTGCTTCAAATTCTCAAACTTCTCAAAAATCGGGGTCAATGTTCTCGCCCGAAAAAATTGACTTGTCTGCTTTAAAAACGGTAAATGCCAAGGTTGATGTTTCGGCAAAAAATATCAAAATTCCCGATTTGGATTACATCGGCTTGACCATGATGGTCACGCTTCAAAACGGCAATTTGAATGTCAGCTCTTTGGAGGCACGTACCGTTGCAGGCGATATTACGGGGAATGCTAAGCTGAATGCTGCGGCAATGCCTGCCACCGCGGCCGTAAAATTGAATGCGGAAGATTTGAAACTGAATACGTTTAAACCGATTACCGAACATTTAAAAGATTCAACCGTATCTGCGAATATCAATTTGACGACCAAAGGGGATTCCGTCAAATCGTTTGTCAGTGCTTTGAACGGTCAAATTCTGATTGAAGTATCTGAAGGCAAGATTGTCGACAAATGGTTCAATTCATTGCCGGCGACTATCGGGATGATTAGGAATAAAACAAATCGAGTAAGTTTTTCATCATCAGATCAAGTCAGCGAATTGGTTTGCGGCGCAATAAATTTGAACGTTAAAAACGGCGTTATCACCTCCGATAATCAAATCGCGATTGAAACATCGGCCGTTAATTTTGCCGTCAGCGGGGATATTAACTTGCCGCAGGAACGTTTAAGCTTGACAATGGTGCCGAGTATGCCGACAGCGGGCGAAAAATGGCAAGATGCGTTGGCTTTGACACAGGTTGTTAAAATTTCGGGGCCGTTTACGGATTTGAAACCGTCGGTTGACACCAAAAAGGTAACGCAAGAGATTGCTCAAGCCGGCCTTTCCAAGTTGGCCGACCGCATTGCCGAAAAAGAAGGTATTACATTGCCGATAGGACAAAGTAAAACGGATGCGACGGCCGGATATAATTTGTGTGAAAAGGCTTTGGGGCGCCCGTTAAAAGGGCAAACTCAAAATCGTGCCGTGCCTAAGGCTGCCGCTTCGGCAACCGTGAATACGACCGCACAAACCGCAACGGCAAAAGAAACCCAAAAAGCGGATTCGAAAGATCAATTTAAACGCCAATTGCTTAATTCGCTCAGCGAAGCATTGAAAAAATAAAATATTGCCGATATAAAGGGAAGGGGGAAAATACCCCCTTTCTTTATATTGCATCCGCATAACAGAATAAAAAAGGATACATATGCAAATACATATCAAAGTATTCGGGCGCGTTCAAGGCGTCGGCTATCGCGCTTGGACGGTGCGCCAAGCCCAAAAATTAAATCTCAGCGGTTTTGTGCGCAATCGGCGGGATGGCAGTGTTGAAATTTTGGCGGAAGGGGAAATTGAAGCCGTTAATACTTTGTTGGAAATGTGCCACAAGGGTTCGTCATGGGCGCGCGTGGATGAAATTTTGTCCCAATCTTTCCCGGATGCACCGTTGCCCGAAATAAAGGCAGGCGTTTTTGAATCTGTCGGTACCGTTTGATTAGGGCACATTCTGTCCGCTTCGGCTTATCGTCCATGAATAAGATAAAATAACGCGGATAAAAATGAAGCCCCTTAAAATACGGGGCCTTTTTATTTATTCGGGTTCTTTAATTCCTTTTGGTAACGGAATTTTTTTCATGATTTTGACAGGTACCACATATTCGCGAATAATGGATTGCCCTTGCGCTTCAACAACCAAAACTCCTTCAGCATGCGCCAAATCGTTGCGGATTTGCGGGTGGATATAATCCAAAATAACGGTATTGTTTTCATTGCGGTATAATAAAGCATGTTCGCCGCCGTCATACACAATACGCGGTTCATGCGCATTTTCCATGCGTGCACGCATTAAAACCATTAAATCCCCGGAAACGTTTTTAAGGATATTAAAGTTTTCTTCCTGTTCAATCAAGTGTTGTGCCATATTATCTTCCTTCTTAAGCGAATGACATGGCATTAGTATCCCATAAAAAAATATTAAAATCAACGAAAAATTTCATATTTTTTCAAGATTTTTTTAACGCTTTCGTTTTGTTTTTCGGCAAAAAATATTTGACAAAAACAATGACATTTTTAATATATATTACAATTATTTTTTTAAGGAAATCGGTAATCGTTATATTTTGAATAAATAAAGAAAAAATAACGTTTTGCCATCATTTTAAATATCTGTTTTCGGCGGAATGGGTGCCAAAATCCCGATTAAATTATTTGAAATCCGAATGAATATTATTCGTAAATGTTGAAAGCATTTTTACTCCCCCCGTCAGATGTTTTATCTGAAATTTTCTAAGAAAAACGGTAACATATAATTTTATGAAAGTAAATATATTTTATATCGTAAATCATCATTTTTTATCAGTGATATTAAAATACTTTCATTATGGATGGCACTATAACGATGAACGGATAACCTTGCCGTGCCGTTTAAACTGTTCGCCGCTGATAACGCGGCTTACAGAAACGGCAAACGCTCGGTTTGCATATCTGAAAATCCGTATGACACATAACAAAAAAACCACCGCTCGGGTGGTTTTTAAGTGGTGCCTGGGGACGGAATCGAACCGCCGACACAGGGATTTTCAGTCCCTTGCTCTACCAACTGAGCTACCCAGGCAAATTGTCTTTCAAACGAAAGTACATGTCTTATAGCTTATTTTTTGACAGATGTCCAGTACTTTTTTTGAAAAAAAACGCAAATTCGAATAATTTTTTGCTTTTTTTGCGTTTGATGCATTGATTAATGATATTCGCTGTAAGGAAAATAACTACACTTATGTATAAATTATTCTTCTTTTTTTGACAATTCGGCCGTAATTTCTTCGACGGAGGGCACTTCGTTGGTATGTACGACATAACTTTGGTTGAACCAACGGTTTAAATCAATGTCGGCGCATCGTTTTGAACAAAACGGTTGATATTCAAGTACAACCGCTTTGCCGCAAATCGGACATTTTTTATTTAAAACGGGAATTCCTTTATTCATCAGCCTTACTCCTTAATTTCAAAGAAATCAGGTTCAATATTTAAATTGGGTTGAAATTTAGCCCTGTATTTCAATTTTTCCCTGATTAATTCAATAACATTCGGTCGCGCAATAATTGTCGGCATGATTTTTCTTGATTTCAAGACGGCGCGACAAATCATATAACCGATTGTCATCGGGGTAAGGTGCTTATCTTCATCCATCATGACATCCAAAACGGATGCGTACATTCTTTTGCGTTTAATTTCCAATAATTTTGAAGCGGTAAAGGCCATAACACGGGAGCGGTCGTCTTTTTTTAACAAGCCGGTCAATTCCGACCGTAAAAATTCCTGTTCTTTTTTATTTTTTGTCCCGGCAAAATCAATGACAATAATGCCCGCTAATCCGCGCAATTTAATTTGTCGCGCAATTTCTTTAAGCGCGTGCCGATTGATAACGGTTGCTTCCAAATCGCTGTTTCCCGTATCAACGTCGATTGTCCACCCCACGTTTGTGCGTTCAATATATAATCCTCCGCCGTTCGGCAATGATACATACGGGATCAACAATGCTAAAATACGTGAATCCAAATCCAATTCATCCCAACATTCTTCAATGGGCAAATTTTCGGCCCGCGATAACAAGTAGGCTATATCGGGTGCTTTTGCGGGAGGCATGGCAACAATTCTTCCGTTAGCATCTTTGCCCATGCGAGCTTCTTTTGTAATTAAAATGTTGATACGTTGCCCTTCGTCATATTTTTCTTCAGTGTGAATAAAAACCGATTCGTTTTTGTCCGAAAGGGCAAAATAACCGCCGATTTGCGGCGCTTTTTGAGTAATGACGCCGGCAACGACTTCATTTAAATTTAACCGTTCTTCACGCTGAATATAAAATGCCGACAACCGGTCGCTGTCATCCAACAATGCGACACGATTTTCACCGCAAACATTGTTTTGAATTAATCTCATAACACCCCACGTAAAACGTTTGCAACATCATGGACGGGAATGCCGACAACCGAAGAATACGACCCGTTCATGTTTTTCACCAATGCACCAAAGACGCCTTCAATTTGGTAACCGGCCACATTTTGCCATTCGCCCGATCGGATAACGGCATGAATATCCGTTTTATCCAACTTTTTAAGTGTTACCGATGTTGAATTGACTTTTGTAATGATTTTCCCGTCGGGTTTAACAACGCTGAACGCCGTAACGACACGGTGTTTGCGTCCCGATAACAAGCGCAGGTTTTCAAGGGCTGCCGTTTCATCGGGTGCTTTACGGATAATTCGTCGTCCGACGGCAATAATCGTGTCGGCCGTGACAATACAACGCCCGGGGTATTTTTGCATGGCGGTGGCCGCTTTTTGTGCACAAATACGCCGCACATACCGTGCCGGCAATTCGTTTTTCAACGGCGTTTCGTCAATGTCGACACTGACAACCGATTCGGGTATCAGGTCGACATTTTTTAATAATTCCAATCTTTGAGGAGAACGCGAGGCCAAGATGAAGCCTTGTTTCAACCCCCAAATGTTTGAGGAGGCCTCTGTCATTTTTTACTCTTCATCCGCTTGCGTTTTTTCTTTGCGTTCGTGGCGTTCTTGAGCCTCAATGCTTAAAGTCGCGACAGGGCGCGCTTCCAATCTGGCAAGGCCGATGGGTTCACCCGTATCTTCGCAATATCCGTATGTGCCGTTTTCAATGCGGTCCAACGCTTGGTTGATTTTTTTGATCAATTTGCGCATGCGATCACGTGTCCTTAATTCCAACGCTTGGTCGGATTCGTTGCTGGCACGGTCGTTCGGATCCGGTTCATTCAAAGCCGTATGCTTTAAATCCTGTAACGTACTTTCGGATTCTTTAACCAATTCATCACGCCATTTGATTAATTTTTGGCGGAAATATTCCAATTGGTTTTCATTCATATATTCTTCTTTTGAAGAGGGTTTATAATCGGGGGGTAGTGTGATAATCGGCATCCAAGTCCTCCTAAATAATTAATATGTTCGTTTCAAATCGGCCGATTTATCGGTACCGATTGAATTTAGAAAATATAACCCAAGCATGAAAGAAAGTCAAGTGTTGTTTTTCCCTTGTACAAGGCTTATCTTTTTGGTATGCTTATCATCGGATATGATTTGTTAATGGAGGGTTTTATGCGTTTTTCTTATTTGTTCTTAGCTTTGGCCGCAGCCGTTTGCTTGCCTGCCGCCGCTCAAACGGCTCAAAAATTGCAAGTGCCGCAAGATTGTAATCAAATGGTCGCACGAGCAGAAGTGAACAATGATACGAACGTCTATGATTTATGTGGGTTTAATGACCCCGATGTCGCTTGGACCAAGTGGTCCGGATTGGCATCTCAAAAACATTGGAAAAAGGCTCTTTACCAACTCTGTATCCGATACCCGGCACATGAATACAGCGGGCTTTATTGTGAAAAATCCGCCAATTTGGGATATGGCCCCGCATTGGCTGTCATGGGCCATCGCGCAATGGATGAAAACCTTGGCGATTTGGCAGTCCGATATTATACGCGCGCTTTACAATCCAAAGAACTTTCCGATGAACAAGAAGGCAAAATTGCCGAACAACTCGGGTTTTATTATATGGAAAAAGATTCTGACCATTATGCGCCGGCCAAAGCGGTGGCTTTTTTTCAAAATGCCGCGCGGCGCAGCTCGCCTTTAGCCAACAATATCATGGGGGTGCTGTCCTATACCGGTGAATTGGGAGTCAAAACCGATGACAAACAAGCATTCGAATATTTTTGGCGTGCCGCCCTTTTGGGGTGCCCGATGGCCGAAGAAAACATCGGTTTGTTCCATTTGGTACGGCAAACCCGTATTTCCTATGAAATGGCCGCACAAAATATGCAAGAACATATTTTTACCTGCGAAGCATCCGAAACGGAACATGAATTGGCAATGCCCAAATCCGATTGCGATTGCCCGAAAGTTTTGGCCGAATTCGGACGCTTTTCTTCCAAACCTTATTATTTGATTGAAAGCCAAGGCACAACGGCGAAATTGCAAGACCATAACGGTGCGACATTAAATGTAACGCGCGGGCAGTTGTTGACTTCCGATTATCGCGTGGACGATATCCGCGCAACGGCCGTTATTTTAACCAAAGGAAACGAACGGGTCATTATCAATAAATATAAACCGAACGCGTGCTTATCTTACTGTGAAAAAAATCCGACAGCGAAAATAGGGCAGGAAGGGGAAAAAATTACGATAGTTCCCTATCATTTCACGTTTACGCCGAATGAATGCCATGATATTATGTATTATGCCGCCGCATTGATTGATACGTCCAAACCGTTTGTCGGCAAAGACAGATGCGCCGTGAATGACGGTGTACAAGTTGACGACCCTTTGTTAAAATTATTGAATGAAGAAAACGGTACTCAAAATGCCGAAACTGATGATTTAACGCCCGGCAGGCAAGCGGAGGGTTCCGTTCCCGTTAAAGCTGCCGTCGAACCGATGACCAAAAACATTGTCGTGCCGAAACGTGTTCGTTCGAACGTAGATCGCAAATGGCAAACGCGCCAAACCGTTTCGTCGGCCATGGTCGATCAAAAAGGCCGCGAACGTGCTGATGCCAAGGGTGCTTTGCAAAAAGGCAATACACAAAAAACGACAAACGGCACTCAAAATAATAATGCCGCACCGACAGGCGTTGCAAGCGAATCGGCGCCGGTTGCCATGCCTCAAAACAATGCCGCGCAAACGGCAAACTGAGTTTCGGGAACGGGCAAAGGGCAAATAAAGTGTTTAAAGCCGGGCTGATTGTCCGAAAGACGAGCGATGTTTTGTTTTTTTCGATGCGCCTTTTAAGCGAAAAATGGGAAATCCTAAAAAAACACTTGCTTTTTTGTTTCGTTTGATGTATACAAAAGCTCTGATTTTTTAAAAATCCTTGCTTGTATTTAATGTGCAGGCTATGTTTTCAGGCACTTTGTCAGGGGATAAAGAAAGCAAAAATCGAAAACGAGACAATCCAAAAGGAGAAGTTAAAATGCCTTTTTATGAACACACGTTTATTGCGCGTCAAGATTTGACTCCGAATAAAGTAAGCGAATTGGCCGACAAATATGCAGCCGTCATCGCCGAAAACGGTGGCAAAGTCACAAAACGCGAAGATTGGGGTTTAAGAAATCTCGCATACAAAATCCAAAAAAACCGCAAAGGTTATTACACGATGTTTAATGTTGATGCGCCCGCCAAAGCCGTTGTCGAATTGGAACGTTTGGAACGCATTGATGAAAACCTGTTGCGCTTTTTAACGGTTAAAGTTGACGAATTGGAAGAAAATCCATCCGTTATGTTGGAACCGAAATACAGAAAATCAAAGTCTGATGACAAATTTGATGTTGAAATCAATCAAGGAGACATGTAATGGCTGAAATCAAAAGTTCTTTCGCGCGTCATAAAAAATCTTGCCCGTTTTGCTCGGACAAAAAATGTAATATTGATTACAAAGACGTAAAATTCCTAAGCCGTTTTATCACGGAACGCGGTAAAATGGTGCCTTCCCGTATTTCAGCAACTTGCGCCAAACATCAACGCGCTTTGTCAAAAGCAATCAAACGCGCTCGTATTTTGGCTTTGTTGCCGTTTGTCAGCAACGATTAACCCTTTTAAGGAGGACGTAACATGGAAGTTATTTTATTGGAACGCATTGAACGCCTTGGCCAAATGGGTGACGTTGTTACCGTCAAAAACGGTTACGCCAGAAACTATTTGTTGCCTCAAAAGAAGGCTTTGCGTAAAACAAAAGACAATATGGCTTTCTTTGAAGCCAAACGTGCGGAATATGAAGCGCACAATTTGAAATTAAAAGAAGAAGCAACGGCAATGGCCGAAAAATTGAAAGGTTTGTCGGTTGTCATTATTCGCCAAGCTGCCGAAACGGGTCAATTATACGGTTCCGTAACGGTTCGCGATATTGCCGAAGCCATTCATGATGCCGGTTTCAAAATTGAACGCCGTCAAATTGATTTGCCGCAACCGTTCAAAAATATGGGTATTTTTGATGTCCGTTTATCGTTGCATCCGGATGTTTCCGAAGTCATTCGCGTGAATATTGCGCGTACGGCGGAAGAAGCTTCAAGAGCAACTGCCAAGGCTGAAAAAGCTGCCAAAGCCGAAAAAGAAGAAACACCGGCTCAAGAGGCTGTTGCAGAGTAACGACGGTAAAATAAGTATACGCTTATTAATGGAAAATCCCGCTTTTCGGCGGGATTTTTTATGTTCGCCGAATATGTTCGACTTTTATTTAAAAATCGGGGAAAATCCAATCCGTAACCGTTAAAAATCAATAGTTGACGGTTATTGTTATCACAATTTGTTTTTTATCATAAAATTTATTGTCGCAAATTTGTTTTTTCCCGATAAGTTTTTCGTACATGTATGAAAGAAGCTTTTATGTCGAAGCTTCTTTCATAATAAATATTAAAAATTTTCAATTTATAAACCCAAAATTATTTCGGCAATTTAGGAAAAATTAATCTTTCGGATATTTTGTTTTAATTTTTTCGCGTAAAGCACATAATGTATTTAATTCTTCATCATTGCCGTTGCGCGCTTTGATTATGGCGTCAATCATATCGCCGATTGACGGGTATTCATCGGTTCGCTTTTCCTTATAATTGCGTGTGTCGGCCGGTGTTTTTAAAATCGGATAACCGTTATCATCCGAAACGATGATTTGACCGTTTTTTTGACCGTTTAACAATTCTTGCCAATAAGTATCTGAAATTTCAATAGCATCGTCAATGTAAGATTCATAAAAGCCGTTTTTGTAATATTTAACCATTTTTTCCTCCTTAATAACCGATAGCGATATAATTGACTTCTCCATATTGGCTGCCGGCCCCGAACCGTCCGTTGAATGAAGATGCATTATTTAATTTTATGCTTGTAATGCCTTGGGCGGAAGTTCCCGAAAAAGAAGCATCCGACGAACCGCCCCCGACAATGATAAGAGCGGCATTCGGAAACGTTATCGGATAATTATAAGTATTCCAACCGGAATAACAAACAACGGTCCCCCATTGAATAATCAACCCATCGGGCAATTTGTAATATTTGGAAGCAAGCGTGCTTGAGCCCGTAAAACCCATGCTGGACAACATGCTGTCCAAATCAATATTGCTGCCGTCATTTTGTAAAGCATTGTTGACTAAAGAACGCAATTCGTCCATGTCGTTTGACATTTGCGTTACCAAAGTCGTTGCGGTTTGTGCCTGAGTCGTTGCCGCAGCGGCACTTTGTGATGTTTGTTGCGCTAACGAAGTAACCGTGTCGGCATGTGTTGCCGCTTCTTGCACTTTTTCTTCCATAGCTCTGATTAAGCTGTTAATTTCAATATCAGAATTTTCAAGATGTGTTGCGTCGGTGCTCCAAATGATAGCTTTGTTGGCTTGCGGCGTGGGTAATGTCAAATCCAAATCGTTGCCGGTTGCGTAAGGGGGCAATACAAGCGTACGATTTAAATTTTCCGCAACTTGTTGGACGCAGGCAATTTGAAAATCCAATTCATCATTTAATGTTTTGGCACGCAAAGCACCGCCTTCTTGAAAATCCGATGTGCGTTCGATTTCAAGATCGCGCACCAATGTGATGACGGTATTGGCCATCGGAGCGGTTGTAAATGCAACCGTACCGTTTGTTTTATTTTTGCCGATTGATATAGTGTAATTATTCGTAACGATTTTTTCTCCCAAATAAACAATTATATTTTCTTTTTTAAAAATGGAAAAAGGAAATTCATAAACCTTTGTAACGCCGTCCGCAATATATTGGATACGCGGAACAACATTGCTGATTTTAATGTGTTCACTCATGTGTACCTCCTGTTAATGTCGTTGAATGCCTATAAAAAAACGCTTTAAACCTATACGGTTTAAAGCGGTAAATTTTCATTGTGGCATAAAAAAAGCCCCTAAACCTTTAGGAGCCTGCCCACAAAATACTCTTGTGGATAACTGCATATAAATCTAGCATATTTTTTTTTAAAAGTCAAGGAAATTCTTATTTAATGTAAAAAAGGTTCAAAACTTGAAGCGTTGCTTCCTTATTTTTGACGGTAAACGGATTGTCCGTAAGCATTTTTTCCGGTATCGCTCGGCAAACAAAATAAAATCAACAAAATTAACCATCCCAAAAAAGGAATTAATATCAAAGCATACAATAACCCGTTTTTCCCCGAATCATGCAAACGCCGTACGCCGATGGCAACGGTCGGAATTAAAACCGCCAACCAATATATAAATGCCAAGACTGGATGGGTAAACACGGAACCGTCAATGGTTCGTAAAATAAATGAAATGATAAATGAAAATAGTGTAAAAAACCAAAATTGGCTCCGATTTGCGCGACCGGCAAAATCGGCATAATGATACTTGAATACATCAATGAAGTAAATGTTAAAATAATTCATATTTTCCTCTTTTTTTATGAATAATATTTATTTAGGGCTTTTTTTGCCTATTTCAATATAACAAAGAGGAAAACAATCGTTCGTGTATACCGATATCAATCGGGCGTCTGATCGGGTTTAAAATGATCGGTCAACCAATCGGCAATGATGCCTTGAGCACCGTCTTCAAAAAAGACGCTGCTGTGTGTTTGCCCTTCCAAAAATATACCCGTTTTATTCGCCGTTTGAGCCGTTTCAAATAATTGTTGCCCGTGATGAACGGGAATCAACGGATCCTGACGCCCATGAACAAGCAACAGCGGAGTTCTTAATTTCGGCACATAGGCATTTGACCGAAAGGGGTATTTCAACAGATATTTTGCAAACGGAATTTTGCGTTCATTGACCATTTGAACCATTGAATAAAACGGAGACAATAAAATTAACCCGTCGGGTTCGATTGCTTTTAACATGACACTGGCAACCCCCGTTCCCAAAGAATACCCGAAAACGATAACTTCTTTATGCCCCATCATTTTTAATTTTTGATAAGCGGTAACGGCATCCCCCACAACGGCGTTTTCTTCAAAACGTTCTTTGTTATTGCCAAAACCTCGGTATTCCATCATCATGACGGGGTACCCTTGGCGCACTAAAAAAGACAAATGAGGTGCAAAGGTGGCATTTTGTCCCGTATTGCCGTGCAAAAACAAAATAGCGGGTTTATCAAGATTGCCTTTCGCGTACCATGTAAAGACAGGTGTTTTATCATCCGAATCAAATGTTAATTCTTGAAATTCGGGCATTTTAACTTCTTGCGGTGACACATATTTATGCTCGGGAAACAAAATCAAATAATCTTGGATGACATATAAAGTTGCCAAGTACACCAAAAACGCAAGGACAACAACCAATGCCAATTTCAAAAAAAACATTTTATCTTTTCCCCCTTTTTTTATCGGTTTATTTCAAATCGTAAACGTTATTATAACCGATTGAAATGCCGATACCGATATTGCGTCCGGTCAAAGACGTTTCGCGCGCTTCGGCTTGGCGATAGGAAATGTAGGGTCCCATCGTAAAATTGTCAAATAATTTGACGTCCATACGCGCCTTTGCGTTTAAATCGTATCTTAAATCCGTGCCGATGTATTTGCTGTAGGAAAAATAATCGCGATAATAACCGTCCGTCGACAATTTAACGCCTTCGCGCAAATCATATTCAAAGCGCCATCCGATTTCGCCGGCCATTTTGGATACATGTTCGGAATAAGTCATATCGTATTCGCCGACGGCCGCAACATATAAATCTTTGATGATTGTGCCGTCAAACAAAGTAACACCCGCTTTGCCGCGGAGTACTTTGTTGCGGGGAGCATCCGCATTCCGTGTAAATTCCGTTTGATATTCAAGATTGAACATCGGACCGAAATAAATGGTGTCATATTTATATGCCTTATAGGCATAGTCGGAAAATAATAAAATTTTATCGGAATTTTCATTTGTTTCCGTCGGTTCGCCCGCTGGTTTGATTTTGGTTTTGCCGTATTCCATAAACAATCCGTTGTTCCAACGCAATTTTTCTCGGTTATATTCCAATACAAAATCAAAAACGCCTTTGATTAATGTTTGGCTGTCTGCGCTGAGTTCGGTAATCGGCGAATTTTCATAAGCTTTGGCATTTGAAACGTTGACCGATGAAACTTCCAAAGCGGCTCGGCGCAAATTTGCCTTCAAAGTTGACGGAACGGCCGTAACGGCAATGTCCGTTTGCGCGGCGGCAACATTGGTTGAAAATAATAGGGTGATTAAAAACAGGGGATTTTTATAAAACATACGTAACCTCATATCTTATCAATGACGCAAGAACTATACAAACGAACATCAAATATGTCAATGAAAAAAATGTTTCAATAAAACGGTAAAATATGCGGGATAAAATATATTGTTGCCGTTTATAATGTATTCCTACTTGCCGGTCGTAATAAAAATTAATTCATTTTATTTGTCGGTGCAATTCGGCAATCATATTCGTGCGGTATTCATCCCTATAAAAAAACGCCCTTAAAGGACGGTTTTAATGGTCGTATAAATTTCGCAGATTCATAATATCGTTTAATGAAAGGAATACAAAAAAATGATATACGAGTATAAACTTCGCAACTTCTATAAAGGAAAAACAAAAATTGCCGAAGGTAAATGAAAATGATTTACAAGATATTGAAAAAGCCTTTGTTGAATTTGGAAAAGTAGTTGAAAATTTACCTGAAGAATATGAAAACGTGTAAGAATTAAAATAAAATATGACTATCACAACTGAATGAAATAACAATTTTCATTGCGTCTTTTTTGTATCAATTGAAAAATTTTAAATTAATTTTTATTTCCGATTTTTTTGAAAAAATTTCCGACTCTACATTCAAAAGTCCTGTACCAAATTTCGTATTTTATCCGCCATCTCGCATTTGTCCTGTCAAAATACACTAATGCCCCTTTTGTATTTTAATTATTATAAAAATTTAGTTTTGCATAAAGATGTGTATGTGTAAGAATAATAACTATTTAATACTATTCATTAGTGAGTTCTGGCTTTTTGATGCTTATCATTAAGACGACCTATTGCAAATCTAAATCCAAAAGATAAAGCAACACCGTTTCTGCCACCATTTCTAATCATAGTTTGTCCAAAACCGGTAAATCTTTCACCCCAAGTTTTTTGAACACTTACACCGTATTCACAATATGGTTTTACTGTTGTTTGAGGAAGATTTATATAAGCTGCCTGAACTTTTGTATCATCAATTATGTTCCACATCGTTCTGAATGAAACATGAGGTTGCCATCCATTTTTTAAATTGCCGATTAATTTCAAAGATGGAGAAAGTTGAATTGAATTTAAATCGCTGTTTTTAATTCTAACTCCATTTCCTAATGTATAATCATTCATTGGATTAACAAATGTATAAGACATCATCCAGCTTGGTTGAATAATAAATTTGCCATCTGCTAATTCCCAATTATAGCCAGTTTTAGAAGCCACTCCGGTCATAAACATTGTTAAATTGTTATCACCTACATTGGTACTTATATTTGCAACACTAGCTCCGACATTAGCAGTTAATGCTTCAAAGAAATTACCTTTGAAGAATGCTGCAGTTGCACCTAATAAACCACCGTTTTGATAAATTCCAACTCCATCATAAGTTTGATGAGAACCATTGTAACCAATAAATGCTGAATACTGTGAGCTCCAACCATTTTTCAATTCTATTAAATCAGAATCCCTGCCGACTAATGAACCATACATAACATTGCTTACTTTTGGTCCATTGTCTAATCTTATATTTTCAAATGTTGCATATGGTCTGTACCAAATTTCGGCATTTTTTTGTGGTATGTATAGAGGTGAATACACTTGCAGATTACGGTCAAGGTTGCCCAATGCAATATCATAATTCGCAAGTTGAGTCAAATATGCGCCTTGTATTGCAACAGACGAACCATAAATATTTGGGTTATATAAATCATACGGATTTATATACGACGGAGATGTAAATTCAAAATTTCCACTATTTGGTCTATAAGTTACATTATACTTATATAAAGGAGAAAGCCCTTGTAATTGTCTATCGCCAGAATAAACAACATTTGATTTCAAATTCGCATCTGTTGTGAAGTTGATTGTTGTGATATCTCGTTCTGTGTCAGATATTAAATTTAATCCTGCGATGTTTATCACGCCGCCTGTGTAGGTTGAGCCGGTGCTTGCAAGCCTATCCATTTGCGCATTTTCCAGGTCAACATCTAAGAATAAATTTGAATTTTGACTTAAATTAATACTTCCCACGTTTATTGTGCTTACAACATTATTTCTTAAATCTAAACTACCGCCGTTAAAGAATAAGTGGCTTTGGTCGGTTAAAAGGTTATCGTTGCCATAATACAAGTAACCGCCGTTGTTCAAATGCCAATCAACATTTGTATCAGCTCCTGATACTCTTTCGATGTTTGTGCCGTTAACATTCATTGTTACTTGATTTAAATCGCCTTTTAAGTTGATTTTACCGCTTCCGTTCAAATCAACCATATTATCCAGCTTGTTAGACCAATTGTAAGTACCTGTTTTGTTTGTGGTAACTTCGCTTTCTAAATTTATTGTTCTTCCTTCGTCTGCATTTAAAACCAAATTTGCAGTTTTGTTGTAATTATCTGAAGAATTTAAATGAATACCACCGCTTATATCTT
>CAYPVK010000010.1:0-54285 GCA_964414185.1 uncultured Lactobacillales bacterium | reverse complement strand
ACAACTGCCCGTGCATCCGTTTCTTCTTCCTTATTCACTACTACTTCTTAACAACAACCGCACCGTGGCGCGGTAATGGTGATACTATACCATTCTATGTGACTTGTCAAGAACTTTTTTAACTTTTTTTAAACTTTTTTATTATTTTTTATAATTGTCTGAAAATTATAGAATTTTAAACTCATTTTCCCAATTTTTAATCCGTTTTTTTAAATTTGCCGACTAAAAAAATACATTTAAGATGAGTTTTCAATATAACGAAAAGGATTTTTGAAACCCTATTTTATCACAAATTTGAACGAAGCACCCGAATTTTGTTAATTTAATTATCATCGATACGCTTATAAAAGAAAAAACAACACAAATTAAGGCAATTATTATTTAAAAAATTTTGCGATTTGTGAAAATACACCTTATATATGGGAACGAAAAAAAGACTTTGCGAAAAAATCGTCAGGTCAAAAATACCGAATCAGAACCGTTTCGGAGAATTACCCTATAAATCCCCCCCAACGAATAAAGATATTTATTTATTGTCAAAGGAATAATTTTATGATATGGTTATTTTCAGGTACTTTGTACCGAGGGCGCAGTAACCCTTTATGTAACTGATCGTATGCATAACGACTTAAAATTTTATGCCGACATATCGTCTGCGGGCGGATGTCGGCCGAATAAGGCTATATGCTAAATAAGCCGAGCCGTTCAGTTACATACGGTTTACTAACATCCTCCCGCCTTTTTTTTAAAGGTGGGTTTGTTTTTGAAAAAAGGAGTTAGAAACATATGAACAAAGAAATTTCTTTTCTAAACTGTTTTATGGGCAAATCACGTGGCGGCATAGAAGTAGTCATGCTTGATTATGCACAAGCATTAAAAAATGCAGGCTACAAATCTGAATTATTAACAATAGCAACAAAAGATTATACGGATTATATACTCCAATCCAAACTAAAAACCTATTTAATGCATAGCAGGGGTTATAATCCACTGACTATCGCGCAATTTGCTTATTATTTATTGAAAAGCAAACCCGATATTGTTTTTTACATGGGACAAAAGCCATTGAATTCGGAACATGCAAGCTTATAAAAATTTTATTTCCGAGCATAAAATTCGTCGGCGTCAGTCATGGCGTTTATTCGCAAAAATACAAAAAGCTTAAATATGCCGTTGTTGTTACCCCTTATTTAAAAAAACATTTAGAACAAATCGGCGTGCCGAAAGTTTTTTGTTGTCCGAATATGACAAGCATATTAAACGTTGAAAAAAAAGAAAACGAAATATTGACGATAGGCACGTCCGGACGTTCATCCCATGCGAAAGGATTTGACATTTTATTGCAAGCTTTGGGAATTTTGGCCGAACAAAAAGTGTCTTTTCGTTGCTTGTTTGCCGGTTGCGAAGAAAAAAACTATCAAGATTTAATTGATAAATATAACTTAAAAGAACATGTCCGTTTTTTGGGTTGGATTAATGACAAAGAAAAATTTTACAATTCTCTTGACATCTATTGTTCGCCATCGCGCAGGGAACCCTTTGGATTGACGATAATTGAAGCAATGATGGCCGAATTGCCCATCGTGGCAACCAAGTGTGCGGGACCGTGTTACATTGTCAAACCTTCTTTCGGCATTTTAACGGATACGGAAAATCCGAAAGAATTGGCTAAGGGGTTAAAAATATTATCGGACAATGCCGCTTTGCGCAAACAAATGGGCACTGCCGCCCGAGCTGAAGCCGTCAAATGCTATAACAAAGAAAATCTTCCGAAACATTTAAGGGCAATTTGCAATGAAATTATAGCAGAAATTTGACATGCCTGCCATTGCTTTTCGCCAAAAGGTCAAAACTTTGGACGGCGTTATCGGCAAAGAAAATCCACGCCCACAGAATTTTGAAAAAAAATCAAAAAGAATCGGCCGATATGCATGTTGAAAAATTACACGCCACGGCATCAATCACGGCAGCTTTAAAAATTTGTTGGCAAACAATTCGCGGACAAGGTAATTTCCCCCGGAAACGCCATTTCGGCAAACAATGAAAAAATATCTTGACATTTCGGTCGTCATCGGGTTATACTTTTTAAGTTATTGATGGTCCCGTAGCTCAGCCGGATAGAGCAACAGCCTTCTAAGCTGTGGGTCGCACGTTCGAATCGTGCCGGGATCGCCATTTAAACCGCCTTTACAGGCGGTTTTTTTTTATGTTTAAAAATTCAATTTTTTAACAACAACGTTAAATTCATTTTTGAGGTTGCACAAAGTCTTAATTTGGTGTATAAATTCAATATGGTAGGTATTTTATGTAGGGAAGTTATGATGTCAAAGGGGAAAGGCATGAAAACATCGGCAAATCGTATGGCTGTGAAAAGAACGAGAGCATGCGGCATCGGTATTTTTTTGACGGCATGTATATTGTTCGGTTATACGGCCGCCATAGCGAATGAAACAAACGGCGGGACTTTGGTTTTGTGGTTTGGACCGTATGATTGTTTGTCCGATAATGTCAACGATTGTGCTTATCCTTATTGTAATCCGCCGAGTTTTGATTGCATATCCGACAATGGATCTTTGCGTTGTTGCAAAAAGGGCCAAACTTGCGAAAACGGTGAATGCCAAGGAGAAGCCGATAACAGCATTATAAATCCCAACAATCCCGATAATTCCAATCCCGATGATCCCGATCCCGACAATCCGGATCCGGTTATTCCGAAACCCGATCCCGATGATCCGGATCCCGACGATCCCGATCCCGATCCCGATCCGATTATTCCTGACCCGGATGTCCCTTGCGCAGAGGAATGCCCCGATGAAGGCGGGGAATTGTACTATGATGTCGACAAGGGCAAAGACATTTGTTGTTGCAGAATTAACGGGGAAGATCGCCGTTTCATCAACCGGCAAGGGAAACCGGATTGTTGCCTTAAGGGCGGAACGCTTCATTACAATTGGGCGGGGAAAGAATAGAGGTATAAGATGAAAATTAAAAAGAATTTAATATTTATGTTTGCATTGGGAACCTTATTATTGGGGATACCCGCGAAAGGGCAAATGTGTGCCGAAAAAGATTCGGTTTATTCCGAACAAAACGCTTCGGTGTCCGAAAAGGATACCGCCCTTCCCGGAAAAGATCCGTTGTTTTCCGAAAGAGACCCCGAGCCTATACCCGGATACGATGGTGAGTTCCGCTATGCACGATATGGCGAACCATTGTCCGCTACGGAACAAAAGGGCATGAAAGATATAATAATGAATAAGGCAAGAATAGAATCAAACCAATGGTTACATTTTGCCGAAAAAACGATAACATTCAAAGACGGTGACAAAAATGTTAAATTGTGGGATCATTTACCCGAATATATAAAGGAATCTTTGGATTTTTCCAAAGCTTTTTGGCAAGTGTATAACATTGAAAAAGAAACAAATAGTGGTGCTTGCGCCATTAACGTACCGTTAAAAGGCAGCGATTTGGTATTTTGTTTTGATTTAGGGAACGATACACGATTTAATATGGCCTTTGTTCAATGGTCAAAATTAAAAAGTGAATACGTTATGCCGCAATATTCGAAAAACATCGATTATCCGAAAATCAGTGCAAAGTGGTTTAAATTGCCCGATGATATTAAGGGAAAAATGACGCCGTCGGAATATGAACATGTATCCACTTTAAATAAAGCCGTAAAAAAAGGCGTCGATTTTTTAATGAACGAACCGTTCGCCGATTTAAATGTAAAAGACATGATGGCGGGCAAATACCTTGGGATGATACGGCCGACACATAAATCATACACCGCCCGAACCGGGAAGGGGATTTATACCGATGTGAACCCTTATTTTAAAGCGAAAGAAACGCTGACGGAATATTATGTTAATAAAAAAATCAACCGTTTTTTAACCATCACTGAAATGGCGGAATTTGAAGCTCCGCTTAAACTTAACAGAATAGCATGTTCTTCGATAATCCATGTACGAACACGTGGCGGCAATGACCTTGTTTCCTATCCTTACATTCCGGGATGGTGGTTCACCGAACAGGATGCATATTACCGCATTACAAGTGTAAATTTTTATGAAGCATTGGAAATCAAAGATGCATTTGAAAAATTGTTGAAAGATACGGGTGAAATTATCAAAGAAATAAAAGAGTATGATAATTTTCCCGATAAACAATCGCATTGGACATTGGACGGGATTCTGTATTATGTCGTAGACGAGCGAGATGAATATTATTCTTCACGGCCGGACATCGCTCTAAAAAATTTGCCCGAATTTGAAGATGAGAACACGTCGGTTTATCAAAAAAGTTTAACGCATATTTATAAACAATTAAAGGAAATACATGACATTGTTATGGATTCCAAAATTTTTGAAAACAGAAATTATAAAACTCCCTTTGTGTTAAAAGGGACTTTGGCGGATTATGTTTCCATAGATCCCGACAATCCCGGTTTAAACAAAGAAAAATATCAACAGACGGTTCAAGAAGGCGCGGATTACATGCGGGAAATGGAAAGAATTTCGGACATTAAAGTTATGACGGCCTATGAACAAAATCAAAAATACGGTCTTGCCGCCGCGATTGAGGTTATGAAAAAACCGGCGGAGGAAATACAAATAAGCGATACCGTTGCCGCCGCGATGAAGGCAATGAAAAAACCGCCGGAAAAAAAACAAACGGGTAATGTTATCACGAAAAACGATTCCCAAACAAATATCGGTAAAACAACATCCGAAAAAAATACCGAAACAACGGAAAAATCAACAACCGATAAAAAAGTAACGACATCCAAAACGAAACAAAAGTTGACGGGTGCCGAACGCAACAAGCAACGGGCTGCCGAAAAAAAACGGAGAGCCGAAGAACGGGCTGCCGAAAAAAAACGGAGGGCCGAAGAACGGGCCGAACGTATTTCTAAACGTCGTGCAAAAAAAAATGTAAGGCAAAATTCTTCGTATTCCCGCGAATAATGATATAGGAGACGTAAAATGAAACATATCTTAATTTTAACAGTCGGGTTAATTTTTTCTTGTGCGGCAAATGCGGACACAGCCATTTGTTGCTATGGTAACCAAAGCGACGATGAAAAATGTTGTACACAAGGGCCTGAAAGCACGGGGACCCGTTGTTCGGGATATGCCGAATTTAATTATGATATAATGGTTTGCGCATGTAAATGCGACCTGAACAATTCGGCCGTGAAAGAAGAACAAGCACGCATAGAAACGGACAATTCGAAAGAAGAAACGGGGGCGGAAAAAGCCAACTGGAAATTTGAAAAGAATGACGATATATGCGATAGGAGTTGCGCCGGTCAAAAGGCATGCATCCACGAAAAATATACATGGAACCAAAAAAATTGCCGATGCGAATGCGACACAAATACGAAATGTCCCCAAAACGGCAGTGTGTTGGACAAAGAAAGTTGCGAATGCAAATGCCCCGACGGTTATGAATTGCAAACACAAGCTTGGGGAAGCGCGGTATTCGGCGGCGGCGGAACAATTTCTAACGGCGGAATTTGTTGTCCCAAAGGACAATTGGCGTATTTCCCAGATATCAACAATAAAGTTGCCAAATGTTGTTCCGGCAATTTGGGAACAGGAATAAACAGCGGGGGAAATTGGGCAAATTCGGGATGTTCTTGTCCGGAAGAACGCCGAAAAACCAATCTCATACAAGAATGGTGGTATCCTTATATCAGCGTGGATTCCGACATGTGTTGTCCTGTCGGGACACAGTATATAAACGGTGAATGTTTGAATCCGATAACGACTCCCGAAGAGATAATTACCGTTACGCCGATAGATGACGTTACCGTTACGCCCTTGGAAACAATTCCGATAACGGTAACAACAACGCTTCAAACAACAACAACTTCGGCGGCGGAAATAACTCCGATGGCAGAAACGACAACACTTCGAACGCCGACAATTCAAACGGAAACGTCCGGAATCCGACCGGAAATATCATACGTTAACTATGGAACGGAAGGAATTTTCATTTCAATGTAGTTCATAACATCGGCGAAAAAACAATCAGTGTCCTTTTATCGCGGGCATTGACGAATCCGAAACAAATCTTCTTGATTTTACAAAAAAATGTGGTATCTTCTGAGAAATGTTTCGGAACAGCCGTTGTGTGAAAGCAAAGGCGTTTATTTGCAAAACACACTTCGCCGTGCTGTCAAAAAATTCGAAAGGATAATACTTTGCGCATGAAAGACACCTTATCATTGCATGGGCGGTTGCTTTTATTATTCGGCAGTTTTTTCAAAATTGCTTTGTTCGTCGTAGGCGGCGGATTGGCTATGCTGCCCGTCATTGAAGAAGTTTTTGTCAAAAAGCATAAGTTATTGAATCATAATCAGATTTTGGATATGATTGTTTTAACACAAACGGTACCCGGATTGATAGCCGTCAACGCCGCCGTTTATGTCGGCACAAAAATCGCCGGCATTTTAGGGGCTTTAATCGCCCTGCTCGGCGTCATTTTGCCTTCAATGATCATTATTATCATAATCGCTTGGTTTTTCCCGAATTTAGACACAAACAACCCGTATCTTATTGCATTCTTTTTGGGTGTCAAAGCCTGCGTAACGGGTATGTTTATCGTTACGGCCATCCGCATTGCGCGCAAAACTCTAACCAATTGGGTAGACGGCATTTTGGTGTTTTGTTTCTTTTTGCCGGTATTATGCAAAATCAATCCCGGCTTGGTCATTTTAGCTTCCGTACCGGTGGGTTACGTTTATGTCGTTATTGTGCATAAGCGTCATATGAAAATGCAAAAGTTGATTGAAAAAAATTCTGATTTGGATGAGGCGAAAAATGACTGATATGACACTCTTTCTTTTATTTGCCAAATTCGGTGTCTTATGTTTCGGCGGCGGATACATGATTATTCCGCTGTTATATCATGCTTTTGTCGAAGTTGACCCCGTATTTTCATTGGAAGCATTCGGGAATTTGTTGTCATTATCTCAAATCACGCCGGGCGCGGTCAGTATTAATGCGGCAACTTATATCGGGTTTGTCGAAAAAGGCGTATCGGGGGCCATTTTTGCGACAATCGGCCTTGTGACACCGACTTTTATTTTAGCGACAATCGCTATTTATACGTTGAAAAAATGGGGGAAAACAAACTTTATCCAAGGATTTTTAAAGGGTGCGCGATTGGTCGCTTTGGCAATGATTTTATGCGCAATTTTTATTTTCATGGGTATGAGTGTTTTTACCGCCCCTATTCCGTTTGAACAAATCGCAAATTTTGTAACGGGCCGAACTGTTATCATACCCGAAAATTTCGGATTAAACGGGTCGGCGTTGTTGATTTGCCTTTTAAGTATATTATGTTTGTATTACAACAAAATATCGGTTACGTGCATGTTGATTTTATCGGGCTTTATCGGCATCGGGTTACATTTAATCACAACGCAAATTAATAAAAGCAATCCTGTTTACACAATAATCGACGATGCGCCGTTTGATTGCGACGATTGCGTCAATGGCGAAGGCGGTGCTTGGACAAATGCTTGCATTTGTTGGCGCGATCAATTAAATCTGTCGGGGAAAAATTGCGATGAAGCGGCACAAAGCTTTTGCAAAACAAATACCGATTGTCCGACGAATACTTATTGCAACATTGATAAAAATGCCAAACCATGCGAACCGAATACACAAAACGGCGCTTGTTTCAAAACCGTTTCATATGAACCGTTAAGTGTCGGCGGGCGGCAATTTATCATATCGCGCGCATTGATGAACCATTTTTCCGCGAAAAATTTTTGTGCCTCTTTGGGGCAAGATTGGCGCTTTGCATCACGCGGCGATTTGCAATGTGACGGTATGGGTATCGGTTGTGTCAATACCGATTATATCGCGGCATTCCAATCTAAAATGGGCATTCGTGGATTTTTATGGTTGGATGATGGTGCACAAAATTGCCAAGCTTTTTACATGGATATCAACGACGGTGCCATTTATAACACACGCATGAATGCCGTTAACACGGCGCAGGCTTTATGCGTCCGCACCGTACAAGAAACAAATCAAAATAAAAGTAATAAGGGAAAAAAATGAAATATTACATTGCGTTAATTATTTTAGCTTTAACATTTCCGAGCACAATGCCGATAACCGCCCGCGCAAACGTTTCGAAAGAACGCTCGGCAATAAACGACGAATACGGCCGTCTTGAATATTCTTTTTCCAATCCGTATGTGAAATTGAATCCGTTCGGATTAAATACATTGGCTGCGCTTGTTAAATTTCCGACACAAAAAGACGTTCAAATAACCGTTACCGTCAAAGGGAAAGACGGTTCACCCGATATAACCCATACATTCAAAGAATATTCTAAAGACCATGAAATTGAAGTTTTAGGGTTATATCCGAACCATGAAAATAATGTCATATTGACGGCATCGGATAAAAGCGGACACCAACAAACAACGCATTTAACCATAAAAACGCCGAAATCCAACAAACGCGCCTTATTTGTCCCTCTTGTTAAAAATCAACCCGGACAAAATCGTTATTATTTTATTACGGAAGGCATCGTGTTTGACGAATTCGGCCATTTGCGCTTCGATTTTAAAAACGGCGATATGACCTATTATTTAAGCGGCGAATTAGTTTCGGAATCACGCAATTTCGGTCTAAAACGTTATTCAATGGCGGGTGAATTGTTGCAAGAATATCCTTATCCGCAAGGATTTACGTCTTTCACACACGGTATGGCCCAAAAACCGAACGGCAACTATTTAATTTTGGGCAGCTTAATCGGAAAAACCGCTCAATTTGAAAGTAAAGAACAAGCAACCCAACGCGACATCATTATCGAGTTGGATTACAAAACGGGCGCACATGTTAAAACTTGGGATTTGGCGGAAGTTATGAATCCCGACCGTTCGGTCATTATCCGTTCGGCAACGCAAAGCTATGGACTTAATAATTGGTGCCATTTGAACGGTATCAGTTACGATTCTGATGATACAAGTTTGGTTTTGTCCTGCCGCCATAACGGCATGATAAAGATTGACGATGAAACGGGCGATTTAATTTGGGTTTTCGGCCCCAAACTCGGTTATGAAAAATCGGGGCGCGATGGCAAAGGGCCCGCAATTTTTGACAAAGTTTTAACGGCTGTGGATAAAAACGGGCAACCTTATGATGCAGATTTTCAAATGGGCAAAACCGCCGACTCAAGCTTCAAATGGCCGACGAAAACACATGATGCCCGCGCCTATGGCAATCAAATTTTCAGCATTTTTGACAATTCGGGTTCCCTTTACGATAAAACATTATACGCAACACCGTATTCCGTCGCTTCGATTTTCAAAGTCAATCCCGCTGCAAAAACGGTTGAACAAATTTGGCGCAAGGATTTGGGTGCTTATTCCCAGGTCGGTTCAAGCGTTTTATATGACCCTCTTCAAAAAGAAGTCATTGTTTTTGTCAGCCAAATTGAAGATAACGAACAAAACGGCATTTCGTACGGAAAAATTCTTCGGTACGATTTTGATACACAGGCTTTACAATTCGAAGGATTGGTATACCGCGGCGGAAACGCGCATTTTTACCGTATCGACCCGTTTGAATTTTATAAAGATTGATTCAAATCCCGTTTAATTACAACGGTCGGAAATATTTTTACAACATTTGCCCTATTTCCAAAATTGATGGAAAACGCGTTCTTTTTTAAACGGTTCTTGGGCCTTTTGAATAATCATGCCGCCCGCCGCCGTTGCGTTTGTCAACGTATCGATTAAAATAAAACGCCCCAATGCGGGATTTGAAGTAAAAGAATCAAAATAAATATCTTGCACCGTTTCCATTACCACTTTGGCAATACCGTTACATTCAACCGTTTGTTCGGCATTAACGGTCATCGTATCCACATCCAATACATAAATAATATCTTTGATGAAAGCTTTCACTTCGCGTGCTCCGATACGCATCAGGTATTTTTTCCCCGGCTTTAAAGGTTCGGTATCCATCCAAATCAAATAAGCATAAAATTGATTGGCGCATTGCGGTATTTTTTCAGCATCGACAATCATATCGCCCGCACTGACATCCAATTCGTCTTCAAGCGTCAAACAAACCGTCTGCGGCGCGGCGGCAGCCAATAAATCGCCGTCGGCCGTTACAATGCTTTTGATTTTTGTTTTCAACTTTGACGGTAAAACAGCAACTTCATCGCCCGCATTCACAATACCCGATACGATTGCACCGCTGTAACCGCGAAAATCGGAATTCGGCCGATTGACATATAAAACGTTAAAACGAAAATCATTTAAGTTAAAACGGTTGCCGATATCCGTATTTTCCAATATTTCAATTAACGTCGGACCGTCATAAAACGGCATTTTATCAGATTTCTTTACCAAATTTCCGCCGTCATTTTCTTCTTTTGCAACGGCACAAATCGGAATAATTTTCAAATCGGTAAAACCCAAATATTCGGAAAATTCGGCAAATTCTCTTTTAATCGCATTAAATACGGCTTCGTCATATCCGACCAAATCCATTTTGTTGACGGCGATAATGACATGCTTAATGCCCAATAACGAAATAATATACGCATGGCGGCGGGTTTGGGATTTTATTCCCTTTTGCGCATCAACCAAAATAATTGCAGCATCCGAATGTGAAGCCCCCGTTACCATATTGCGTGTGTATTGCACATGTCCCGGACAATCGGCAATAATGAATTTACGCCTGGGTGTGGCAAAATAACGATAAGCGACATCAATTGTGATTCCTTGTTCGCGTTCAGCCCTTAACCCGTCCAACAATAACGCAAAATCAACCCCTTCATATTCCTTTCTGCCTTTTTTTAAGCTGTCCTTTTTAAGTGCTTCGATTTGATCGTCATAAATTAAATTGCTTTCGTATAACAATCGACCCAACAAAGTCGATTTGCCGTCGTCCACCGACCCGCATGTTAAAAATTTCAATAGCCCGTTTTGGATTCTTTGCGCCGATTCATGAATATCAGACATTAAAAATACCCTTCCAATTTTTTTTGTTCCATCGACGAATCTCCGTCAAAATCAATAATGCGGGTACATCGTTCGCTTTTCTTGGTTTGCATCATTTCTTCGATAATTTCATCATACGATGACGCTTGGCTTTCAATCGCCCCTGTCAAAGGATAGCATCCGAGCGTACGAAAACGCACTGTTTTCATTTCGATTTTTTCGCCTTTTTCAAGCGGCATACGGTCGTCGTCAACCATAATCAAAGCACCGTCGCGTCGAACAACAGGGCGTTCTTTGGCAAAATACAGCGGGACAACGGGAATATTTTCCATACGGATATATTGCCATACATCCAATTCCGTCCAATTCGACAATACAAAACACCGCATACTTTCGCCGGGGTTAACCTTGCCGTTATACAAATCCCATAATTCGGGCCTCTGGTTTTTCGGATTCCAACCGTGATATTTGTCGCGGAAAGAAAAAATACGCTCTTTGGCGCGGGATTTTTCTTCATCTCGCCGCGCACCGCAAAAAGCGACGTCGTATTTTCCTTCTTCCAAAGCTTGCAACAAACTTTGCGTTTTCATGATATCGGTATATTTACGGCTGCCGTGCGTAAACGGGTTAATGCCCATGGCACGTCCTTCTTCATTGATATGAACAGCCAAATCCAATCCGTTTTGACGGCAAAATTCATCCCGGAACGTCAACATTTCCTTAAATTTCCAAGTAGAATCAATATGCAACAGCTTAAACGGAATACGCCCGGGATAAAAAGCTTTTTGTGCCAATCGCACCATGACCGAAGAATCTTTGCCTATGGAATACAATAAAACAGGGCGTTCGAATTGGCGATAAGCATCCAAAATAATTTGGCAACTTTCGCTTTCCAAAAGTTTTAAATGATTAAAATTATAACCGGAAGACATTATATTTTCTTTTCTGTTAATGTGAACATTTATTCAATTTAATTTTGCGATGCCCGCAAATCAAGCCTGCCGTAAGATAAAACCGCCTGTTGAACCGATTCGGGCACTTCGTATATCAACCACGCATCATACGTTCCGTATCGCATGTTTAAATGGGGCAGCGGCTTCATTGAAAAATCCACCATAAAAGCATCATCATTCAAACGTTCATACGACTTGTCGCCCGCCTTGACAACAAACAAATTCGGGTTAAAAGAGACAGCATTTATATCTTTCTTTTCCACCAAGACATGAGCCAAAATAAACTTCATGCCTTCTTGCGGTTGTTTATAAGATTCTTGCATAATATAATCGCCTGTGTAAATTTGCACTTCACGCACATGTTTAAGCTCTTGTTCATATTTTAACGGTTCGGTCAATTTAACAGACCACCTGTCAATAACATCGGCCCAAGCCGGACAAACAAATCCCATAATCCCTACAATCAAAACACACAATCCGTTTATAAAATATTTACACATATTACCTCTCATATTTATAAGCCTTATATGACGTATAAGGTTTGTTAAGCGACAATGACATATATTCGGTATTGTCTTTATCCAATTCTTTTGCGGCAACATCATAATTGCTGCCGTACCCGATTAAAAAACGGCCTTCTGCCAACGGTTGATATGATCCCATAAAATAAACAGATTGACCCAATTTGAATTCTCGAAAATCGATAACTTTTTTATTTTCTTCATCCAATTTAAACGCTAGCAAGCGCGATTGATATAAGTTATGCAACACATTTTTCCCCGTTAGCTTTTCTTTTATTTTCGGATTAGGAAAACGGTTATCAAACAAAACCAACCATCCGTCTTTTGTCATTTGAGCATCATGTTGGCGCAAAAAGAATTGTTCATCCGATAAATTAAAATCATCCGATAACCCACCTAATTTCCACATTATTTTTCCGTTTATCCGGTTAATTTTAATTACCTGCGAACTGGCGGCAAATGATACAATTAAATTTTCATCATTTGGATCGACGGCAACGGAATTTAAATGCAAATAATCTTGATAATCGTCTTGATGATTGCAACCTTCCATGCAGGTTTTAAACAATTCCGGATAATCATTGGCGCACCATTCAAAAATAAGTTGTCCGTTTTTAATTTCCTGAATAACAGGTACTGCGATTTTTTTATTTTTCCAAGGAGCTTGATAATCAACCGTGTAATAATACCCCGTAATTATATAATGCCCGTCATCCATCATAACAAACGAATGGGTTTCAACCGGATATGCCGGTCGGCCGTTATGAGACATAAGTTGAAGCCTGTCAATGACTTTAAAATTTTCGTCCATAATAATTTGTTCGCCGAAAAAGTAACTGAGCGGTGTTAAATTATTAAATTGGCGAAACACGCTGTATCGTACTTTACCGTTTTTAAGGACATGCTTATTCAAATTGGCCATAGTCCACGGCGGTGTTTCATTAGCGCGGTAATAAACCAGCTTGCCCGCCTCATCAATTATATAGGCATATGCCGGCACTTCCAAACGCATTGAAGACGGCGTTATATACAAATCTCCGTGATAATTGCCGGTTCTTTTAAATTTGTAAGACGGCAATCCCGGCATGGCCGTAAAAATTTTATAAACGGACTGTCCGACATGAATTGAAATATAAGTATTGAAAGACAACCTTTTCAATTTCACCGTTTGCGTTTGAGATCCGACGGAAATTTCAATCGGGTGCAACGTGTTCATTGATATGGCATAATAATCATATTGTTTGGAATCATACGGCGGAATTAAACGTTCACCATTGACTCGAATATAATTTTCATCCATTTTATCAATCGGATTTTGTTCAAAGTTCAAAACCGCGATTTCCTTTTGTTTCGGGCTGTTCGCCGCAACTTCAACAGTGGCAAGCGACAAAAAAAACACGATCGCCCCGATAAAGAATCGCAAATTTAACATCGGCCGCATAATTTCCCTTTCAAAAAAGGCGAAAAAATTGTATAAAATGATATGCACGAACATAACCCGAAATAATATTTATTTTTCAATTTTCATGCTATTTTATATAAACTTTCCCAAAAAACGCAACAATAAAATGATTTCTTTTTTTTTACAGAAAAAATACTTTTTTTATTTCAAAGTCTTATCGAAAAATTAAATTTTTCTTTTTTTTATGAAATTCATTTTACGGCTAAAAAATCCCATATTTCTTTTTTCCGTCGTTATTTCAACATTCCGCCGTGGCGCCAAATATTTTCCGCCGCGACAGTCGGCGTGTCATCCGCGTTATGAAGCACGATGCCCGGATGTAATACAAAAGGTTTGCGGCTACCCAAAACACCCTGAACGATAACACGTTTTGGCGATTGTCCCTTTTTGGAAAAAATCGGTATTAATTTAAGGGCACCCAACCGTCCGGCCAAAGTTTTTAAAATTTCGGGGACCGATTCGGTACGGTGAATAATGGTAAAAGTTCCCTTAGGCTTAACATGCTTGACACAAAAATCAATCCATTCAGCCAACGGCACCCGTTGTTGATAAGCTATTTGCGTTTGCGGATGAGCCCGCATCGGTGCTTCGGTATAAAACGGTGGATTTGTCACGACATGGTTAAACAAAGTACCGTGCAAATTTTCTATTTTCGTTGTCAGATTGCCATCAACGACAACCATACGGCAATTGTTAAAAACAGCATTTTCACGCGCCAACGCTGCCAATTCATTTTGTATTTCCAACCCTGTTACGGAAATGTCCGGCACACGTGCCGAAATGCTTAATCCGACAATTCCGGTTCCGCAACCGACATCCAAAATGCTGTCACCCTTTTTGGCATCGACGGCAGCCGACACCAAAACGGCATCAGATGTTGCCCGATACCCATATTTCGGTTGTTTTAATATAACTTTGCCGCCTAAAAAATTATCTGTCGTAAATTGCATCATGGACATATCATACCTTTTTACATCGACAAATGCAAACAGATTGTCAAAAAAATAAAGGTATGATAATATAATAACGTTTTTCCACTTATTTATACAAGAGACATGCATGCAAATTCAATTTCCCGATTATCAAAACAACATTTTAAACATATCGAACAACATTTAAAACATTTCAATGTTCCGACGCCGCATGCGACATTGAAAACATTGGATAGCGTTTTACAAAAAAATTATAAAAATATCGTTCTGATGATTTACGGTGCGACAAATCGAACCCAAAGGTGCTTATTGCATAAATAATTATGCCGATTTACATAATTGCTTGAAATACTTAAAGGCATTCATGCCGGCTTAACAGCGGATGAAATGTTAGTGCCTTTAATACTTGTTGATAAAAAATAACACAAATCGCAAAAATTATGCTTGACAAGGTGCTTTTAATATGATAAAAAGCTGACATTGGCCTTTTGGGGGTATAGCTCAGCTGGGAGAGCGCTTGAATGGCATTCAAGAGGTCAGCGGTTCGATCCCGCTTACCTCCACCAATTTTAAGAGAGTTTGCATAAAACTCTCTTTTTTTATACCCCGCAAAAGCCCTTATTCCGCCTTGTTTTCAGGGAAACCGGTCTGTTCATATGACGACACGATTTTTACTTCCCTCCCCCTTTTTTCACATTTGTATACCATAATTAAGAGAGCAGTGTCCAAAATACTGCAAATGCCGGAAAGCCTTATTCCGCCTGGTCTATCCCCCTGTTTTGCCAACTTGTGCAGTTCGATGTGCTATCGGTAGGGAAAGATGATTTAAATAAAACGCAGCCCTTTTATTTTTTTGCGACACTTTTAATATCAGCGGCATTTTTAATTTGCAGGAGGGAAAAAATGAACCTGCAAAAACAATTATCTTTACTGCTGAAAGACGCCGTTATCACTTATACAAAAGCGAAAAATACTTCTGATTTCTTCAAAAAAAGACTGGATATAAATCACGTTTCAAGCATTCATTGGTCAACGGAGATAGAAAAAAATGCTGGAAGAAAAAATACAAAAAATTGAGCGGATGGGTATGTCGGAATTACAGCAACAGTTCAAAAAGTATTTCGGATGGGATTGTAAAGCACGTAATAAAGAGTTTTTGCGATCGCGTCTGATATATAGATTGCAAGAATTGACTTTTGGCGGCCTATCAAGTACCACCAAATTCCTATTGTATCAAATGGCAATACCGACAGCTCCTATCCACCTAACAAAAGGAAGTGTTCTTGAGAAAACATATAAAGGAAAGATATACCGGATCACTGTGGATCAAGATCGTTTTACCATGGATGGGAAAGTTTATAAAAGCCTGTCTGCCATAGCCCATACCATAACCGGACAAAGATTATCCGGCAATCGCTTTTTTAAAATTGATGAGAGGAAATAATGAAAACAGTTCGATGTGCAATCTATACACGAGTACGGACACGATGTGCCACAGGTAAATGTTAATCCCGAATGTTTACGGGACGTTTTGCATGCATTTCGGACAGATTTGGCTTTTACCGCTTTTGTGGAAGTCCCCTACCCTCGGGGAGGGGACGTTGTTTTAATGCGACAATCAAAAAATCCCGTTCATGCAGGTCTTTGGCTTGATGTGGATGGCGGTGGTGTGTTGCATTGTGTTCGGAATAGCGGGGTTGTTTTTCAAAATGTCCGTTCACTAAACACCTGTGGTTGGTATCTTGACAGTTATTACCGAGTGAAAGAAATCTAACACAATGGTTTATTTTAATTATTTCATAAATCCGTTTAATCCAAACAAGGGACGGATAAGTAACATGAACTTCAACAGGCTACACCTGTGGTCTCTAAAGATTCATTTAAAGGTTTGGCCGTTTCTCCGGGTATTGTTGAAGGCCCGGCGAAATTTGTTAGAAAAATAAATGAATTAGATTCATGGACAGAAGGTGACATCCTTATGGCGTGGTTTACGGATCCAGAATGGATGCATGTTTTGTCAAAATCGTTAGGTATTGTAACTGCGGTAGGGGGCTTTTTATGCCATACTGCAATTATTGCAAGAGAGATTGGTATTCCCTGCGTTGTTGGCATCGGCGGGGATGCTATGAAGAAGATATGGGACAGGACATATCTTTCGATAAACGGAACAACAGGTGTTGTTTCCACAAATGAACAAAAAAAATTTAACCATAAGGAGAATTAAAGATGTCCAAAATTCTAAATAAATTAAAATCATTATTTGGTTGCGAAAAAGTTATTGTTTTAGTTGCACAAAAAAAATAATAAGTATATAGGTTATTTGATAAAAGGAAATTCTTCAGAGGAAGATACCTCTATTTTTATTCAAGAATTACGCTCTGAAATGACGCAATGTCGTATAATTCAAATAGATAAACACCTGGAGGGTAAAAAATGCTAAAATACAGCATGGCCAACATAAATTTAAATATGGATTTGAATATGCTAGAAGCCCCATTAAGTGTTTATATGAAAGTTAGCACTGCTTGTATGTTGGACTGCGTATTTTGTTCTCAAAAGTGTAATCAAATAGAGAATATGGAATTAGACTTGGCAAAACATAATTGTCCGAGCTGAAAAAAATAATGTTCAATACATCTATTATACGGGGGGTGAACCTCTTCTAAACAACAAGCTGATGGATATTGTCTCGTATGGGAAGAGCTTGGGTTTTTATCAAATTCTAGTTACAAACGCTCTTTTACTTAACCAAAAAAGCCATCTAAAAATAATTGACTACATAGACGTTTTGGGGGTATCGTTACATGGTTCTGAAAAAGTACATGATACCCTGTCGAACAAAAAAGGTACCTACAATAACGTTCTTAAAGCACTTCAAAGTGTTCCATCTAGCAATTATAAAAGGATTCTTAATCGTGCTATAACAAATTTATGTTTTTTAAACTCTCAATATCACATAACCTCCGATCAAGTAAAAAAGGCCCTTTATCGTTTTATGGATATAGAATTTCAATCTTTAAGTGGGTTCACTTCTTTTTGTTCTGACTATGATTTAAAACTCGAAAAATATTATACTGAAATAAAGAAAAGAAATGATTTTATAAAAAATCAACAACACTTAGGTCGATCTCCACAATATATTGCAACTCGCTTGAAACAGCTTTACCCAATGCTAAATCATTATGATAAAATAAGGGAATAATATGAAGCAACTTATAAAGCCAAATGCCTTAAAAAAGGGAGACATTGTAGCAACCGTATCACTATCATGGGGCGGTCCCGGACAATATCCTGATTATTACAACCGTGCTAAAAAGCAATTTGAAGATGCTTTTTCCGTTAAAATTATAGAGATGCCCCATACACTATGTTGCCCACAAACGCTTGAAAAACATCCGGAATTTAGGCTAAACGATTTAATGCAAGCTTTTTTAAATCCAGATATTAAAGCTATTTTAACAACAATAGGAGGAGATGATACTATTCGTTTATTATCTCTAATGACTGATGAACATTTTAAAATAATCCATGACCATCCTAAAATTTTTTTGGGAATGTCAGATACAACAGTTAATCACTTTATGTGTCTAAAAGCCGGAATTTCTTCTTTTTATAGTCCTAGCTTAATGTTTGGATATGCTGAATTCGGTGGTATACCTAAGTTGATGATTGAAAACACAAAAAAAATATTGTTTTCAAATCAGCCGATAAAGACGTTACCAGAAAGTTCTAAATATATTATCGAAAGTTTTAGTTGGGGGCAATCATCTTTAAAAAAACGCCAGCGTATTAACTCTCAAAGAGGACAATACATCCAAGGAAACAAACGGGTTCAAGGTAGATTAATCGGAGGATGTATGGAAGTATTAAGTATGATTAATGCCACTTCAATTTGGCCTTCAAATATAAACTGGGATGATGTTATATTATTCTTAGAAACAAGTGAAGAGAAACAACCTCCATCACAGTTAAAATATTTTTTGAGAAATTTGGGAGCACAAGGAATTATAGAGCGTATTAGAGGTATCTTGTTTGCAAGACCTGGAGGTGAATTTTTTCACTACCAAAAACAAGAACAGCAAGACTGGATTAAACAATATAAAGAATTTGATAAAATCTTATTACAGGTTGTTAATGAATATAATAGGCCTGATTTATGTATTGTTTCACATTTAGATTTTGGACATACAGTACCACAACTTATTTTACCGATAGGAATGTTAACAGAAATCAATCCCGTTCAAAAAACTATTAAGTTTCTTGAGGGAGCTGTAAAATAATTACTCCCGTTGGTGATATAAAGGATCTGTTTTATCCAGTAATCGTGCAATAAAGTCTTTTTTCTTTGAAAACAAAAAGGACTGAATTTTGCAATCCCCATAATTTTCATCCATTCGTTTCAAGATTTCAATACGTCTATGATCTTGAACTAAAAGAGATAAAGGCTTTTCTAATAACGATCCGAGATTAAACTCTGACGAAATAGGTGTATTACACCGCCCAAAACCGTATGGAGATAACAACAAATTCCCCATAGGAGTTAACCCCATGACATTTTTGGACATTTGACATGGATTTTCGTTACATTGATTTGGATATAAATTTTTTAGCGAACAACCGCTCTATTGAAATGCGGACCTGTTGAAAATCCTGCCATAGTTGCGCCAATCTTAAAATCGGCGCCGCAACATGTCCCGATAACATGTTGAAAGCAACAAGTTGGCCAACCGTCATTTCATTTTTAATAACCAGGCTCGCTCCAAAAAACAATGTCAAAGCCATTGTCGTTTTTTGAATAAATTTAATGGCATTTTGACAAATATTTGATAAATTAGTCACTTTAAAAGAACTGGCCACATAAGCCGCCAATTGTTCTTCCCATTTGCGATTAGATTGCGGTTCAACGGCCAAAGATTTCACCGTTTCCACGGCGGAAACAGTTTCAACCAAAAAGGCTTGGTTTTCGGCGCCGTGTTTAAATTTTTCTTCCACCCTTTTATGTAATATCGGGGAAACAAAAAGGCTTAACACCACATAAAACGGGATTGACCCCAAAACAATCCACGTTAAAAACGGCGAATAAACAAACATGACGGCAAAAAAGACAAATGTAAAAAAAGTATCAATAACCAAAGTCAAAGCCGAACCGGTCAAAAAATTACGTATATTTTCAAGCTCCCTGACCCGTGCCACGGTATTGCCGACCCGTCGCGCCCCGAAATAAGCCAAAGGCAACCCCAATAAATGTTTAAATAAGCCAGCACCCAACTCAACATCCACACGATTGGCCGTATGGGAAAAAACATAAGTTCTAAGCGCTCCCAAAACACATTCAAACAACGCGATGGTAATCAAATAGAAAAAAATCACGTCCAATGTCGACAATGAATGATGCACAAGAACTTTGTCAATGATAACCTGAAACAATAACGGCGATACCAACGCAAATAATTGAAGGAAAAATGACGCTGCCAAAACTTCAAAAAACAAATTTTTATATTTAATAATTGCCGGAATAAACCACGATATATCAAATTTTTGAAAAGCGCTTTTGAGTGTCTTGCGCGAAGCAATAAGAATTAATCGGTTGTTCCAAATACGTTCAAATTCTGAAATTTCAATGATTTTCGGCTGTTCTCCCGGCAAGTGGATTAATATTTTCTCAAGGCTGCATTTGGCGATAATGAAATAATCCCCTTCTTTACTTTGCCCGATTGCGGGCAAAAAAGTCTTGGATAATTTTTTAAGATTTGATGTAACTGCACATGCTTTCAAATTTAATAATTTGACCGCCCTTAAAATATCCGTATCGTCAAACACTTCGGAAACTTTTCTGGATAAGTGCTTTAATTGATAAGGATTTGCCTTCTTATCATGTAATTTTGCCATCATACACAAACATAACAAGCCCGTATCCTTTTGATGAGCATGTACATGTTCATTTTTCGCTGTAGATTTTTTGTATTCGAATCGGTTATTGAAATAGGGGGAATCATTTTTTTACCTGTTAATCTCAGGGAACCTTCAAAATGAAGGTTCCCACCTTAAAAACTTTAAGCGGCTGTTTTCCAATTATTAATCAATTCATTACCAAATGATTCATATAAATCTTTATTCTTAGCAAAATCCAAAATAAAGTAATGCCCTGTTTCAATATCGTTTTCAAATCTGGTTGTCATATTTGACATGGTTTTTTCAAAATTTAATTCCCATGTACTATTTTGGGTATTCCAACTGAATTGAATATTATCTAAAAATCCACCCGTGTTTTCCTTGGTATCATCCCAGTACATATCAAGTACACCAGCCACAACCGCTTCAATAATTGTTATAGCTTTAGGGTTAGCAGATGTACCGAGTAATACTGAACCTACCATTGCTCCAATACCCAATGAAGCAATTGCTTTTTGACCTGCATCATTATTACCGGTTTTAAGATCAGTATAAACAGCAGAAATAATAGGAGCAACAACTACACTACTTTTTAAAAGATCAGAAGCCACTCCCAGAACTTCCGCCTTATTTAAAAGCGCATTTTGTTCACCAAGTGCATATAAATTTGCGGTTAATTTTGGGTCACTAACAATTGCGTTCTCAGCAGCTTTCACAGCATCTAAAAGCTGTGAAATAGTCTTTTCAGTCAGCAAAGTACTTAAAAAAGTCTCAGAACCACTTACGAATGGCAAAAAATCTTGCATAAATTGAGCAAAATTATTTATTTCTTCATTAGTTACTGTCATTCTCTAGTCTCCATTTTATTTATATTTAATTAAAAATATTTGGTATTAAGAAAGTTGAACTTGTTGTCAGATATGTCAGATATGGTAATAATATCCAAAACAATGTAAAAATAATAAAAGTTAGACTGTTAAAACTATTTTCTTCATTTTTTTTAAATGTTTTTCTTTCATGAAATAAAAAATAATCGCATTTAAAGATAATGCGCGAATTAGCCCTTCTAAGGAAATAAAGTTATTTCTTGACAAACATTGAGAATATAAAAAGATCCTGACTAGTTTTCACAAAATTTACGATGTAACTATAACGATTATCCCAATAATATTTTAAATTTTTTGTTGGTTTTTTTGCATTTAAACTCTCCTTTTGGTTGTATTTTTTATATTTATACACTCTTTAGTATACATGTCAATTTATTTCTCGGTTCTTATGACTAAATTTTTTTTAAGTTTATTTCAGTCCGCTAACAATCCGTCATCTGCGCCAACTCATCCTTTTTTTTCGGCAAAGCCGTCTTCAACCGGATTGAACGGACCATATGGTTCGGCACATCCGTTATGTCTTTTTACACTTCGCATATTATGTCATCATCTCCTATGGCATAAAAAACAACAAGCTGAACGAAAAAACAAAATCGACTTTTGGATTGAAATGGTTGAAAGATGTCAAAAACAAGCTTAGCTGATATACGTAACTTAATTAATTTTGAATATTTTATGACAAGGAGGGGTAAAAATGGAAATCAAACCAATCAAAATATCAGATACGAAACAATTTGTGGACTTTTATAAAAAATTGGCTAAAGAAACCGAATTTTTAATGTTTTCACCGGACGAAGTTTCTCAAAAAGAATCTCAAGAAGAACATTACATCAAATCCTATGATGATTTTAAACATGTTTTTTTAGCGGTAGAAAAAGATAAAATCGTCGGTTATTTGGGCATAACCAGAAGCCATTTAAAAAAATTAAAACATAATGCCAAATTTACGGTCGGCGTATTGGATGACCATAAAAGACAAGGCATTGCGACAAAACTGATCGAATACGCCGAAAATTGGGCGAAAGAACAAGGCATTAAACGTTTGGAACTAACCGTCATCACAGGCAATAAACCTGCCGTGGCATTTTTTAAAAAGAATGATTTCGATCAAGAAGGCACTCGTAAAAAATCCGTCAACGTGGATGATGAATATTTTGATGAATACTTTATGGCAAAAGCTTTATAAAAAATCATTCGACAATTCGAAAAATATCGGCTTTTAACAGCCGATATTTTTTGTCTTGAACAATAAAACGGATAACGGAAATATCCACCATCAATCAGCCGGCAAAAACACGCGCCAACCAAATCCATAACGGCGCCGTTGCCATAAATAAAAAGGTACTGACCGCCAATGAGGATGTTCCCGTTTGGACATATGTTTGATAGCGACTGCCGATAATAATCCCCGAAAACACCGGTGGCAAAGCGCCGCAAAGGACAAGCATTTGCAACTTTTCGCCGTCCATACCGACCAACAAACCGACAATCAGCATGGCCGCAGGCATAAAAATTAATTTCATAAAAGTATTATAAACGATTTCCCAATTGATTTTAAAAGCATTTGTCGATAAAGTAATGCCAGCGGCAAAAACGGCAACACCTGCATTAGCTTTGGCAATCAAATTAAATGTCGGATCAAGAACGGTAGGAAAACGATACCCCGTCAATACAATCAGAACGGCTAAAATCGGCGACCAGCAAACGGGTTCTTTCAATGCGTTGACAAGTGCCGAAATGCCTGCGTTTTTTGTTGCCGATGTTCTGGCTGTTTGAACGGATTCAATCGGTGTTGCACCTGCTTCAACTGCTTTAACGGGGGCGGCAGTTGTTTTTTCATCCGACGGATTCAACAACACAAGGGCAATCGGGATAGCAATGGCATTGACAACGATTGCCACGACGGCAACCACCAATCCTATGGTAGCGCTGGTCCCGTATATCGGTTCCAATACGGCGAACCCCAAATAGCCGATAGTCGGAGCGCCCGCGACCAAGCCTGCGACCGACGCTTGCGCTTTCGTATGTTTAAAAATTTTCATACACGTAAAATAAGATATAAAATAACAACCGACAATAACCCCTAAACTGACCAAAGATAATCGGATATCGGAAAACAACATGGAACGGTCGGCTTTGACGATTGATACAAACAAAGCGGCCGGCAACGCATAATTCAGAACAAATGTGTTTAAGCTGCGTGCATTTTGGGCATTGAATTCGCCGCGCTTGCCCGACACATATCCCAAAATCATAATAACAAATATCGGAACAAGGTCCGTCAACATAATATGCAACATTTTTCATTCCTTCCGTTTTTATTTCATTTAACCTAAAGTTTTCGGATTTAAATTTCCGATATGCCCGCTTTCGGTACCGACGCTCGGATCAATAACACAATTAATCAATGTCGGTTTGTTTGAAGCCAATCCCGCTTCAAGCGCTTGTTGCAATTCTTCGGGTGTCGTTGCGTTATAAGGCGTACCGCCGAACGCTTCAATCAGTTTGTCATATCTGGCCGATGCCATTAATGTGGTCGGCGACGGATCACTGCCGCCGCTTAAATTAGGATCATCGCCTCGATAAATTCCGCCGTTGTTAAAAACCAAAATCGTTACGGGCAATTTATATTCGCATATCGTGCTGATTTCCATACCGCTGAACCCGAAAGCACTGTCTCCCGAAATGGCGACAACATTCTTTTTACCCGTTACGGCGGCGGCTATGGCAAATCCCATACCGATTCCCATAACGCCCCAAGTGCCGCAATCCAAACGGCGTCGCGGATAATACATGTTTATGACGTCACGCGTATCGTCCAATGTATTGGCACCTTCGTTAACCAAATATATATCGCGGTGTTTTTCCAAAACTTCCCTGACGGCATTAAGAGCGCTGAAATAATCCATCGGCTGAGGATTGGATTCAAGTTTTGCTTTCATTTTGGCATCATTGGGCTGTTTGGCTTTTTCAATTGCTCGGCGCCAACCGTCCGAAACTTTAACGGGAAATTGTGTTAAGCCTTGCGTCATTAATTGCAGGCAAGATTGCATATCCCCGACAACGGGCGCCGAAATCGGACGATTGCTGTCCATTTCCTGTGTATCAATATCCAGCTGGATAAATCGGACATTCGGATTCCAATGTTTGCCTTTACCGTGTGTCAACAGCCAATTCAACCGTGCTCCCAACAGCATCACCACATCGGCATTTTCAAGCACGAACGAACGCGCCGCCGCTGCGCTTTGCGGATGGTCATCCGGCATTAACCCCTTAGCCATGGACATCGGCAAAAACGGTATGCCCGTTTGTTCTATAAAGTTTTTGACTTCTTCATCGGCTTGGGCATAAGCGGCCCCCTTCCCCAATATGGCAAGCGGTTGTTTCGCGCTTTGCAATAATTTAAGTGCTCTATCAACACTTTCGCGTGACGGGATAACGGCCGGAGACGGATCAATCGGCGCAAACAATGTTTGCTTTGCAGCCGTTTTATCCATGGTAGCGGCTAACATCGCCGTCGTTAAATCCAGATACACGCCGCCCGGTCTGCCCGATACGGCGGCGCGAACAGCGCGTGCCAACCCCGTTGCAATATCTTCGGGGCGGTTTATACGATAAGCGGCTTTTGCAAAAGGTTTGGCAATATTCATTTGATCAAGCCCTTCATAATCGCCTTGTTGTAAATCGATAATATTGCGATCGCTTGATCCGCTGATTTGAATCATCGGGAAACCGTTGGTTGTGGCATTGGCCAATGCGACCAATCCGTTTAAAAATCCCGGTGCCGAAACAGTCAGTAAAATACCCGGTTTTTTAGTTAAATACCCCGTAATGGCCGCAGCGTTTCCGGCATTTTGTTCATGGCGAAAACCGATATAACGGATGCCTTCTTTTTGGGCATAACGTGCCAAATCGGTTACCGGAATTCCAACCACGCCATAAATTGTATCGACATTATTTTGTTTTAATGCTTCAACCATGATTTGCATGCCATCCATCAAATTGTCGCCTGCCTGATTTTGAATTGTCGTCATAAATACCCCCTTTTTTATTGCTCGATATAAGTTTTTTCAACAGTCCGCCACGGAACATTAAAATGTTCCGTGCGAACCGTTTTTTTTAAGCAACCACTTTCGCATTGCGCAAACCGACAATGTCTTTATCGGTAAACCCGAGTTCATGCAAAATCGGATCCGTATCCTGTCCCAACAAAGGTGCGCCTTTGATTTCGGGTGTAAAATCCGAAAATTTCATCGGGACGCCGACGGTCAAATAACTGCCTCGTTCAATTTGTTGAACTTCAACAATCGTGCCGTTTTTGCGCAATGACGGTTCGTTTTTAATTTCAAGCATGCTGAGTACCGGTCCGCACGGTACACCGAATTTGCTTAAATTCATGACGACTTCGTTTTTATCCTTATCAATTGTATATTTTTCAACTTCCGCATAAATTTGCTCTTTGATTTTGTCACGGGCAGCGGCCGTATTAAACTTCGGATCCGTAATCCATTCTTCTTTGCCTATACCTTTGCAAAAACCTTCGAAAGCCTTAGGTTCATTTTGTATAACGATATACACATAAGCATTTGAATCCGTTTCCCAACCCTTGCATTTATAACACCAACCGAACACGCCGCCGCCTTCAATATTGCCCGAACGCGGCACGGTATTGCCAAACTTTCCGTCCGGATATTGCGGATAGTTTGTTAAATGTCCGGTATGTTCCAAAATTAATTGGTCGCGCAATTTAACACGACACAAATTTAAAACGGAAGCTTGCATGGATTGGCGTACCCATTGGCCTTGGCCGGTTTTTTCGCGTTGCAACAAAGCGGCAAGCAAACCGATTAACAAATGCATGCCCGTATTGCTGTCGCCCAAAGCAGCCCCGGATTGTGTCGGGATGGCATGATCGCCCGTCCACCAACCGGTAGTTGAAGCGGCGCCACCCGTACATTGGGCAATCGGTTCATAACATTTTACATTGGCATAGGGCGAATCTTCATCAAATCCCGTAATGGATCCGTATACGATACGTGGGTTGATTTTATGAACTTCTTCCCATGAAAAGCCCAATTCCGCTGCGGCTCCCGGATGCAAGTTTTCAACAAACACATCGGCATTTTGCAATAACTTCGTCAAAATTTGTTTGCCTTCGGGCGTTTTAACGTCCAATCCCATTGAACGTTTATTACTGTTTAATTGCAAATAATACAATCCGTCCAATCCCGGAATATCCAATAATTCGTGGCGTGTCGGATCACCGCCCCCGGGACGTTCGATTTTGATAACTTCCGCCCCGAACCAAGCCAACATTTGTGTGCATGACGGCCCGGATTGAACTTCCGTCATATCAATAACTTTTATACCTTGTAAAGGTGATACCATGGTAAACCTCCTTTTTCCAAATTTTTGTTAATGCCGAATTTAAACTTTCATTTATTGGTTTAAACGCCAAAATAAGTTAAAAATATCGCGTATCAAGAATCACATAAGTGTTTTTCAAAAGTTTTACAGACGTATAAAAGTCTGTACTGCCAAACGAAATTGTATTGACAAAGTGTCTAAAGAAATTATAAAATCGCATTATGAAAAAAACATATTAATGACTTTGATGTTTGGGATGTTGTGGGGTATTTGTATACAAACTTCCGTCAATGCTGCCGTTCAAAAAGAAAACAGCTTAGTTCAAAAAAACGAAACGATTAATATTTTTACAAAAATATTAAATGAACAATCAAATAAAAAAATGGCTTTGTTCAAAAAAACAAAACGGTTGATACTCTTACAAAAATATCAAATAAAGGACAATCCTTGGACAAATATGACCCCTACCGTTTGGCGCAATTCCCGATGGGATGCCAATACAAGGGTTACGAATTATGCAATCCGATTTATGACCCCGACGAATTGGGAGATGAAAATATAGACAGAGGGGGCAGTTATATTTATGCGCCGATGACACGTTTGTATTTTCCTGATGATTACTTATCCGCTTTCAGGGAAAGCACATTAAAAACGGCTGAAATTGATGATTATGTGGGTGTTTGGTCGCCTGTTACCCGACACGATATGGATGGAGAAGTAAAAAAACTTGAGAATGGCTCGTTGGAGGTTCGAATTTACGCTGATATTTATACCTGTCATGACCTGATTGTCAAGGCGCGTAATTATTTGGTTTATTTTTGCCGAATGGATAAAGAATCATCTGTTTGGCAAGACACGCCCAAACCGGCAAAAGAACCTTATGACGCATATTTATTATTGGAATATAATTGTAGCGAATATGATACTAATTTTGATATTTCCGTGAAAGTTTCAAAACATTTGCCGTGTTTGCAATTTACGCCGGCATTGGAACATTATTGGAACAAAAATGCCTATTATGGTACAAGTAAAGCTCCTATATGTTCTTCACGCGACTCTCACACACAGTCAAATGTGTGGGAAAAAACCCGATAAGGGGGAATAATTTTCCCCCTTATCGGTAATTTAAACATCCAAAATCCCATTTAAAAAGATTTAACGCCTTTTATCAACATATCATGCGTCCATTTGTTTCGCGCAGGACTCAATCCTTTTCGGTGTGATTGTTCGGCCGCTGTGGCAAAATCGCTCCGTTCAATGGCGTCAAAAAATTTCGGCCAAAATTTATAAGTCAATCCCTTTGGCCCTCCGTCAGATGTTTTGGGAACGCTTGGGTCGCGCTCATCATTTTGTTCGCCCCCCGCCCCATATTATAAATCATATCCAATACTGCCCACTCCTTCCCATAAAATATCTTGAGCTTCCCCACCACTTAAAATATCATCTCCTTGGCCTCCATTTAAGACATCCAATTCATCGCCGCCGTATATGACATCATTATAAACCGTTCCTATAATGTCATTTTGAACCGTTTTCTGACCGATAATTAATTGCCCATCTTCCTTATAACCAAAATTTTGCCCATCCTTTGTCCCTTCTTTGATCACTGTTATTTCATTCCAATTATACCTTGCTCCGCCTAATGGCAAACTATAGATTTTTTTAGCACCCGAAAATATCATATTTTAATTATATAATTTAACGCTTGTTTACGGTTGTACTTTGGCATAAGTTCACAACTTTTAAGGTATGCCAATATATTTTCCAAACAGGTTTTTCAAAAATTTTCATTTTGCGTACAATTAAATTTTTCGGTTTTGTAAGAATATTTGATTAAAGGATAAACGCGTAAAAAGCTCAGATGAAAAAATTACACTGAGATTTTTAAATTCAACATTGACAATTAATTTTTTTTGATGTATAAGTGTTATGTTTTACAAAAAATGCATCATGCATGTTTTTTTAAACAAGTTATTATGTGGGGCTATAGCTCAGCTGGGAGAGCGATTGGTTCGCAATCAATAGGTCAGGGGTTCGATCCCCCTTAGCTCCACCAATTTTACCGATTGTTTCAAGTAATATTTTTTGGACCGGAATTTTCCGGTTTATTTCCATAAATACATAATCTTTGCATTTTTACTTTTTTATCAGACATTTGACAAATAACCGTATTATTCAGCGTTTAATTTCGATACAAAAGAGCCGGCATTTATTATATCAAAGGCTTCACGCCAAAGAGCAAGTTTTTTATCAAAAGCACAACCGGCGTTTGCGGAACTGGTAGAAGGCAAAATAAAATGGTTGTTTTCTTTTAACAATAAGTTGTTATATTTTTTAAAATAAGCATATGCTTTTTGCCCGTTAAAAAGATAATATTTTATTTGGGGATATTTATTAAAATTATGAGGCGTCTCATTCGTAATATTGGAATCCAAGCTTCCCAGTCGTTGACAGGTTTCCAATGCATCCCACAATCCGATTTTATGATTCAATAAACATCTTTTTTTCTCATCAAAAGACACAAAAGGTCGCTGATTATGAAAAAGAATTGCAATAATTTGCCAAAAATGATTTCTTGGATGGGCATAATATTCACCCTCATTTAAGGATTGAACGCTTGGCATAGTACCAACAACAAACGTTTTCGTATTGACATCAATTATCGGTTCAAAAGCGGATATTTTCTTTAAACTATTTTTCATGTGCCGATATTTCTCGTATTATTCAATATATGGAATATTACGCTGTTTGCAATTCATAATCAATAAAATTTTGCACAATTGAATATGTTTGCAATATGTATGAAAAACAGCATTTTATAATTAGCGATATGAGATTATATCCGAATAAAGTTTCATCACAAATATACGCTTTTCACAAATCCGATAAACAACAATGCCATTAGCACGAAACCTATACCGATCGGAATAAGTTTTGCATGGGTTTGTTTACGTAAAATAAAACTTGCGGCAAACACGCCCAAATAGCTGACCAAATAAGCAACGCTGGATAAATTAACAATATCGTCAAAACCGAATAATACTGTGATAAGTGTCAGCAAGATAACGCCTAACCCGTTACCGATTGTGCCGCGCCCGAATAATTTTTTCCGATAAATGCTTGGCAGCATATTTTTTTCCGCCAAAGATTTCGTAATTCTGAAAACGGCAAAATAACTGGCACTGACTCCCGAAAAAAAAGCCAAGATGGCGGCCACATAAATCAATAATGAGCCGAAATTCCCCAGCAGTTGTTTGGCTACGACGGCAACGGCAACATTAACGTTTTGAGCAAACACGGTCGGAGAAATATAATTAATGACAACAAATGCCAATCCGATATATAGTGCCATCACAAGCAAAATTGTCAAATACATAGCCAGACGAATAGTGTGTTCTTTATTTTTAACGTACGCTGTTGCATTCGTAATCACCCCAAATCCCGCAAATGCAAAAAAGGTTATTCCGATGCTGCGGAAAAATGCCGAGATATCCGGTTGAGTAGTTGTAAATGCCGGCGTGTAAGATTTAAATTCCGCAATGCCCGCGACAATCAAAATGGCTAAAATACCGACTTTAAAGGCAACCATTAATGCTTCCGCATTGCCGACTTCACCCGCTTTCATCATATTGAATAAGCCTAATAAAATTAACAAACCCGCCGCCCACACATTCACGGATAAATACGGTAAATGCCCCAAAAGACTGTCCATGTAAAAGCCGAATGATTTTGCCATCGTACCGGCAGAAATTAATGTCGTAAACACATAAATTAACGTCAATGTGCCCGAAATCCATTTATTGGGGAAAGCATGTTGGAAATAAACCGTAATGCCCCCCTGAGATGGGAAGGCTCCGGCTAATTTGATATACGCATATCCGCAAAACAAAGCAATAATGCCCGAAACGGCAAATGAATAATATGTCATTATACCCGTTTCTTGCAAAACTTGACCCAACAGAGCAAAAATTCCCGCTCCGACAATTGACCCGATGCCGAGCGATACGACTTGCCATAATCCCAACTGTTCTTGTTTTGTATTTTCCATAATTACGATATAGGGTAAATATTTAAATTTTCAAGGTTCAAAATCGGCATTGGTTAATCGGTTATCTATTTAGGAAAATTTTCCTTGACTTTCGAAAAAATATATGGTATAAAAATATCCTATATGCAAGTAGTATATCCATTCTAATATAGAAATTATAGTTTTTTCTCTTTATGATTTATTAATCGAAAGAGCAATAATTATTGAGTATAACTAGGAAAATTATCCTATGTTGTGTAATGTTAAGTTTTTTTCAATCCTCGCCGATTTTTTATCCGGTGTTTTTTATATGGAGCAAAGATAATGAACAATAATAAATGCAGCGGTATCGTGCATGTGAAAGAACATATGCGTGAAGGACACAAAGTGGCAGCCTATGACCGTCGGTGCGGGCGGCATAATTACCATGATGACCAAAATTTTTATCTTTCGGATTCGGACGATAAAATATATGAACGCGATAGCAAAAGCCGAAATTCCAAGCAAAAGGGCAATATGCTGTCTGATGCGTTGGTAACGCTTTTGCAATTATTTTGGGCGATAAAAGACGGTAATGCTGTGGATTATTTGCAAGCCATCAACGCACTTATGAATTCGCCGTTTTTTCAAGTATTTACCGATTGGATAGGTCAATTCGGCATAACGACCGATATGTTGGATTTTAAAGAATGCGCCGCCGAATTTTTGGCCTCAGACGAAGGCCAAGCCGAGTTGGCAAATGCGTTGCAATCGCAAACAACTTATCCGATTAATCATAATCTTGAAAATGTGTCACTTCCCGTTAAAGACATATCAAAAAATATCGCTATTTCGGAATCGGTCAGCTCAAAATATGCGAATATGGATGATGTTGTAAAAATTAAAGGAGCGTTGGCAGCTTTGGGATACTACAATCCAAGCTCGGAAATAGGGATGACACCGTATTTTGATAATGAATTAACAAGTGCTATTAAAGAATTTCAAAAGGATTATGAATTCCCCATAACGGGAGCTATAAAACCAAATGGCAGTGAAATGGTAATGTTAAATGGCATGTTTGAAAACCCCATTTTAGCTTCATCATTGGCATATATTAAAGGTGGTGGTACGCATAATTATATGGATAAATATGAGAGAACCCAAGCGATAATTGATGGAAGGAAGCTGAGATTTAAAATAAATGATAACAATTGGACTATTACAGCAGCTCCACATGAAATTCCTGAATTGGGAGTTTATAATGTAAAATCTAATGAGAGCCTTGTGAATGCTTTTTCAAAGAAACACGGAGTTGATCCTGACATGGTTAAAGCCATTATGTATATGGAAGGAGCCAATGGTCACAAAGTAGGGCTTGATTATGTTGCTGATTTTGTTGGGGAATATCCTGATTCTCCTTTTGCCAAAGTTCTAAAAAAAGTGGGTGGAAATAAAGTACGTGCCTCTGAAAGCGTTCGCCCAATGAATATGCAAAATCAATGGGGACGTGGATTTATTGGTGAAAATTACGACCCTTACAATAAATCTCAAAATATAGAAGCCGGGGTTAAATTAATCAAGCGGATATCTGAATCGATAGAAAACCCGACACCTGAGAAGATAGGATCAATGTGGAATGGAATAATGGTAGATGAAGTTAACGATGTTGGTGCAAGGGTTGGGAAATATTATAAAGAAAAACCTTGGAAATTTCCATACAAGATATGGGATGTAGCTAGATTTGGTTATGAATTAGCTGGATGGGGTAAAAATTACACGCAGCGGGAGTTAAGAAACTGGTTACAAAAAAGAGTATATTCTATACCCTTAATTGGAAAAGAAATACATAAAAGTACTAAAGAATTCAATGAATTTTTGGGGCTGGAATAAAAAGTAATTTTTATGTAAAAAATATTTGTATAAGCTGCATAAATGTAATATAAAATAATTAGGAGAAATTATGATTCGTAATATTAAAGTCTATTGTTATACATATTTTACATTTATTGCAGTTTATACAATTGTAATGTTATTTATGGATGCCCTTGGAACTAATACCAGTGAAACTGATTGTTTGTATGTTGATAAGAAAACTTTTTTCATGAATAGTATATCTAGTGGTAAAGCTTGCTTACTAACGCAAGAAGGTATATTTACTGCTTCGGGATATTTATTAATTTTTATGGTGTCAACTTTTTATTTTTTAGGTAAACTTAGATATAAAATTTGGCATGGCAAACGTATTGCCGCATTGCCTGAATGGATACTAATGATGTTGTTTTATTATTTTTTTCTAATGCTTTTTGCTGGAAAAAAATTTAATACATTTTTGGAAAGAATGGAAACTTTTTGGGCCGTTTGGGAAATTTTTGAACCTTTTATTATTTTTCAAATAATTTTAATTATAGCAGTTTGGTTTTATAAGATAGTAAAATATATTTTTAGAGATAATATAATTGCTGGAAGACCGTAGTTGAAATGAAACAAAATTTTTTTATTGCAATTAACCTATTAAAAAATAATAAAACTTTTATTTTTTTTCTGTTGCTAAATGTTGTATGGTATTCATTTTTAATAATAGATTTTTTTACGAAAATTATTTTCGTCAATAATTTACTTAATGAAAATATCGTTTCCAATTTTAAACAATTAGATAAATTATTATATTTTAAATCATTTAGTTTGTTTATTTTATCTTTTTTAACTGTTCCTATTGTGTCAGTATGGCTTTATTTTAAAAGACAGCTGTTTTTAGCTTACTTTCTTTTAACTCCTATTGTATTGATATATTTAATAAATTTAGTATTTTGGATAATAATAAAAATACTTTTTATATAATTGAAAGCAAGAAATCATACTATAATACGGTTTTATAAAATGGTACGATTACTTGAAGCGTATTGCAGAGAAAATACAAATTTATTGTCTCAAAAATTAATATACGGACCTGAAATGAATTCAATATTAAAAAGATACATTGTTAGATTGGTTAAACTGAGAATATAGAAACGAGGGTTAAATTAATCAAGCGGATATCTGAATCGATAGAAAACCCGACACCTGCGAAGATTGGGACATTGTGGAATGGCATGATGAAAGATGCTGTTTCGGATGTAGGTGCTCGGGTTGGTAAATATTATAGAGAAAAACCTTGGGTTTTCCCTTATAAATGGTGGAATTTAGGTAGGACAATTGAAGAAGGGGATGAGTACTTTAAACACAAATATGTAATCCCATATTTTGAAAAACAAATAAAATAAACGTTGAAGTGACTTAGTAAAATTGCCAGATAACGTATTTTCTGTTGAAATAATATTTTTTTTAAGTTAGTAAGTTTGTGTCTTTTCTTTTTGAACTTTTAGAATTATACACGTATAATGGAGAAAATAATGGATAGAAATAAATTAACTGAAAGTAATTTTTGTCTACCTGGATTAGTGATTTTGGAAAGAATTATTTATATAATTTTATATTTTATCCTTTATGCTTTTATAATATTATGGGGTGGTATAGCAGGTTGGAGTTTTGAAGGAAATATAGAAACAGGAAATTATGAATGCATAGTTTCTTTACAAAACGTATATTATTACAATGCTCTCGCATCAGAAAATAGACCTTGTTTATTAGAATCAGAAGGATGGATGACAGTAGTTGGTAGTTATTTGATATCAGTTATATTTATTTATCCTTTATATTTTTTACGCAAAGTAATCTGGCAAGGGCACCGTTTCGGAGCGTTGCCGGAATGGATAATAATAACAATATGCTATTGGTTGTTTTTAATGTTATTATCCCCGCAACCCTACCTCGGATTATATGAACGGTTAATAACGCTATCGGCGGTATATGAAATCTTTAGGCCGTTTTTAATATGGCAATTAATGGTAACGGTCATGTTTTGGATTTACCGATATTTTAAAAAGATTCCTAAACCACAGGAATTATAAGCAACCACGTAAAATACTGGGAATTTAACAAAAAGTGTGGTAAGATAATTTTTATTTTACCACACTTTTGAGAATGAATGAAGCTATGATAAAAATTAAAAAAACAATATTCTTTTTAATATACCTCTTTTTGTATCTTTTGCCTGGAGTATATTTTTATTTGTTTTTAAATACTCAAGGGATGCTTGCACCGAACAGCGGTGAAGATACATGCCGTTATTCGGAATATTCCTTAATATTTAACAATTTTTGGGAAAAACAAACGTGTCTTTTAACCGTTGAGGGGGCTTTAAGTTTCTACTTGCCGATTTTTCTGTATTTTTTTATTATTTTTGTTTTTCTTTTATATCTTAAAGGCAATGTCTTGTTCAAAAAAATAATTTGTTATTTTCGCTTGCTCTGTCGGCAAAAAATAATATAATACATTCTGATGACCGTTTAATTGAGACACATCTTAACAACCACTTGAAATTTTTATTTTTTATCAGCACTTTTTATACATATATAATGTTATTTTTTATAGGTGACTGTGTTGATACATCCATAAAAAATATCCGATTTAATAATTTACTTTATTTCTTTGGAGTTGAAATTTTCGGCAAAATGTGGCAAAGTTGCAAAAAAAAGAGAGTGCAAATGGATTTCGAACCGCCGATTTATACATTAAAAAATGTTTTTTTAAGTTTTGGATCAAACCCGTTATTCAGCGACGTGGATTTACATCTGACCAAGGGGTCAAAATCGTGTTTAATCGGACGCAACGGTTCGGGCAAATCAACGCTTTTAAAAATTATTGCCGGACTTATTGAACCCGATGGCGGTGAAATTTTTATCCAGCCCGGCATAAAAATTTCCTATATGTCTCAAGAATCTGATTTTAAATCATTTTCCACGCTGCGCGATATTGTCATTTCGGGATTGGGCACTCAAACGGCCAACGAAGAATACAAGGCGGATATCCTTATAAAAGAATTCGGCATCCTTCAAAACCAAAATCCGAAAACGGCATCGGGCGGCGAATTGAAAAAAGCGGCACTTGCCAAAGCTTTAATAAGCGAACCGGACATTTTGCTGTTAGATGAACCGACAAACCATTTGGACATTGTAACAATTGAAAAATTGGAAGAAATCATCAACCGTTTTGCCGGTGCCGTAATTGTCATCAGCCATGATAAAGCTTTTTTAAATAATATTTCCACGTCGACCATTTGGCTTGACCGCGGCACATTGCGTCAAAATGATAAAGGATTTTCCTGTTTCGAAACTTGGCAGGAACAAATTATCGACCAAGAAATCATCGCACAAAAGTTTTTGAACAAACGCATTGAAGAAGAAACCAGATGGTTGCACAAAGGGGTCACCGCACGGCGCAAACGCAACATGGGCCGTTTGCGACGGTTACAGCAACTGCGAACGGAACGTAAGGAACAAATCAAACAGCTTGGTTCTGTCAATCTGGAAATTGACAAAGGTTCGATTCAATCAAAAATGATAATTGAAGCCAAACATATATCCAAGGCTTTCGGCGAACGTAAAATTATTGATGATTTTTCCATTCGCGTTTTACGCGGCAACAAAATCGGCATCGTCGGCCCTAACGGCGTCGGCAAATCAACATTGATTAAGTTGTTGACAAAGCGCATGGAACCGGACAGCGGCACGGTACGATTGGCAAAAAATTTACAAGAAGCTTATTTCGATCAAAACCGCATGACGTTGGACACTTCCAAAACATTATGGAAAACATTATGCCCCGAGGGCGATTACATTAATGTACGCGGCACACCGCGGCACGTCGTTTCTTATTTGAAAGACTTTTTATTTACGTCAGATCAAATCAACACACCCGTTTCTGTTTTATCGGGCGGCGAAAAAAATCGATTGATTTTAGCGGCAGCGTTGGCACAGCCGTCCAATTTTTTGGTTTTGGACGAACCGACAAACGATTTGGACATGGATACGTTGGATTTATTGCAAGAAGTGTTAAGCGATTATGAAGGTACCGTTTTAATCGTCAGTCACGACCGTGATTTTTTGGATAAAGTAACAACTTCTTTATTATATATGACGGGTGATGGAAAAATCGGCGAATATGTCGACAGCTATTCGGATTTATTGAAAGAACAAAAACAAAACACAAAAAAATCTTTGAAAACGACCGTAAAATCGCCGATACGAGATCAATCTTCGGATATGCGACAAAACAGCCGCGACGGAACATCGTCTGCCCCGACTAAGCGTAAATTGAGTTTTAAACAAGTACATCAATTAAAGACTTTGCCGGGCGAAATTGAAGCGCTTGAAAAAGACATTCAAATACTGGAAAAACGCATTGAAGACCCCGATTTTTATCAAAAGGATGCCGCGGCATTCCATGATACGGTCAACAAGCTTGCTCAAAAACGGGAAATTCTGGACCGGCTTGAAAACACATGGTTGGAACTTGAAATTTTGCAAGAAGAAATCAATAATCAATAATTTGTCATCCGTCCGTTCCGAATTATAAAAAACATTGTTTTTAAAAAATTATTTCTTGCATTTTAAATTTTTTTGTCATAAAAATAATCGTCATTTTATTTTTTTTTACAGAGGCACTTTCATGCATGGACTTCCGACATTAATTATGGATTTAACATTGATTACGGTTTACGCGGGAATCGTTACCCTGCTTTTTAAATGGTTGAAACAGCCGGTCGTTTTGGGTTATGTTTTGGCCGGCATTCTTGCGGGTCCATATATCAAAGGTTTGCCGACCGTAGTCGATAATGACAATATTCGCATCTGGGCGGATATCGGTGTTATCTTCTTATTGTTTTCATTGGGGTTGGAATTCAGCTTCAAAAAAATCGTCAATGTCGGCAAAGCGGCCATGATTACCGCCAATGCCAATATTATCTTTATGTTGTTTATCGGATACAATACGGGATTGTTGTTGGGATGGTCCCAAATGGACAGTTTGTTTTTGGGCGGTATGATTTCAATGTCTTCGACGACAATTATCATTAAGGCGTTTGAAGAACTTAACATGAAAAAAATGCGTTTTACCGATTTGGTTTTCGGCGTTTTGGTTGTTGAAGATATCGTCGGTATTTTGTTGTTGGTTTTGTTGCCTACTGTAGCATTAAGCAAAAGCGTTAACGGAACAGAATTGTTAATCAGCACGTCAAAATTGATTTTCTTCCTTGTTTTTTGTTTCATTATCGGCATTTACATCGTTCCGACTTTTATGAAAAAAGTGGCGAATTATTTAAATGACGAAATGTTGTTGCTGATTGCCGTGGCATTATGCTTGGGCATGGTTGTTTTGGCGACATCGGCCGGTTTTTCATCGGCTTTGGGTGCCTTTATCATGGGATCGATTTTAGCCGAATCAAACGTGGTTGAACGCATTGAACATGTTTTAAAGCCCGTTAAAGATTTCTTCGGTGCGGTCTTTTTTGTTTCCGTCGGCATGATGGTCAACCCCGAAATGTTTATCCAATATGCTTGGCCGATTACCGTTATTACCGTTTTGGTTATGGTCGGGAAAATCTTCTTTTCATGTTTTGGTTTCACGTTGTCGGGACAACCCTTGCGCACATCCATTTTATGTGGTTTTTCATTGGCGCAAGTCGGTGAATTTGCCTTTATTATCGCCGCTTTGGGTATCAGCATCGGCGTTTTAAGCAATTACGTCTACCCGATTATCGTCGCCGTTTCGGTTATCACGACCTTTACGACACCGCTGATGATAAAGATGGCTATCCCGTTTTATAACAAACTTCATAAAATTCTGCCCGAATCTTGGTTGAATTATATTGAACGCATAACATCGCCCAAACCCGATTCCGCGGCGGAAAAAAATATGTGGAACAAATTGTTTAAAAGCTATTTCCTGAGAATTTTCATTTTCTCGATTATTTCAATCGGCATTATGAATTTATCGTTTTACATTTTTAAACCATTGCTCAAAGAATATTTGACGGGGTGGGACAATCGTTTGTTCCGTGTGGTTTCAACCGCTTTAACTTTAACGATTATGTCTCCGTTTTTAACGGCCTTGCTGGTTTCGAAAGAAAAAGTTACCCATATGTATATCAGTTTGTGGGTAGATAAGAAATCCAACCGAATCCCTTTGATTTTATTGACAAGTTTCCGAATTTTATTGGTTGTTTTCTTTGTGATGATGGTTGTACACCAATTATTGACGACAAACCCGTATGTAACGACGGCGTTGGTTTTCGGTTCAATCGTATTGTTGATTAAATCGCGTTGGTTATTTAACCAGTATATGAAAATTGAAACACAATTTTTGGTAAACTTAAACCGTGAACAAATGGAAGCGCAATTAAAAAACACAAAAAATGAAGCTCGTATTTCAGATGAAGGGAAATGGTTGGATTCATCTTTATTTGTGGCGCAATTCAACATTGAAGACGGCAGCGAATTTGACAAAATGATGTTATGTGAAGCACAATTTCAGGAACTTTATGCCATCAATATCATCAAAATCATGCGCAAAAACCAAGTGATTAATGTACCGAGAGGCAGCGATAAGTTATTTGTTGAAGATGCTCTGTTAGTGGCCGGTACGGAAAGGCAGTTGCGAGCATTCCGCAATGCCGTAAAAGATAAAGGCATTGTTCAAAGCACGATTGCGGGGACGGAAAATAAAGCCGTCAGTTTGCATGATTATATTTTAACGCAAGAAAAATATGAAATTAAAAATGATAAAACGATTTTGTGTTGTGCGGTTCCCGTAACAAAAGATTCCGTTTTAATTGATGAAACAATCCATTCGTCAAATATCCGAAATAAAACAAAATGTTTGGTTGTGGGCGTTGAACGGAAATCTTCTTTGTTCTTAAACCCTAAGGTGGATTTTGTTTTAAAAGAAGGCGATTTGATTTGGATTGCCGGGGAACAAAAAATCGTCAGTAAGGAAGTGTTTAAACAAATTCCTTTGCAACCCGTTTTGGCGGACAAACATTAAAGAAAGCTTTTGCGGCAAAAACAACTTTTCGAAGTTTTGCCCGAATGTTTAAAATTGTTCAAAAAAGGCTTCGTTAGTTAAGGTTTTTTCAACCTCTATCACGGCGCCTTTTTTAATAATAAATTCCGTCAAACCGTAATCGCAAGTTCCGTTTTTCCAATCGCATGTATACCCGAGACGTGTCCATGGATAGTAACCGTCGGATGTTTTTTTATTTTGTTCAAACCATTCCTTATATCCGCTTTGCACCCCTTCGTCCAATGCCAATGTCATTTCGGGAGTACAAGCATCCGTTTGATATGCGGGGCGCATAACATCCTTCGGAGAAACCAAAAGATAAGAAATGTGCGTATAGGTTTTATCCGTATCGGAACGGCCGACTAATTGGCACAACCGTACATAAGGAGTTTCAAAATCTTTTTTGTTTTTAAAATTATCCTTGATTTTATTATCCAATTCCTTGGCCGAAACGGCCCATATTGCATCGCGTTCTGATACAAACGTACGCCCGGGTTCGTAAATCCGCGGCACATTATGCCAAGATGCCAATAATACTTTATCTTGATAAAAAACGGTATTTTTATCATCTTTTGTCAAACAAACCAAAGGCTTGATTTCATGCTTTTCGGCAACTGCCGCATCTTGAAGGGCTGATTGATAATTATTAACGGAAATGCAAGCACTTAAGAGAAATAAAATTACAAAGACAGACAATACCGTAAAAAACAACAATGAATATTTATTTATCATTCGGGAAACATAAAGCCGTAAACAATACTGAATTTATTAAAGTATATGACAAATCAACAACCAAAATAAAGAAATTAATTTAATAAAAGCTTTTTTGATTATTCGTTGGTTTTATTACGCAGGTAATTAAGAACGCGTTTACCCCTCATCATATAATGCAACCGTTTTTCTTTTTCCATAATGTCTTCGGATACATCCATAGTGTAACCAATCATTTTTGCGGAAGAAATAACTGCTTTTTTCCTTGTCAACGCATCATCTTTTTCACGCAACAAAGGGAATGTTTGACAGAGTTTTGAATTCCATGAAGCAGTCGTAAAGAAATCTTTGCTGGCATTATCGGAAAAATAATGTGTCATGATTTTAAAACTTTCCACATAAACACGAACGGCATTTTTCTTACGCCCGCCATAGGATTTGCCGACTTTTGTGCTTAAAAATTCTTTTTCCATATCGGGGATAATATATTCTATATTCTTCCCTTCGATATTTTTTTCGGAATCCCCCGCCGATTTTTCCAATATAAAACGGGCCATATCCTTCACAACACCGACAAAGCGTTCGCGATTATCGGCAACATCTTCGTATCTGGCATCTTCAAGTTCTTCTTTGGTTTGCAAAATATCTTTTTCCACCAACTCATCATATTCCGTACTGATATTATCGGCGGCATTTTTAATGGGAGTAATTGAATTAGCCGTCCCTTTTACAACCGCAATCGTTCCGTTATAAACTTTTTTTAAAGCTTGTTTTGTCGTTGCACAGCTTGATAAAGATGCAACGGTGGATAAAGCGCACAATGCCAAAACAACCTGTTTTGCCCTTTCAACACCAATAAACATATTATCCTCCTTAATATTAATATTTGTTGTTGATATATTAATTGATTTATTTATTTTTGTCAATTATTTTTTTAAAATTTTCTTTTTTATCTGTCGATACATTCAAGATAAAAAATGTTTTGTCGATTAGCTTTTTTGATTTTAAACCCATACTACAGAAAATATATCCTAAAAAAAACTTGAAATTTTAAAGCTGCATACCTATGTATATATCAAAAATGAAAGGATATAACATTATGAAGCAAGAAAAATTAACAGACAGAAGCCAAGGATTTATTCAAGCAGCTCAAAATTTAGCCGTACGCAAATCCAATCAGTTTTTAATGCCCGAACATTTATTGAAAGTCATGCTGGATGACAAAGACGGCATGGCATCTTCCCTTTTGGCTCAAATGGGTGCCGACGTGTCCAAAATCCGTCGCGAAGTCGATGAAGATGTGGACAAATTGCCACGTGTCGAAGGGGCAAGCGTGCAAGTATCCGCCGCCCAAAACTTTTTAAAAACTTTGGACTTGGCCGAACAGTTAGCGGACAAAGCCAAAGATTCTTATGTAACCGTTGAACGGTTATTACAGGCGTTGTTATCCGTTAAATCGTATGGCGTGGATATTCACAAATTAAATGCCGTTATTAACGAAATGCGCGGCGGGCGAACGGCTCAATCTGCCAGTGCCGAAGACAGCTTTGATGCCTTAAAGAAATATGCGACGGATTATACCGAACGTGCGTTGCAAGGCAAACTTGACCCCGTTATCGGGCGTGATGAAGAAATTCGCCACACTATCCAAGTATTATCGCGCCGTACGAAAAACAATCCGATTTTAATCGGCGAACCCGGAGTCGGCAAAACCGCTATTGTGGAAGGGTTGGCTTTGCGCATTGTCAACGGCGATGTACCTGAAAGTTTGGCACATAAACGGTTAATGGCCTTGGATATGGGCGCCATTATCGCGGGTGCTAAGTATCGCGGAGAATTTGAAGAACGGTTAAAGGCTGTTTTAGGGGAAGTTGAAGCGGCAAACGGACAAATCATTTTGTTCATTGATGAAATGCACACCGTTGTGGGTACCGGTGCAACAGGCGGTTCAATGGATGCTTCCAATTTGTTAAAACCTGCTTTGGCGCGCGGCGAATTGCATTGTATCGGTGCAACCACACTTAAAGAATATCAAAAATACATTGAAAAAGACCAAGCTTTTGCGCGACGTTTCCAACCCGTTTATGTGGGCGAACCGCAAGTGGAAGAAACCGTTTCGATTTTGCGCGGGATTAAGGAAAAATACGAACTGCACCACGGGGTACGCATTTCCGATGCCGCTTTGGTTGCGGCCGCCACTTTATCGAACCGCTATATTACCGACAGGTTTTTGCCGGACAAAGCCATTGATTTGGTGGATGAAGCGGCCAGCAAATTGCGTATGGCGATTGATTCCAAGCCCGAACATTTGGATGAAATCGACCGACGGTTGATACAAATGAAAATTGAACGCGAAGCACTCAAAAAAGAACCCGATCAAGCTTCTAAAGAACGATTGGAAAAAATCGAAAAGCAAATCGACAAATTGGAAAAACAATCCGCCGAAGAAACATTGGTTTGGAGCGCCAACAAAAATTCCATTCAAGAAGCCGGGCGTTTGCGCGAAGCATTGGATAAAGCACGTATAGCGGTGGATAAAGCTTTACGTGACGGACAATATGAAAAAGCGGGTGAATTGCGATACAAAGAAATTCCCGATTTGGAAAAAAGGTTGAATGAAATCAATGCGCACAACCAAACGCATACAACCGTTGAAACGGTTACGCCGGATATTATTGCGGGCGTCGTGTCCAAATGGACGGGCATTCCCGTTGACAAATTGATGGGCAGCGAACGTGAAAAGCTGCTTGGCATGGAAAAAGCCATTGCACGGCGTGTTGTCGGCCAAGACAAAGCGATTGTTGCCGTTTCAAACGCCGTACGGCGTTCAAGGTCGGGTTTAAAAGACCCGAACCGCCCCATCGGTTCATTTTTATTCATGGGGCCGACCGGTGTCGGTAAAACCGAATTGGCCAAGGCTTTGGCGGAATTTTTGTTTGACGAAGAATCCGCTTACTTGCGCATTGACATGTCCGAATATATGGAAAAACATGCGGTCGCACGGTTAATCGGCGCGCCTCCGGGATATGTGGGATATGATGAAGGCGGCGTATTGACCGAAGCCGTTCGCAGACGCCCCTATCAAGTCATTTTGTTTGATGAAGTGGAAAAAGCTCATCCCGATGTGTTCAACGTGCTGTTGCAAGTATTGGACGACGGGCGTTTAACGGACGGGCAAGGACGCACGGTCGATTTTAAAAATACGTTTCTTATCATGACATCGAATTTGGGGTCCGGTCAAAACGAAAAAGAAATGATGGAAGTATTAAAATCATTTTTCCGTCCCGAATTCATTAACCGTTTGGATGAAATTATTATTTTCCATAACCTTAAAAAAGAACACATCCGTTCAATTGTGGACATTCAATTAAAACGGCTGCAAGACCGTTTGGCCGATCGCCATATTACATTAAAATTGGATGATAAAGCCAAAGATTGGCTGGCGCAAAACGGCTATGACGAAGCATTCGGCGCACGGCCGTTGAAACGTTTGATTCAACAAGAAGTTGAAAATTCGTTGGCGATTAAATTGTTGGACGGCCAAATTAAGGACAATTCCAATGTTACCATTTCGGCAAACAAGGACGGTTTAATCATTTAAATTTTTTACGTATACAAAAAACCCGCTGTTTATGGCGGGTTTTATTTCATGTATCTGATTAACGTTTTAAAGCGGCGGCTTTGGGACGTTTCACAATTTTTTTTGTTTTCATTTGCCGTTTTACCAATGCCGGTTTCGCCGTTTTTTGTCCGCCGGATTCTTTTTTCGCATCAGCCGAATTCATTGAAGCGCCCTTTTTATTGTTTTTCGAAACGTTTGTCATGCTTGCGGATTTCGTCACATCGGATGACGAACTTGATTTACTTGATTTCGACGAATAATCCGCCCTTTCGTCCATCAGTTTTTCCATGGATTTTTTAGAAGTAAAACCTTTTGTTATAATATTGGATAATTGTTGAATCTTTTGAACCAAATTGCCCAACTCTTTAGTAATATTTTCGGCATTATCCAAATTAAAACCTTCTTCGGAAGAAAAATCTTTCACTTCTGACATAATAATATTTTTAATATTTTTAATTTCCCCGAATGTTTTAAGTGCCGTAAAAATCAACGGCAAAGCTAATTGATATCGGCTTTTTTCATAGACATCTTCAAATTTTTCGGCTGTACCGGCCAATTCTTTTTTGCCCGGCGTTTCATCATGTCGGCGAAAATAATTGTATGAAAAATAAATCAACATCAATGTCGTAAATGTTTCTTGAACGATGACAAATTTTCTTTTAAGCGATAACAGTTGGGTATATTTGAAATATCCGAGTAAAAAAATCATTGCTGCCATAATAATCAAAGCGGCAATTGATAAATCCACATAATTATACCAAAGCGAATAACCCAATACAATCAGTGCAATAATTATACCGATCCATAAAATAACTTCAAGCCAATCGCGTGTTTTTTTTAAATGCATCATTGTTTTCCCCCTTTTTTTATAAAAAACCTTTTAGTTATATAGATTTCTTCACCCGTTTTGTAAACCCGAACGCATAAAAAAAGGCATAAAATCAAATAAATATAAACAAAAGTATCACCATGTTGCCTAAGCTTGGATTTTGCTACAGACAATGGACGATAACATGTGGAAAGGGATACACCCTTTGATTATATGATATATGTCAGCAATTATGGAGGGGTATATGAAAAAAACAAACAACTCACAAAATTTGGAAAATCCCCAAACAAAATATTACCATTCGGATTTTTCAAAACAAAAACAACCTTGGCCGGGATTGGATTCGGAAATGAATCCGATACCCGATTGCGGTGAAAAATCATATGTCGGGCATAATCGTTTGAAAGGCCGAAAAGCGCTCATTACAGGCGGCGATTCCGGTATCGGACGTGCGGTGGCGATTGCCTATGCCCGCGAAGGGGCAGACATAGCCGTTAACTATTTGCCTTCCGAAGAAAAAGATGCCTTGGAAGTTAAAAAATACATTGAAGATGCAGGGCAAAAAGCAGTCTTGATACCGGGCGATATTTCGGATGAAAACTTTTGCAAAAAACTTGTACAAGAAACACTCGAAGAGTTGGGCAATTTGGATACTCTTGTTTTGAATGCGGGGCAACAACAATTCGTCGAAGACATCGAAAATTTAACGACCGAACAATTTCGAAAAACATTTGAAACAAACCTGTTTTCAATGTTTTGGATTGTCAAAGCAGCTCTGCCCTATTTAAAACCCGGGTCAAATATTATTACGACTTCGTCAATCCAAGCCTATCAACCCGGCAAAATTTTGCTCGATTATGCTGCCAGCAAAAGCGCCATTATTGCCTTTACGCGCGCTTTGGCCAACCAATTGATAACAAAAGGTATTCGCGCCAACGCTGTGGCACCGGGACCGATTTGGACGGCTTTGCAAATTTCGGGCGGCCAACCGCAAGAAAAAATTCCCGCGTTCGGTCAAAACACTTTGATGAAACGCGCGGGACAACCCGTTGAATTATCGGGTGTATACGTATTGTTGGCATCAAACGAATCTTCCTTTACAACGGCGGAAGTTTACGGCGTTACGGGTGGCATGCATACATCTTAAACCGCAGGCCGTCTATGTAAAAACCCTGCACCGAAAATGCAGGGTTTTTATTTACGCTTTTTTTATCAGATTTTAATATAACCGGTATAAAAGGCAATAATGGCTCCGATGGCAATCAAAACCAAAACGCCTGCAATGATTAATTCGCGCGGCGAAAAAACATCGCCTTTTACACCCGCATCCTTTCGAGCCCAGATATAAAACGGAATACCCAAAGCAATAAAGATGACGGCCATGAACAAATAGCTTAATCCGGCTGCATAAATCAACCAAATAGCATAAACGGTACCCAAAATACCCGTTATTAAAGCCATGGTACGCGATATATCCGCCGTTTTGGCAATTTGGTTATCTTGGCTGATTTTCCATAGGAACATACACGATACCAAGTAAGCCGGCAAAACCATGACAGCCGTAATGGATAACATGGTATTCCAAGCGTTGCTGGCAAAATACACCATCAAAATAGCCAACTGCATTAAACCGCTGGTTACCCAAAGCGAAGCACTCGGTGAACCGGCTTCATTTTCTTTGGCAAAAAGTTTCGGAAAGCTGCCGTCTTTTGCCATGGCATACGGCATTTCCGCAACAATCATGGTCCAAGACAACCAGCTGGCCAAAATCGCAACGATTAAACCGATGTTCATAAGCCAAGCGCCCCATGGGCCGACAACGGCTTGCAAAACGCCGGCGGTTGACGGATTGGGTTCTTTGGCCAAAGCAGCTTGATCCATAAAGCCGAACGGCAAAACGGATAATAAAACGTAAATTGTCAAACATCCTAAAAAGCCCAAAACGGTCGCTTTGCCGACATCGGAAGCTTTTTGCGCACGGCCCGACAAAACGACGGCGCCTTCGATACCGATAAATGACCACAATGTCACAAGCATTGTATTTTTAATTTGAGTACCGACACCGCCTAATTTATCCGTCGCCATATTGCCCCAAAAATCAAAATGGAATTTATCCCAATGGAAAACAAACGCCATGATAATGATGAACAAAATCAACGGAATAATTTTCACAACGGTTGCAATCAAGTTGATAAAGGTGGCTTGTTTAACGCCTCTTAAAACCAAATAGTTAAATCCCCAAATTAAAACAGAACCGCCGATAATCGAATATAAATTGTTTCCGCCCGTAAAAACGCCCGGGAAAAAGTAATTGAGAGCATCCATTGTAATGACGGCATAACCGACATTGCCGAAAATTTGACAAAGCCAATAACTCCAGCCGATATTAAAACCCATGTAATCGCCGAAACCTGCTTTTGCATACATATAAATACCCGATGTCAAATCGGGGCGTGCGTCCGACAAAATACGGAACGTATTGGCAATAAAATACATACCGAATCCCGTAACGAGCCATGCTAAAATAACAGAACCGACGGCCGCACTTTGTGCCATATTTTGCGGCAATGAGAAAATTCCGCCGCCGACCATTGAACTGACGACAATTGCCGCCAATCCGAAAATGCCCAATTTGCCGGGCGTAGACATGTGTGATTGTTTTTGTGCCATGACTTATCCTTTTTTTAAAAAATCGCAAACAGCATTTAAGGGGACATCAATTGTCCCCTTAAACGATTGGTTACACTTATTTTTTAGCTACGGCAACCGGAGCGTACTTGAAGTTCAAGAAGCCCAGACATGTCAACGAATACCCAAAAGATTGCGTAATGTTCACATAGTTGTGGAAAAATTGGAAATCAGAATGTTTTTCGACACCGCGAATATCCAATTCGTGATTTAATGATTTTGTTAACCACATTTCCGCATGAGCTTTGGCAATATCATCATCAATGAACGTATCAAAATATTCAACATATTCCGCCGCCCATCCGCCGATGAATTTTCCGGATTTGTCTTTGCCCCAAACGACACCGACACCCGTAGCAATGGCTTTATGGTCTTCCACACGGGCACCGTTACCGGCCATAATGACTTCCAAAACGGCGCCGTGTTTGAATTGGTCTTGCACTTGTTCCACGGGAACAATATTGCCATACAATTCAGGCGGCAAAACCGATGTGTAAGGAACAACGTTAAAGTCTTGAATTTTAGCTTGCAACAAAGCGCTGTCATAGCAAAATGTTTCAAACGGTTGCGGCGGAATACCGTCATCAGCTTGACCCGCACCCCCCGTGTGGAATGCAAGAGTCGGATATCTTGTGCCTAATTGAATATCTTCCATAGTTTAGTCTCCCTTTTTTCAGTTATGTTACATTTGATATATAGGTCATTGAAAAATAAAGTCAAATTTACATACTTTAGTTTTTAGAACATGACCGTCGCACGCAGCGATGTAACAGTCGCCGTGTTTGATTTTTCATTTAAGCCCGGATTAATGTAAAATTGAATATCGGGTGTGATAATCAAGTAGTTTGATATCCCCCAAGACCAATACGCTTCTATAACGTTTTCAACCGATCTGGACGGCGTACCGTTTACAGGCTTATTAAGTTTGTTTAATGAATAGGCAAGCCCGATTTGATCCAAGGCATTGCGCTTAAGCGGATTGTTCCAAACCGTCCCGACCATATAAGATTGTTTAATCGGTTCGGGCGAATTTGTGGCACCGTTGGCCCGTGCAAAAATACCGATTTGCCCGATGTTTTGCATGGCATTAACACTCCAACCTTTTGTATGTTCGGGTTGTTGCGGCACTGACGGTTGATTATAAACCATAACGCTGTATTGAGACGTCCCCCAACCTTCAATTGTCGGTGTATAGCTGACGGATGCAAAAGTTGTGTATTTCTTTTTATCAAAATCTTTTGTGCTGATTGATTTGCCGCTAACGTTATGCGCATCTTGGAACCCGACAACAAACGACCAATCGTCGTTCGGCGCGACGGTGGCATAGGCACCCAAGCTGGCAGACGGATAAGCCGATGAACCGTTTTGAGATAATGCATAGTTTAAAAAGTTGATTTGTTGGTTTGCATTGTAAGATGTACCGTCAAACGTATACATCGGGAATTGGCCCGCCGTCAACGATAACCATTTCATGTATGACGGAAATTGATAAGTCAGGGATAATTGGTCAAAAGTACGCGTATTGGATGTATAATCATTGATACCGCTGACAACGCCCATACGGTTGCCGATTGTTTCGGCCGAAGCGCCCCAATATTGAACCAACGTATAAGCGATTTGCGCCGACAGATTGCCATATGTATCCGATTGCATCATATCCCAATTGGCCGTGCCGTAATATTGCGTCTGCCATGACGTACCTTTGCCGCTCGGAGATCCGCGTTGCGGCAAAACGGATGCATCGACAGAATAGCTGAGCCCGTAATCATTATTAAGCATTTTTTTAAAATCGGCGTATTTTTGTTCCCATGTTTCGGGCCGTGCCAAATCCTGACGGACGTTGGAATTCATAAGGCGCGATTTAATGCTTTTATGCGTGCTGCCGGTATTGGGCAAATTAACGGTATTGATTTGTTGAGCCAAAGTTTGTTGGCTTAAAAGAATCGAACCGGATAAAATAAGCGAATATAATAAAGTTTTTTTCATAACCTTCTCCCTTCCCTTTTATAGGATATGGGTTGTGAATTAAAAAAGTAAACCTTTCTTTTCATTAATTTTTTTTAAAAGCTTCTTTTATAAACTTAAGTTTATGGAAGATATGCGCCATCGGTTTAAGAAAACAAGACTCTGCAAATAAAGCTGACTTCCTGTTTTGTGCCTAAATTCCCCGTTCATTTAATGATTTTCGACAGTTTTTTATTTTATTGATAGCCATATTGCCATAAAAATAAAGAAATTTTTTTCAGATACATTAAATTTTATCGATAACTCTTGGTTTTCTTGATTTTATGTGTTTATTCATCTTGAAATTTTTACAAAATTCAAGTATGATATACAAAGTACGTTATCAAATTATCCGATTTTGTATAATATATGAAATCAACATCATGAACGTTAAATTATCTTGGGGGCGGATGGTGCCTAATACGAGTTTTATGCTTTAATAAGCACACCGATTTTTTCGGCTATGAACTCCGCCCGCTTTACAAATTCGATTTTGTGTAATTTTTGAATAAAAAAAGGCAATTTAAAATGCCTGTGATTTGTCCGAAATGATTCGGAAAATTATATCATCGCGCCATAGCACCATATACCAACCGATTGATAAAAAATAACACGAAACAAATCTTGCAAACATGACATTCGGGGCTGCCATTGCCATATTGATAATTACGGGACAAGCGCTTATTTAAATAATGCATTTAATGTAAAGGAGACAAACAATGCCGGAATTTGCAGATATTCACAGTATTTATATACCATCGAAAAAGCTTACCGATGTAGAAATTTTACGCGCTTTAAAATTTGGAATCGCATCGGAATTTGAAGCCATTCAATTGTATCAACAAATTATGGAAAGTACAGACAAAGCGGATGTGCATAAAGTATTGACGGACATTACCGACGACGAAAAACGCCATGCGGGGGCTTTATACAAACTTTTACAAGTTTTATCGCCCGAAGACGAACAACAATATCGACACGGCATGCAAGAAGCCGCCGAAAATATGAATAAATAAAATTCGGATTAAATTTGTCATAAACTTTTTATAAAAACAATCGCATGTTTTAAATGAAAATCATGTTTGCCGTTTGTCGCAAAACGATTGCGGAAATATTGTATCATACATACAAAACACGCTGCATATTCTGTGGAATGATAAAAACGAAAAAGCTTTTTATCGGGATTACCAAACAGGCATGCCGATGTTTTTACGGCAGAGAACATTTGACTTTAAGACACAGATATGATAAAATAAAAAACGACCGATTTTTGGGGAATATTTAAATGACCGAAACAGCTTTTAAAAAAATTTTGGGTGCTTCCGAATTTAAAAAAGATGAGTTTCTATCTTGCATATCGGCCGATTCAAAAATTTTGCCCCATACTATTTATAAATTTTATTACACCCCTTTAAAACATTTATTGCCCCATTCCGAAGAACATGATACAAAAACAGCGGGCGGGCAAGTTTTAAATGCATTGCAAAAAATTATCCCGTGGGAAGAAATGCTCTCCGCGACACATTTAAAAGATTTGTATGCTGATCCCGCGATTAAAGACAGTGATCGGGACCATGTATTGAAAGCGTTGAGAGTTTGTTATAATTTACGCAGAGAATATGCCCATGAAATTGCCGCACAAAATGATTATCAAAAAAAATTAAATGCTATCCTTAAATTCCGCCAAATCCATTGTCTTGATACGGCCGCTTTAACATGTATGGCTTTAAGAAAGAAAGGTTTTAATGCTTATTTTATCGATTTAATAAATCCGCATAATGCCACCTCGTCCCAATATGTTTCACATCACAGCCTAACAATTTACAGCGAAAACAAAAATATGTCCTTGGATGATATGTTCCGCGATTTAACGCATCCGGATGTACGACTTGTCGATTATTGGATTAATCAAGAAGGCAATGCACAAAAAATGTTGCAGATGTTAAACCAAAAATTTCAAATGGATAAAAATCATTTATTGATTTGTTCCGTCAATACTCAAAAACTTGAACAAGAAAATATTCGGCACAAAAAATTTGTCATAGAGTCCGACTTTTCTCAAGGTTATGAGCAATTCCCGCTTTTGACAGCCAAAGCATATGAGTTGCTTTTCAACAGGTCGTCAAATTTTAATTTGAAAGTTCAAGATAAATTTCACAGGGTACGTACCGTTAATTCGCGCGGGGCAAAACGTTCTTAAAAAAACATGTTATTTTCACGTCTCTTATAGGAAAATCTTAGATTTTCGGTTTTAAAACAACCGATACCCAATCCACGGGTACTTTTCCCAAAATATAAATCGTCTTTAACGTAATGATTATAATTCGAGTGAATGATATCGGTCAAATATCCGGCAATTCAGCCGTCAACAAAACTTAAAAAAAACATTTCATTATCAATCTGAACAATAAAAAATCTTTTGCATGCTGCGATTCGATCTATGATAAATTCAAATGGCAATCAAATTTTGATTTGATTTCATTTTCGAAAAGTTTGCGATTTAATCTTAAAACTTCGTTTAAATCAGGCCTTAATGCCTTTTTGACAATAATATCGGGCATATAACCGCCCCTTATGATTTATATACTTAAATTAAAAAATTACAATATTTATATTAATTTATCAATTTTTCTCTTGATTTTTTTTTTTAATGGATGTAAAAGATATGCCGTACGGAATGTAGCTCAGTCTGGTAGAGTACTGCGTTCGGGACGCAGGGGCCATGGGTTCGAATCCCGTCATTCCGACCACTAATTAAAAGCGGAAGAATATCCTTCCGTTTTTTTGTGCCTAAATTACCCTGCAAAGCCCTAGGATAGTATCAGGAGCAATATATAATTAGTGATTTGGCTGAGCGAGTATTGTGATTATTTTGGGCAATCCAGGTCACGAACGAGTTTTAGTGTGGAAAATAATCACCCCATGGGACAAATAAAACTGACAAAATAGAACTTTTAATAATTGAAACAAGTAAGTTGAAAAATTTTTGTGCTATAGTATAAGTACGATAAACCTTGCTACTTAAAATCTGGAGTTGTGAGTATGAAAAATAAAATGAAAACAGCTGTTCTACTATCACTAACGATAATTTCTTCACTATTAATTACACCGCCTGTTAATGCAAACGAGAGAATGACGTTTGATGAAGATGTGATTACCATGAGAAATGCTATTTTTGAAAACCTTACTGCACCTGAAAGCGAAAATGGCGGCGCGATATATGCAAACAATAGTCAATTAACACTTGTAGATTCGGATTTTATGGGAAACAACGCTCAATATGGTGGTGCAATCAGTTTAAAAGACGCCATAGCCAAAATTTCAGGCAAAACAACGTTTGAAAACAATTCTTCCACAAGCCGAGGCGGTGCAATTACAGTTGATAATTCAGACTTAACAATTGACTTATACAAAAACGTAAAACCTGTTTTCAGAAATAATAAATCTGATTTATATGGTGGCGCAATCAGTCTAATGAATAACTCAAATTTAAAAATATTGGCTGCAAATTTCACGAATAACGAAGTAAGTGATTGGGGTGGTGCAATAGATGTTGACGGCGGTTCATTATTTGTTCAAGATTCCTATTTCTACGAAAACCACACAACAAAGCTCCCAAGCGGAGTCTATGTTGGCGGAAGAGGCGGAGCAATCAGCTTAAGAAATTCAAACAACAGCTCAAATAAAATTTTAAACACTGTTTTTGGAACCACAAATTCCGGCAATAAATCTGAAAGCGGTGGCGCGGTTAATCTATATGGTAGCACACTCGAAATTGGAGATAATTCAAAATTCAGATTTAACGAAGCAACAGTAGGTGGTGCTATTTCTGCTGAACATAACAGTAATCTCACAATATCTGATTCTTTGTTTGAAAATAACACAGCGACTAACGAAGGTGGCGCAATTTTTTCTGATTCAAGCAATTTAACAATAAAAGATACAAGTTTTAAAGGTAACAAAGCTGCAAGAGGTGCTGCGATATATTCAAGAGGCGGAAATGTTAATATAATCGCAGAAAATGAAGATGTTGTATTTGAAAACAACAACTCAACAGGTACACAAGGCGGTACAGGTACGGGAATTACCGTTGTAAACTACGGAGCATTAAACTTAAAAGCAAACGCTGATAGAATAATTGATATTCAAGATGAAGTTTCAGTTTATAATGCTTTAAATATTAACGAAGGAACAACCGGTACTGTATCTTTTTCTAAAAAACTTTCTTTAAGAGATGCTATATTTAATTTATATGGCGGTACTTTAAAATTAAGTAATGATACAAGTTTGGCTGCTTTGGTATCACAAGATATTCCAACTTTCAATATCAAAGGAAATTCAACACTTGACCTTCAAAACAATGTTGCAGGTGATGTATTAAATATCAACACACTAGGTGGTAGTTCAAAACTTACATTCAATGTAGATTACAACGGTTCAACAGGAATAATGGATAAAATTTCAGTTGGTGCAACAACAGATAGCCC
>CAYPVK010000009.1:0-66158 GCA_964414185.1 uncultured Lactobacillales bacterium | reverse complement strand
AATCCCTAAAATAATATCCTCTCAACTCTCCTCATATCTTCTACCCCACCATCCCTAACCAACAAATCCATAACTCCACTCTAACTTATCTCAAATCTTTTATAGGTAAGGACATTCGCGATATAAAAAAAGCGAACAAAGCATCAAAGCTTTATAATACAATATGATAATATAAGACACATTTTATGCAAACAACGATGATATATATTCGTGCGACACAGTATTATGAAACCGTTATGCGGATAATTAATCATTCTGCAATCATAGAAAGAAATAAATATCATAAAGTGCAACTATTAAGCAAGTATATAAATACATAATCAACTTATATATGTGGTTGTGTGTAATCTTTCTTTGGCTTTGCAAAATACAATCATCTCTTTTTCTTCCTTGGCGTATATAAATTGTAAATATTGCGAAAAGTTATTTTTCTTCCCATATTAAGGACAAAGTATTTACGGATTCAAATACAAATATGCATTGATTCCCGATAATTCTGTTTTTTTGTTAAAATTGTCAATTATTGTTTGAAATGTTAAATTAAATATTGCCAATTGCCATGAAATGTCATATTATCCAATAACTAACTTAAAAGGAAAATAACAAACATGTCGCCAAAAATATCACCAAAAACAAAACGTATTATTAAAAAGGCTGTTTCATGGTCAGGATTGTTTTTCTTTGTGATAGCAGCCGTTATGTTGTACGTTCAATTGTCGAAATATCCTTTGGCCGATATAAAACATGCTTTGTTATCCATTCCGAAAGCAAATATTATTTATGCTTGTATCGCATCGTTATTGGGTTATGTATCTTTGGCATGTTATGATTTCTTGGCATTAAAATATATAAAACATAAATTAACACCGTGGAAATGGATGTTGACGGGATTTATCGGTTTTTCGGTCAGCAACAATGCGGGACATGCAATTGTATCCGGCGGTGCCGTTCGATACAGGATGTATACAAGGTGGCGTTTTAAAGCTTTCGAAATTGTCAAAATGGTTACGTTTTCGGGTTTTACTTACTTGTTCGGTTGTTTTGGGTTGATTGTCATCGGGTATTTCATGCTTCCGGCACATGCTTACGGAAACAGCGCTGCATCCTTATATACAACACAATTGGTTGCTTTGGGGTCAGGCGTAGGGTTGACGGCATATTTGTTATTAACGATATTTTATAAAAAACAAATCCGTATCAGCAACTTATCCTTTAAAATCCCTTCATTTAAAATGGCTTGCGCGCAGGTTTTATTGGGCGCTTTAGACAGTTTGCTTGCTTCATTGGTTTTATATTTTTGTTTAATCCCCTTTGTTGATATACCGTTTAATATTTTTATCGGTGTTTTTATTGTTGCTCAAGTTTTGGGCGTTTTCAGCCAGGTCCCGGGCGGATTAGGGGTCTTTGAAGGGTTGTTTTTATTGATTTTGCCGGGTGACAATAATATGGCTTATTTGTTTGGTGCTTTAATTGCATACAGGATTATCTATTATTTGATGCCGCTGATTTTGTCATCGTTGGTTTTTGTTGCCTATGAATGGCATTTACATCGGAAACGCAAATTGACGGGCGGATTGATTTGAATATTAAAGGTAACCGAAATATTTAAATCCCCGTAAAAAAAACGGGGATTTTTTGATTAAAATTTTATGCAATTTGCTTAAATTGTTTTGAAAATACAATCAAAATCTATTTGCGGTTAAAAATGACGTCTTTTGTGCGTTCCAATACGGGCCGTACAATTGCTCGCGCTTTTTTCGCGCCATCATTTAACATATCTTGGACTTCATCAAAATGTGCCATATAATAGTTATATTTTTCACGCATTCCGTCCAGTTCGTCATGCAAAGATTGCAATAACATTTTTTTGATTTCTCCGTACCCCAAACCGCCTTGTTCCAAACCGTTTTTTACAATTTCGATTATTTCGGGTTTTGAAAAACCGCGAATAAATTGATACAGCAATATATCGTCCGGATTTTTTTTGTCGTTCAATCCTTGGCAATCGGTTTTAATGCTCATCACAACTTTTTTAAGTTCCGCATCCGTACCGAACAAAGGAATAATGTTTTTATAGCTTTTGCTCATTTTTTGCCCGTCCGTTCCCGGTAACACTTGAGCGTGTTGGACAACGGAATAAGAAGGGATTTTTAAAACAGGCTTTTTATACAAAGCGTTAATGGAACCTGCAATATCGGCCGCGATTTCAACATGTTGGATTTGGTCCTTACCGACGGGAACAATGTCCGTGTCAAAAGATAAAATATCCGATGCCATTAAAACGGGATAGGTATATAAGCCCATATTGATACCGGCATCATTAGGTTCGCCTTTGGCTAAGTTTTTATCAACCTGAGCTTTATAGGCATGCGATTTATTCATTAACCCTTTGGCCGTATACGCCATTAAAATCGTTGTCATTTCAAACAATTCGGGAATATCGGACTGCTTGTAAAAAACAGACCTTTCAGGGTTCAGACCGCATGCCAAATACACACAAGAAACTTCTTTTGTCTGTTCGGCCAAAGCGACGGGATCTTTTAAAGCGTTGATGGCATGATAATCGGCCACAAACATGATATGGGTGCCCCCCGCGGCAATTGTTTCATTGCCTAATTCAATTGCGGGTTTGATGGCACCGACATAATTGCCGATGTGAACGGTGCCGGTCGGTTTAACACCGGTAAGTACGGTTTTATTCTTCATATTATTATCCTTGTCTTGAGATATATTTTCTGATTAGGGGCACTTTGGACCAAACGCCCGTTGTCCTTGAATTACTTTGTCCCAAAGTTGAAAATTTGTCAAGATAAACATCCGCAATTTTTCCATAGAGAGACAAAAGGCCTTGATGTGCCGAAAAGATATTGTTGTTTGCCGTATCCGATAAATTGCCGCTGAAGCGAACCGAAACGGAATTTTCATTTTCCTTTTGAGGCAATGTTTGCACCAATGCCATGGTGGGCGATATTGTATGGGCGGCAATTAATTCCGATAACCCACCGGCCGTTTTCCGAGTATTTTTCAATTGTTCTTTTGCCTGTCGTGTTTGTGTCAATAAACGGTAATTGCTTTCTATTTTTTTCGCCAACGGCAAATCGAGATTATATTTATCCAAAGCTTGTTTAATTTTTGTCATTTCTTTCGCATTGTATGATGCTTCCAAAGCGGCTAAACGTACAAAATTTCGGCGCATGCTGTTACGGGCGCGCCCTTTGCCGCAATCGGTGTAATTGGGCAGCTTTGAATAATGTCCCGCTTTGGTTTGTGCCAATGCATTTTTAAATTGCATCATATTACGTTCACCCGCCATAAAGGCAATATCGGTAAAAGCCATTTGAACGGCCATGGGCTTTTTAAATATATCAAATCCGTAACGGTTTTGAATTAACTTGCGGATGCGTTTGATTTTAAAAACAAGTTCGGCGCGCGTGACTTTGCGTGCATCTTCGCGTGTCAAAACCACGTCCATTTCATTTGCAAGCCTTTGATGGCGTTTGTATCCGTCAAAAGATCTGCCGCAACCGATAGCTTTAGATCGTTTGGCATAGGCAACTTTTTCCGCATAAGTTAATTCTTTCCCTGTTGATTTATGGCGGAAAGGAATCTGATCCAGCATAACTTCGTTGTTGACAATGATTTCTCCTTTTGCAGCCCGTGCCTTTTCTTCATCGTTCATTTTTGTTTTGCCGATTGAAAATTTGGTACCGATGCCGGTTGTCATATAAACGGGATCTTTGTAAATAAAACCGTAATATCCTTCAACCCATTGATTTTCCAAATAAGGTAATAAATTGTCAACGATTAGGTCGGCATGTTTCTTGAAATTCTCTTCTTCTTGGAGGGCTGCTTCAAGTTTTTGAGCTTCTGTCAGAACTGTTTGGGAATTTTTTTGTCCCTGTGCAGTGATTGATGTTTGGGATTTGGTTTCGGCACTTAGCGGAGATAAAAAAACAGTGCTGAAAGCAAGCATGGCAAAATATTTACTGTTCATTGCAATTCTCCAATTTAAGATAGGGCGGAAAAATTAAAGAAAGCTTTATCGGTCATGGTAAAATTCAATGCAATCATAGCATCATACCAACGGTTGGTCTTAAAGTTTTCTTATATCTTTTTTTTCGCTTTGATTCACAATTTTTTTATTACTTTCAATATAGCATGTTTTTTTATTGTTTTCAAGTTAAAATATATTGTTTCATAAAGATTTTTTATAAAATTTATGCTGTATGCTTTTTTAAAAAAGTTTTGAAAAAAAAGACTTATTTTTGTCGATTTTGCCGTTTTTTATATCCCGCGTTATAATTTTAATGGCTTTTTCGTTTGATATATGTGTTAAAAGTACTTGCAAAAAGATTTTAACCGTTTTAATATTTCATTAAACGGGAGGATACAAATATGTTTGAACAGGCACTCATAATAACATTCTTGGGGATGGGAGCGGTTTTCTTTTTCTTAATTTTAATGATTTGTATGTTAAATGTCCTGCGAATTTGGACAACCGGCCGTTCAAATGCGGATTTATCCAAAATCGCGGCGGCAATTGTTGTCGCAAAACAACAAACGATTGGGGGAAGGAATGGCAACTAAAGGCAAAAAAAAGATTGATTTATTGTGTACGGCTTTTCGGGACGGCTTTCAATCCGTGTTCGGTATGCGCGTATTGTCAAAAGATTATATGCCCGTTGTCGGCGAAGCGGTTAAAGCCGGCATTACGAATATTGAAGCGGGCGGCGGCGCAGCCTTTCAATCGGCCTTCTTTTATTGTAATGAAAATGCTTTTGACGTGATGGATAAGTTCCGCGAAACGGTGGGGCCGAAAGTTAAATTGCAAACACTGTCGCGTGGCGTTAATGTCGTGGCGCTTGATTCCCAAAGTTCCGAAATGATTGATTTGCATGCCAAATTATTTAAAAAACACGGCATGACAACCATACGCAACTTTGACGCGTTAAATGATCCGAACAATTTGATTTACAGTGCCAAATGTATTAAAAAGGCCGGATTGAAACATCAACTGTGCGTGTCGATGATGTCTTTGCCGCCGGGAGCCGTGGGTGCCCATACGCCGGATTTTTACGAAGAAACTCTTAAAAAATTCATTAAAGCCAAAATCCCGTATGATTCGATTTGCTTTAAAGATGCATCAGGCACGACAACACCCGCGGTTGTTTATGAAACCGTGAAACGTGCCCGCAAATTGTTGGGCAACGATACGGTCATAGAATTTCATTCTCATGAAACGGCCGGCACGGGATTGGTTTGTTATATGGCGGCCATTGAGGCGGGCGCAAATATTGTCGATTTGTCAATGGCACCGGTTTCGGGCGGCACTTGCCAACCCGATATCGCAACATTGTGGCATGCTTTGCGGGGCAAAGATTATGAGCTTAATTGCGATATTGATGCCGTAATGCAGGTTGAAGAACATTTAAAAGAAGCCTTGAAAGATTATTTCTTGCCGCCCGAAGCATTGCATGTGGAACCGATGATTCCGTGGTCTCCGATGCCGGGCGGGGCATTGACCGCCAATACGCAAATGTTGCGCGACAATAATTTGATGGACAAGTACGGCGAAATTATCAAAGCGATGGAAGAAGTTGTCCGTAAAGGCGGCTATGGCACATCGGTAACCCCCGTATCGCAATTTTATTTCCAACAAGCCTTTAATAACGTTATGAACGGTCCTTGGCAAAAAATCGCGGACGGTTACGGCAAAATGGTTTTGGGTTATTTCGGCAAGACGCCCGTCGAACCCGACAAAAAGGTTGTTCAAATTGCCGCCGAACAAATGGGGTTAAAACCCACGACGGAAACGGTTTTATCGCTTAATGATAAAAATCCCGCCAAATCACGCGCCCATTATGAAAACGAATTGAAGCAGGCCGGTTTGCCGATAACGGACGAAAATGTGTTTATTGCAGCCGGCTGCGGGCAAAAAGGCATTGATTTCTTGCTCGGCAAGGGCAAAGTTGCCGTCAGGTATAATGAGCCCCAAAAATGTGAAACGCCCGCCAAAGGAAACGGCGTTTATCAAATTACCCTTTCGGGACAAACGTTTGAAGTAAAATTGAACGGGAATGTTGCCGAAGTCAACGGTGTTGATTATTCGTTTGATATTTCGGATAACGGTGCGACATCAAGTGTCGGTAAATCAACCGGTCAAAACGTTTCAAACACACAAACATCTGACGATATGGCGTCGCAACCCGTTTTGTCGGGGACGCCGGGTACGATTACTCAGTTGTTGGTGCAAGAGGGTGACAGTGTGCGTGAAGGGCAAGATTTATGCATATTGGAAGTCATGAAAATGGAAACCAAAGTGAAAGCGCCGAAAAACGGTGTTGTCAAAAAAGTGTATGTTCATAAAGGGGAGCAGGTGGTCGCGAACCAAAAACTGTTTGAGGTCCAATGAAAAAAGCAACTGACATAATGATGTGGTTTTTACTCTTTATCGCCTTGTGTATGGGGGCATGGGCAGTGGCCGATGTTTACCCGCCGTTGCATCAGGTTGTTACCCAAACGGGGCTTTACCAACTGGTTATGCAATTGACGCCTGAAGAAATGTTTATCCCGTTGGGCGGCGGTCAAGTCATTATGATGATGATTTGTCTGGTTCTGTTATATTTGGGAATTGCCAAAAATTTCGAACCGTTGTTGCTGGTGCCGATTGCCATCGGCGGCATTTTGGTCAACTTGCCCGGTGCCGGCATGATGGAAGAGAGCGGTTTGTTGTATGTTTTATACCATGCGGGTATTGAAAACGGATTGTTCCCGTTGCTTATTTTTATGGGTATCGGCGCTATGACGGATTTCGGGCCGTTGCTCGCAAATCCGAAAACGGCCCTTTTGGGCGGTGCGGCGCAATTTGCCATTTTCGGAACATTTTTGGGTGCCATTGCTTTGGGCAAATATGTTGGCTTTTTCGATGTAACCCTTAACCAAGCGGCAGCCATTTCAATTATCGGGGGTGCCGATGGTCCGACTTCGATTTTCTTGGCCGGGAAATTGGCACCCGAATTATTGGGCGCCATAGCGGTGGCGGCTTATTCCTATATGGCTTTGGTACCGGTCATTCAACCGCCGATTATGCGGCTGTGTACGACAAAAAATGACCGTTTAATCCGTATGCAACAATTGCGCGAAGTGAGTCAAACGGAAAAAATTATTTTTCCGATTGCCATAACGATTTTAACGGGTTTGTTTGTGCCAATGGCTTTGCCGTTGATCGGCGTGCTGATGTTCGGCAACCTGCTCAAAGAATCCGGCGTGACGGCCCGTTTGGCAGAAACGGCAGCCAATAGTATGGTTAATATCGTTACCATTATGTTGGGGTTGTCCGTCGGTGCCAAAATGTCGGCCGAATTATTTTTAACGCCGACAACATTGCTTGTTTTAATGCTCGGCGTATTCGCATTCGGTTTGGGCACGGCCAGCGGTGTTTTAATGGCGAAGTTTTTAAATTTATTTTCGAAAAATAAAATTAATCCGTTAATCGGTTCCGCGGGCGTATCGGCTTTGCCGATGGCGGCGCGCGTGTCGCATAAATTGGGATTGGAAGCCGATCCGAACAATTATTTGTTAATGCATGCGATGGGCGGCAATGTTGCGGGCACCTTAGGGTCGGCCATAGCCGCGGGGATATTCTTGGCATTTTTGCTGTAGGGGATTTTACATACCGGACAATTTCGGATAAAACCGCTTCTTGTTTTTGTAAAAATCGGAAGATTTTAAGGTTTTTCTGTCGCCATTTTAACGGATTTAAATATAAAAAAATAACGCGTTTTGTTCAAAAATCATTGAAAGGTTTAAAAGAACTTTTCGAAACGTAAAAATATGCATTTTTTTATCAAAAATTGTAAAAAAAGCTTTCTTTTTTTTGAAAAAAAAGGTAGTCTTATAAACGATATGTTAACAATTAATTTTAAGGAGAATATAATGGCTGGAAGCATTAACAAAGTCATCTTGGTCGGTAATTTGGGGCGTGATCCGGAAATTCGCCACACAAATGCGGGGCAAAAAATCGTTCATTTGACGGTTGCAACATCCGATACCTGGAAAGACAAAACCGGCGAACGCCAAGAACGCACCGAATGGCATCGTGTGGTCGTGTTTAATACCAATTTGGCCGATTTTGCTGAAAGGTTTTTGAAAAAAGGGTCGAAAGTGTATATTGAAGGCGCGCTTCAAACGCGCAAATATACGGATGCGTCCGGCCAAGAAAAATATTCCACGGAAATCGTACTGGGCGCTTATCGCGGTGAATTGGTTATTTTGGATTCCAAAGGTTCGTCTTCCGAAGGCGGATACGGTGCCGATACGTCCGCATCGGTCGGTTCCGGCTGGGATTCCGCTCCGGCGGCCGCGTCCGATGGTTTTGATGATGAAATTCCGTTTTAAAATCCCGGTTGAAAATTTATAGATAAAGTCTCTGAGTGTTTTTTGACGCCGAAAGTTATAATTAAAGGATATTTGAATGAGTATTATGGATGAAACGACTCTGGCAACGACAGATGTCGATTTGGTACCGGTATTAATTGAAGATGAAATGCAAAAATCCTATTTGGATTATGCGATGAGCGTTATCGTTTCGCGCGCGTTGCCCGATGTGCGGGACGGTTTAAAACCGGTGCATCGCCGTATTTTGTTTTCAATGAACGAAAACGGATATGATTATAACAAACCTTTCCGTAAATCTGCCCGTATCGTCGGTGATGTTATGGGTAAATACCACCCGCATGGCGACAGTTCGATTTATGAAGCCATGGTCCGCATGGCTCAACCGTTTTCAATGGGCGTACCGCTTATTTCTCCGCAAGGTAACTTTGGGTCAATGGATGGTGATAAAGCCGCTGCCATGCGTTATACGGAAGCACGTTTGGCGCGAACGGCGCATTGGTTGCTTGACGATATTGATCGCGATACGGTTGATTTTACGCCGAACTACGATGAAACGTTACAAGAACCGTCCGTGTTGCCGGCGCGTTTCCCGAACTTGTTGATTAACGGTTCGGGCGGTATTGCCGTCGGTATGGCAACCAATATTCCGCCGCATAATTTGAATGAAGTCGTGAATGCATGTATTGCAACAATTGACAATCCGAATATTACGATGGAAGAACTCATTCAAATCGTGCCGGGGCCGGATTTTCCGACAGGTGGTATGATTTTGGGGCGCGGCGGGGTTCGTTCCGGTTTCCAAACGGGGCGTGGTTCCGTTATAATGCGCGGCCGTTGCACGATTGAAGAAATTCGCAAAGACCGCATGGCGATTATTGTCAGTGAAATACCGTATCAGGTTAACAAAGCGGCCATGATTGTCCGTATAGCCGAATTGGTTAAAGAAAAAGTCATTGAAGGCATTTCCGATTTGCGTGATGAATCCGACCGTCAAGGCGTTCGGGTTGTTATTGAACTTAAAAAAGATGCGCATCCGGAAGTCGTTTTAAATCAATTGTATAAATATACGCCGTTGCAAACAAGTTTCGGCATGAATATGTTGGCTCTCAATCACGGGCGTCCGGAATTGATGAACTTAAAGCAAATTATTGAAGCGTTCATTGAATTTCGTGAAGAAGTTGTTCGCCGTCGAACGGTGTTTGAACTGAATAAAGCTCGCGATCGTGCGCATTTGTTGGTCGGTTTGGCCATTTCGGTTGCGAATTTGGATAAAGTCATTGAAATGATTAAAACGGCGCCCGATCCGTCGACGGCTAAAATGCGTTTGATGGATACACCTTGGGAAGCTAAAGATGTGGCCAATTTAATTGCGTTGATTGACGAACCTGACCGTAAAGTTGAAAACGGCATTTATATGCTGTCCGAAGCTCAAGCCAAAGCAATTTTGGATTTGAAATTGAACCGTTTGACGGGCTTGGAACGCGATAAAATTCATGATGAAGTCGGCGAATTGGCCGCTCAAATCAAAGGCTATTTGGATACGTTGGCATCGCGTACGCGCATTTATGAGATTATTCGCCAAGAATTAGTTGAAGTCAACGAACAATTCCAAACGCCGCGTCGCACGACGATTGAAGATGGCGATTTTGACCAAGACGATGAAGATTTAATTCCGCGCGAACAAATGGTTGTAACGGTTACGAATACCGGCTACATCAAACGTGTGCCGCTGAATACTTATCGTGCGCAACATCGCGGCGGAAAGGGGCGTTCGGGCATGTCTACGCGTGAAGAAGACGAAGTTTCCCAATTATTTGTGGCTTGCACACATGCACCGTTATTGTTCTTTTCAACGCGTGGCATCGTGTATAAATTAAAAACGTATAAATTGCCCGAAGGGTCGCCGCAATCGCTCGGTAAAGCGTTAATTAACTTGTTGCCGTTGCAGCAAGGCGAAAAAATCACGACGATTTTGACGTTGCCCGAATCGGAAGAAGAAGCGCAAAGCAAATCACTCATGTTTGCAACGGCTTCCGGCGGGGTGCGCCGTAACCGTTTGACGGATTTCTACAATGTCCAATCAAACGGCAAAATCGCAATGAAGTTGGATGAAGGCGACGTATTAATCGGTGTGGCTATTTGCGATGAAGACGAAGATGTCTTATTGGCTGCTGCCGGTGGTAAATGCGTTCGTTTCCCCGTTGCGGATGTCCGTATTTTTGAATCGCGCGCGTCGACAGGTGTTCGCGGCATGAAGTTGCAAGAGGGCGACAGTGTTATTTCGTTGTCAATTTTGAAGCATGCCAAAGCGGATATTGATAAACGCGATGCGTACTTGAAAGAATCCGTTGCGCGCAGACGGTTAGCCGGTTCTCAAGAAGAGAATGCGGAATTTGAAAATGCATCCGATACCGCCGCATCGGCAACGGCTGTTTTAACATCCGAAGAGTTCGATAAAATGGCATCTGATGAAGAATTCATCTTGACCATTACCGACAAAGGGTACGGAAAACAGTCGTCGGCTTATGAATACCGCATTACATCGCGCGGCACTCAAGGTGTTACGAATATCAAAACGGATGATGACAAACGCAAAGCCGATGTTGTTGCTTCAATGCCCGTACCGCATGATGCACACATTATGTTGGTTACGGACGGCGGCAAACTCATCCGCATGCGCGTTGCCGATATTCGCATTGCCGGACGGTCGACAATGGGGGTCATTTTGTTCCGTTTGGATAAGAATGAAAAGGTTGTTTCGGCGACTTGCGTAACGGATATTGAAGACGATGAAACATTGGGGGCAGGGTTGGAAAATGCCGAATCCGTTGTCCAATCCGAAAATAAAATTTCGTCGGATATTCAAAGTGTTGATTCTGAATCTTCATCTGACGGATTAAACGAAAACGCGATGGCTTTTGACGAAGCTTCCGCCATTCATGAATCCGATTTGAATGAAGACGATAAAATTTAATAAACAAGGTTTGCGTTAATCGGTTGACGCAAACCTTAAATTTTTTTTTAAGGAGATTTATTATGTGTCCATGTCCGGTCTGTGCGACCATTGCGATTTTGCTGTTGCCTTTTGCAGGCTACAAATGGGCGAAAAAATTAATAAAAAAACATCATTGTGCATGCGATAAATGTCAAGCGGCCGAACATCAACATATGCATGAAAAAAAACATGCGCATGGGAAATGCGGGTGCAAAAGTTGTTCTTGCAAAAAGGGAAAATAAGGCATGTTTAAAACGGGTATCTGTTGCATTTTATTTGTGTTAATCGGTTGCGCTTGTCGGCAAGCTGCGGCCCAAGAGGCTTTTAAATTGTTGCCGCCGTCCGAATTGGCCGTTCGCGTGCAATCGGAACCCGAACAAGAAATGTTGCAAGCATCGGCGGGACAAACGGCTGTTTCCGAAAAAATGTCCGATGTTCAAGTTTATTCTTGGCCGCTTTATTATAAGACCCGCGATATTGCCGATGCCGCGGCATATATTGAAGCACGTTGTTCGGCACACCCGACACATGCAAAGGATGCTTATATGAGCGGTTTTTTATCCGGATTATATGCAAAAAAGAAACGCAAAATCGAAAAGTTGATGAACGAAGAAAAATTTGCTGCCTGCATCCAAGATTTTACGCAAGCAAAAAGCAAAGTCAAATTTTATACGCTGATGATGAAAAATACTTTTCCTCTGTCCGAATTGTCCGAAAAAAACGTATCGGATTTGGAAGGGTATTATTACGCAACAAACAATCAAAAAATCTATAAAAAGTTGGAACAATTGTCACAAACGGATTTGCCGACGGCACCCGCCGCCGCCAAAGCGTTAAGAACAATCAAACGGGCGGATGCCTATGAAGGGCAATAATGTTTTGTCATTATAAATATAAACATCGGTCATTTGAAAAGAATGTGAAAAACAATGGCCGAATAAACATGAAAGGGAACAAATGAAAAAAATCGGTATTAAAAAAACTTGGGGCAATATAATTATGTTGTTCGTCATCGGTATGGTTATCGGTGCCGTTATCGGGCTCAGACAACCGATGCCGACCCCAACGGTTGCGGATGATGCAAAAACGGCAAATGTTACGGAACCGTCGGAAAATAAAAATGTGCAATCTGTTGAAACCGATGCGGTTGAAATTTCCGAAACGAACGCGGATATGCCGTTTGCCGTTGCATGTGATGCGAATGATTCCGCATGCGAAGTGCCGATGAATTGACGGGAGGAAATGATGAAATTTTTTTCAAAATTAATTATGGTAATGTCATTGATTTTTACAACAACTGCAGCAGGAGCTCAAAATATGAATATGGATAAAGAAAACACATTGTATATGGATTTGGATTACGGACGTGTTGTTATTAAATTGGAACCCGAAATTGCTCCGAAAACGGTCGCGCGCATTAAGGAATTGACGCGCCAAGGTTTTTACGACGGCGTTAAATTCCACCGCGTTATTCCGGGCTTTATGGCTCAAACGGGTGATCCGACGGGAACGGGCATGGGCGGTTCGGGCAAAAAATTGAATGCCGAATTTAATAAAAAACGCCACACGCGCGGCGTTGTGTCTATGGCCCGAGCCCAAGACATCAATTCGGCCGATAGTCAATTTTTCATTGTTTTCGGCGATGCAACGTTCTTGGACGGCCAATATACGGCATTTGGGGAAGTCGTTGACGGTATGCAATATGTCGATATGATTAAAGCGGGCACATCGGCCAATAACGGCGCGGTTGCAAATCCCGATATTATTGTTAAAATGCAAGTTGCCGCCGATGCAAAATAATTTTTTATAAACATAAGATGGTAAAAAAGCCCTTTTGTTTTAAGGGCTTTTTTTATTTATTTTTTTATGCAGAAGATGAAAAAAATACTGGACAATTTGTTAAAAAAATATTAACATGAAGTCACTTTGTTATATTATCAAAGAGAGTTCAGAATGTTTAAATATCGTCTTTTACCACAGTTTTTATTTCCCGGATTGCTTGCTTTGTCTGTCAGCTTACCTGCTTTTGCAACATATACGATAACCGCTGATGCGACAATTGACAGTTCTACATCCGGTTTGAGCAATAACAGCGGAGACGGTATCCGAACATCAACCTCAGGAAATTATATTGTCAGTGTTGACGGAGCAGTTAATGTTACGGGTAATTCCGGTCAAGGGATAGTTGTTCTAAATAATACAACGGCTACTTTTAAAGGAATTTCGGATGATGCGGCAATTAATATTTCTAATGCCGGAGAACGTGGTATACGGTCATGGGGTAATTCAACAATTATATTTGAAGATGTCAGCCTTTCAATCAAGGCAACTCAATCTTCCTCCGGTTATAGTCTTTGCAGTCACCATGTTTTAACCTTTACGGGTAACGGGACGGATACAAAACTGGAACTTATGAATAACAGCACAGAGGCTGGATTGCATTTATGGCATGAAAATTCATATTCTCAGCCTCAAACAACGATAAAAGATACAAATATTAACATCAGCGGTAATGCTAAATATGGGGTTTTGTTAAATTCGGAAACTTCCGGGAATACATCCGGTATCCTTACAATCAGTTCCGCCGAAGGTAAAAATACTTTAGATATCAACAATAACGGATATGACGGAATTTCCGTTAAAGACGGTGCGATTGATATTTCCGGTATGAATATCAACGTTACCGAAAACGGTTCCAAATCTTCAAGCTATAATGACGGGATAGATGTTACGGGAAAATTAACCGTAACCGGTGTTTCGAATACAAACAATACAATGACCGTTAATGAAAATGTCGGCAATGGTATTTTGATTGCTGAAAGTGCTGTCAGCGGTCAAGAATCGGGCCTTTCCATTACCGATATGGATATTACGCTCAACAATAACGGCGGAGCAGGTTTGTCGAACACAGGGGTGACAGGGACGATTTCAAGCACGGACGGTGCCAAAAGTTTGGTTGCGGACGGCAATACTTCGGACGGTATGGTTTTAGCGGGCGATATGACCTTTACCAACATGAATATCCAAACCAATTCAAACGGTTCCGATGATACTTCGGCCGACGGTATCGAAAATACAAAAAATTTAACGATTACAGGCAATGGAGAAACTTTATTGAAATCCGACGGAAACGGCGGTGCGGGTATTTTGACAAATTCATCGGGCAATGCCTTGTCCGTCAATGGTATGAACGTTGAATTGACGAATAATACTTACGGTTTGACGGTTGAAGACGGAACGGTTGAATTTACGGGCGTCAGCGGCGGGACTAATTCTTTGACGGTCAGCGGCAATTCAGATTACGGCGTATCCGTCAGCGGTTCGGACACGTCTTTGACGGTTGAAAATATGGATGTGAAAATCGCCGATAACGGCGGTTATGGTTTAAAGACGGAAAATTCAACCGTTTCCGTTTCTTCCGCCACGGGCAAAAATAAAATGGTTTTTGACAATAATGTCGGCGGCGGATTTTACACGACCGATACCGATGTTACCATTGATAAAACCAATGTTTACATTTCCGATACGCAATTGTCCGACGGGGATGATTCATCCGCAATCGGCATGAATGTGCAAGGCGTTTTGACAATGACGGGCAACGGATCCAATGTTTTGAACGTCAGCGGGAATTCCGTCGGTTTGAATTTGACAAATTCCGAATCCGTTACGCATGAAACGACTGTTAAAAATTACAATTTGACTTTTAAAAATAATACCGATTACGGGGTATTAATCAATGATACGGCTGCAACGGTTTCAAGTACCAATAAAAATAATACAATGGCGTTTTCGGGCAACGGGAAAAGTATATATTTGCAATCCGAAGGCGATACAAATGCTACCGATACGACGTTGGATATCACAGGTATGAAAATAACTTCCTCCGATGCGGTTTTTGCCGCTATCGAAGGGTCGGATTCGAATGATGCCGGGTTAACCGTGAAAGATTCGACTTTGCGTTTGACGGGGTCAAACCAAACCGTTTATGATTTGAACAAAGGTGCTGTGACATTATCGAATGTGCAACAAACGGGAACAAATCCGGCAGCGCTTGTTAATAATACCGATACTTCAACATTAACTGCCGATAAGTCGTCATTGGTCGGTTCCATTACGGATAACGGGCAATTAACCGTTGGGCTAAGCAATGGTTCTTCGTGGAAAATGTTAAATGATTCAAATATTTATGTATTAAGTTTGGATAATTCTAAGGTTGATTTGCGTTCAAATACAACGGGCAAATATAACACATTGACTATTGTCGATTCTTATGAAGGGGACAATGCAACCGTTTATATGAATACGGATTTGGATGCAGAACAATTGACGGATCAAATTGTTTTACAAACGGGAACAACTGTCAGCGGTACAACCAATTTGCACATTACAAACACAGCCGCTTTCCCAAGTTACGGTACTTTTATCAAAGGGGATGGTGTTAAGGTTGTGGACGCCCAAGGAACGACCGTTACGGGTGCCGATACTTTTGATTTGGTCGGCAAACGTATTGATTCGGGATTATATATTCAAGAACTGTATTATCAAAATTTAAATACGGACGATGAATCTTGGTATATTCGTACGGCAACCGAAGATGACGGCGGGGGCAATAAAAGTACGAACGGGTCTTATTCAAATGGGAATAAACCGAAACCCACCGATTTGACAAACACGATTGCAAGCATGCCCGCAGTGGCGCTCAGTGTTATCAAAACAATCAATTCCGAATTGCGCAACCGTTTGGGCGAATTGCGTTCAAACAATCCGAAAGCGCACAACGGATTATGGGCGCGCGGTTATTATAAATCGTTGGAAGTGGATGAAAATATCAAAAATGAAATGGATATTTACGGTGTTGAAGCCGGTTACGACCATTTGATTGCAAAAGACCGAACGAACCGTACGTATTTGGGGATTATGGCGGGATACGCGTGGGCGGATAAGGTTAAGATTCACCAAACAAACGGTCATGACGGAAAAGGCGATACAACTGTGCCGTCCGTAGGGGCTTATTTGACTTGGATTAATAAAAACGGGTGGTATACTGATTCGGTTATCCGCGGATTTTATACGCAAACGGATGTAACAAACTATTCCGCTCAAGGGTTGCCCATTACCTATGACGCTGATAATTGGGCGGTGACGGGCAGCTTTGAATTCGGGCGCAGGACGGCTTTATATCAAAATGGCCGTAACGGATTTATTTTAGAACCCAAAGCGCAAGTTGTTTACACCTATATGCCCGAAGTCGATCACAAAACAAACGTAGATCAAAAAATCAAATACGATTCGGCGCACAGCTTAGTGACGCGCGCGGCGTTAATGGCGGCATATCGCAGGACATTTGCCAACGGTATGGCGTTTGAACCGTATATTCAAGCGGGCGTGGCTTACGAATGGTTGGGCGAAACGGATGTCCATTTTCTCGGGTCGGATTTTACGTCCGATGTCGGCGGCGCAACGTTTGAAGGGTCAATCGGTTTGAACGCCCGATTGTCGCGCGGATGGCATATGTACGGCGATTTTACGGTTGAAAAAGGCTCTATATATGATTCATGGGGCGGCCGTTTGGGGTTAAGGTATAATTTTTAACCTTTTGCCGTATGTGGTGAACCTTAATAAAAAAGCTCTATCGATTTTATATACGCTTATATTTATATTCCTTTGATATATAAAACCATATAAAAAAGGGTGCTTGGTCAAAGTGCCCTTTTTTATTGCAATTTTTAATGATATAGGCTATCTTGCCCCCATGATTGATATAAATGACATAACGGTGCGCATCGGGGCAAAAACTTTGTTTGAACATGCCTCTGCCCACATTTCCGACGGGCAAAAGGTCGGCCTTGTCGGTCCCAATGGATGCGGCAAATCGACTTTGTTTCGCGTATTGCAAGGTGAATTGGAAACCGAAACAGGGGATGTATCGTATCCGAATTCTTATAAAATTGTTTCTGTGGCACAAGAATTTAAACACCTTGATTTGCCAATTTTGGATTTTGTTTTGGCGCAAGACAAAGAATTGATGACATTAACCGAACGTTTAAAAACGGCCCCAAGTATGGAATTGCCCGAAATTCACGAACGGTTAAATGCCATTGAAGCGTCATCGGCAAGCGCCCGCGCGGCGGCCATTTTAAACGGCCTTGGTTTTAAAAATGAAGATTTAACGCGCCCGCTTCAAGAATTTTCGGGCGGTTGGCGCATGCGATTGGCTTTGGCGGCGGCTTTATTCCAACCGTCCGATATTTTGTTGTTGGACGAACCGACAAACCATTTGGATTTGGAAACGAGTATTTGGCTGATTGCCCATTTGCGCAAATACGGCGGAACATTGATTTTAATCAGCCATGATAAGGAAATTTTAAATTCCTTATGCGATTACATCGTGCATGTCGAAGGCAAAAAGCTTGTTTCCTATACCGGCAATTACGATACGTTTCAAAAGAACCGCTTATTGCAACGGCAATTACTTGGAAGAGCTGCCGAAAAACAAGAAAAAAGGCGGCAGCATTTGCAATCTTTCGTCGATCGGTTTCGATATAAGGCCACTAAGGCAAAACAAGCGCAAAGCCGTTTAAAAATGATTGCGAAATTACAGGAAATCCCCGAACCGGAACAGGAAGTATCATCGCATTTTACCTTTCCCAATCCGGTAGAATTAGTACTGCCGTTAATGACTTTGGACAAAGTGTCTTGCGGTTACGGCGAACATATCGTTTTGCGCGATTTGTCTTTGCGCCTGGTTGAAAATGACCGTATTGCGTTGTTGGGCGCGAACGGTAACGGCAAATCGACCTTTGCCAAATTAATCAGCGGAAAAATTAAGCCGATGGCGGGTGAAATTCACCGTTCGCCCAAATTAAAAGTCGGGTATTTCGCCCAACACCAAACGGAAGAATTGCCGATTAATTTGACGGCAGCCGCTTTTATGGCTTCAATAATGCTCTCCGATACGCGCGAAACGGTCGTGCGGGCACATTTGGCGCGCTTCGGTTTGACAAAAGAAAAGGCATTGACGAAAATCGAAAACTTATCGGGCGGGGAAAAAGCGCGTTTGTTGTTCGCCGCCATGACGTATGACGCGCCGGCTTTATTGATATTGGACGAACCGACGAACCATTTGGATATTCCGGGGCGCGATGCGTTGATTGATGCATTGAATGCGTATACGGGTTCGGTTATTTTAATCACGCACGATTTGAATTTAATACAGCTGATTGCCGACGATTTGTGGTTGGTTAAGGGTGGATATTGCAAAGAATTTAAAGGCGATTTGAATGATTACAGGCAAATGTTGAGTGAAGATAAAAGGGGGGCAAAGAAAGATGAAAAGCCAAAAAATAAGCAAGAATCCGCAAAGTTTGCCGTTGCGTCCGATAAACCCGCCAAACCTTCTTTTAACGAAATTAAGGCCATGAAAGGGCAGTTGGCGCGGTTGGATAAAAAACTTACATTATTGAATGAACAAAAGAATGCTTTGGAAAGTTTATTTTTAACGCCGTTGTCGCCCGATAAAATTGTTCAAACGCAAAAGGATTTGGCTTGCCTTGCCCAAGAATTGAACGATATCGAAAATGAATGGCTTGTTTTAAGCGAACAATTGGAAATATTGGGCATTAAATAATTTGAAATTTAACAAGGCAGGTTGAATTTTAAAAAACTACCCTTGAATTTTTTTAAGGCAGGCTTCATATTATTGATATGATAAAAGAAATGATTATAGCGGCCGGATGTTTTTGGGGTGTTCAAAGCGCTTTTGACGAAGTGCCGGGCGTTGTGGCGACTGAGGTCGGTTATATCGGCGGAAAGGTGGAAAATCCAACCTATGAAGTTGTCTGCGAAGGCAACACGGGGCATGCCGAAGCGGTTCGCATTCAATATGATACGGATAAAACATCGTATGATAAATTATTGGATGTCTTTTTCAAAATCCATAACCCGACCACTTTGAACCGTCAAGGCCCCGATGTCGGCGAACAATATCGCAGTGCTGTTTTTTATCTGGATGAAAATCAAAAACAAGCGGCTTTGAAGAAAATCGAAAAGCTCAATCATTCGGGAAAATTCCGCCGTCCGATTGTAACAAAAATCATTCCGGCGGGCACTTTTTATCCTGCCGAAGCATATCATCAAAAATATTTTGAAAAACAAGGATTGCCAAGTTGTCATATCCAACGTTCAAATGAAGATTGGAAAGACACCTTGTCGCCGGAAGCTTATCATGTGTTGCGTGAAAAGGGAACCGAACACCCCGACACCGGCAAATACTTGCATTTTAACGAGCAGGGCATTTATGAATGTGCCGCGTGCGGCAATAAAATTTTTGATTCCGATGCTAAATTTGACAGCGGATGCGGGTGGCCGAGTTTCGATAAAGCAATCCCCGGCAGTGTCAAGATTCAAAAAGATTTTTCCCATTTCATGATACGCGACGAAGTGTTATGCGCGCGTTGCGGGTCGCATTTGGGACATGTCTTTAAAGATGGCTCCACAGAAACGCAAGACCGTTTTTGTATTAATTCCGTTGCGTTGGATTTTGAAAAAACAGATGTGGATAAAAAGGGCGATTAAGAAAATATCTTTTAAATTTTAAACTTCAAAAAGTGTTTTTGAGATAACCTTATATTTTATTGCTTTCTTTAATTTAAGGAGGTAATTATGAACCGCACAGTTACATTAAATAATGGAAAAATATTACATTTTAAATCCCTTGAAGCCCAAGATGTTGCCGCCTTTTATGCTTATCAAGACAAATTGGGTGCACAAACAAATTTTACGATGCAGTATCCCGGCCGCCCGAAAAAGCCTGTTGAAAAAACAATAAAGCAGTTTGATGACTCTAATCAACTGAATATCGGGTTGTGGGATAACGGTGTTCTTGTCGGTGTCATAGGTGCCGCATTGGTACGCCCCGATCATCCGTGGGTGGCACATGTTTGCGAATTTTGGATTGGTTTGTTACAAGGGTATCACAATCAAGGATTAGGCACTCAAATGATGCAACTGTTGGAAGAATGGGCAAAATTCAAAAATGTCAAACGCATAGAAGGGCGCGTGCGAACGGGCAATCGCCAAGGCATAGCCCTTTATTTAAAATGTGGTTTTAAAATTGAAGGGCATCATTTGCATACAGCCTTGATTGATGGTCAATGGCATGATGAATACACAATTGCCAAATTGTTGGATTAAGGTTTTATCTTCTTTTTTATCTATGGAGCTTATTCATCTTATCCGAACCGCTGTTTTGCGTCATAAGCCAACCCCAAACACACGCTGGACAATTTATCCGTATCGGCAATTTGTGCGTTCGGGAACTTTTTTTTGATTCGTTTTTGTATCAGTTCAATTTCCGTCGATCCGCCCGTTAAGATAATCAATTCAATTTGTTCGGGTTTAATTTGAGCCGCCGTTAAACATTCATTTAGCGTTGCATCGATTTGATGAACGTCTTTCATAATGGCGTCTTCAAATATTTGTTTGCAAATTGAAACGGACGGACAATCGCTTAAGAAATCCAATTGAATTTCCAAATAGTTTTGCTTTGTTAAATCAATTTTTGCATTTTCGACGGTATTTAGCAATTTATGCCCCAAATTATTGTGCAACACTTCAACCAACCTGCGATAAATGCTTGGGAAATGAGACATTGACAGGATTTCTTCGGCTTCGGCAATATGTTTGGACGCGTAAGCGCCGTTGATTTTGCTCCATTCGGACAGTTCAAAATAAATGGATGACGGCACGGTTAAAAGTTTCGGGCCATAGGTTGTTTTGCGTCCCAAAATCGGCATAAATGACGCAATTGAAAAACGTTTGTCAAAATCATTTCCGCCGATCATGATACCGCTGTTTGCCAAAATATCATTTGTGCGGTCGGTATTGTGTTTTAATTCGGGGCCCAAGCGGATAACGGTAAAATCCGATGTCCCGCCGCCGATATCGATAATGCATGCCAATTTTTCCGCAGACAGTTTTTCTTCATGGGCAAAAGCGGCCGCAATCGGTTCATATTGAAATTCAACATGTTTAAATCCGATGCTTTTTGCAATGGTTTCCAATTCATTTTGTGCGCGTTTATCGCCTTCAATATCATTTGTTCGAAAATGGACGGGGCGTCCCATCACGACATGTTCAACATTTGTTTTTGCATGCATATCCAATTTGTTTTTTATGTTGGACAAAAACAAAGATATTATCTTATCAAATTTTAAAACCTGTTTGCCGACTTGCGTATGATACCCCATTAACTCGGTACCCAATATGCGTTTTAACGAACGCATGTATCGCCCGTCTTCACCCATTAAATACATTTCGCCGGCAGCCCGTCCGAAATGGACAGAGTTTTTCCGCGTATCAAAAAATAAAGCGCTGGGCAACGTGATATGGTTTCCCTCTAACAAGATAAGGTTCGGAATACTTGATGGCGCAGATATGCCGGCCGCCGAATTGGTGGTACCGAAATCAATTCCGCATGAAACAGACATTTTTATAATTCCTTTTTGATTGAAAAGGCTTTATAACGAATTTAACGAGCTTTGTCAATATGGTTACTTTTTGTTGCACATGAGTACATTTGTTACTTATATATAATATACAAAGGGGGAAAACATGCGACAAATTGAACCGAAAGATTTAAAACGCAGCGATCAAATTTTAGATGTCCGTTCTGACGAAGAACGCCGTAGAGTATCATTGGCGTGGCCACATTTTTCCGTACCGTTGGATGATTTGGATCCGGATGAATTTATGCAAGAACACGATTTGGATTCAAGGCGGCCTTTATATATTATCTGCAGAAACAAAAATCGTGCAGCGATTGCCGCCGTGGAATTTGAAGAAGCGGGATACCCGAATACGGTTGTAGTCAAAGGAGGAATACAAAGGGCGATTGAACAAGGGATTCCGGTTAAGTACGAAGAATAAAAAATCACGTGATCTTACGACCGTTCCAATGCGGTGTTCGCAAAATTTTTGCCGATAATTGATTTCGGCAGATAAGCCGAAACGGAAACCAAACGTGCTTTGCCATAAATGCATTCCATTGTTACCGAATCAAACACGTAATCATTTTTCTTTAAAGGGTATGGTTTACCTTTGCAAACGGCTTGTGGGTTGCCCGTTTGATCAAATAAGGCTTTACCGAAATAATAACGCGGATAATCCGAAGTCGTGTCTTTTTCCAAACGCATTTCAAACGCCGTCGGTTGATATTGGTCAAGCAAGAAAGAAATGACTTTCCCTTGGTATTTTTGAATTTGTTCGGCCGAAATAAGGGCTGTTTTAACGATTTTTGAACCTTCAAAAAGATGTATGACAATATTGTTTGAATAAGCGTTTGTATTTTCCATAAATTCTCCGAAAAAATTTTGTTGTAAGACAGCGCATCATAGGGAAAAGTCGGTAAAAAGTCAATAAAAAAATCGGCCCGCAATCCACGAACCGATTGATTATGTTGTTATGACATGCGGCAAGAAATTACGCCGCCAAATGTTTACGCCGCACGACGAATTTTTCAATTTCCACCATTAATGTGACAATCATCCCGAAACCGATTGCAATCAACCAATCCAACAAGTCGGGATTATGTGTTTTAAACGCAATTTGGAACCAAGGCGTGTATGAAAACAAAATTTGTAACACAATCATGCCGATTGCTCCCAAAATCATATAAAGGTTATTTAAAATACCGCTTTTGAAAATGGATTTGTCAAATGATTTGCATGAGAACATAAAGAAAATGCCCATCATTACAATCGCATTGACAACCAACGTGCGGGATTCGGCCAAATTGTCGCCTTGTGCTTCGGCCGCTTCAAATGCGGCAAAGCTTAAAATCGTCATCATGCACATAACCGAAATAATTCGATACAAAACGGCTTTTGTCAAAATCGGTGTGGACGGTTTACGCGGACTTCTCTGCATAATGCCTTTTTCAATCGGTTCAAATGAAAACATTGCGCCCAGCAAAATCGTCGTGACCATGTTAATCCATAAAATTTGAACCGGTAAAATCGGTACCGTTAAGTTAAAGAAAATCGCCAACATTACAACCAAAGCTTCGGCAAAACTGATCGGCAAAGTCCATAAAATGAATTTAATCAAGTTATCAAACACGCCGCGGCCTTCTTCAACGGCGGCTTCAATCGTGGCAAAATTGTCATCCACCAACACGATGGCGGCCGCATCTTTGGCTACATCCGTGCCGTTCATGCCCATCGCAACACCAATGTTGGCTTGTTTTAAAGCAGGCGCATCGTTTACGCCGTCGCCCGTCATGGCAACGATATTGCCATGTTTTTGCAAAGCTTTGACAAGGCGCAATTTATCTTCGGGCGTGACGCGGGCAAAAACGTCCACTTCGGGTGCCAATTGATACAATTGTTCATCCGTAGCATGTGAAATTTCATCGCCGTTCATCACGACCGGGTCAACATCCGTTCCTTTGCCGTGCAAGTTCATTTGTTTTGCAATGGCTTTTGCCGTTACTAAATGATCACCCGTAATCATCTTGACACGGATACCGGCCCCGTAACACGTTTCAATCGCTTTAATGGCTTCGGGACGCGGCGGGTCAATCATCGCTTGCAACCCTACAAAAACCAAGTCCGATTGTACGTCGCCATGGGATAAAGTTTTGCCGTTGTGTTTTTTGATGGCAAATCCCAAAACGCGGAGCCCCTTACAGGCCAAAGATTCCATTTTATGCAAAATTTCTTTTTTATCAATCGGTGATATATCTCCGTTTTTGTTCATCATGTAAGAGCAAAACGGCAAAATGGCTTCAGTGGCACCTTTGACATATATCATGCCGTCTTGATGCAAGGTTGCCATATATTGGTATTGCGCTTCAAAAGGAATTTCCGCGATAAGAGGATGTTCATGAATATAGGTTTTGTAATCAAATCCGCCTTTTTTCGCCGATACAAGCAGGGCGATTTCGGTCGGGTCGCCGATGCCTTCGCCTTTTGACAATTTGGCCGTGTTGCATAATGCGCCGACAATCAGGCATGCTTCCAAAGATTTATCTGCCGTTTTCGGCGTAATATCGCCCTTAGTATTATATCCGATACCCGATAATGTATATTCGCCGCCGCTTGTGATGATTTTTTGCACCGTCATGCGGTTGGCTGTCAAAGTGCCGGTTTTATCCGAACAAATAATGGACGTGCTGCCCAATGTTTCAACGGCGGGCAATTTGCGTACAATCGCGTTGCGTTTAAGCATACGATTGACTCCGATGGAAAGAATAATCGTCACGGCGGCCGGTAATCCTTCGGGAATAGCGGCAACGGCCATTGCAACGGCGGACATAAACGTGCCGACTATCGGCAACCCTTTAATCCATCCGACCACGAATGCCGATACCGACATAATGACAATCAACCATAATAATTTTTGGCTGAACACTTCGATTTTTTCAGTAAGGGGCGTTTTTAAATCATCCGCATCATTGATCATTTTTGAAATTTTGCCGATTTCGGTGTGGTTGCCTGTTTCCACGACAATGCCTTTGGCGGTGCCGAAAGTCACCAAAGTGGAAGAATAAGCCATATTTTGCCGATCGGCCAATAATGTTTTTTCCGCCAAGATATTGGCATTTTTTTGAGACGGTACGGATTCGCCGGTCAATGCCGATTCATCAATTTTTAAATCCGTGACTTGTATCAAGCGAATATCCGCCGGCACTTTTTCGCCGGAACGTAATAAAACAATATCGCCCGGTACAACCTCGGTTGATGAAATTTCCACCGTATCGGCATCCCTGATGACGTGAGCCTTGATATCAATCGCTCGGGTCAGTTTTTCCAAATCTTTCAAAGCCTTGTCTTCTTGGAAAAAGCCCATTAAGGCATTAACCAACACAACCCCGTAAATTACGGCGGCGTCAATATATTCGCCCAAAAACAAAGCTATTGTGGCAGACAATAACAAAACGTAAATCAACGGTTGATGAATTTGCAATAAAAAACGCACGAGTGCGCTTTTGCCTTTTTTTAACGTAATGGTATTTAAACCGAATTTTTCCAAACGTTTTTGTACTTCATCGTTTGTTAACCCTTTGAATTTATCGGTATTTAAAGATTTTAACAGATTGTCTTCCGATTGATTGTGCCATGGGGAAAAGTCCATTTTATCTCCTTAATAATTTACAACTAACAAATATCTGTTAACAGCATATCGCAAATTTAAGATTTGTAAAGGGGGTAGCATACATTTATAATATAAATTTTTTTATAACGAACCGTTTTATAATTTAAAACGGCATTGTCGAACGATTTTAAAAATCCACCGCGGCGACGGGAGATTTTTTAATTGAAAAATTTTTGCATAATCAAAGGTTTTATTCGCCTTTAATATTGGCGTTAATCGATGTATCGTGACACATGGCCACTTTTCCCGAACGCGCCAATTCGCGAATGCCGATCGGTTTGACAAATTCCAAAAAGGCCGAAATTTCGCTTTGAGTACCCGACATTTGTAACACGGCGGTTTTGCCGGTAACGTCCAAAACGGAAGCTTTAAACAAATCGGCGATTTTTAAAATTTCACCGCGCGTTTGGGTATTCACATGTAGTTTGCATAAAACAAATTCGCGGATAAGGTTTTCGTCCTTTGTCACTTCTTGAACTTTTAAAATCGGAATCAGGCGGTTAAGCTGTTTCATAATTTGTTCGGCGGCACGTTCATCGCACGTTGTTTCAACCGTTACGCGCGCAAAATCTTCCGACGTCGAAGTGCCGGCACTGATGGAATCGATGCCGTATCCGCGCCCCGAAAACAAATCGCAAATGCGCGATAAAACCCCCGGTTCATTGTGTGCTAAAATGGAAATGACGTGTCTCATCTTATTCTCCTTTATCTTTCATATTTTCGGGCAGTAACATATTGCTGAGCGGTTGGCCTGCCAATACCCACGGGTAAACGGTTTCAAATGCATTTACGCGCGCATCGATAAACACAGGGCCGTTATGGGCCATGGCTTTTTCAATCGCCGGTTCGATTTCGTCTTCTTTTTCAATACGGATGCCGAGTGCCCCGTAAGCTTCGGCAAGCTTAACAAAATCCGGCCCCGAAATTTTGGTTTGCGAATAATGTTTGTCATAGAGTTGTTCTTGCCATTGGCGCACCATGCCCAAATAACCGTTATTGATAATTAACACCTTAACGGGAATGTTGTAATGAACGCATGTAGCCAATTCTTGAAGATTCATTTGAATACTGCCATCGCCCGCAATGACAAAAACTAACTCGTTGGGCTTGGCAATTTGTGCACCGATGGCGGCAGGGAAGCCGAAACCCATCGTGCCCAACCCACCCGATGTAATGAACTTACGGGTTTGGGCACGCCTGAATAATTGAGCGGCCCACATTTGGTGTTGACCGACTTCCGTTGTGACGATCGGATTGTAACCGTCAATCAGTTGATACACTTTTTGGATAACGGCAATCGGGCTGAGCTTGTCGGATTTAACGCGCTTTAAAGTTTTTTTGCTTTTCCAATCGGCAATCAATTCAATCCATTCTTGGCGCGGCTTTTCATTGATTTTGAAATCGGTATGTTTTAATTCGTTGTTCATGGATTCCAAAATATTTTTTGCATCGCCGACAATCGGAATGTGAACGGGTACGTTTTTACTGATAGAGCAGGGGTCAATATCAATGTGAATGATTTTTGCATTTTTGGCAAAGTATTTTAAATTCCCCGTTACACGGTCGTTAAAACGCGTGCCGACGGCTAAAATAACATCCGCATGGTGTACGGCATAGTTTGACCAATACGACCCGTGCATGCCGATCAGCCCCAATTTTTTATCATAGTCACCCTCATATGCGCCGATGCCCATCAAAGTGCTGACCACCGGGATATTCATCAAATCTGCCAATTTCCTTAAATCTTCTTCGGCTTTTGAAGCAATAACGCCGCCGCCCGCGATAATCAATGGCTTCTCCGCGCCCGCCAAAAGTTTAAGTGCGGCTAAAATTTGTTTGTGATGCCCTTTATAGGTCGGATTGTATCCCGGCAAATCAATGGCTTTTGGATATTCAAATTTGATTTTGGCATCTAACATGTCTTTGGGCATATCCACAACCACGGGACCCGGTTTGCCCGTTGTGGCAATATGGAAAGCTTCCTTAATCGTGCGCGCCAAATCTTTGACATCTTTAACCAGATAATTATGCTTACAACAAGACCGCGTAATCCCCACAATGTCCGCTTCTTGAAACGCATCGTTACCGATTAATTTGGAACCGACTTGCCCCGTAAAAACAACCAACGGATACCCATCATAATAAGCATTCGCGATACCCGTGATGGCATTGCACGCCCCCGGGCCCGACGTAACCAGCACAACGCCCGCTTTACCCGATACACGCGCATATCCTTCGGCTGCGTGAACGGCGGCTTGTTCGTGGCGTACAAGATAATGGTTGATTTCTTTTGTATGATATAATTCTTCATATAAACCGATGACCGATCCGCCGGGATAACCGAAAATATCGGTAACGCCTTCGGCAATCAAAGATTGAATGAAAATTTGCGAACCGGTCAGTACTTCTCCTTCACGCCCGGATTTAAAAATTTTATCAGACGGTTCGGACGTTTTTTTTTGCATATTTTTTTGAGATTGTTTTTTGGGTTCAGACATTGATTTTCTCCATAATTTAAGTTGTCCATCCTACATAAAATCCTATATGCTGTCAAGGCGTGAAAAGATATTTTCAAAAAATAATTATGGCTTTTTCCCCGATAAATGTGTATGATACGTTTGAATTTTATTTGCGGGACAATTCAAATTTTTTAAAACACGAAAAGGCATTTTAAATGACGAAGGAAGAATTTATCAAAACAGCGGCATTTTTATTGGATAAAATTGATAAACGCGGCGGTTCTGCCAACGAAATTATCAGTAAATATACCGCGACGCATAAATATATCGCGGGGGATGATCGCAAAGAATTGTTGAATTTGGTTTGGGCGTTGATACGCCATAAAGCCCGCTTGGAATTTTTGTGCCCGAATGCCTCATGGGTGGATAAAACGGTTTGCTTTTTGTCCGTGATGGGGGAAGATTATCAAACTCAAAATTTTGATACCCTTGCCGATACGCAATTATCTCGAGCGCCCGATGCCGTTAAGTGGGAAGTGCCCGCGTGGATTATCCCCCATATTTCCGATGCCGAAAACGAATTGCCGCGAATGAAAAACAATGCTCCGATTGTGTTGCGTGCGAACGGTAATCGTGATGAAATCATGCAAGAATTGCTTAAAGAAGGAATCGAAGTATCAAAAACAACTAATTCAATTTACGGATTAATTTTAAAAAATTATCAAAATTTAACTGAAACAAGATTTTATAAAAAGGGCCTCATAGAAATTCAAGATGAAGGTGCTCAAATGGTTGCTTTGGATATCGGTGTCAAGCCGCGCGAAAGCGTTTTTGATTTTTGCGCAGGGGCGGGCGGCAAGACGCTTATTTTTGCTCAGATGATGCAAAACAAAGGTTTTATTCAAGCCTATGATGCTTTGCCGAAACGATTGTTTGAATTGGTTAAACGAGCGCGGCGTGCGGGTATCAGTATCGTAAAAACCGTGACGCGTTTGCCCAAGCCCGATAAAAAATTTGACCACGTGGTTGTTGATGCGCCTTGTACCGGAACGGGGACATGGCGGCGCATGCCCGATATGAAATGGAAATTGAACGAAAAGCAACTGAAAAAAACGGTTCAATTACAAAGCGAAATTTTAAACCGTGCGGCGGATTATGTTAAACCGGGGCATTTTTTATCGTATATCACGTGTTCATTAACCGTTGATGAAAACGAAGCGCAAGTTGAAAACTTTTTAAGTTCGCATCCGCGTTATAAAAAAGTATTTGAAAAACGATATTCGCCGTATCGGACGGGTACCGACGGTTTTTATTTGTGTATGATGCAAAGACGATAAAACGACTTTTATTTTTCCGACTTCATTTTACGCTTTAACGAATAAAAAAAGGGGGGATGACAAAACGTCAGAGCCCCACTCGAAATTTTTCGATTATTATAGGCTTGCTTTCCAAATTTGATATAACAATAAAAAATTCCTTGCCTTTAGTATACGATTTGATAAACTGTAAGTCAAGGGAAATTTTTAAGCGGGGAGGTATGCATGCAAAAATTAATTTTTGGATATGATTTGGGTATCGCTTCTATCGGATGGGCGGCCATCAAATTAGACGATGAAAATTTTAATCCGGATACGGGAGAAGTGTTTGAAGGCCATATTCTCGGTGCCGGCGCAAGGTGCTTCCCTGTTGCGGAAAATCCCAAAGATGGTACGTCTTTGGCTGAACCGCGTCGGATGATGCGTTTGGCACGCAGGACTTGCCGTCGAAAAGCACGACGCATGCAAGGCATTAAACAATTATTTATCAAAAAAGGCTTAGCGGAATCTTTGGATTTAATTGAAGAAATCTATGGACAAAAGGGCAATGTGGATGTTTGGATGTTGCGCGCAGAAAAAGCTTTTAAAGAAAAACTGTCAAAAGAAGATCTTATTCGTGTGCTAACTCATTTGGCCAAACACCGCGGATTTAAATCTTATCGTAAGGCAATTGAAGAGCAAGATAAAGAGAGCGGTAAAGTTTTAAATGCTATTAAAGCCAATAAAGCATTGCTAAGCGATAATAAAACATTGGCGCAAATTATTGTGGAACAAGCGGGAATATCGGGTAAAAAAAGAAACAGAGCCATAAGAGACAGTAAAGGTAAGGTTAAAGAGATTGTTTATAATAATTCTATCCCGCGCGAAGAAATAGAAAGAGAAGTTGAATGCATTTTTGATGCTCAAAAAAAGTACGATATTTTTACGGAAGAATTGTTAGAAGACTATAAAAATATAGCTTTTCGTCATCGTCCGGTGGAAAGTATTATTGATATGGTGGGTGATTGCCGTTTTGAAAAGGGTGAAAAAAGGGCCCCGAAAGAAGCACCGTCCAGCGAATTGTTTGTTGCTTTGACGAAAATCAATAACTTATCCGTTATTGAAAACGGCATTCGTTCGGTAACGGATGATGAACGCCATCACATTCTTGAAGTATTAAAAACTACCAAAAAAGTGACTTATAAAACTTTAAAAAGCAAAGTTTTCGGTAAAGATATCAGTATCAAAGGTGACACCGATACAAAGGATTTGATTTTTTATGAAATGAAAGGTTGGCATCAATTAAAAAGCCAATTTGATCAAGAACAATGGTCTGAACTGGAAAAAGATATACCCCTTTTAAATAAAGTTGTTAAGATAATTGCATGTGAAAAAAATGATGAAAAAATTAAAGAAGGACTGGAAAAACTAAATATAAGTGAAGAAAATATAAAGATATTTTGCACACTTAACTTTAGTAAATTTATTCACCTGTCTTTGAAAGCAGTGGATAAAATTATCCCTTTTATGATGCAAGGTGACAGTTATGATAAAGCATGCGAAAAGGCGGGATATGATTTCAAAGATAACGTTAATAAATTGATTTCCGAAAAAAGTAAATTTTTAGAGCCTATATCTCAAGATCAAATGACAACAGTTCCGGTGGTTAATCGTACGGTTGCTCAATTTCGTAAAGTTTATAACGCTATGGTGCGTCGCTTTGGCGTGCCCGATCAAATTAATATTGAAACGGGGCGCGACCTTAAAAAGAATCATGATGAAAGAAGAAAAATTGAACAAGAAATTAATCAACGTCGTGAAGAACGCAGCATCAGTGGCGATGAACTTAAAAAACGGGGAATGAATGATAATGCGATTAACATTTTAAAATATCGATTGTATCAAGAACAAGACTCGAAATGTATATATTCGGGAGAACCCATTGATTTGCACAGATTGGATGAAATCGGCTATTTGGATGTGGACCATATTGTTCCGTATTCAAGGTCGCTGGATAATTCTCAAACCAATAAAGTTTTGTGTTTATCATCCGAAAATCGTAAAAAAGGCAATAAAACACCTTACGAATATTTTCAAGATTCAAAGACGCCTCAAGAATGGGAAGAATTTGTTGCGCGCGTGAACTTACTGCGAAATTATAAGAAAAAAGAAAAATTGTTGATTAAAAATTATGAAGATAGGGAGCTTAAATTTAAGGAACGCAATGCCAATGACAACAGTTATATAGCGACATTCGTGAAACGCTACTGTGAAGAAGGGATAGATTTTTCGTTAAGTTCACGTCAAGACATTAAAAATCGTGTCCAAGTTCGCAATGGGTCTTTAACGGATTATTTGCGTCATCAATGGGGATTGCAAAAAGATCGAAATGAAAGTGATTTGCACCATGCTCAAGATGCCATCGTGATTGCCTGTGCGACCCAAGGAATGGTGGAAAAGTTATCACGGCTTTCAAGTATTTTTGAAAATAAGGAAAAATTCAGAGAAGGAAAAGCGCGCGAATTGGGGCATGAAGAAGCCGAAGCTTGGTATAAATATATAAAATCAACCGTTCGGGAACCTTGGTGTAATTTCCGCCATGAAGTTCTTGAAACGTTGAAAAACATATTTGTTTCAAGACCTCCCAGGAAAAAGGCAACGGGTTCTGCACATAAAAAGACAATATATCCTAAAAGTCGTGGCAAGGGCAGTTTGCCAATTCGCGGCGGTATGGCGGAAAAGGAAAATATGTTCCGTTTGGATGTCTTTAAAAAGGATAACCAATATTATATTGTTCCGATTTATGTCGTTGATTTGGTTAAAAAGGATGGATTTCAAGATGCTCCGCAACCATACAAATATGTGGACGGAAAACTTGTTTTAATTGATGAAACGTATCAATTTATGTTCAGCTTATTTAAAGATGATTATGTGGAAGTTTCTATCAAAGAAAAAGCTTCTGCCAAAGGGAAAGTTTCCACCGAAGGGGAAGTTTTTAAAGGATATATCAATCAATACAGCGCTCAAACGGGTCAGCTTTATTTGGGAAGTGTGGATAATTCGGCATGTTATAAGATTAACACAAGTACATTTGATATCGGAGATAAAATTTTATTGCCTAATCAAGAACAAGATTGTGTTGCAGCCGTTAAGTCATTTGATAAGATAAATCAAAAAATGATTGTCGCATGTAAGGGAACAGATGTGGAGTTGGATGCTTCACTCAAATCTGATAAAAAAGGCGACGAAACAAAAAGCATTCAAACCGCTATCCCTTATATTAAATTGGAACGTGAAAAAAAGATCAACCTATCGGTTATGCAAAATCTCAAAAAATATCAAGTTAGCCCATTGGGTGATATTCATGAGGTTAAACAAGAAACGCGATTGCCGTTGTCAATCAAAAAAAATAAAGGGAAAAAGGATAAACATTAATGGGATGGCGTATTTTACATATCGGCAAGCCTTGTAAATTATCCGTTAAAAACAGTCAGCTCATTTATGAGACACAAGAAAATGACACTTTGTCATTGCCGTTGGAAGATATTTCGGTCATTATTTTGGAAAACAGGCAAATTTCATTGAATAATACGTTGTTATCTCAAATAGCTGACTATAATATTGTGTTGTTTACATGTGATGCATTCCATATGCCATCGGGTGTTTTATTCCCGTTTCATCAACATTCGCGTTATTCGGATATGGCTTGGCAACAAATTGCTGTTTCCGAACCCTTAAAGAAACGTATTTGGCAAGAAATTATTAAGGCAAAAATAAATAACCAAGCTATATGTCTTGAATTATTCCATCGTGAAAATGCATTGAAATTGAAAGAAGTTGCTAAATTGGTTCAATCGGGGGATGCAAAAAATGCCGAAGCATTTGCAGCGAATTTGTATTGGAAAAGTTTATTTAACAACTTTAATCGTAACGATGATAAAGATATTCGTAATGCAGCTTTAAATTACGGATATGCTGTTATTCGTGGTTGTGTTGCCAGGAATGTTGTCGGAGCGGGTTTATTGCCATGTTTTGGTGTTCATCATGCCAATAAGTTGAATCAGTTTAATTTAGTCGATGATCTCATGGAACCTTTGCGGCCATTTGTTGATTATGTGGTAAATTTATTAGATTTTAATCAAATATCCGAACTCACACCGGATATCAAAAGTGATTTGATTGGTGTTCTGATTCGAAACTGTAGTTTAAATATGGAAATTATGAATGTATTAAAAGCATCAGAGTTAATGGCGTACAGTTTAGCTAATGTGATTAAAAATAAGGATGTAAAATATTTACAATTACCCACTTTTGATTTGAATAAGGTTTTGTAAAATGGCGGTAATGGGAGAAAGATTTATGCGTATGTTAGTCTTTTTTGATTTGCCGACGTTGACAAAAACCGATCGAAAAATTGCGAGTCGCTTTAGGCATTTCCTTATTCATGACGGATATATAATGTTGCAATTGTCGGTTTATTCAAGAATTTGCAAAGGACACGATGATGTGGAAAAACATGCAAATCGTCTTAAGTATCTGATTCCTAAGGAAGGAAGTGTCCGATTGTTGACCGTTACCGAAAAGCAGTATGCCTCAATGTCAATTTTAGTCGGTCAGATAAAAAAAGAAGAAAAAATAGGGGAAAAGCAACTTTTATTGTTGTAAAAATAATACAAAAAAAGAGTAATATATGAAATAAATCAATATATTACTCTTTATCGATTATAGCATATCAGATTTGGAAAGCAAGCTATAACATTCCCCCACGCATCCTCAAACGGCAACATATTATAGCATATCAGATTTGGAAAGCAAGCTATAACTGTAAGCGCATACATTGACGAACAAAAGCAATTATAGCATATCAGATTTGGAAAGCAAGCTATAACTCAACCAGCAGACAAGCCGTTATAATCATAATTATAGCATATCAGATTTGGAAAGCAAGCTATAACGTCATACGTGGTTTTTTTTTATTATTTGCTATTATAGCATATCAGATTTGGAAAGCAAGCTATAACTGTGCTCTTTTTAATTTTGCAGGGGGAAATATTATAGCATATCAGATTTGGAAAGCAAGCTATAACAATTATCCTATAGTTCTATTAGCAATTATTATTATAGCATATCAGATTTGGAAAGCAAGCTATAACCCGACATGCCAAGTACTTTAAACCTCGGGTATTATAGCATATCAGATTTGGAAAGCAAGCTATAACAGATGATAGTGGCATATATGAAATTGATATATTATAGCATATCAGATTTGGAAAGCAAGCTATAACACGTTGTATAAAATATGCCTGACTCTGTTTTTGTCGTTGTATAAGGTTATTTTTATGCTTTAATTAACAAAAAAAATATTATCTTATATCGGAAGAGAGATTTAAAAGGAGAAATTTATATATGAGCAATTTTGGGTTTGCGTTTTCATTGACATTGTTGGCCGGATTGGCAACCGGTATCGGTTCCGTTTTGGCGTTTATTACGCGCAAATTTGATACCCGTTTTTTGTCTGTGGCTTTAGGTTTTTCAGCGGGTGTTATGATTTTTATTTCGTTTACCGAGCTGTTGCCGGTAGCGGTTTCGTCGTTGACGCATGAATTCGGTAAGCAAGGCGAATTGATGGTATTTTTTATTTTCTTTATGGCGATCGGTTTAACGGCTTTGATTGACATGGTTGTACCCGGTTCGGAAAATCCGCACGAATTGCACAAAGATAAAATTGAAATGCAAGAAATTAAAGAAATACGCCATAAACCTCAAAAATTATTCAGGCTTGGCGTTTTTACGGCTGCCGCATTGGCTTTGCATAATCTGCCCGAAGGGTTGGCAACTTTTGTCGGCGCGTTGCAAATGCCGTCGCTGGCGTATCCGATTGCACTTGCCATTGCCATTCATAATATTCCCGAAGGCATTGCCGTTTCCGTCCCGATTTATTATGCAACGGGCAGCCACAAAAAAGCATTCGCCTATTCGTTCTTATCGGGGCTTGCCGAACCTGTGGGCGCACTTATCGGTTACGCTGTTTTAATGCCGTTTTTAGACGGCGCATTATATATGCTGGTTTTTCCGTTTGTGGCGGGCATTATGGTTTATATTTCTTTTGACGAATTGTTGCCTGCCGCCAGGGAGTACGGGCAACATCATTTATCCATTTTGGGTTTGTTTGCCGGTATGTTGATTATGGCATTCAGTTTGATTTTGTTATAGTGGACAATGAAAAAATGTTGTCTTTTGTCTATTTCGCGCAAAAAATAGGATATGGCAATGTTTTTAAATAGATTAATTTTCCGATAGATGTTTAACAAATTTATAAATTATAAGTCGGGATATCGTTTATTGTACTGAAAATATTTAGAAAAACCATATAAATTATATTGCATATACGAACCAAAAGTGATAACCTAGACTAAAGTTGAATTTCTTCAATATTGTGTGACGGATCTTTAAAAGGAGGGAGTATGCATCTGTCAATCAATAAAAACCGTTTGTTTTTGAATAAACACAAAGATTTCGTTAAACAGTAAAAGGGTCGCAGCATGTTGAAGCTGTTGGGGGTCTTGGCGATTTTAGGGATATTGGCAATAGCCGTGATGGTCGGTTTTCGTTACGCAGCTGATAAATCAACCGCAAATTTGATATTAAATGACGCATTAATGGCCAACGTTGAAATACAATCGAGGTGGAATTTAAAAACAACCGATTGGATTAAATTTGAAGAAAAAGTTCAAAGCGGGAAGCCCATATTTATGATGCGAGACATTGATGGGGATTATTTCGTAAAGGTTTTAAACATACCCAAGGGGCCATGTAAAAGGTTGTTGGATATGGAAACCGAGAATGTTTTGAAATTTTATACGGAAGACGGGGACGTCTTTACAACATGCGATGTACTTGATAACATAATGGTGTTTTCATTCGATGGACGAGGTATCGGTAAAAATTGCGAAAAGCATGAAGATTGCGGGGAAGATTTCAATGGTTATTGCAGCTTGAGCCAAGGTGTGTGTATTCCATGTTCCGAAGATGAAGTGCTAAGCCTGTCCAAAGATGCTTGCTTGCCGGTATGTGATGATGAAATGGAAACGTCGTGTTCTTCCGATACGGCAACGTGGTGTTGTCCAGAATCGCAAGTCTGCGGGGAAAAAGACGGCGAATGTAACGAAATGGATGGTCAATGTATATATGTATTTTTCCCGGGGGATATGATTTATCGGACGGATTGTTCATATTATTATGGCGGCGATCCTACGTTAGAATATTATACGGATTGTTCCTATGATTTCGCTTCCGGCGATTATACGTTGGAATACTATACAGATTGTTCATACACGGCGTCTGCAGGTTCGAACGGCACTTTTTCGATATCCGCGGCAAAGAGTTGCCGTAACGGACAATATTGTTCGATAAGGTGGTCTGCCGAAACATGGCGTTCGAACGATACGACACCGACGTTGTCGGCCGATGCCACGGGCATCTTATACGGGCGATGCCAAGCGCTGACAACGAATACATCCAACGCTTTGGTGCGCCACCCGAACGGGGATGCGGCTTTGTTAAGGCCCGTGCAAGGTTGCCGTAGCGGGCAATATTGTTCGATGCGATGGTCCGTCGAAACATGGCGTTCGAACGATACGGAACCGACATTGTCGGCCAACGCTACGGGCATTTTGTACGGACGATGCCAAGTGTTGACGACGAATACGTCATCTGCGATTATCGATGCGGCGGATGAACGGCCGTATACGGTTGAAAAAGAATGTCCGCGTTCGCATTATTGTTTGCTGAAATGGGCCGATGAACAATGTGAATCGACGTTGTCTGCCGATGCTACGGGCCGTTTATACGGTGCCTGTGCCGAACGCAATAAAAATTCGGCATCTTGTCCTGTCGGGCAACAAAAGTGAGATGCATATGCCGCGCGTCGAAATTTTGCCCATTTATAGGGATACATATTGTTTATTGAGTGATATATTTGCACGGACAACAAAGTTTCCGAAAGAATATAAATTTTCTTTGGGGGAACCGTTGAACCATAATTTAATGAAAGCATGTTCATTGATTTCGCGTGCGGGCAGAGTCGAAAACAAAGCCGAAATTTTGGAAGAATATTTATCGACATTGGATGAGGTGGTTTTATGCTTGCGCTTGGGGGCGGATTTTCAATTGTTAAATAAAAGGCAACAAGTGTATTTTTCTCAACAAATTGAAAAAATTCGCCGCCAAGCGATTGCATGGCAAAGAAAACAAAGGAGGAAAAACATCGATGTGCCGGAGTCGGGAAGAATCACGAATTGTCCCGAGTGAGCACTGTAATTTAATTTTAAAAGGGCCGGCCACCTTAAAATTCGCAGTCGCACAATGTCGAAATTTAGGGTATATACATCAGCCGTCGGCACGGCATTTTTTCAAATGACGTAACGCTATGCCCTCCGGCTCGGCTACCGCGTACTACGTCAATTTGTCCTCAGGTGCCGTCGGCAGCGACGGCTATCGCAACCGCAACTACTACGCGCTCTGCCGCTTCTGAGCTTTTGTCTTTAGGTTGCCATCGGCAACCGGTTTTAAAGCTTGCTTAAAGCAAGCGCAATCGGGGCGTGCAGCCCCGTTTTTTTATCCCCCGTAGGGGGGTGCCGTAAAAAAATCAGATGGTTTAAACGGCGCTTATTCCTCTGTTAAAATGTGGCTGCTTTGCGGCCGCATTTTTTTTATTTCGCCCCGCCGTCCGATCCCGATTCACTCTGTCCCCCGATTATCCGCTATACCCGCCGCCAATTTATGCCAATCATTTTTTCGTATCAATTTATATCACTTCTTATCGCCGTTTCACTTTGCCCGTATAAAACAAAACGGCAAAATAAATTCTCTCCCCCAAAAAAAAACACCCGCCGTAAAGGCGGATGTTTTTTTATTAGTCTTAAGCAGCGGGATTGTATATTGGTTTCACACAATTTATGGCTTGGTTGGCTTTGCCAATCCGCGCCCCCGTTCGCTAAAAGGCGCAATGTTTCTCATTCGCGCTATTTTATTGCGCTCATTCGCCGAACCGGTGTGTTCTTTTGTACCCTCTGTTTTGCCCAATATAAAAAGGTATACTTAACGGTATACCTTTTTATATTGGTCGGAATAGCGGGATTCGAACCCACGACCTTTCGCCCCCCAGACGAACGCGCTACCAGGCTGCGCTATATTCCGAAACAGATATGCTTATATGCCAAAAAAAATAAAAAAGCAAGATTTTTCTTTGTATTTTTGAAAAAAAAACAAGCAATGCGGGCGGGATGCGGACAATCTGCCGTCTTTTTATTATATATCAAAACGAAAAATCGATAATTTTGCCCGGGATGCAAAATAGTTCTTGCAAATTTAAGAAAAAATATGTATAAACAATCACCTTGCATCATCGGATGCAAGATAAGGATTAATTCACCCCTGGAGGATTTTTCCTTTGAAATTAACTGAAATTTTATAGAGAGATTTAAAATGAAAGCAATTCAATTAAATGCTACAAAGCGTGAAAAAGCTGGCAAGGGGGCCTCTAGAGCAATTCGCCGCACAGGCGACGTTCCGGCCGTCATTTATGGGGAAAAACAAGCTCCCGTCATGATTTCTTTGCCCGAAAAAGTTATCGTTGCCCAAATGGCTCAACCCGGAATTTGGACACGCCAATTCGATATTAACGTCGATGGTCAAAGACACCATGTTTTGTGTCAAGATATTCAAAAACATCCGGTTTCGAACAGACCCGTTCATGCGGACTTTTTGCGCATTTCGAAAAATGCAGTTTTGACTTTGGACGTTCCCGTTCATTATCAAAACGAAGAAATCGCACCCGGCATTAAAATGGGCGGCGTATTGAACATTGTTCACAGAACGATTGAAGTTAAATGTAAAGCCGACAATATGCCGGAAGCTTTGGTCGTTGATTTGGCAAATGCCGAAATGGGCGATTCGATTATGGCATCTGCCATCCAATTGCCTGCCGGTGTCGAATTGACCGAAGATGAAGATTTCACGATTGCCACAATTGTGGGCGCTTCACAAGGCGATACGGCTGAAGATGTTGCTGCTGACGAAGCTGCGGCTGCCGGTACTGCGGCAACTGCGCCGGCTGAGGCAAAATAAAATGATTTTGTTGGTGGGATTGGGCAACCCCGGTCGGGAATATGCTTTGACCCGCCACAATGTGGGTTTTATGGCGGTGGACGAAATTGTCCGCCGCTACTTGTTTGACGGATTCCAAAAAAAATTTAAAGGGATTGTTTCAAGCGGCACGATTGACGGACAAAAGGTTTTGGTATTAAAGCCCGAAACTTATATGAATTTGTCCGGCGAATCCGTCGGGGCGGCAATGGCTTTTTATAAAATCAAACCCGCCGATGTGATTGTGTTCCATGACGATATGGATTTGCCGTTGTGCAAAATCAAAGTCAAACAAGGCGGGGGCAGCGGCGGCCATAACGGCTTAAAAAGCATTGATGCGCATATCGGGCCGGCATATCGGCGCGTGCGTATCGGCGTTGATAAACCCGCCATGAAAGAGCAGGTCGTTTCGTGGGTTTTATCGGATTTCCCGAACAATGATAAGGCTTGTTTGGATGAAACCTTAAGCAAAATTGCCGAAAATGTGTCATTATTACTTAAAAATGATGATCAGTCGTTTATGAATAAATTGGTTGTAAAATCGCAAAAATAGCAGAAAATTCTAAAGCTTGCCATCCTGATTTAAATCATACATGTTTAAACGGGGCGGTTTATAAGTGAAAATATTGTAAAGGATAAAACATGGGGTTTAATTGTGGTATTGTGGGATTGCCGAATGTCGGCAAATCGACTTTGTTTAATGCGTTAACGTCAACGGTAAATGCTCAAGCGGCCAATTATCCGTTTTGCACGATTGAACCCAATGTCGGGCGCGTGGCCGTTCCTGATGATCGTATGAATGTTTTGTGCAAAATCGACCGTTCGCAAAAGCTGGTTCCGACACAATTGGAATTTGTCGATATTGCGGGTTTGGTAAAAGGGGCGTCGCGCGGAGAAGGGCTCGGCAATCAGTTTTTGGCCAATATTCGCGAAGTCGATGCCATCATCCATGTCTTGCGTTGTTTTGAAAACGGCGATATTGTCCATGTGGAAGGGTCCGTTGATCCGGTGCGCGATGCGGCAACAATTGAAACCGAATTGATGTTGGCGGACTTGGATTCGTTGGAAAAACGTATTATACCGGTCGAAAAAAAAGCAAAATCCGGCGATAAAGAGGCAAAGGCCATGTTGGCGGTTATGCAGCCGGCTTTGCAAGCTTTGCGCGATGGCAAGTTGGCTAAAACGGCACGCCCTGAGGATATGGAAGCCGCCAAGTTATTTGATCAGATGTATTTGTTAACGGCCAAACCCGTTTTGTATGTTTGTAATGTGGATGAAGAACATGCCGCTTCGGGCAACAAATATTCGGAAGCTGTCCAAAAAATGGCTCGGGAACAAGGAAATGCCTGCGTTATCATTTCGGCAAGCATTGAAGCCGAAGTAGCTCAATTAACCGATCCGCAGGAACAAAATGAATTTTTGCAAACTTTGGGCTTGACACAAACGGGCCTAAACCGTATTATTAAAGCCGGGTACACCTTATTGGGACTGGAAACTTTTTTCACAAGCGGACCGAAAGAAGTTCATGCTTGGACGATGAAAAAAGGAACAACGGCTCCTGCGGCGGCAGGCATTATCCATTCGGATTTTGAACGCGGTTTTATCCGGGCCGAAGTGGTGTCTTATGATGATTATGTTGCCTTTGACGGGGAAGCCGGTGCCAGAGAAAACGGCAAGCTCAGACAAGAAGGCAAATCATACATTATGCAAGACGGAGATGTAGTGCACTTCTTGTTTAATGTATAATAAAAGGGGGGATAGATGCCGGCAGTTTTGTGGCGTGAACAGATGGAATTGGGCTATAAGCCGTTGGACGACGAACATAAAGAGTTCATCGAGGTCGTTCGTAAATCCGTCGAAGCTGCAAAAGTGGGCGATTTCGCTACGATGGAGTGGGTTTTTGAAAAAGCTTATGATTATGCCCGTGACCATTTTTCACATGAAGAAGAAATTATGGAACGTATCGGTTTTCCCGATTTGGAAAACCATATGAAAAGCCATCAGGTTTTTATCAAAAACATTGCCGAATTGCGCGGACAATATGAAGTATCCGCATCGGAACGCGAAAAACGCCAATTGGCTATGAAAACGGCTGATTTTTTAAGTGTATGGTTAATAGGCCATATTTTAAGCCGTGATAAAGTTTATAAGCCGTATTTGGTGCGTTTGCGCAATATGCCGCCACGCATGAATTATTGAATTTATACAGGCCGCGTCAATGTCGGTATAAAGCGTTTTTTAATAAAATCATTCAAATTTTTATATATTCCTCTTGACGGGAACTTTCGGAGATATTATATTTTCTCCGTTAAGGAGAGTATATGCAAAACGAATTGACATTTTCGCGTCCGTTTTTTAAAAACCGTTTCGGCGGTGTGTCTCTTTATGGTCGTTTCGGATATTCCTTTTTCGGGTATTTTGCCCCCAAAGGGCAATAATTATATAACTTTCATCCATATTTTTGTGCAATTTTAATTATTTTTTTTAATCAAGAAGGAATAACCATGTCTTCATTAATGCTGTCCGAACGTAAAAATTTATGTTTAATACGCAAAAAACAACCGTTTTTATTTAAATTGCTGTCCATGTATGCCGTTTTTAATAAGTTGAAAAAACAAAATTGCATGCTTGAAAAAGAAAAAGAAGCGTTGCTTGAAGAAAATAATTGTTTGGTGCGGGACAATAAAATTTTGGAACGGCAAATTTTGCAATTGAGGGAAATTGTTACATTGCAAGCGCAAGAAAAAATGCAAATGCAAAAAAGATTTCAAAATATGTCTGCCAATCAACGAAATTGATGAAATTTTTATAAAAAGGGTTAAAATAAGAGCCGTAAAAAATATTTGATACCGTTTTTCGGCCTGTGTGATTTTTTAATGTCAAAACACAAAAAAAAGTTGTATTTATTTCTCAAGTAGTGTATGAATTATAAAAGGTTTCAATATTTTTCGATTTTAAGAAAGGTTCGTCATGCTTAAAGGTTTTTCTTTAAAAAAGTTACTTAATGTTTTTTCATCGGATATGGCCATTGATTTGGGGACCGCCAATACGTTGGTTTACGTTCGCGGACACGGTGTTGTGCTGAATGAACCTTCCGTCGTGGCACTTGCCGATGCGCGTGGCAAAAAGCATGTGATTGCCGTGGGTAACGAAGCCAAACAAATGCTCGGTCGTACACCGGGTCAAATCCAAGCCATTCGCCCGTTACGTGACGGCGTTATCGCTGATTTTGACGTTGCAGAGGAAATGATTAAGCGTTTTATTCAAAAGGCGTTGGGCCGCAGTACTTTAACACGCCCGGTAATTGTCGTTTGCGTGCCGTCCGGTTCCACGGCTGTGGAACGCCGTGCGATTCAAGAGGCCGCCGAAAATTCACGTGCACGCAGAGTCTTTTTGATTGAAGAACCCATGGCGGCTGCTATAGGTGCTGGATTGCCGGTTAACGAACCGTCGGGCAGCATGGTTGTCGATATCGGTGGTGGTACGACCGAAGTTGCCGTGATGAGTTTGGGCGGCATTGTTTATGCTCGTTCGGTGCGTGTCGGCGGCGATAAAATGGATGAAGCCATTATTTCCTATATTCGCAGAAATCATAACTTGTTGATTGGCGAAGCATCGGCAGAACGCATTAAAAAGGCTATTGCGGCGGCTTCTATTCCCGAAGACGGCGAAGGTAAAACAATTTCTGTCAAAGGGCGCGATTTAATGAACGGTGTGCCGAAAGAAATTACCGTATCCGAACGTCAAATGGCCGAAGCATTGGCCGAACCGGTCAGTCAAATTGTCGAAGCGGTTAAGGTAGCTTTAGAGCATACAGATCCCGAATTGGCGTCGGATATCGTGGATCGCGGTATTATGATGACCGGTGGCGGGGCGTTATTGAAGCGGTTGGATGAAGTGTTGCGCGATGCGACAGGATTGCCGGTATCGGTTGCCGAAAATCCGTTGCAATGTGTGGCGGTCGGCACCGGCAAAACGTTGGAAGAAATCGACAAGTTCGAAAATTTATTAACCAGCATGTATTAACTGCCGTTTAAAGAAAGAAGAACGTTCAATGGAAAATAAATTTTTTCGATTGAAAAAAATTAAGGCGCAAGTGAAACAGTTTGCGCCCGTTCTTTTTTTATTGATTGCTTTAGGGTTAATCGGTATCGGCGTATCCAAAAATCCGTATCTGATTAAAACAAAAATTGCGGCGGCAGATGCTTTTGTGCCGATTGTAGCCGTTGTTACGAAGCCGATTGATTGGATAAAAGCCGGTGTGAATGAAGTCAGCGATATTTTTAAAGTTCATGCTCTTAATAAAAAATTGGCGGATGAAAACAAAAAGCTGATTGCATGGAAAAATATCGCCTATAAATTGGCGGCCGATAAAAAAGAATTGGAAAAACAGCTTAACTATGTGCCTTCAAAGGATGTCAGCTATTTAACGGCACGCGTCGTTGCCGATAACGGCGGGAATTTTTCAAGGTCTTTGTTGGTACAGGCGGGATTTGAAAACGGTGTGAAAAAAGGCGATTTGGCTATGTTGCCCGAAGGCATGTTCGGCCGTGTGGTTGAAGTGGGCAATTCCGTCAGCCGGCTTTTATTGTTGACGGATTTCAGCTCGCGCATTCCCGTCATGGTCGGTGAAGAAAGGCTGTTATGTATTTTAACGGGGGATAATTCGGATTTTCCGAAGCTTATTTCGTTGCCCGAAGGCGAAAAGCCGAAAATCGGCGATCGTGTGGTGACCAGCGGGCATGCGGGCGTTTTCCCGTCCGGTTTGGGTATCGGCATCGTATCGGCCGTTGAAGGCGGAGAGATATATGTTACGCCGTTTACACACAATTTAAGCCCCGAATTCGTCCGTTTGGTGAATTTTGGCTTAACGGGCGTTTTGACGGATGAAAAGTCGTGCCGATGTGAACAATAAAAACAGAGCATAAAATGAAATCTTTGTCATTGAAAAATTTTAAATACGCATGGCCGATGATTATTTCGTTATTATTGGTATTATTATCATTGGCCCCGTTTTCGTTTATGCCGATTTATCATACCGAATTGCCGGTTGTGATGATTGTTATTTTTTGTTTTGCCGTTTTTAATCCCGCTGTTTTAAACGGCATTTGCGTGTTTATTGTCGGCTTGTTTGCCGATTTGTTAATGGCCGGGCCGTTTGGGTTGCAAGCTTTCATCTATGTTTTACTGTTTTTTGTCGCCAATTTAAATCGCCGCTTTTTGTTGACACTGTCTTTTAAATATCTTTGGTTGGCGTTTGCTTTTATTTTGGCGGCAATTTATATTGTTTGGTATTTATTGTTTTCGTTTGTGACTTTTACGTTATTGTCACCGGAATTTTTCATCTTGCAATATTGGGTGTTGGTATTGATATATCCCGCCGTTTCATGGTGTTGCGGCTGGTTGAATTCCAAACTGGGGGCGTACTGATGAGCGTATGGAAATATAAGAAAACTCAAGTTTTTACGCATCGCATGCTTGCTTTGGCCGGCTTTTTTTTCATATTGATTTTGATTTTGGCGTGCCGTTTGTTTTATTTGCAGGTTTTACAAGGGGAAAAATATCGTTTAATGGCAGAAAAAAACCGTTTGTCGGTACGTTTGACATTGGCGCCGCGCGGTTATATTTATGACAGAAACGGTGTCAAATTGGCCGAGAACAAAAAGACTTTTCAAGCTGTTTTGATTAAAGAACAAACCCCGGATTATAAAGAAACACTTGCGAAATTTTCAAAACTGTTGCCGTTGGAAGAAGATGAATTGAACCGTATCGAAAAGGAAATTAAACGCAAACGGGCTTTTATGCCGGTGCGGGTGCGGGATAATTTGACATTTGAGCAAATGTCGTTATTGCAAGTCAATGCGCCGGATTTACCGGGTATATCAATTGAAGAAGGTATCAGTCGCAATTATCCGCAAGGCGCTTCAGGCACGCATGTTGTCGGGTACGTGTCATTGTTGAATGAGCAAGATTTAAAGGGCGATATGGATTCCAATTTGCAAGATTTGCCCGGATACAGAATCGGGCGTATCGGCATTGAACAAGCATTTGAAGAAACGTTGCAAGGCGTTCCGGGTATCCGTAAAACGGAAGTTAACGCGTTCGGCCGTTCCGTGCGTGTTTTGGAAAATAAATTACCCGTACCGGGGCAGGATGTCCATTTGACGATTGACAGTCGCCTTCAAAGATATGCGATGGAAATATTTGGCAACGAAGCCGGTTCGCTTATTGTCGTGGATGTTCAAACGGGCGAAATTTTAACATTGTTTTCGGCACCGTCATTTGACCCGAATTTGTTCACGGTTCCGTTGTCGGCCAAAGATTGGCGCACATTGGCTTTCAATCCGAAAAACCCGTTGCAAAACAAGGCGTTGAATGGATTGTATTCTCCGGGGTCCGTTTTTAAAATCATTATAACTTTGGCCGGTTTGGAAGGGGGGCAGATTACCGCCCGAAATGCTGTTTTTTGCAATGGGAAAGTACGCCTTGGCAATCAGTTGTTCCATTGCTGGAAAAAGCAAGGTCACGGGCATTTAAATGTTGTTGAGGCCATAAAACATTCATGTGACGTTTATTTTTACGAAATGGCACAAAAAATCGGTGTTGATCAAATTGTTTCGGTAGCGGCGCGTTTAGGGTTCGGCGAATTAGTTGGAATTGAAATCAAAGGCGAAAAAAAAGGGTTATTGCCGTCGCGTATGTGGAAAGAAACGGTTAAAGGAGACGGATGGCGTATGGGGGATACGCTTAATTTAAGCATCGGGCAAGGCTTTATTAATACGACGCCGTTGCAATTGGCAAAATTCGTATCCGAAATTGCTGTCGGAAATCAATTGAATTTGACATTGGTACGCCAAGATGTTCGGGAAAAGAAAAATCCGAAACCCATAGGAATTGCTAAAAAATATTTGAATGTCGTGCGTGAAGGAATGGATAAAGTTGTTAATGAACAAGGGGGGACTGCTTATGGAGCCCGTTTTAATTATCACGGTCAAACAATGGCCGGCAAAACGGCCAGTACCCAAGTACGGCGTATTTCGTTAAAAGAACGTAAAGAAGGCGTAAAAAAACAAGAAGATTTGCCGTGGCAATACCGCGATCATGCGATGTTTGTCGCATTTGCACCGACGGATAAGCCTCGTTATGCGGCAGCCGTTGTTGTTGAACATGGGGGCGGGGGAAGCCGAACAGCCGCGCCGATTGCATCCAAAATGTTGCATGAAGTTTTGCGATTGGAAGATGAGGATAAGGCGGCGGCGGAACAACGTGCAAAAATTGATAAAATAAAACAAACCGATCAAAATATGCCCGTGAATTTATCAGCGGATCAGAAGGGGGATTGAGTGGACTTTTTCAAAGACAGAAATTGTTATTTAAGAAATTATAACTTGACCTTTATGGACCGGATAAAATTGTTCAGTTGGCCATATTTGTTGTTAATTTGTTCGGTTGTTTTTATCGGCATCGCACTTTTATATTCTGCCGGTGGCGGTAGTTGGTATCCGTGGGCGAGTAAACAATTTATCCGTTTTTTGGCTGCTTTAACGGTTTTATTGTTTGTGTCAATGATGAATTTAAGGTTGTGGATGAAATATGCTTATTGGATATATGCCGTTGCTTTGGCATTGTTACTGGGCGTAGAATTAATCGGTACCGTCGGTATGGGCGCACAACGGTGGCTTGATTTGGGCTTTTTTCAATTACAACCGTCCGAGGTAATGAAAATAGCCCTTGTTTTGGCATTGGCAAAATATTTTCACGGTGCTTCTTTGGAAGAAGTCCGTTCCGTTCGTTTTATGATTATGCCGTTGTTGTTAATGGCATTGCCGGTTGCTCTTATTTTAAAACAGCCCGATTTGGGAACGGCGTTGATGTTGGTATTTGTATCTTTCGGCATATTTTTTATTGTCGGGGTTCAAATATGGAAATTTGTCGTCTTGGCAGTACTTGGCGTTGTATCCGTTCCTGTTTTTTGGATGTTTATGCATGATTATCAAAAAAAACGCGTGTTGACTTTTTTAAATCCTGAAGATGACCCGCTCGGCACGGGATATCACATAATGCAATCCAAAATTACGTTGGGCAGCGGCGGCATTTTCGGGAAAGGCTTCATGGAAGGGACTCAAAGCCGTTTAAATTTCTTGCCCGAAAAGCAAACGGATTTTATTTTTACGATGATGAGTGAAGAATTCGGTTTGGTTGGTTCTTTATTTTTATTGGGATTATTCACGTTAATTATCGGATACGGCATTTTTATCGGCATGCGTTCAAACAGCTTTTTCGGCAAATTACTGGCTTGGGGTTTGACGATAAATTTTGCGATGTATGTCTTTATCAACATGGGCATGGTCATGGGGTTGATGCCGGTAGTAGGTGTTCCGTTGCCGCTTGTGTCCTATGGCGGGACGGCGATGTTGACGTTATTTTTCGGTTTCGGTTTGATTGAATGCGTTAATATTAACCGGGAAATGGTTATCGGACGGCGCGGTTCCATTGATGATGAATAAAACATAGCCTTTTAACGCATTTTGCCCTATATGAAATACAAGGAGATTTAAATGTCCACGACAGACCAATTGCTTGATACGGCTTTTACCGCTTATAATGCGGCCGATTATGATCGCGCGGAAGAATTGGCACGCGAAGTTTTGGCCGTTGAACCGGGCCACGGAGATGCGCTGTATTTATTGGGCTTGACCGCATTTCAAGCAAATGCTTTGGAACCGGCCGCTAAAATTTTATACAGTGCCGTCAAATTGTACCCGAATGTGGAATCTTACGCGCTTGCTTTGGCATCGGTTTTACATCGTCAAAAACATTATGATGAAGCATTGGGTTTTTATGAAAAATATAAAAATCGGCCGCATGTTTTACCGCAAATGGGAATTATTTATGCACAAAAGGGGCAAAATGAATGGGCCAAGAGTGCTTTTAATGAAGCGTTAAAATTAAATAAGGCGGACAGCGCGGCTTTAATCGGATTGGCACAATTGGCGCAAAAAGAAGGCGATGCCGCGGAAGCGGAAAAATATTTGCGCGATGCACAACGGTTGTGTCCATGCCCAGACGTTTATTATCGTTTAGCCGTATCGGCCCGCAAAGCAAACCGTTTGGATGAGGCAGCGGATTTTATTCAAAAAGCACTGCAATCGGAACAAAAAGCCGTATATTTGAATGAATACGGATTGATTTTGGAACAGGGGGGCGATTTGGACGGAGCTCTTGAAAAATATATTGAAGCATCGCGCTTAAATGCTTATTACGCCGATGCTTATGCCAATCAAGGCAATATTTACCTTAAAAAAGGCGACAAAGAATTGGCCGAAGATGCTTATAAACGGGCGTTGGCCAATGACAGGGATTTTTTGGCCGTACACCATAATTTGGCCGTCTTGTTGTTTGAACAGGGGCGTAAAGCCGAAAGTTTGGGGTATTACCAAGAAGCCGTCATCATCAATCCGAAACATGTTCCCTCTATCTATAATTTAGCGATGATATTAGAGGATATGGGCGATTATTCGGAAGCAGCGGGGTTGTATTTTAACGCGTTGGTTTTAGGGCTTAAAACCAAAGAATTGGATTTAAGAATTGCCGCAACTTTGACGGGGCTTTATAAAATGGGAAAAGCCGCACAGAAACAAGCGTTGGAATTTGCAAAAGGGTGGGTTAAAAATTTCCCGGACAACTCTGTGGCAAAACACACGTTAGCGGCGTTCGGCGGAAAAAAGGATTCTCACGCGGCAGCATATGCCAAAGAATTGTTTGATGCCTTTGCACCGACTTATGAAGCAACCGTACAAAAATTGCAAAGCAAGGCTGTTTCAACGGTTGTGGAAATGCTGGGGGATAAATCCTATAAAACCGTATTGGATTTGGCGTGCGGGACGGGCCTTTTCGCGGCTGCGTTTAAAGGGCATTATAATTCAATCGTCGGAGTTGACATATCCGAAGAAATGTTGAAAAAAGCCGCCGAAACAAAATTGTATAAAAAATTAATCAATGAACCCGTTGAAACATTTTTGGCATCAAATAAGCAAAAATTTGAATTGATTGTCGCGATTGAAATGCTCGGATATTTGGATAATCCTTCTGTATTGTTTCAAGGGGTTCGCAATCATTTGACTAAAAACGGGCATTTTGCTTTAACGGTCGAAACGGCAGAAAAACATAATGAATTGTCCGTATCGGGACGGTATTTGTATACCGCCGGCTATATTGAAAAACAGCTTCAATCAAACGGATTTAAAATTTTATCTCGTCAATCGACAGATTTAAGAAAAGAAGATTCCGGCATGGCCAAAGGCGAAATCATCTTGGCCGCGTTGGCTTAATTTCATTTGAATTTTCAAACATTTATCAAGAGCGATATTTGTTCGGGCGCGCCATTGTTTTTGTCAATCGCATTGCCGGCGTCGTGTTTTGTCCGGCCTTAATAACGGAAGTCGGTAAATGTTCGTAAGCTTGAAAATCTCGATAAATTAATCCGTTTTCTGTCCGACTGAGAAAAGGACTTTCAGCCGCATCATCATATAATGTCAAAACACTGCGAATAATAAATTCCCCCATATCTGTTCGTTCGGATAAATTGTATTCGGAACGAACGGGAAACGGGCGGAATCCTGCGTTTTCAAAAGCTTGCATGAACGGCTTAAAATCAAACTCTTTCGGAATGTTCAAAACCGATAAAGATTTTCCCATATCCGTCAAAGTTTCGGTATTATAAACGGACTGGTTGTGCGGTATGTTTTTTCCGAAGGATCGGATTGTCAAAATTCGGGAAAAATCCGCCATCCATTTTAAAATGTCATCGTTGTCGCCGGATAAAGCATTTTCCAATGACGCAATCAATATTTCATCGTCCGTTAAAATTTTAATCATGGCGTTTACCTTTATAAAAATCAAGCAACCTATTAAGTATAAATCAAAATTTTAATTTTGAAAAGGACTTTTTTATTTTAATATTCCTTAATCCATTGTTCCAATGTTTCCTTTGCCCGTTGTGTGTAGAGGCGTTTACGGTCGGCGCCTTTGATTTTCCGTTTGCCGTTGAAAGCTTCGATTGTCGGGAATAAGCCGAAATTAATGTTCATCGGTTGAAATAATTCATCCGTTGCTTCGCGCGTGATATGGGCGAGCATGGCTCCCAAAGCCGTTTCTCGCGGGGGTAGCGGCATATCGGGCAGAGCGGTAAACAACCCCGCCAACAATCCGACGGCGGCACTTTCGACATAACCTTCGCACCCCGTGATTTGACCGGCTAAACGTATATGCGGCAGTTTTTTAAGCCTTAAGCGTTCATCCAATACTTTCGGGCCGCAAACAAACGTGTTTCGATGTATGCCGCCAAGACGTGCAAATTCGGCGGATTCCAACCCCGGAATCATTTTAAATATTTGTTTTTGTGCGCCATAGGTTAATTTTGTTTGAAAGCCGACCAAATTCATCAATGTGCCGTCTTTGTTTTCTTTGCGCAGCTGAACAACCGCGTATGCCCGTTTGTTGTCTATATGCGGATTGCGAAGCCCCACGGGTTTCATCGGGCCGAATAATAAAGTTTGCCGTCCGCGTTCGGCCATGACTTCAATCGGCAAACACCCTTCAAAATACGGCGTTTTTTCTTCCCATTCTTTGAATTTGACTTTTTCCCCGCCCAGCAAAGCATCGATAAACGCATTGTATTCTTGTTCATTCATCGGACAATTTAAATAATCCGTGCCGTCGCCTTTGTCATAACGGGATTGATACCAAGCTTTTGACATATCGATACTGTCGGTGTAAACAATCGGCGCGATTGCATCAAAAAAATGCATTGATTGTGTACCGGTAACCACGCGCAATTGTTCGGCCAATTTGTCGGAAGTTAATGGGCCGGTTGCCAAAATAACGGGAATATCCGATTGAACGGGCAAATCAGCCTCTTGAATTTGTAATGAAAAATTCGGGTGTTGTTTCAACGTATCGGTAATCATGCGGGCAAAATCTTCACGATTGACGGCCAAAGCGCCGCCCGCGGGAACTTTGCACATATCGGCGCATTTCATAATTAAAGAATCGCAACGGCGCATTTCTTCATGCAACAAGCCGATGGCGCTGGCTTCATTATCATCCGAACGCAAAGAATTGGAACAAACCAATTCGCCGAATAAATCCGTCGTATGCGCGGGTGTGGACACGTTGGGACGCATTTCAACCATTTTCACTTCAAATCCATGTTTCAAAAGTTGCCATGCCGCTTCCGAACCCGCCAGCCCCGCACCGATAACCATTACTTTTTTCATAAGAACCTCTTTTAATTTTGAATAAATTCTGCTATACCATATTTATGAAAAAAAGTGAATTATTTTTATTATTTTTCGGCGTGGTAAATTTATTTTTTATTGCGAATATTTCTTGCCATGCGGCAATGAAAAATTCAAACAAAGCCGTTCAATCGCAACCGGTTCGCGGCGTGATATATGATGAAGCTCCAACGGTATTGCCGCCTTCCGTTGAATTGTTTAATGCGATGAATCCGTTGGCCGATGAAACGAAAAGCGACGATTATTGGAATTTGGCTTGGCATGCCCGTACGGCCGATTATGGCGATATGCATAGCCAATATTTGGTGGCTCAGGCCTATGAATACGGCAAGCACACACCCGTAAATTTGCCGAAAGCTTTGGAATTTTATAAAAAAGCCGCTCAGCAGGGGCATTACGATTCGTGCATGAAACTGGGGGCAATTTACACCGAAAACAAATGGGTACAAGCCGACCCCGAACAAGCGTTGTTTTGGTATAAGCAAGCGGCAAATGACGGATATATTCCCGCTCAACTGAAATTGTCCGATATGTATTTGTCGGCTAAAAAGCCCGATTATGTCGAAAGTTATTATTGGTTGGGCAAAGCAACGAAACAAATGTTTCCGCATGAACCCGATTTGGAAGCTAAAGCGCCGAAATTGGCCGAAATAGCCGAACATTTGACGCCGGATGAATATGAAAGCGTTTTAATCAGGGTGGAAAAATGATATTGCCGCCGTTATGTTTGGCCCCGATGGCCGGTGTTACGGATAAACCGTTTCGACGCATGGTGCGCAAATTCGGAAAACAAACGTGTTTTACCGAAATGATAGCCGTCAATTCATTGTTGGCGCGCCATCCCGGGACTGTCAAAATGTTGGATTTTGCCGATGAAGAGCATGTGATTGTCCAATTAGTGGGCGAAAACCCGGATAAAATTGCGCAAGCTGCCGAAATTGTCGTTGATAACGGCGCCGTATGCGTTGATATTAATATGGGATGTCCCGTTAAAAAATTAATTTCCAATTGCAGCGGCGCCAAACTTATGCTCTGTCCCGAAAAAGCGGCTCAAATCGTTGAAAAAACGGTTGCGGTGGTTCATGTGCCGGTGTCGGTAAAAATGCGCCTGGGATGGGATAAAGAACATTTAAACGGCGTGAAATTTGCAAAAATGTTGGAAAACGCGGGCGCCGCCCGTTTGACAGTTCACGGGCGGACCAAAGACCAAGGGTATGCCGGACAAGCCGATTGGCATGAAATTGCGAAAATTAAAAGGGCTGTAAAAATCCCGGTTACGGCCAACGGTGATATTGTTGACCGTTTAAGTGCTGAAGCGGCTGTCGAAATCACACAAGCGGACGGTTTGATGGTCGGGCGCGGCGCGTGTGGGAAACCATGGATATTGAATGAAATTGAAAACGGATGTCTGCCCGAATTTAATTTAAGCGATTTGATTTTAGAACATTTTGACGCTATGTTATCTTATTATGGGACACACGGCGTATTTGTGGCAAGGAAGCATTTGGCGTGGTACGGCAAGGGGAAAAAAGAAGTTGCGGCGTTTGCCAAAAACGTATATGCTGAAAAAAACATTGATAAGATTAAACAAATGATTAAAGAATTTTTTGACGGGCAGGGGGCTTAAATGAAAATAATTATTGCCGGAGCCGGGCAGGTCGGCGTTTCTTTGGCAAAATATTTGCGCGAAGAAAACCACGATATTGTTTTGATTGACGAAAGTGCCGAACGGTTGGGGAATTTAAGCGAGCAATTGGATATTCAAACAATCCAAGGGTCGGCATCATATCCGGGAGTATTGGATAAAGCAGGCGCCGAACATGCCGATGTGTTTTTGGCCGTAACGGGCAATGATGAGGTCAATATTGTATCTTGCGGCGTTGCAAAATTCGTTTTTAACATTCAAAAACGGATTGCCCGAATTTCATCGGGCGAATATTTATTGTCCAAGTATAAACCGTTTTTACAATCTCAATCCATTGAAGTCATTTTATCCCCCGAAGTTGAAACGGCTAATCGCATTATGCAAACTTTGCCGATAGCCGGTGCCATCGAAATGATACCGATGTCGGATGGATTGGTTCAATTCGTCGGGCTTAAAATTAAACGTTCTTCACCTATAGCCGGTAAAACTTTGGAAGAATTTTTGCCGAGTTTCGGTGAAATTCCGATTAAAATCGTTGCCGTTACGCGCCGGTATAATGTTATGGATTTGTCAGATGTGCGTATCCGTTCGAATGATGATTTGTATTTTGTTGTCGATAAACGGCATATTATCCAAGTTTTGGATATTTTGGGTTATGAAAGTTTATCTCCGCGGTATATTATTATTTTCGGCGGGGGCAAAGTGGGTTGGCAATTAGCCAAGTTATTGGAAGACGATGTGATAACCCATGATGTAACCATAGTTGAAAAAGATGAAGCCCGCGCCAGATTTTTGGCCGAAAAATTGCAAAATACCTTGGTTATTAGCGGTGACGGTTTGGATGAATCGTTGATTGATGAATTAAATTTAAAAAATTACAGTATTGCCATAACAACAACCCAATCTGACGAAAGCAACATTTTGTTGTCCTTATTATCCAAACGCAACGGTATCCCAAGAACGATGGCTTTGATTCATAATGATTTGTACGATACGTTGTTAAGCGGTTTGGGGGTGGACAGCACGTTGGATCCGAATGCCGTCATGGTATCATCCATATTGCAACACATTCGAAAAGGGCGTGTTAAAAGCGATTATTTCGTTCAATCGGGTATCGGCGAAATGTTGGAAATCGAAGCGGTGGCGACATCCAAAATTACCAAAGCTCCGCTCGGACGCATTAAATTGCCTGTCGGTGTTGAAATCGGCGGCCTTATCCGCGGCGGTTTATTTATGTTGCCCGATAAAGATTTAATTGTCAAAGAAAAAGACAAAGTCCTTATTTTTGTGGAACGCGGAAAAGTCGGAGAAGTCGAAAAGTTGTTTTCCGTCGGATTTTCATTTTTTTAAAGGTTTGATTGAAAATAATAACCGCCATGTCAAATTTAAATGAAACGATTAAGCTTTCCGGTATTCCCCAAGGTTTTGATGCCTTGGTTTTAGCCGATTTGGCACGGCAAAACGGTACGCATGTTCATATTGCCGCCGATGAAATGAAGGTCGCGAAAATCAAAGAAGCCGTAAATATTTTTGCTCCCGATTTGGAAGTGTTGGTTTTCCCTGCCTATGATACCGTTCCTTATGACCGTGTTTCGCCACGCCCCGATATTGTGGGCTTAAGGATTGATACATTGACGAAATTGATTTCCCCGGAAAATTCAAAAGCAAATCGCTTGATTTTAGCATCCGCCGCCGCCGTTATGCAACGTGTACCGGAAAAATCGTTTTTTACCCATACGACTTTGACGGTAAATGAAGGGCAAAATATCGGATTTGATACCCTGAAATCTTTTTTGGCCAAAAACAGTTACAAACATACAACGACGGTGATGGAAACAGGCGAATATGCCGTCCGCGGGGGCATTATTGATTTATTCCCCGCAGGTTTTGAAAATCCGTTGCGCGTGGATTTTTTCGGCGATGAAATTGATTCGATTAAAACGTTTGATGCCATTACTCAACGCAGCAGTTCGCCCGTTAAATCTTTTACGATTAAACCGATGGCGGAATTTGCTTTGAATGATGAAAGTATTTCTTTGTTTCGTTCCGGATACCGCGAATTGTTCGGCACCGTACGCGATGATGTGTTTTATACGGCTGTTTCCGAAGGGCGCTATACACAAGGCATTGAACATTTTTTGCCGCTCTTTCATAAACGAATGGTTTCTTTTTTCGAATATATTCAAGGTATTCCCATCAGTGTGGATTTTCAAATAGCGGGTGCTTTTGAAGCCAGAGCCGACCAAATCCAAGAATATTACAGGGCGCGTTTGGAAGCTGTTAACCAAGGGTTTACAACGGCCGCAATCTATCATCCGATACCGCCGGAATTGTTTTTCTTAAAACACGATGAAACACATGAGCTTATAAGTGCGCACAAAAATTTTTCATTTTCGCCGTTTGTGGAGCCGGGTACGCAAGATATGCAGGGGCGTCCCGGGCATAATTTTGTTGAAGGGCGCCTGCGCGAAGACCAAGACGTATTTGATGCGGTGGCGGATTTTATTCGACACTCTTCCAAAAAAATTATTATATCCGCGGCAACCCATGGGGCAGGTGCTCGTTTAAGCGGATTATTGCGCGATAAAGGAATTACGTTATATGAAGCCGATTCATTTAAAAAAGCTTTATCAAAATCGCCCGCTTTAATCAGCGCACCGTTTGAAAAAGGTTTTGCAGGTAGCGATTTTATTGTCATAACCGAAACGGATATTTTGGGCGAACGTATTATCCGAACGCCGAAAAAGAAGAAAAACGCAAACTTCATTACGGATATAACGACATTAAGCGCGGGTGATTTGGTTGTCCATCAAACGCACGGTATCGGTCGGTTTGAACGGTTGGAAACATTGAATGTGGATGGGGCGGCGCATGATTGTTTGTTGGTTGTGTATGACGGGGGCGATAAACTTTTTGTGCCGGTGGAAAATTTGGAAGTATTGTCCCGGTACGGTTCGGAAAATGTTTCGTTAGACAAATTGGGCAGCCAAAGCTTTTCAAACCGCAAAGAGCGCGTTAAAAAAGATTTATTCGCAATGGCGGAACAATTATTGGCGATTGCATCGACCAGAGAGCTTAAAAAAATGCCGAAAATTCTGCCGCCTCATGGGGCTTATCAAGAATTTTGCGCACGTTTCCCCTATGTCGAAACGGATGACCAGCTGAAAACCATTGCCGATGTTGAACAAGATTTGTCGCGCGGCAAACCGATGGACAGGTTGGTTTGCGGCGATGTCGGTTTCGGTAAAACGGAGGTCGCGTTGCGCGCTGCCTTTTTGGCGGCCATGAATGGCGAACAGGTCGCCGTTATTGCTCCGACGACTTTGTTGGCGCGTCAACACGCGCAAAATTTCATGGAACGGTTTAAAGGTTTCCCTATTCGTATCGGCAGCTTGTCACGCCTGGTCAGTGCGTCAAAGGCTAAAATTGTTAAAGAAGAGCTTGAAAAAGGCACCTTGGATATTGTTATCGGCACGCATGCCATTTTAAGCAAATCCATTAAATTCAAAAATTTGGGACTTGTCATCGTTGATGAAGAACAACATTTCGGGGTTACGCATAAAGAACGGCTTAAAGAACTTAAAACGGGCGTGCATGTGTTGACGTTGACGGCAACGCCAATCCCAAGAACTTTGCAATTATCGTTATCGGGTGTGCGCGATTTGTCCATTATCGCAACGCCGCCCGTGGACAGATTGGCGGTTAAAACCTTTATCAGCCCGTTTGACGGTGTGATTGTTAAGGAAGCCATTTTGCGCGAACATTTCCGAGGGGGACAGACTTTTTTTGTTTGTCCGCGTATTTCGGATATGTTCGAAGTGGAAGATGTATTGAAAAAATTGGTGCCGGATATTCGCGTGGTTAAAGCGCACGGACAAATGGCGGCGGCGCAACTCGAAAAAATTATGGTGGATTTTGCCGAACGCAAATTTGATGTGTTATTGGCAACAAGCATTATTGAATCCGGTCTTGATATGCCGTCGGTCAATACTATTATTGTCTATCGTTCCGACCGTTTCGGTTTAGCAGCATTGTATCAATTGCGTGGGCGTGTCGGGCGCGGCAAGTTGCGTGCTTATGCCTATTATACGACACCGCCGAATAAAAAATTGAGCGAAACGGCGCAAAAACGTTTAAATGTGATGCAAAGCTTGGACAGTTTGGGGGCCGGCTTTATGTTGGCGAGCCATGATTTGGATATCCGCGGTGCAGGGAACTTGCTGGGCGATGAACAATCGGGCCATATCAAAGAAATCGGGGTGGCGTTGTATCAAAAGATGTTGGCCGATGCCGTACGGCGGTTGCGCGCCGAACAATCGGGTGAAAAAACATCCGACAATGAAGATTTTTCCCCGCAAATTTCGGTCGGTTTGCCGGTACTTATCCCGTCCGAATATGTGGCGGATTTGGATGTGCGCATGAATTTGTATAATCGTATCGGCGACATAGAAACTTTGGAAGAGATTGAATCTTTGCGCGCCGAATTGGTTGACCGTTTCGGTGCCTATCCGATTGAAGTCGATAATTTGTTAAATACGGTTGAGCTTAAATTATTGGCCAAACGCGCCAACATTGAACGCATTGATGCAGGGCCCAAAGGAGCCGGCATTGCTTTTTATAAAAACACTTTCCCCAATCCGGCAGCGCTTATTGAATATATGTCCAAACAATTAGGAACAATGAAAATCCGCCCCGACCAAAAGTTGATTGTGATGCGCCCGTGGGACAAACCGACCGACCGTTTGGCGGGAATTAAAAAAATCATTCAAAAAATTGCGGATTTAGCTTAAAATAATCGCATTTATTTAAAACTATCATTGAAAAATAAAATAAACTTTGATATACTCACACCACTTTTGTTGAAAGGATATGAAAATGGCATTACAAAATACGCGCGCGGGCAATTATCCCGAATGGTATCAAAATGTGATTACGGCGGCCGATATGGCCGAATTATCTCCGTCCCCTGGATGTATGGTTATTAAACAATGGGGCTATGGAATTTGGGAACGGATTCAACGCTTGCTTGATGATAAAATTAAAGAAACAGGACATGAAAATTGCTATTTCCCGTTATTTATTCCATTGAGTTTTTTCCAAAAAGAAGCCGACCATGTTGAAGGTTTTGCGAAAGAAATGGCTGTTGTAACGCATTCTCGTTTAACGGCAAAGGACGGTAAATTGGTACCGTCCGGGGAACTTGATGAACCGTTGATCGTGCGTCCGACGTCCGAAGCGATTATTGCCGAATCTTTTTCAAAATGGGTCAAATCTTATCGTGATTTGCCCATGATGGTCAACCAATGGGCGAATGTTGTGCGTTGGGAAATGCGCCCGCGTATTTTTTTAAGAACGCGCGAATTTTTGTGGCAAGAAGGACATACCGTCCATGCTACGTATGAGGAAGCTCAAAATGAAGCCAAAACCATGTTAAACGTTTATGTGGATTTGGCGCAAAATTGTTTGGCAATTCCGGTCATCCCCGGGCAAAAACCCGAACACGAAAAATTTCCCGGTGCCGTGGACACATACACGTTTGAACCGATGATGCAAGACGGGCGGGCGTTGCAAGCCGGTACGTCGCACTTTTTGGGACAAACATTTGCCAAATCGGCCGATATTAAATTTCAAAATAAAAACGGCGAATTGGAATACGCTTATACAACTTCATGGGGCGTATCAACCCGTTTAATCGGCGGGGTAATTATGTCTCATGCCGATGATGAAGGAATGGTTACGCCACCGGTATTGGCACCGTATCAAATCGTTATTGTGCCTATGTTAAAAGATCCGGCAAAATCCGAAGCCGTTATGGAATATGCGACAAGGTTGCGTTCGGCTTTGGCAGGACAAACGGCTTTTGGCGAAAAAATCCGTGTGAAATTGGATGCGCGCGATAAATCTTCAACCGACAAGTATTGGGAATGGGCGCGCAAAGGCGTTCCCGTTATTGTTGAAGTTGGGCCGCGCGATATGGACGGTAATAATGTTATGGTGCGCGAGCGATTGAAAATCGGTACGCCCGCAGGTAAAGAAGTTGTCGGATTTAACGATTTTACGGCGGATATTGCCGAACGGTTGATTCGTATTCAACAAACGATGTTTGATGTGGCAAAAAAACGTTTGGAAGAAAATATTCGTACGGATATTCAAACTCCCGAAGAAATGGAAAAATATTTTGCCAATCAAAATGTATGGTTAGGGTCGGATAAACCTAAAGTGGCTTTTGTACGCGGCAAATGGAGTGGGGATGAAGATACGCTTGAAAAAATGAAACAAATGCGTATTACCATTCGTTGTATTCCCTTTGACCAAACCGGTACGCAAGGTGTTTGTTTAATATCAGGTAAACCGGCCACAACGGATGTGATTTACGCGCGTGCTTATTAATTTATATGAAGATAAATATGAAAAAAAATATAGTGAAATCATTGGGCATTTTATCGGCACTTATGACATCGTCATGTGCTCCGCAAATGTTAACGGTTATAGAAAAAGAAACATTCGATTTGTCTTATTTAAATGAAAAGGGGCAGTTGGAAAAATATCATATGGGCGTTTTATATTTTGATGCCGACGGCCATGAAGAAACGGCGGAATATTTGGGTATTGTTGAAATGCCGTCTTCTAAGGATTCCGTTGTGCAACAACGTACGCAATTTTATAAACAAACAAAAATTTGCGATCAGGACACTAAGGATATTTGGTTAAAAAAAGTGGATAATTTAATCCGAAATTATGAATAAAAATAAAGCCTTATCAAATTCGATAAGGCTTTAAAATTTATTCATCCGTTTCAAGCAACGGTACCGTAAGTTTTTGTACGGTGTTTGTGTCAGTTTGAGAAACGGCCATATTGCTTTCAACCGAACGCAAACGCCTGTCAATGCCGCGGGTGCGTTTGCCGGCGTCATCAACAACGCGGCTGGCGGCTTCCAATTTTTTCTTAACGTCGTCTACCCAAGCGGCATACCTTGCAAATTCGACTTTGGCTTCGCTTAAAACTTGCCAAACTTCGCCCGAACGTTTTTGAATGGCAAGCGTTCTGAACCCCATTTGCAATGAATTTAAAAAAGCGCCCAGTGTGCTCGGACCCGTAATGGAAATACGGTATTTGTTTTGGATGTCGTTTGCCAATCCGACGCGTTTCATGACTTCGGCATACAATCCTTCGGTGGGTAAGAACATAATCGCAAAATTGGTTGTTTTCGGCGGTAAAATGTATTTTTCCGAAATATTTTTGGCTTGAGTTTTAATAGCTTTTTCCAATTCGGTACCGGCTGATTCCGCTCCGGCAATATCTGCTTTTTCGGATGCATCCATTAAGCGTTCGAAACTTTTGACGGGAAATTTGGAATCAATCGGAATCATCACATTATCGGGCAGGCATACGGCATATTCGACAACTTCGGTTGTATTTTCCTTAATTTTAACATTTTTTAAATATTGTTCGGGTGCTAACATTTGTTCAAGCAAACTGCCGAGTTGGACTTCTCCCCACGTACCTCTGGTCTTGACATTGCTTAAAACCCTTTTCAAACCGCCGACATCCGCCGCCAAATTTTGCATTTCGCCCAATCCTTGATGTACTTTTTCAAGACGTTCCGAAACCATCGAAAAAGATTCGCCCAAGCGTTTTTCAAGTGTCGAATGAAGCTTTTCATCAACCGTGGCGCGCATCATTTCCAATTTTTGGGCGTTGTCCGCTTGAAGTTTTTCAAAGCGTTCTTCAACCGTTTTACGGATGGAATCGTTAAATCCGATAAGCGATTGCCCCAATTCTTGGCGCAAATGCATCGCGTCTTCGCGCGACATCCTTTCCAACCGTTCCAAATCCGCCGAAATTGACGGTGTTTTTGAAAGTGTTTGAAATTTGACCATTAAATAGACAATAAAAATGAGTATAATGCAAAGCAGTGTAATAATCGCGACCATTTTATAAAATATCCTTTTCTTTTTTGATTGATTTGATTATACTATCATAAAGGAAAATTTCATGAAACATATTTTTTTAATCTTTTTGATTTGTTTTTGTGCCATGGCGGCGCATGCTTCCGATACATTCATTGCCAATTATATAGCGCGAGGTGCCGGATTGCATTTAATGAACGGGCAAATGGATTTGGTAATGGGCGAAAAGGATTATAAGTCTTTGTTGCGAACCGAAACAATGGGATTATTATCGGTATTGTTGCCGGCTAAAACGACTTTTTTGACCGAAGGAACTCACGAAAAAAATATGTATGTCGTTGACGTATCCACCATGACAAATGTCAGCGGTAAAAAAGTTAAAAACCGACGCATCAATCTGGCGGATAAAAAAGGGTTTGTGGATTATCAAACGGCAGTTTTAACAATGATGAATCTGCCCAAACCTCAGACAAAAGAGTTCAAAATTTTTGACGGAAAACGCGAATTATTGGTTACGTTTACTTATCGCGGCAAAGAAAGGCTTGAAAACAATAAATATTCATCTTTCGAAGGCGAGACGGATTATTATACCGTTAATATAGATATCACGGCCGGTAAGAAAAAAGGGTGGTTTTTTAACCGGATGAAAGATAAAACTTCGCCGCCGCTGCACGTTTATTTTGCCCGTCTCAGGGAAAATGGGGAAGAAGTTTTGGTGCGCGGTGCTTTTGATACTTCCATTTTTGGGACTATCACTGTTTATATGACCGGTTTAAAACAGGGGAAAAATTAACTTTTTTATAATAATTTTGGGGGGTAATCCAATGCAATCGAGCATCAATTTCTTTTTGGCACTTATCAAATGGCCGATGGCATTATTAATGGTGTTGTTGGCGGTACCTGCTTTCAATACGATTGTCGCCGTTTCAATGAATTTGGTTACGGCGGATGTTCTTTTGTGGTTTGGTTTGCCATGCATTTTGATGTGTGCTGCCTGGTTGTTTATGCCGGGTATGAGCGGGTCTTTTTTGGCCATTATGGAACATGAATTAACGCATATGTTGTTTGCGTTATTGACTTTTCATCCGCCCGTATCATTAGATGTCAATCAAAATAAAGGCGGTTATTTTGCTTTTAAAGGAAAGGGGAATTGGTTGATTGCCATTGCGCCGTATTTTTTTCCGACTTTCGGTTTTGTAGTTATGTTGGCCAGCATTGCCTATATTATGATGGGCGAAAAAATACCGAATGTGTATTGGTCGGTATTGGGGGTTATGGTCGGCTATCATTTGGCTTCCACGATTTTGGAAATCCACCCCAAACAAACGGATTTTAAAGTGGCGGGATATTTATTTACATTGTTGTTTTTACCGGGGGCCAACCTAATCGCTTACGGCATATTGTTGAGCTTTGCCTCTTTGGGGTGGAAAGGCGTTGACATTTATTTTAATGTGCTGGGTAATCAAACGCATGAATTGTTAACTAAATTAATTTATTAAAAAATGTATGAAATTACTATGAAATGGATTAAGTTATTTTTAACCGTCTTTTTGTTCATTTTTACATTTTTGACATTTGTCATAAGAATCAAATACGGAAGGGTAGATTTTGAACAAATCTTATTTCATATTTTTTTAGCGGATTTTGTTGATATTTTTAATTTTTATCTTCTTGAAATTATTTTGGTATTGTGTATTTTCGTCGTTTTGTGTTTGTTTACGATATACTATAAACCTTTATTAAAATATTGTAAAATATTTTTCGGATTTTGTGGCGTATTTGCATTTTATTTGTTTTATCAAATGGGCGGTGTTGCATTTTGTAAAAATATTGCTTTTGAAAATGATAATAAAATATTTGAAAAGTTTTATGCATTTCCCAATCAACAACATTATATCTTCCCAAAAAACAAAAAAATGTCATTTTTATTGTGATGGAATCAATGGAAAAAACTTTTTAAAATTTTCAAGGTGAAAATTTAACATCTTTTATCACAAATTTACAAAATGAAAATCTTACCTTTTACGGTTTTTATTCTTTATCGGGGACAACGTGGACGGTCGGCGGTTTGGCAGCGATGCACAATGCATTGCCGTTAAAATCGGTGGCAAGTGTAAATCCTGACGGAATTTTAACGCATGCGCTGTCTGTAACGGATATTTTAAACAAAAACGGTTATAATACGGTTTTTATAAACGGCGGTTATCTTTCATTTATGGGGAAAGGAGATTATTTGGCCGATCACGGTTATCAACGATTAATCGGTACGGATGAAATTTTAAAAATTGCCAAAGATATAAATCATAAATTGACAGGCAAATTTTCGGATTACGGTTTACGTGATGTAGATATGTACCCGTTTGCAAAAAGGGAATTGTTAAAATTATCCCAAGACAAAAAAAACATTTTTAATGACATTGTTAACGGTTGATACACATGCCCCGAACGGATATCTTTCCGACGGTTGTAAAGCAAAATATCGGGATGTTCGGGATTCGGTTGTTTGTGCGGATCAATTTTTACAAGATTTTATTACTTGGTTAAAACAACAAGATTTTTATAAAAATACGGTTGTTATTATTGTCGGTGACCATTTGCAAATGGAAACAAAATTTACAAAAGAATTGAATAAACATAAACGTGAAATTATAACCATTGTCATGAATTCAAATTATAACAATAAATATAAAGAAATTCATAAAAACTACAGCACATTTGATATAGCTCCGACTTTGTTGGAAAGTATGGGGATTCAAATTGACAGTCATTGTTTCGGTTTGGGTACGTCTTTATTGTCGGACGAACAAACAATGATGGAAAAAATAACGCCCGAAGAATTTAATGAAGAAACATTAAAACCGTCATTATTTTATAATGGCTTTTTATAAATTCTTTTATTGATTTTTAAAGTAATGAAATTTTAGCAGGCGATGATGATTTTTCTTGATTTTTACCGTTGTTTCATATACTCTTTCAACGGCGGTTCTGTAAACGGATCGCGTAAGATTATAAGAATTTAAGGAGAATTTTATGCATATTTATCGCACTCATACATGCGGCGCGCTGCGTTTAGGCAATGCCGGACAAACAGTTAAGCTTTCGGGTTGGGTTCACCGCAAACGTGACCACGGTAATCTTTTGTTTGTTGATTTGCGCGATAATTACGGTATTACACAATGTGTGATTGACCAATTGGCCCCCAGTTTTGAAACCTTGGAAAAAACGCGCCCCGAATCGGTCATTACGATTGTCGGCAAAGTTGTTGCTCGTGAAGCCGCAACGATTAACTCGAAAATGCCGACGGGCGAAATTGAAGTCCAAGTCGAAACGGTTCAAATCGAATCGATGGCCGAAGTTTTGCCGATGCAAGTTGTTGCGGAAACTTCCGAATTATCCGAAGAACAACGTTTAACCTATCGTTTTTTGGATTTGCGCCGCGAAAAGCCGCATGCCAATATTTTGTTGCGCAACAAATTTATTCAATCCATCCGCAAACGTATGTGGGATGCGGGCTTTTCCGAATTTCAAACCCCGATTTTGACGGCATCTTCACCGGAAGGCGCACGCGACTTTTTGGTGCCCAGCCGTTTGCATAAGGGCAAATTTTATGCATTGCCGCAAGCACCGCAACAATTTAAACAATTATTAATGGTGTCCGGCTTTGACCGTTATTTCCAAGTGGCTCCGTGTTTCCGTGATGAAGATGCGCGTGCCGACCGTTCACCCGGGGAATTTTATCAACTTGATATTGAAATGTCCTTTGTTGACCAACAAGAAATTTTTGATACGGTTGAACCGATTATTTACGGTTTGTTTGAAGAATTTGCGCCTGATGCTGAAACGACAAAACCGCCGTTTGTTCAAATTCCGTTTATGGAAAGCATGGCTAAATACGGTACTGATAAGCCCGATTTGCGCAACCCGCTTGTCATTGAAGATGTGTCCGATATTTTCGCAGGGTCCGGTTTCGGTTTATTTGCCAAAGCCGTTGAAGGGGGCAGTTTCGTGCGTGCCATTAAAACGCCGGGGACAGCGTCTCGTCCGCGCAGTTGGTTTGACAAAATGAATGCGTATGCGGTTGAAAATCAAATGGGCGGTTTGGGATATATTTCAGTTGCCGAAGAAGGTCCCAAAGGTCCGATTGCCAAAAATTTGGATGAAGAACGCATCTCACAATTAACGGAACGCACGGGCGCACAAAAAGGGGATAGCATTTTCTTTGTCTGCGGCAAGGGCTTAAAGGCTGTAAAATTCAGCGGTAACGTGCGTATTTTATTGGGTAACGAATTGGATTTGATTGAAAAGAACGCTTTCAAATTCTGCTGGATTGTGGATTTCCCGTTCTATGAAGAAGATGAAGAAACGGGTGCTCCGGTATTTTCACACAACCCGTTTTCAATGCCCAAAGGCGGTATGGATGCGCTCAATAATCAAAATCCGTTTGAAATCACGGCTAACCAATTTGACATGGTATTGAACGGCATTGAAATTTTGTCCGGCGCCATTCGCAACCATTTGCCCGAAGTGATGTATAAAGCGTTTGAAATCGCTGGTTATGGCCCCGAAGTGGTCGAAGCTAAATTCGCAGGGCTTTTAAATGCTTTCAAATTCGGTGCGCCGCCGCACGGCGGTTGTGCTTTCGGCATTGACCGTTTAGTTATGTTGTTGACAAATGAAGATTATATCCGTGAAGTGATTGCATTCCCGCTGACACAAAACGGATTGGATTTGTTGATGAAAGCACCGACCGAAGCAACCGAAAAGCAGTTGCGCGAAGTGCATATCAAAATCAGATAGTGTGAAAAGCCCTTTTTTATGAAGGGCTTTATTTTTGTATAAAGAAAACTACCGGCTGGG
>CAYPVK010000008.1:0-81132 GCA_964414185.1 uncultured Lactobacillales bacterium | reverse complement strand
AAAAAACACTCTTTAGAAAAAAGAGTGTTTTTGGTGCGATCAAGAAGACTCGAACTTCCACGGATCTCTCCACAGCGACCTCAACGCTGCGCGTCTACCAATTCCGCCATGATCGCATAAGCGGAAGTATGATATTAAAAAAACGTATGAATGTCAAGCGTTTTTTAAAAAAGTAGCATATTTTGCAAAAAACACTATATAAATGAAATGCAATGTGCTAAAATCCGTTACTGTGAAGAGGGGAGGAAAGATATATGTCAATCGAAATGAAACCGTTGCCATATGATTTAAATGCTTTAGAACCCGTGATTTCCGGGCGCACAATGGAATTTCATTACGGCAAACATTATAAAGCCTACGTCGATAAAACCAATGAATTGATTAAGGGAACGCAATTTGAAAATGCTTCGTTGGAAGAAATCATAACTTTTGTTGCGGGCAAACCCGAATATCAAGCTTTGTTTAATAATGCGGGGCAAGCTTGGAACCATGAATTTTTTTGGCGTTCAATAACGCCTGATGCGCACGAGCGGCAAATTGAACAAGAATTGGCCGATAAAATCAAAGAAAGTTTCGGGTCTTTAGAGACATTTAAGGAAGCTTTTGCCAAAGCGGCCGTTACTCAATTCGGTTCGGGGTGGGCTTGGTTGGTCTATGACGGTGACATATTAAAAATCACGACGACAAGCAATGCCAACATGCCGTTTAAAACAGATATCGTAAAGCCGTTATTGTGTTTGGATGTATGGGAGCATGCTTATTATTTGGATTACCAAAATCGTCGGTCCGATTTCGCAAAAGAAGTATCGGATAAAATTTTAAATTGGAAATTTGCTTTTGAAAATTATAAAAATTGATTGTTGTAAAGGAGATATGGATACATGCATGTTTTAGTGATAGGTGGGGCCGGATATATCGGTTCACATGTGGTTAAGGCTTTATTGGACGATAAAATGCAAGTAACCGTTTTTGATAATATGTCATCGGGGCAGGAAATCAATTTGTTTGACAAGGCTGAATTTATCAAGGGCGATATTTTGGATATTCCCGCGCTTGAAAAAGCAATGAGTTCGGGTGTTGATGCCGTGGTACATTTGGCAGCGAAAAAATCCGTTGCCGAATCGATTAAATATCCCGAAATTTATTCGACAAATAACATAACGGGTACACTCAATATTTTAAATGCGATGGCAAAATTCGGCGTAAAAAGTTTTGTTTTTTCTTCATCTGCCGCCGTTTACGGGATGCCCGAGTATACGCCGTTGGATGAATTGCATCCGACAAAGCCGATTAACTATTACGGGTATACGAAATTGGTGATTGAACGGTTTTTGCCGTGGTATGAATCCTTAAAAGGCATTAAGTTTGTAGCTTTGCGTTACTTTAATGCCGTCGGATATGATGCAACGTTGGCTGTCAAAGGGTTAGAGAAAAATCCGCAAAACTTGTTGCCGATTGTGATGGAAGTTGCAACCGGTGCACGCAAATCCATGAGCATTTTCGGCAACGATTATGATACGGCGGACGGCACTTGCGTGCGTGATTATATCCATGTGACGGATTTGGCAAGCGCCCATTTGATGTCGCTAAAATATTTGGCCCAAGGGCGTGATAGCCAAATTTTGAATTTGGGTGTCGGACGCGGTATTTCCGTATTGGAAATGGTTCAAGCTTGTGAAAAAGTTGTCGGGAAAAAATTAAATTATGATTTTGCACCCCGTCGCGCGGGTGACCCAGGCTTTTTGGTTGCGTCATCCGAACGTGCCGAAAGTTTGTTCGGATGGAAGGCCGTTAACAGCGAATTGGAAAACATTATCCGTACGACGTGGAATGTGTATCAAGCGCAATAGTGTATATCGGTCGCGGTAAAGCCAAGCGACAAATTAAAACGCTCTTTTATAAGGGCGTTTTTTTTAGATTGAATGGCGGGCGTTTTAATTGAACGCGGATTTTTCGTGTTTGATTATCAAGGTCGCTTTTTTCGTTTATTAAACGAAAGTATAATCAATTTAATGCCAAAAACTTCTTGTTTTTTGTTTAGAGCGCTCTTATATCAAAAACGGGTGGCGGAAGGAAAGCAAAATAAGCTTTTAGGCAAATATGCACGGGCCCAGTGGAGTATCCGTTCGGGTCATTTGAACTTCCGCCCCTCCGTTAAATTGTTTCAAAAGTGTGTTTCAGTAATTTTTTTTAGGGCAAAATCCGTCCCTTTCGGGGCGATTGCTCTTATTCGCTTTCATCAAATTATTCGATATTTCATATAATTTTGCTTGTTTTTCAGGTTGCTTTTTTCAAGCATCCCCTTTATATTATAAAGCATGGATACTTTTGTTTGGCCGTTTGCGTTTTTTTTAATTTCATTACCGATTTTAACGCGGGTGTTTTTGGTTGCGCACTTAAATGAAAACCAAAAAAATGTTTTGGCGTTGCGCGTGCCGTTTTTCGACCGGATCAGCGGGTTTGGCCGTTTTAAGGTGCCGAATTTTTCTTTTTTACGCGGTTTGTTGTTATGGACGGCTTGGACTTTCTTTGTGTTGGCTGCCATGCGCCCGATAGCCTATCAAGACACGATGCCGTTGCCGCGTGAAGCGCGCAATATTATGTTGGCGATTGACGTATCGGGGTCCATGGGGGAAAAAGATTATGACATAAACGGTTTGCCCGTTTCTCGTTTATCGATGGTAAAAGCGGTCGTTAATGATTTTATCAAAAACCGAACCGACGATAATATCGGTATGGTGGTGTTTGGATCGGAAGCCTTTACTTACGCTCCGTTGTCATATGATAAAAAAACGTTGCGCGACTTATTCGGCGAAGTCGAATTGGGCATTGCGGGCGAACAAACGGCTATCGGCGATGCGGTGGCGCTCAGCGTACAAGGCGTTCAAAATGCGCCCGCCGACAGTCGCATTGTCATTTTGTTGTCGGACGGATATTCTAACGCTGGTTCCGTTTCGGTCGCTCAAGGGGTTGAGTTGGCCAAAAAGTCAGGTGTCAAAATTTATACGATCGGGGTTGGCGCGCGGCAAAGGATGATTCAATCTTTGATGGGTATGATGATGTTCGGGGGCGGGTCGGATTTGGATGAAAAAACGTTAAAAGCCATTGCCGATGCGACCGGAGGCAAATATTTCCGTGCCGCATCGACGGGCGAGTTACAGGAAATTTATCAAACCATTGACGCTTTGGAACAAGTTCAATCGGACGAATTGACGACCAAACCGCAAACCGAATTGTTTTATATCCCGTTGATGGGGTGTTTGTTTTGTTTGTTCGGTGCCGTTTTATTGAAACGGAGGGTTTCATGATTTTTATACGCCCATGGTTTTTGATATTTTTGACCGTACCGTTATTGTTGTGGTTGTTTAAGGGCAAGTTGGCTCAGACGGCCGTTTTGTCAAAATATGTGGATGAACGTTTGTTGCCGTTTATAACCGTCCGATTCGCAGGCGATGCTCAAAACAAACGCCCTTGGTTGTTTGCAGTTGTTTGGACGGCACTTGTTTTGGCAGGGGCGGGGCCCGCGTATGAAAAAATTTCGGTACCGACCAAAATATCCGCACCCGCGCATGTAATCGTCATGGATATGTCACCCGTAATGACCGGAGAAACGTTAGAAGCGGCAAAACGCAAATTGTATGATTTGCTCGGCGCATTAAAGGGGCATCAAGCCGGTTTGGTCGTTTATGATGAAAAAGGATATGTCGTATCGCCGCTCACCCAAGATTTAAATATTATTCGCACGATGATACCGGGATTGGGGAAAAATGTGATGCCGGCTTACGGCAATCGGGCGGATTTAGGTTTTGAAAAAGCGGACGAATTATTTAAAAATGTCAGCATTAAAAACGGGCAAATCATCTTTTTGACCGCAGGAGGCTATGACGCCGACACATTGGCGGCCGTGGCACGAAAATTGCCCTATGATATCGGTATTATCGGATTTGGCGACGGCGAAGAAAAACCCGTCAGTTTGCCGAACGGCGGTTTTTTGCGCGCATCGGACGGAACGGTTTTGTTTGCAAGCTTGGATGAAAATACCCTTAAAAAAATAGGGACTTATGTCAAAGCCGACGTAACGGGTAATGATATTCGTACTGTTTTATCGACTTTTTCGGACAGAGATGTTCAAAGCGGCAAAGCCGATTCTTTAAATGCCGACGTGTGGCGCGATTTAGGGCCTTTTTTGTTGATTTTAACCGCCCCGTTTTTTGCGTTTTTATTCCGTCGCGGCGTGATTTATGCTTTTATTTTTGCTCTTGCTTCAAACATGTTCGGGTATGCGTCTCAAGCAATGGCGTCCGAATGGTTTTTGCGGCCGGACCAACAAGAACATAAGCTGCTTGAACAAGGGGTTGATGCCTATCATAAAGGCGATTATGAAACGGCAAAAGGGGCTTTTGAAAGTTTGCACAAAACGCACGGTTATGCGGCCGATGCCCTTTATAACAAGGGGAATGCGTTGGCTCATTTAAACGATATCCAAGGGGCGATTGCCGCTTATGACAAAGCGCTTCAAATCAATCCGAATCATGCGGCGGCTCAATTTAATAAAGAATATTTGCAAAAGCAATTGCCGCCTCAACAGCAAAATCAAGATAATCGCAGCGAATCGGGAGATGGCCAAAATCAAGACGAACAAAATCAAAACGGCAATTCAAACAATCCGAATGAATCCGATGCCGATAACCAAAGTCAGTCGTCGAATGCCGGACAAAATTCGGAAAATGAATCTGATGCTGATCAAAACGAAATGCAAAACAGCGGACAAAATAATGTTCGGGAAAATAATTCCGATTCGAACGAACAAAATCCACAAGCCGCAGCGAATCTTTCTGATGCTGCGGAAAATAACCGCAATGACAATGTTTCGAATAATACGGATGAAAATTCTAAAGTTTCAACCCCTCAAAATATGTCGGATGTTCAACATGATGCCGATCAAAATCAATCCCCGTCACCTTTGCCGTCCCACGAAACCGAATCGTCTGACGCTTTCCCGTCAGAACCCTTAGATCAAGAATCCGCTCAACTTTTGAATCGTATTCGTCAAGATCCGTCGCGTTTGTTAAGGTATAGGTTGTATCAACAATGGAGGCAACAAAATGAATAATTTTATGGGACATCTAATGCTTTTATTTTCGGCTTGTGTACGGATTTGTACACGGCGCCTTAATAAAAACCTTATCTGTCGCCCTAAAATCATTCATTTATGCGTGGGATGGCAAGATGTGTTTTCGCATTTTTATAATTGTTTTGTCCGCAACCGTGAAAATTTTCGTTTGCGCGTAAAATCTAAAAAGCTTTTATTTTCGGCTTGTGTACGGATTTGTACACGACGCCTTAATAAAAACCTTGGTCGTTTCTTCAGAAATACGGATAGCCGAATATCGGCATACACAATCGGATTTTGTCTAACGGCGATTTTATTAATCAATCCGATTCCGGTACAGGCGGGTGCGACCGTTTCGTTTTCTCGTCCGACGATTGGCATGGGTGAAACGGCAGAGTTGATTTTTTCATCCGACGAACCGATTACGGCTGCGCCCGATATGGATGAAGTATCGCGCCATTTTCGCGTGTCGGGGCAACAAATGCAAGAAATGACTTCAATTGTCAACGGGCAACTGTCCCGTTCGTACCAATTGGTTTTTAATGTCAGGCCGTTAAAAATCGGTAAAGTAACGTTGGATAATTTGATATTGAACGGTCAAAAATTAAAACCGGTTACGTTGGATGTCGTTCAAGGCGCAACTTCTTTTTCGGGGGCGAACGCGGTATCGGTGAAATTGCAAGCGTCTGCGGATAAAAAACAGGTATATGTGGGCGATTCTTTTATTTATAAATTGGTATTGTATGATGCCGCTCAAATTATTGACGGGCAATTGTTGCCCCCGCGGGTGGTTGATGCCGATATGCGGCAATTGGGGCAAGACAAGGTTTACCGTGGCATGAAAGACGGCAAAACGGTTGAAATGGTTGAACGGTCGTTTTTGGTTACGCCGAAGTCTGCCGGGGTATTGACATTGGATCCCGCCGTATTTGACGGCACTTCGCGCGAAAGTATAAGGGCTCAACGAACACCGGGTGAATTATTTGATATGGGAATTTTGTTTGACGGCTTAGCCAATTTCGGCGCTCCCGTTTCGGCGCACAGCGATGCCGTGATTGTTCGTGTTTTGCCTAAACCCGCATCATGGAAGGGATGGTGGTTGCCCAGCTCTTCGGTAACGTTGGTTCAATCGTTTAAAATGCCCGACAAATTTGTTGTCGGCCGTCCGATTGAACGTACTTTGACGCTTCAAGCGGCGGGGGTGAGTGCGGAAAAGTTACCCGAACTGATACAACCTGCGGGTGACGGTTTTAAAATTTACCCGTCCGCGCCGCGGCGGCATACCGATGAAAGTGCCGACGGTGTTTCGGGATATGAAGAATTAACGGTGGTTTTGATACCGACAAAAAGCGGTACACTGACAATTCCGCCCGTTGAGGTGCCTTGGTTTGATATCGAAACGGGTCAAATTCGATTGGCCAAGGTTCCCGCCGAAACGATTTGGGTGGAACAAGATATGCGGGCCGCGTCGGATGCGAATATTGATACGGATATTTCAAACGGTCAAAATGAAATTCCACGTGAAATCCCCCTTCAAACGAATAAGCCCGCGGCGACAAATCTGTCCGGTCAAACACAATCATTTAATCAAACGGTTGAAGATGAAAAAGTGTCTTTTATGCCTGATGTTGTTAAATCGCAGGCGGCACAACCGGATGGAAATAAAAGCCCGTCACATGATTGGCTGTTGATTTTGGCAGGAATTTTTATCGGAATGTCCATGGCGGGATTAATTATGTATTTTTATATTAAGCGCAAAGAAGCCAAAAAGAAAAAGCCGTTGCCGGATTTATATCCGTTTTAACAAAGCATTTGAAAAGGCGTGTATTCAAAACGCTGAAAGCTAAAACCGTGTAAATTGTTTTGTCATAGGGCAATATTGATGATAAATATGAAAAAAAGTGCTTGACTTTTGAGTTAAAAAAAGGTAAAAGTACGCATTAGTTTTATGAATCAAAGGTAAGAAAGGATAGTACCATGGCAAAAAAATGCCTCATTTCAGGAAAAGGTGTTCAGACAGGGAACAATGTCAGTAAATCGAATCGCAGAACGCGCCGCCGTTTTGAACCGAATTTGCAAGATGTGACGGTTTACAGCGAAATTTTGGGTAGCCAAATTCAAATGCGCGTGACTTCAAACGGTTTGCGCACGATTGAAAAAAATGGCGGTATTGACAGCTATTTGCTCGGCAAACCGGTTTCAAGATTGACCGAAGAAGCCAAAGAATTGCGCAAACGCATTGAAACGGCAAAGGCCAAAAAAGGCATCTAATCCTTTATCTTACAGTTATTTGAAAGGCCGCCCTTTATGGGTGGTCTTTTTTGTCATTTAAAAACAAACGGATTTCCTTTTTTTTTAAGCTGACCTTTTAGTGTTTCCCCGAGCGAAACAGGGTTTTGAAACTTGTTTGCCGTTCAAATTGATTATTTTTAATTTTAGTGCATACAAGAAATTCAAAAACATTAAAGAACGTTATTTATCGTTCTGTGTCCTTAAAAAAAACAAATGGTGTAAGGGTGTCGGATTGAATGATATTCAAGATGTGATTGATTTGCGAGGCCCGATTTAAGTGAAATTTTAAAATCCTTGCATTGTATAAAGAGCGAATCTGTGTTCCATCCGTATGTCGCCGTTCATCCGCTCTTTGCCGTAATCCGATTGTTCGATTCGGTTTTATTATCGTTTTTCAATTTGATTTCATATTCGTAAGTTGCTTTTAGAATTATCGGCTTTGCAAATATAAAATGTTTGATGAATGCCGCCGTTTTTAATCAAGCGGCCGTGTGTTTCCGATTCGGTTGTTTTGCCTTTTAAGACGACGATTTTATCTATTTTTTTAACGTTGGCAATCTGTGTGCAATGTGATGACGGTTTTATTTTTTATCGATTTATGCAAGAATTTTTGAATAAAGGGCTCGATTCGCTGCCAAGGGCGAAAATGTCGTTTCGGGCATTTTAAAAAACTTTATAATATAAATGTGAATGTGTTTTTTATTCTGTCAAACAAAACATTCATGGAAAGTTCGTGGCGAATTTGCCTTAATGCGCTTTTATCCCAGCCTTTCCAGCAGGTAAGTATACGCGTCGGACAATTTTTGAAACAATTTTGCCGCTTCCTTTTCATCCCCTTTTGCCGTATCGGGATGATAAAGCTTTGCAAGCTTTTTATATTGCTTTTTTAATTCGGCTTTGCTGAACGGAATTTCTAATTCCATAAATTTTGCCGCCGCAACATATTTTTTTTCATGTTTTATTTTTGGCAAGGGCGGTGTGTGTTTGCCGTCCATGCCCAAGCCGACTTCTTCAAAAATTCCGAAAGAATCGTACAGTCGATCTGTTTTGAACGATCCGTTTTGCCCCAATTTCCATGTCGGTCGTTGCCAAGTCGTGTCATTACGCAAATGTTGTTCGATTTCTTCGCTTGACAAGCCCAAATAAAAATCCCAATTTTTATTGTATTCAGCCGCATGTTTTTGACAAAACCAATAATAGGAAGTTAAAGATCTGTCTTTGGGTGCACGACAGGTTCCGGGTTCATTGCATCCTGCATGGTCACAAATTCTGGTTGTTTTGGCGATTTTTATCCGGTTATTTTTTATCATTTTTTATCTTTTTACAATTTTTAGGTGTATTTTGAAAAAAATGCATATTAAAGGTTGTATTTTTATTCAAAACATACTATACTATTAAAGTCAGCAGAAAATTTATCATTGAATTATTATATAACTTCCAATAAAAAAAAGGAAAGGGGGATAAATGTTAGTTTGTAAAAATGTTATCGTTAACGGGCGCAGAACAAGCATGAGATTGGATCGGGAAACATGGTCATCGTTGGCAGATATTTGTGCCAGAGAACGTTTGACAATTCATGATTTGTGCTCACGTATCGACAATGCACGAGGCAAATCGGGCTTGTCATCCGCTACGCGCTTGTTTGTACTGACGTATTTCAGATATGTTTTAAACAAATATGAAAAAGAAGCGTTCAATATTTCACCGGAATATAATCCCGAAATCATATTGAAACGCGCTAATTAAGGAAAAGACGGCAGCTACTTTTTTAAAGCGCATTTATGGTCTTGATCGCACGCAAATGATTCAGTCCCCCAATTATCCCATTTGACAGTCAAAATGCCGTTTTCATCGGATATAATCGTGGCATAATCCCCCGTCGTTGTCAGGTAAATGCGGTTGTCGCCTTCCTTAATGAAAGTCCCCGTCCAATACGGATGCGTTACTTCCCACGTTTGGTTCTTTTCTTTTTTGAGAGACGGAACTTTAGAGAAACCGTCCATATGGGCGGCAGTATAAATGCCGGCACCTAAACCCAAGCATGCGACGGCGACGGTGATTAAAATTTTTTTCTTCATTTTTAAAATCCTTTCATTATGCCTACTTTTATATATTATTTCTTTTTGAAAAATAAATCAAACGTTTTTTTGTGCAATTTTTATTTTTTGCTGGTCAAAGTATCTTTTTTGGGTTATAATCTCTCTATGTATTTTTTACGGAAGGCTGAAACTTGATGAGTAATTTAAAAAGAACCTTATTGATCGGCGCAGTTTGGGCAGGCATTTTTTTTCTGTGGTGGCTCAAAGGCTTCTTGTACCAAAATTGGAATTTTGATATTTTCTCTCTTTCTTCATGGGTTTTTTTGTACAATGAATTTTTAAGCGGCTGGGTTGTTTCCGCCACCAGTGATTGGATTTTTGTGTGGACGCTTATTTTTGCCGTTCCGTTGTTCCTGATCGGTTGGAATTTATTTTTGAAAGTCAAATGGAAAGAGCTGTTTAAACGCACATATAATAAAATCAAGTATTTCTTCCGCGGGAAAAAGGTTGCCGTTACCAATCGGAAATTTAAGTATGTGAAGAAAAAATCCCATAAAAAAGTGCGTCCCGTTCCGCTGTATGTGTCGGCAAAAGCGATTGAAAAAAAGACCGCCAAAACGTCAAATACATCTCAAGCCCCCGTTTATGCGTCGGGAGCGGTCGGCATGGGTACATCGAATGTTCAAACAATGCCGTCTGCCGGCGATGCGGCCGGGTTGTTCGGAGCGGCTTCCGTCCCGGGTACTTCGTCGGTACCGAAAAAAGAGTCGGCCAAAACCATGCCGTCCTTTTTGGATGATGAAGATTTTGCCAATATTCCGTTGGATGACATTAAAATGCCCGAACGTACGGCTTTGAACGAAGACATTCCCGCCCTTTTGATTAAGTCCGGTTATAAAGTTGTGGCCGATGTCGATATGGGCGGAATGCATGTGGATTACGTCGCAATTGATTCGGTAAAAATTCTGCTGATGGTTTTGGATACGCAAAAGGGCGATTGGTTGGCGGATGAAGAACGCTTTAATAACGAAGATCCGCTGTGGTTTTCGGAAAGTTCGCACCGTACGTCGCCCGTGTACTTGGTAAGCACATTGGCCAAATCGTTTGAAGACAAGTTGCATAAGCATGGTGAACGTGAAATGGCGGTCAAACCCGTTTTGGTCGAAAAAGAAGGAAATATCATTAATGCAGAAGACATGATTGCGACTTGGGAAAAATCGGGTGTGCTTGTGTGTCGTACCGGCATGGGTGGTCCTGATGAGTTGCCCGGTGTCGGAAACGGTATCCCGCCTGCCGGCGAACCTGTCGATATGGACATGGTCGAAATTATTCGAAGCATATTTTAAAATTTGAAATTTGAGGTATGAAAAATGGCTTTTAGACGTGATGAAGCATATGAAGATCAAGGCAAGTTTATTGCATGGATTTTTTGGACGGTCATATGGTCCGTTTTGGCGTTGTACTTGCTTGCTTTATTGATGATGCCGATGCAACTGTGGGCTCGGGAAGGTTTCAGTATTATCACGCTTGGCCAAGCGGTTGACTTTTGGAAAAAAGCTGCCGGAAATATTGTCTATTTGGCACAAACGTATGGTCGGTGGTTTTCGACTTTTTCAAGCTCCCCGACCACGCATTGGTCATTGTATTTGCCGTTCTTGCCGTTTATTGCGTTTATCGCGATTTTTTTAATCGGCATTTTTACAAACCCTTATGAATATATGCCCAAAATTTTCGGTGGGGGGCGTATGGCCGAATATGCCGATGTGAAGAAAATGGGCCTCTTTAACGGATTTATTATCGTTTTGGGACGTTTTAAAGGCAAACTTTTAAAAATGCCCGAAACGTTGTCGGCCTTAGTTGTTGCGCCTCCGGGAACCGGTAAAACCGTCGGCGTCGTAATTCCGACCATTTTGGAATCTCCCGGCATCAGCCTTATCGTCAATGACCCTAAGCCGGAATTATGTTATAACACAACGGGTTATCGTGCAACGCAAGGCCCCGTGTTCGTAATTAACTGGGGAGCGGAAGATGATCCCGAAAAAGGAATTTATTACCCGGCTTGGAATCCGTTGTCGGCGAATTGTTTGCCGCCGCTCGGCAAAGAACGCGATACGTATATCGAATCCATGGTTAACGTGTTGGTGGAAGAACCCAAAGGCGGGGCCGATCCGCACTGGTCAAAAACCGGCCGTAATGCGATGGTAGGTTTTTTGCAATTCATTTCCAGCAAATGCGAACGGGCGAGAGCTAATGATTATTTTGCTTCCCGTTTGATGGAAGGTGCTTTTGACAAAGAAGATGCCGCGGTATTGGAAACTTATTATGCCGAAATGGGCGATAACAGTGCGCGTATTGCTTTGGATGCTCTTAAAAACGGCAAATTGACGATAGACAATTATGCGCCGGTCGGCACGTGGGAAGGGTTGCCCGAAATGTGGCACGGCAAAGAACCGTGTATCGCAATGATTTTGGATTGGCTCAATGATGCGCAAATGAAAATTGCCGCCGATATTAAACGCCGTGCGGACGAAGGCGATCAAATGGCAATGATGGCCGACCCGATGCGCGATTTGTTGGATATGGCCGTCAATGAATGTAACCGTTTCGGTTATGCGCGCCGCGCGATGATAGAACTTAACCAATTGGGCGCAACGCCTGATAAAGAGCGCGGATCCATTATGTCAACGGCTTTGACGGGTATCGGTATTTTTAAAAACTCGGCCGTGCGCGACAGAACGAAATTTTCCGATTTGACTTTTAAAGATATTCGCGGTATGCGTGATCCGATTACCGGCGAAATGAAACCGATTGCCGTTTATTTGTCGGTTAACCAAGTCGATGCCAGAACTTTGAACGTTATTACCGGGATTTTTGTTGAATTGATGAGTTCATATTTGATTTCCAATCCGCCGAATTTCGTCAACAATCATGGTGAAAAAGCGGGCCCGTTCCCGGTTTTGTTTGTTTTGGACGAATTCCCGCAAATGCCTAAATTGGCAGCCGTTAAAGACGGGCCGGCCGTCGGGCGCGGGCAAAAAGTGTCTTATTTGTTAATCGGGCAGGATTTGGGACAAATCTCCGGCCAATACGGCAAGGACGATTTGGAAACGATTATCACGACAACAGCGGCCAAAGTTATTTTGGCTCAAAACAACGAACAAACCGCCGAACGTTTTTCAAAAATGATCGGATCGAAAACGATTGAAGTGGCGTCATCGTCAAGAACGGAAGGGTTTTCGCAACAAACAAATCCGTTTGCGGCGAATATCTCACGTTCTTTGCAAAGTTCAAACGTTGTCGGCGCATCCAGCATGATGAGTTTGGATATGTTGAAACAATACGTGTTGTTCCAAGGTTTTTTGAACCGTCCGATTTTAGCCGATGCACCGCGTTGGTATTTGGATAAAGGCATGAAGAAAAAATGTGCTTTGCCGACAGCACCGTTTGTTCCGTATTGGGTTGTGGCTCAGCGTGAAGAAACCGATATGCAGGCGCTTAAAACTTTGATGCAGGGCGAATTGGCCGATTTTGAAGAAATGTTGGAAGAATAGCAAGTTTGCCGCAAGGCGGCTTATCACTGTCAGGAAACGAAACAAAACATGACCGAAGAGCAAAATTTTATAGACGATGATTTTCGCAAAGAGCTTGAGGCATTTATTCGTTCTCAAAATACGCCGAAAGAAGACGTTCAAGAACGGCCGCAATCTTTTTGGGAAAAATTGTTTAATGAGATGAATTTTCCCGGCATGGATTTGATGGCGGTCAATTATTTTAATTTGAATGGTGACGATTTAATTGAGCAAAGAAACGTGCTGAAAAAAGCGACGCGCGATTTTTTGAAGCTTCTCGGTTACACTTTTATAAACGATTTGCGTTCGGCCGGCGTTTCCGAAGAAGGCATTTTTTATATTAAAAAGGGTAAATTGCCCGAAAATTATACCGTGCATTTAAAATATCCGCTTGATTACGGTGGCCGTATTGATTTTGACAACATGGTGTTGATTCAAAATCGGCCGTTTCATGATTTGATTCATGCTTATATCGACCAACAATTATTGGGGCCGAACGGGTCGGTGCGGCCGCGCCAATTATATGTGCCGGTCCCGGTGGGCAAAGTTTATGTGCCGTTTGTCGGTATTACGGGATCGGGCGGCAAAAATAAACAAGACCGTAGTGTGCAGGCGGGCTTTACGCAAAGCGCTTTGGCCGAAATAGCGATAAAAAATATGCCGGGCAGATAAAAAATCGCTTGTGCCCGAGCAGGAGTTAAAGCCATTTTTTAGGGATTAATAAAGGGTAAAAAAGTAAAAATGACAACATTACTGTTAAAATCGATTCTGAAAAAAATGTATCACGATTACGCCATTGTGTTTTCGGGAATTGACCCGTTGGAAGCTCAAAAGGCGTCTGTGGTTTTGATGAAATCGAATGTCCCTAAAATCCCAAGCGATTATGTTCAATTTTTATCTATGACGGACGGGTTGTCTTGGAACGGTTTAACGTTGTTTTCTTTAAATGACCATGAAAGGGAACAAGGTGTGTTTGTCCATCCCGGCATTATGCAACAATACGGCATGTATGTATCCAATCCGCTGTTGGAAAAAAAATTGGTTTTGGGAATGGCCCCCGAAGAATTGATTGTTTTTTATCCCGCTCAAAACGAATATCAAATTTTGGACAGATGCACTTACGGTGTTATCATAAAATTGCCGCGTTTTTATGATGTTTTATATTTTTATGCGGGTTATTTGATGGAAACCCCGGAATAGATTGCGGGCAATAAAAAAATATCAGAAATGCCGTTACGGCAAAAAAATACGTTAATTTTCTTCTTCATCGGGGTAATGGATGTGGCCGCCCGAAACGGGTTCGCTGACCCCTGTTGTGGAAGGAAACGAAATCGGCAATCCGAACAGTGAACGAACAGCTAAAAAGGCATATCCTTGAGAAGACAAAGCATTTTTATTCCATCCGAATTCGTTAGCCGTTTCAACGCGCACAGGGTTCAAAGCGCTTTTAATTTTAAGTACGAGTGTCGGATTTAACGAACCGCCGCCCGATAAAATCCACAATGTCGGTTTTGTCGGCAAAAATTGTTGCGCCGTGACCAAAGCATCGGCAATAAAGGCCGTTAAAGTTGCCGCGCCGTCGGCAGGCGAAGAACCGTCGACTTGATCCAATAAATCATTAAATTCGTTTCTGTCCGCGGCTTTTGGGGGGATTTGTGCTAAATAGGGATGTTTCATCAATCGTTTTAATAAGTTCGTATCCACATTTCCTTTAGCACCCAATAAGCCGTCATAATCCATTTCCTGGTTATATTTTTTTTGTACCCATGAGTCTAATAAAATATTGCCCGGGCCCACGTCGAAAGACATTAATTCGCCGACGCCGCCGATGTAAGTCATAGCTGTGATGCCGCCTAAAGAGACAAACACCAACGGTTTTTCCAATTCTTTGGTAATCGCTTCATAAAACGAAGCAAGCAAAGGACCGCCTTTGCCGCCGGCCGCTAAATCCGATTGGATAAAACGGTTGACAACCGGGCATTTGAATGTATTGGCAATTAAGTTGGCATTCATTAATGTAATGTTCACTTTATGTACCGGATTATGGTAGACCGTTTGTCCCGATAAGCCGATAATGTCTATTTTCGGATAAATTTTTTTGGATAGTGCGATAGTTTCTTTAATCGCTTCAATGGCATGAGTGGTAATTTGTTCTTCCAAAGATTTTAACAAATCCGTACTGACGAAATCTTCTTCCTTGCGCAATGAGGCCAATTTTTCCCGCAATTCTTCGGGATAGCCACGCGAAATGCAAATCGGTTCGTCAAAAACATCAACGCCGTCGGTAGCCATGACACATACGTCTACGCCTGAAAAAGCGGCATCCGAATAAACGCCGATGGCGATTTTTTTACTTAATTGCATTTGCTTTCTCCGAACGGGCAGGGCAATTTTTCTTGCGCCATTTCGATTTTGTTTTGAAGTTCGGTTAAAAATTCACGTTTCGGCAACCCGGGTTGAATGGGTTTTAAAAATTCAACCGTAACCGTGCCGGCATATTTTATGGTTTTGTTTTTCGGCCAAACGTAACCTGTGTTTAATGCAACGGGAACGACGGGCACTTTGCATTGTTCATACAATAAAGCAATGCCCGGTGCATAAGGTTTTTTTTCGCCGGGTTTTGTGCGTGTGCCTTCGGGAAAAATGATAAGGTTCATGCCTTGCCGCAAATTTTTTTGCACGCCGCCGAGCATTTTGCGCATTGTTTTGGCCCCGCCACCGCGATCAATCGGGATACAACCCGTGCGCAATGCATATAATCCCGCAATGGGTATCCACATCAATTCGCGTTTCAAAACAACAAATAAGTCGGGGACAATGGCGTGAAACAAAAGTGTTTCCATTGCGGATTGGTGCTTTGAAGCAATGATATAGCCGCTTTTTGAAGGCAAATTTTCAAGTCCTTTGAAATTAATTTTAATTCCGACTATCCACTTTAACAACAGGGGAGTCATATTTGTCCAAATTATCGGCACCCACAAAACGATTTTGCGCGGGAACAGCAATAACGGCAACGAAACGATAAAAAGTACGGCGGAAAATAAATAAAAAACGGCTACAAATAAAATCGAACGGGTTAATCCCCAAGCTTTTTTCATAAAAACATCCTTTCTAGGAAATAATCTTTCAGGTGGACAAATATATATTTATGGTATTCAATAAATAACAACCAAGCATATCTTGTGTAAATCCAATCGACCGAATTGTCAAATGATTTCGGAAAGACCGTATACGGTATGACTTTTAAATACGGAATATGGCGGCGAATTTCATAACGGCTGCGCGGCATATGGTAAAAGCTGGTTACCAGTAAAATCGAACGGACATTTTTACCGCGAATCCATCCGGCCGTTTCGCGTGCGTTTTGAACGGTATTATCGGCTAAATACCCCAATGTCACTTTATTATGCACGGCAGGGTCGATTATGTTTAAAACTTCTTCGGGAGCGACTTTTTTATTTACGCCGGATATAAACAATAAATCGGCTTTATTTTCTTTTAACAATCCGGCTGCCGTGTCAATGCGATCGGTACCTCCGGTTAAAACGACGATTGCGTCGGTGCGTTCATCGGGTGTGAATTTAAAGCTGATGGCATATAAAACAAAAAGGCAAAAGCCCAATGCCCAAACCAAAAGCCCTAAAAGGGCCGTATACAAAAATAAATGGCGGGCGACTTTTTTTACCTTTTTCATCAATTACACCTTTATTTTTACAAAACTCTTTTCAACGTCGATAAAACGGTTTGCAGAGTTGTCAAAAAAGACAGACAGCTGAAAAATACGGGTGTCAGGTATAAAACAATCCATTGCATGCGTGTGAAAGGAATTGAAAAGTCGGCGGCAATCGACCCGAAGAAATACGAAATGCCCAATATAACGGGCAATGCTACCAACAATCCGAATATGCCGCCCATCCCCGTTAATTTAAAACTGCGAATGGCATATTGGATAGCGATGTAAAAATCATTGGCTCCCATCATGTGAACCAAATTAATGACGGGGCGATGAACGGCCAAACTTGTCCGCGTCGAATAAATAACGGTAAAAGCCGTCGTAAAAATCAACAGCAACAAAATAAAACTTGTTAATTTTATCATGCCGTTTGCCATTTTTATCAAGTTCGCAAGCCAAATGCGGTGGCTGTCCAAAACCGCCGACGGTACTTGATCGGCCAATTCCGAGATTATCGGTTCCAGTTGCGGCGGGTTTTGCGTGTCAATGGTAACGTCGATGAGTTTAGGCAATGGCAAAGATGTTAAATCCGTATTTTCCCCCATCCACGGTTCCATCAGCCGGCTCATCTGTTCATCGGATAAAACGGTAGCCCCCAAAATGCCGGGTGTTGAGCGCAACAGCGTTAATGTTGTTTCGATTTCATCGCTCAGTTGTTTAACGCGCGAATTGCCCCGTTCATCCACGGTCGGGATTTGAACGGTCAAAGAACCCGTAACGCCGCGGTTCCATTCGGTTAAAAAGCTGTAAGCCGATATGCCGCCCGCCAATGTCAATACAGCCAAAAACACCATCAGCATGCTGATCCACGGTAAAAAGAAACGAGAAGAATCTTGTGCAAACGGAATATCGGCGTGCTTAGTCATTCTTATCCCCTTTATTAAATAATTTTGTAGCCATATCATTTTGTTTGATGGTTGATTCGATAATTTGCAAACGCCCGTGTTCCAAATGCAACCTCGGGAAACCGAAATGTTTGATGAGCGCTTGATTGTGTGTCGCAATGACAAGTGTTGTGCCAAGTTTGTTTAATTCCAAAAACAAATGCAACAATCGTTTGGCCATTGCGTCATCCACGTTGCCGGTCGGTTCGTCGGCAAGCAAAATGCGCGGACGGTTAATGACCGCTCTGGCAATGGCAATGCGTTGTTTTTCCCCACCCGACAATTCCGGGGGGAAAGCGCGCATTTGTTTTTCCAATCCGACCCAAGACAACATTTCGCTGACATGGCGTTTAATATCACTTTCTTTTGCACCCGCGATACGCAACGGCAACGCAACATTGTCAAAAGCATTTAAGTGGTTGAGCAACCGATAATCTTGAAATACGACGCCGATTTGGCGACGCATGCGCGCTTTGGCCGAACGGGAAAGCGTATCCAACGGATAGCCGAACAAGCGCACGCGGCCTTTGGACGGCATACGGTCAAGATATAACATAGACAACAACGAACTTTTGCCGGCGCCGCTTTCTCCGGTCATAAAATGAAAAGACCCCGGTTCCAACGAAAAATTGATGTCGTGCAAAATTTCGGGCCCGTTCGCATATTTGAGCGCTACGCCGTTAAATTCTGCTATTGTTGATGACAGCTTTGGTTTTGGTGTCACAATTAATCCCTTTAACTTGTCTTTTTGTAGTTGTAACTTTTTTTAAATTCATATATATTATATTTACACTATTTTTTTTAAAAGGGAAAGACAAATGTTGATTATATGTCCAAATTGTTTTGCAAAATTTGAAGTAAATGACCGATTGCTTAAGAAAAACGTTCAAAAGTTCGTTTGTTCGAATTGCGGGGAACGCTTTGAAGAAAATTTGGAAGCGCTTCGAGCGGATGAAATCGAACCGTTTAATGCCGGTACCGTTGCGGCAGCTTCGGCAGAAGTTGTGATGCAAGAACAAGAGCCGAGTAGAGAGCTTTTGGGCCCCGCAGTCGGGGAAAATGCCGTTCGATCGACCGAAAATACGGGCATTAAAGATAATGTGCCGACACAAGCCGAACAAGGGCAAAGCGGGCCGTCCTTTAATTGGACAAATCAGATGGAAGATTTATCCGTTCAATCATTACCCGAAGAATTTACGCCCGTGCATGAGGCAAAAAAATCGAAAGGTTTGTGGTTTGTCTTTATATTTTTGTTGGTTATAGCGGGCATTTTGGTTTATGCTTGGTATAAACGCGATGATTTGTTGCAACAATTCCCGAATGTGCAAAAGGGGATACATTTGATTATGGGCAAACCGTATGCTTCATTGCCTTCCGTGTCCGAAACGCCCGCGACAAATGCCATATCTGCAGACGCGCAAGGGGCAGATGTTATCCAAAGTTCCGATACGATTGTCGAAGTACAGGAATCTAACGTACAAGAACCTGCCGATCCGACTCAGGATATTATGAATGAAAGTGTCTCTCGGCGCCCGTCTGACGGTCAAAAGTCGGCGGATGTTGAAAATCAGGCGGCTCAAGACGCGCAGGCCGATACGATGCCCGGTACTGCGTCTCGGATGGGAATTCCCGTGAACACCGATGCCGATGCGGAGCATGTTCGATCGCTTTCAATGCAGGGTGACAATGCCGATTCTGCCGATGATGTTACATTGCAAGAAATTGATTTAAACTTGTTGCCGGATGAAACGGCAACCATTCCAAACGCCGCGTCGAATGCGGTTTCAAATACGTCACGCACAAATGCGGGCAGTTTTGAAAACAGTTATGATGCGGTGCGGGAAATGCCTGTTGTCATTGAAGAAATTCAAATTGACGAAACAGGAAAAAATTTGAACGGTGGCGTGCAACATATAACATCGGAAACGGTGCAAAGCGGTGTGGTTGCATCTGTCCCGGCCGACGTGTCAGGCAATCAAAATATGGCTGATGATAATGTGGCTGATATCTCTGCGATGTCGGTATCGCACGGGACGGCGGCGCACGATTTGTCGGATACGGCAATTCAAAAGCCGATTGTTTTGGATGAGGCCGTCGGCGTCGTTATTGAAAAAGCTCCGGTTGCCGTTCAAGGCACGGGGGTATCGGAACAGGGCGGCATCCAAGTAAAAGACGTGGTTTTCAGGTATGATACGTCTTTGTCATCCCGCCCGCGGCTGTATGTTCAAGGGATTGTATCCAATATGTCTGCCGATACAATTACCATGCCCGCTTTGACGGTAGAAATGTTTGACAAGGACAATAAATTAATCGGAACGCAAACTGTGCCGGCCACGTCGTCCAAGCTTGGGCCGAATATGGCGGAATTTTTCTTTCGCGAAATTGACCCGTTGCCCACAGGATTGGTACGTCGCGTCAATATAACGGCAAAGAATTAAGATGAATAGGAAATTTTTACTTATTTTGGCACTTTTGTTTTCCTTGCAAGCGCGCGCCGACGTGTGCGATACGGCGGCAACGATTGTGGCCGAACAAGGATTGGCGAAGGCCGTGTTGCATTATGAAACTTGTGCTTTGGATACAAATAACGATACTGCCGAAATGATTTTGGCCGAAGCTTATGAAACGGGGGCGCAAGGGGTTAAAAAAAATACGCAAAGGGCGTTGTTGTTTTACCATTTGTCGGCAGAAAACGGCAATGCAAAAGCTCAACGGGCTTTGGCAAAATTATTGTTAAAATTGGATGAAAATCAAAAAGGGCGCGAGCAGGTGCAATCTTACTTAAGCAAAATGCATGCTGCGTATAAAAACACGCCGTCGGATGAATTCAGGGGTGAATTGTTGCATCCGTACACGTTATTGTTGTTGGCGGCGGAAAAGCCTGCCGCAAAATGGTATTATCCGTCGGACGTAACGGTTGATGCGGAAGCCGCGTCGGATTTAAGAGCGTATAAAATTTCCGATGTGAAAAAGGCAAAAGCAATAAAAGACGCGTCCGCATGGAAACAAAAAAAGATGATGCAGGCGGCTAAAGAACTTTATGAAGCCCAAGAATATCAAGCTTTTAAAAATGCCGTGGCGCCTGCTAAAGGCAAAGCCGACCCGTTTACGAAAAATCAAGCGATTAACAAGTTGCAAAAAGCCGTTCAAAATTATCGCGGACAATAAAATTAATGATTGAAACACCCTAAAATTTTAAGGATACCAATGGATAAGAAAATTTATATCAAAACTTTCGGTTGTCAAATGAATGCCTATGATTCCAAACGCATGCAAGACGCTTTGGGCGTTTTGGGCTATCGGCCGACCGATGATAAACATGAAGCCGATATTATATTGCTTAATACGTGCCATATTCGTGAAAAAGCGGCGGAAAAATTATATTCGGAAATCGGGCGGTTGGCCGAAATTAAAAAAGAGCGCAAAGAACAAGGCAAAGAATGCTTAATGATTGTAACGGGGTGTGTCGTGCAAGCCGAAGGGGAAGAATTGCTTAACCGTGCGCATGCCGTCGATATTGCCGTCGGGCCGCAGAATTATCACAAGTTGCCCGAATTGGTGGCGCATTTTAACCGTAAAAATGGGCGTGTATTAAAGGCAGATTTCCCCGCCGAATCCAAGTTTGATTTTTTGCCGCAAACAAATAACAGCAGCGTGTCGGCTTTTTTGGCAATCCAAGAAGGATGCGATAAGTTTTGTTCGTATTGTGTCGTGCCGTATACAAGAGGGTGCGAGTATTCACGGTCGGTTAAAGAAATTTTGGATGAAGCGCGTCGTTTGGCGGACAGCGGGGCCAAAGAAATTATGTTGCTCGGGCAAAATGTGAATTGTTGGCATGGGTTGAACGATAAAGGGCAGGAAGCCGATTTCGGCGATTTAATCCGCGCAGTTGCCAAAATTGACGGGTTGGAAAGGATACGTTATACGACTTCGTATCCGTCCAAAATGACCGATAATTTGATTAGTGTGCATGGCGAAATTGATAAGTTGATGCCGTATGTTCATTTACCCGTTCAATCAGGGTCGAATAAGGTGTTAAAGGCTATGAACCGTCAATATACGGCAGAAGAATATTTGGATATTGTCGCGCGTTTCAGAAAAGTACGTCCCGATATTGCCGTTTCATCGGATTTTATTGTCGGATTCCCCGGGGAAACGGACGAAGATTTTGCTCAAACGATGGAGTTGGTGCGCCAAGTCAATTATGCGTCCTCTTTTTCGTTTAAATTCAGCGCGCGTCCCGGCACACCCGCCAGTTTGATGAAAAACCAAGTGCCCGAAGCGGTTAAAACCGAACGGTTAATGCAATTGCAAGAATTATTAATGGCTCAAACAAAAGCCTTTAATCAAAAAACGGTGGGCATTGATACAAGTATTTTAATTACCGAACAAGATGTTAAACGTGGACAAATGTTGGGGTATACGCCGTATTTGCAACCCGTCCATGTACCAAATGACAACGCTTTGTTCGGGCAGATTATTCCCGTAAAAATTACGAATGCGACCGCAAGCAGTTTGACGGGCGAAATAAAATATGATATCTTAGACGAAAACCGTTAAAAAGGAGAACAAATGGTCAAATACGATATGAATAACAATCCGCAATTTGAAGAAGAACAAACACTTGCTTCAAATTTGACATTGAAAACGAAAAAACGCCATGTGAATCCGCGTACGCCCAACCAAGGCAAATTCATTGAAGCGATGAATAAATATGACATGGTGTTCGGCTTGGGCCCGGCGGGGACGGGTAAAACTTTTTTGGCGGTAGCTAAGGCTGTCAGCGCGATGTTAGAAGGGAAAGTCGATAAAATCATTTTGACGCGCCCGGCCGTCGAAGCGGGCGAAAGTTTGGGATTTTTGCCCGGTACTTTAAAGGATAAAATCGACCCGTATTTGCGGCCGCTGTATGATGCGCTCTATGATATGTTGCCCGGCGAAATCGTCGAAAAGAAAATCGAAACGGGCGAAATCGAAGTGGCGCCGCTGGCCTATATGCGCGGGCGGACTTTATCGCATGCCGTCGTGATTTTGGATGAAGCGCAAAACACAACACCGATGCAAATGAAAATGTTTTTAACACGTTTGGGCGAAGGGTCGCGCATGATTATCAACGGTGATTTATCCCAAACCGATTTGCCGCGCGGCGTAGCGTCCGGATTGGTGGATGCCGTGCATATTTTGAAAAACATTGATGACATCGGCTTTGTCGAATTTACGGATAAAGATGTTGTACGTAATTCATTGGTGTCTAAAATCGTGTCCGCATACAATAAAGCACATGAAGAAAAAGGAAACAATTAATCATGCCCGAAGTTGACATACAGGTTTTGGAAAAAAAGTTTTACCTGAAAAAACCATTGTTAAAACATTTTTGCAAAGCGGTTGTCGGGGCCGCTTGGGGCGATGAATACGAACCCGCCGAAGTGTCGTTGGTTTTATGCGATGATGAATTTATCCGCAAGTTAAATCGCGAATACCGCGGCAAAAACAAGGCGACGAATGTTTTGTCTTTTGAAGGGGGGCATGAACCCGCGGAAGGGCAACCTTGGGTTGCGGGGGATATTGTTATTTCCTATCAAACGGTGTTAAGGGAAGCCTGCGAGCAAAAAAAATCGTTTGCGTCGCATTTTGCGCATATGATGGTTCACGGCGTTTTGCATTTGCTTGGGGAAGACCATTTGACCGAAAAGCAGGCGAAACGCATGGAATCTAAAGAAATTGAAATTATGAAACGATTAGGATACAGGAACCCGTATGATCAAATTGATGCATAAAATCAAGACTGTTTTTAACAAGCATCCCGAAGAAGAACAAGTGTTTGAAGCGCTTGAAGACATTATGGAAGAACGCGAAGAACGCGGCGAAGAAATGTTGATTAACTCGGACGAGCTGAGCTTGCTTAAAAACTTGTTTAAATTGCGCGATATTCGTGCCAATCAGATTATGATTCCGCGTATTGACATTACCGGCATTGAACTCAATGCGGATGTGTCCGAACTTAAGCGTTTGATGATTCGCGACAAATTTACACGGTTGCCGGTCTATGAAAAAAACTTGGATAACATTGTCGGAATCGTGCACGCTAAAGATATGTTATGCGCTTTGTTTGAAGGCAAAGAGCTTGATTTAAAAGAGTTGATGACAACCTCTGTTTTGTTTGTGCCGCCGGCGATGCGCGCACTTGATTTATTGCGCGAATTGCAAGAAAAGCGTACACAAATGGCCGTTGTGATTGATGAATTTGGCGGTACCGACGGGTTGATAACTTTGGAAGATTTGTTGGAAGAAATTGTCGGCGAAATCGAAGACGAACATGATGCGTTGGATAAATCTTTAACGTTGGAAAGAATCGGCAAAGATGTTATTGTTGCCGATGCGCGTGTGTATGTGGACGAACTTGAAAAAATCATCGGGCCGTTTTTGTCGCCGCGTGAACGTGACGAAGACGTTGATACAATCGGCGGGTTGGTTTTTCATGCGGCGGGGCGTTTGCCGAACCGCGGCGAGGTTATTAAACATTCGTCGGGTTTAAAATTCCAAGTTTTGGAAGCGGATGCGCGCCATATCAAAAAGGTTAAAATTACCAATTTTGCCGGCATTGAGTCGGACAATCAAAATTTAAAGAAAAAGAAAACAAAATGAAGATAATCACTTTTGGATGCAGGCTTAATTCATTCGAATCGGCCGTCATACAAAAATTATCCGATAATTCGGATAATGTGATTTTGTTTAACACATGTGCCGTAACGGGAGAAGCCGAACGCCAATGCCGCCAAGCTATTCGCAAAGCGCGCCGCGAAAATCCGAATGCCCGTATTATCGTGGCAGGGTGCGCGGCCCAGCTGCATCCCGAAGTGTATGCGGCGATGCCCGAAGTTAACCGTGTGCTCGGCAATCATGAAAAAATGTCGGTGGATGCTTTAAAGGGCACGGAAAAAATCATGGTCGGCGATATGGAAAAACAACCGACATATTTGCCCATTGTTTCTCAAATTGAAGGCAAAGCCAAAGCATTTTTGCAAATTCAACAAGGGTGTGACCATGCTTGTACGTTTTGTGTTGTGTCTCAAATTCGTGGCCGCAATGCGGGTTTAAAGCCCGAAATGGTATTAAAACAAGCGCAAACATTTGTCGATAACGGTTATCCCGAATTGATAATTACGGGCGTGGATGTGACAAGCTATCCGTATGGTTTTTGTGAGATTGTCCGCCGCTTGTTAAATGAAGTAAACGGATTGAAACGGTTGCGTTTCGGGTCTTTGGACCCCGCTTGCCTGGATGACGAATTCGTTGCTTTGATGGCGTCGGACCATCGTTTGATGCCGCATTTGCATTTGTCGATTCAAGCAGGCGATAATTTAATTTTAAAACGTATGGGGCGCCGCCATAACCGTGAAGATGTGATTGCTTTGACGCAAAAAATCCGTACCGTACGCCCCGATACCGTGTTCGGTGCCGATTTTATCACGGGTTTCCCGACCGAAACGGACGTTCAATTCAACCAAACGATGGATTTGGTCGAAAAAGCGGGCTTGACACATTTGCATGTTTTCCCGTATTCTGCCAGAAGCGGAACGCCCGCTGCCAAAATGCCGCAGGTGGATATGCACGAACGTAAAGAACGTGCCAAAAAGTTGCGCTTGTTGGGCGAAGAAATGTACGGACGTTTGTTGGACAGTCAAATCGGGAGAACTTTAAAAGTTTTGATTGAAAAAGACGGTACGGGATACAGCGAAAATTATTTAAAAGTCAAAACAGCTTTGAACGGCAAGACGGGGGAAATTGTCGACGTCGCAATTAAGGGGAGGAAAGAAAATGAGTTGGTTGGATAGATTAAAGCAGGGCATGAAAAAAACGGCTGCCGTTTTTTCGTTCAAAAGCATTGATTTTAATTCGTTGGAAGAACTGGAAGAAGCACTGCTTCGTGCCGATGTCGGATATACGACGACCGATGAAATTATCACGGCGCTTAAAAAGAAAAAACCGCAAAGTATGGATGAGCTTAAATCTTTAATGCGCGAAGAATTGATTTCGCGGCTTGATAAAATTGCCGTGCCGCTTGCCATTGACAAATCCCGAAAGCCGTTCGTCATTTTAATGGTCGGCGTGAACGGAGCGGGCAAAACAACCACGATTGGCAAGCTTGGCAAATATTATGCCGATAAAGGATTTAAAGTTTCTTTTGTCGCGGCCGATACGTTCCGCGCCGGAGCAACCGAACAGTTGCAAGAATGGGGTAATCGAATTAAGGCTAAGGTTTATGCGGCCAAAACCGGTGCCGATGCCGCCGGATTGGTTTTTGATGCTTTGACGCAAAGCAAAAAGGACGGCGACAATATTTTATTTATCGATACGGCGGGACGGTTGCATAACAAAACAAACTTGATGGCCGAACTTGAAAAAATTATCCGTGTGATGAAAAAGGTTGATGCAACGGCGCCGCATGCTTCGTTGTTGGTTTTGGACGCAACGGTCGGGCAAAATGCCGTTAACCAAGTCAAATCATTTGCGGATACGGTCGGTTTGACGGGCCTTATTATGACAAAAATCGACGGTACGGCAAAGGGCGGTATTTTATTGGCTTTGGCGCAAAATTTTGCATTGCCCGTGCATGCCATCGGCGTCGGGGAAAAGGCGGACGATTTGCATGATTTTACGGCCGAACAATATGCCGATTCGTTGTTGGGGGTTAAGTAGATGAGTTTCGTGCGTCCGTTATTTTTAAGGATACAACAACTGACGAATGTCAGTATCGGAGCGTTTTTGTTATTAATGCTTGGCGCGGCGTTAAAAGCTTCAATGATTACGTTTTTGGATATCGGCGTTATCAGTGCGTATTTAAATGATTTTGACCGTGTATATTTAGCGTTTGATTTAATGTGTGCCGCTGTTTTTATTGCCGCGGCGGGTTATTACGCTTTATTGTTCGACCGGCGGCAAGGTTACGGGTGTATTCCCGTTTTGGCTGTTTGGGGTATTGTCTTTATTGCGCTGATATTTGCCACTCATGAGCATCGGTTGTGGGCGTTGCGCAGTTTGTTTATTACGAAATATGGGTTTTTTGTATTGATGTCGGTATCCTTTTGGGCGGTTGTTTCACGCTTTATTCCGCTGCGGTTGGATTCGGTTAAATTGTTGTCGATTTTTGTTGCCGAATTGTCGGGGTATTTTTGTACCGGCGCATTAATTGCTCTCTTTTTTAAAGAATCCATGGTTTTATTAACCATCGGCCTGTTTATGTTTTTGGCGTTTTTGATTGTTTTAAAAGTTTTGGTGGATTTAAATCCGGTGCCCAGTGAAACGTTTATTCAAAAGCAAGGCGGTGCCCAAGATGCTCCCGGGCAAAAATTGGTTTATTATATTTTCGGATTGGCCTTTGCCTATATGTGTGCCAAAAGCGCAACGGATTATACGTTCTTGACGGCATTGATTCATAAAAACGTCCCTTATTTGTTGGGCATATGGTGGGGCGTTTTCGGAATGCTCGGCATTTTGCTGGTTATTTTGCTGTACCAAACGAAATATTTATATACAACCGTTTCGGGGATGTTGGTGTTGGCTTCTTCATTAGTCATGACGGCCGTCGGCGTTTTTATTCGGCAATGGGAAATTATTTTCGCGGGCGCTTTGTTGTTTTCGTTGGCATCGTATTTTTATATTAATGCCTTTTTGTCTTTGCTGCCAAGGCCTATCGCCATGGGAACCCAAGCGCGTATCAAGAAAAAAAGATTGATAATCGTTGAACCGATGGGTTTTGCTTTCAGTGCAATCGTGTTGTATTATTTTGAAACGCCGGCGGCTCAAGGTATGTTGCTGTTGGCAATCAGCGCTTTTATGTTTTTGCTGATTCATTTTGCAGTTAATTTATATTCGAATATTTTGTTGGATTCGTTTAAGCGTCGCCAATGGCGCGGCGGCCCGTTGATGGTTGCGTTGCCGAAATTATACCGTTATATTTTAAACGGCCTTAAGTCCGTCGACCCTGACCAAGCCATCTATTTTATCCGCATTTTGGCCATATCCAAACATGCGTCCTATCCGAAAAATTTGTTAAAACTCATCAAACATCCCTCTGCGATTGTGCGTTCATTTACGTTAGGGCGCATGGCTATGTTGAAACAACCCGGTTATTTTAAAAACACAATTTCGTGGGTTGCCCAAAAAGATCCGTCATATGATGTCCGTTGCCAAGCTGTCAGCATGTTGATGCAATTTGATTATGAACAAAATTTATCGGGCGGGTTGGATAAATACATGCCGATGCTGAACGATAAAAAACTTAAGCCCGGTGTGTTGGTCGGTTTGTTGAAATTGGGCGGCGACCAAGCATTGCTCGCAATGAAAGATTTGCAAAAGCTTGCTTTTTCCAAAAAAAAGGCAGATCAGCTGACAGCGTTGAAAATTATTGAACAAGCACCGTTGTCCGGGTTGGCTTTATTGGTGGAACCGTTGATGAAAAGTTCGGATGCGGATGTGGCGTGCCAAGCATTATTGACTGCCGGTGCAATGCGTCATCCCCAATTGTTGCCGCCCGTTTTTGAAGCTTTGGATGATGTACGGACGCAAGAATATGCGTTGATGGCCATTGACCGATACGGTAAACGCGCTTTTCCGCCGCTTGAAAAAATGTTGCACAATCCCGATGTGTCGCGTGTGCGCCAAAAAGTTTTGATTTTGTTCTTAAATTCTTTGGGCAGCGGCGAAGGCAAACAAATCTTGATTCGTGCGTTGAATGTGGCGGACCAAAATTTGCGCCGCATTGTTATGACGGCGTTGATTAATTCGGGTATTGTTTGGATTCATGCCGATAAAAAAGCGTTATTGTCGGCCGGGTTGAACAAAGACATTGAGCGTATTCATAAATCATTGGATTTTATTCAAACGCAAACTTTGTCGCCGACGCATGAAACGGAAGAAGCTTTTTTGTTTCTCAGGCGCGCTTTGCAGGAAGATATTTTTGAAACGCGCAAATTGATATTGTTACAGTTGCAATTGTTGAAAACACATCCGTTGTTTTCAAAGGCCGTCCGCATTTTGTTGAGCGGCAATCGGGATCAATATGATGCCGCTTTGGGCGTTGTTCAGGATTTTTTGCCGACAAAGCTTTACAGGAAAATTAAACCGATTATTATGCTTGGCGAAGCGGATGTCAAACCTCACGGCCCCGATCGCGTGATATCCGAAGAACAGGCGGTTGAAAACTTATCGGCATTTTTGTTAAAATCGCCGTTTGTATTGCCGCCGTGGATTAAGGCAACGGCTTTGTATACGTTGCGCAAATTGGGATATGAAGAAGGAAAAACGGCCGTTTTGTCTGCCCTTAAAGATAACAACTCGTTGGTGTTGGAAGCAGCCATTTGGGCGCTTGTACGGTTGGAAAAAGACAAAAATGAATTGCATCGCGCTTTGTTGAATGTACCGACGAGCCGTTTGGTCGGTCAATCGATTGAAGAAATTTTGGAAAGTTAGGAGAACGCCATGTCAATGACTTTTGAAAAAGTTTTGGTTTTAAAAAATGTGCCGATTTTCAAAGAAGCCACCGAAGCGGCTTTGGCGGATTTGATTTCGGTTACCGAGGAAAAAACTTTTAAGGCCGGTGACGTTATTTTGGACAGCCAAACCGAAAACAAATATTTATACATTATTTTATCGGGATCCGTGCGGGTTATGGACGGGGACGAAGTTTTCCATGAATTGGGGCCTCGGCAATTTTTCGGCGAAACGACGGTTCTCAGCCCCGCCATTATGCCGTTTGAAAACATCGCACATGACAAAACGACGGTTTTAAGGATTTCGGGCGATAACTTGTATCAAATGATGGCTTTGCATCCGACATTGGCCAAAGGCTTTATGGGCGAATTATCCAAACGGTTGCGCCAAGAACAACTGAAAAATATTTAATGAAACGCATTTTAAAAAATCATTGCAATTTATATGAAAGCGTTCTATAGTTAAATCAGATTTTCACTGAAGGAGGGAAAAAATGACTAAAAAAAAGACACCCGTCAAAACATCGGTCAAAGCCGATGAAACACCGGTTCAAGCCGCTCCGGAAAAAAGCGCGTCAAAGCCTGTTCGTTTTAGCATAAAACGTGCGGTGATTGTTACTCTTTTGCTTATTTTTACCGCCGTTATTTGGTATTATGTCGCTTTTTACGCTTTTAGTTTGAAAAATGAAAGTGCTCAAGCGAAACACCATGCGGGCGCTTTGGCCGATACGGCCGTTGTCGCAGTGGTGGACGGTAAAAATATTACCTTGGGCGACGTGCGCGCCTTGGCTAAAGATATCCCGCAATTATCGGATTTGCCGTTTGAAATGATTTATCCGCAAATTTTGAATAATATGATTAATACGCAGGTTATGTTGACCGGGGCAACAAAATCGGACATTGAAAAAAATCCCGATATCATCAAAGCCCTTAAATTGGCAAGAGAACAAATTTTGTCCCAAGCTTATTTGTCAAAACAATTGGAAACCGAAATGACGGATGAAGCTTTGCAGGATTTGTACAAAAATGAAATGCGTAATTTTGAACGGCAAGAAGAAATCAGTGCCCGCCATATTTTGGTCGGCAGCAAAAAGGAAGCCGACGATGTTATTGTCCAATTAAAAGCCGGCGTTGATTTTGCAATGCTTGCCAATCAAAAATCCATGGATAAGGATAACAAAGGCGGCCAATTGGGTTATTTTACCAAAAATATGATGATTCCCGAATTCGGCAATGCCGTTTTCGCGATGAAAAAAGGCGAATTGTCCGCTCCGATTAAAACGCCGTTCGGTTGGCATGTTGTTTTGGTCGAAGACAGAAGATTGGCGGCTCCGCCGGCATTTGAAGATGTCAAAGATCAATTGAAACAATTATATGCCGAACGCAATCTTAAACGTGTTATTGATCAAGAATGGCAAAAAGAAAACGCTCAAATTTTAATCCCAAAAATTGATTAGGCTTCGCGGTTTCTTTAATGTTAAGTAATAAACTGTCGCAGATAAAATTCCTGCGGCAGTTTTTTATATCTGAGATTTGATTGTGCAAGATAAGTTTGATTCCCGGTTTTCGGTTGTTTGCCGTTTAAAACAAAAAATGAAAATTCGGAAAATGCGTATCGTTTTTTTATGAAAATGATTTGACGGCTTGCAGGCAAGCGCCATTATCCCTAAATTTATATACGGACATAAAAGCAAAGGAGAATGCAAATGATGATTGCATGGGATTATTATGCATGGGTGGCGGTTAAACTCGGGTATGCTTTTTTATTGATTTTATTTTTCTTTCAATTTTCCGGTTCCAAGCGCCAATTGGCTCAAATGACTTCTATTGATTTAATCAGCAATTTTATTTTGGGCGGCATCGTGGGAGGCTTTATTTATAATGAAGATATCAGTTTAAGCGGTTTTTTCTTGGTTATGGCCGCTTATTTTATCATCATGTACTTCATCAATCATTTGCGCAACAATACAAGTTGGGGACGCAAAATTATGGTCGGTGTGCCGACGATTATCATCAGCGACGGCAAATTGGACGTTGATAAATTAAAACGTATGAAAATATCCATGACGGATTTTATGTCGTTGCTCAGGCATAAAAAAATCCATTCTTTGAAAGATGTCAAATTGGCACAAATCGAAATTGACGGCGAATTGACGATTGTCAAAAAGGGGGGAGAAGATTATGCCACTTTATTGATTGACAACGGGGTTATTAATGATGAAGGCCTTAAAGAAATTAAAAAAAGTGAACATTGGCTTAAAACCGAATTGGCCCGAAAAGGATACAAAGACTTATCGAAAATTTTTTGCGCGCAATGGTTACACGGACAATTTTATGTTATTGAAATTTAACTTTTTATGCTATATGAATTTAGCATGGTTTGGGAGTAATTTTAGATTGGTCCATTGAATTTATAAAAAATTCGATACATTATTTCGTTTTTTTATATTTAATGCCGATTATTTTGTTTTTGATGCGATATCGTCGCCCGATTTCACTTTACCGGATGTGTCCTTTATATAATCCAATCGTTGTTTTTGTTCGTCCTTTTTAAAAACTTCAGCCGGATAAAATTTCCATTGAATTGTCATTACCTTGCTTGTTTCTTGAGTGATTGTTCCCGTGTCCGAAGCATTGGCTCTGGAAACTTTGTCCCCATCGCGGATTAAAATGTCGTTCCAATACGGGTGTACCGTATACCACCGATTTCCCACTTTATCGGGGCATTCCTTTAAGATTTTTTCTTCCAATGTCTTTTGGTCGATAATCTTTTTTTCTTTGTTTGCTTCGGCCATACGTTTCATAAGAATGCAATGGTTTTCTTTACCGGCAAATGCGCCCAATTTTTCGGGTTCGACTTTGCCGATTAAGGGCATTAATTTTTCTTGTTGCAATTTTTTAAACGAATCCGATTGGATTGTGCCGTATCCGCGTCCGGGTTGAGGTCTGGATTTGACAACGCGGAACAACAACAACGGTTCGTATGTCATTGATAATTTTCCGCCTTTGTCCAAAATATGTTTGTATAATCCGCAATCTTCGGCATATAAATATTCCGTGGGATACCAAATGTCATTTCGGGTTAAAAAGTCGCGCCGTATCATAATCGTCGGATGGGCAAGGCCCGATGAAAAATAAGTATTGATTTCCATTTCTTCGGGCGGTACCAAGGACGGTTCTTTGTCAAAATCCACTTGAATTTTTGCTCCGGCCCCCGCAATGTTGGAACCCAAAACGGCCAATTCGGGATGTTGTTCCATAATTTGGATTTGACGGGCAAAACGGTCGCGGATGGATTGGTCATCATCGTCCATGCGTGCAATGTAAGTGCCTTTTGCAGCCTTTAATCCACGGTTTAACGAATAAATCAGCCCCATATTTTTATCATTTTTTAAGTAAATAATACGCGGATCTTTTTTTGCATATGCCTTAATAACGGCATCAGTATTGTCGGTTGACCCGTCGTTGATGATGATGAATTCAAAATCATCAAAGGATTGGTTTAAAATCGATTCGATTGAAGTATTTAACCCGTAATCGCGGTTCCAAGTCGATAAAACAACCGAAATAACCGGTTTGTGATTGAAACGGTATATTTTATAAAAAATATGTTTGTAATTTTGTCCGATGGAAAAACAGGCAATAAACAAGGCAATTAACATAAGGGCAAAAAAAATCTTTTTCATGGGGACTCTTGCATATAATATTTAATTTTTTTATCTTACGCTTTTCCGAAATCATTTGCAAGCATCGGAGCGTTGACGCCGATGGATAAAAGCGCTTTTTCCCAAATATGGGCATACGGGGTTTTGAATAACAAATCAATGTCGGCCGGTGCCGTCAGCCATATATTGGACATAATTTCTTCTTCCAGCTGACCTGCCGCCCAGGTTGCACACCCCAGCGCAATCAAAGTATATTTCGGCCCTTTGCCGTCAATTAAATCCTTTAAAATATCTTGTGAAGCGGTCAAGGAAATATCTCTGTCAATCGCAACGGATAAATCGCTGTGATAATCGTTTGAATGTAAAATAAAGCCCCGCGTGATTTGATCCGGACCGCCCAATAAAATCGCGGGCGGATTTTCCATTTTATCATGCGGGATGGATAGCTGATCCAAAATTTCATACAAAGACATTTTTTGCGCCGGATAATTAATCACAATCCCCATCGCACCGGATTCGGGCGTATGCGTGGCAATATAGATGACGGCTTTGTCAAAACGGTCATCGTCTATGCCCGGCATTGCAATCAATAATTGTCCTGCCAAATTTGAAAATTTCGAATCATTATCTGGCATTTGCCTCATCTTCATCATTGTCATAAGTATCCATAATATCGGAAATATCCGGTCCCGAACCTTCTTCGGTTTCTTCCAGGATATCTAAATCGTCGGAATCTAAGTCTTCTTCATTAATAGGTACATCTTCCGTCATTTGCAAAAGGGCTTCTTCGTTCAAATCTTCGTCGTCAATTTTCGGCGCCGCCTTTTTTGCCAATTTCAATAAGGATTTTGTTTTGGCTTCTTCATAACTTTCTTGCGTATAAGTTTGCCCGCATTTAGGACAGGTAAATTCGGGTTTATGCATGTCATAAAAGAAAGATTCACATTTTAAACATTTGCGTTTTTGTCCCCATTCAGGTTTCATTTATTTCTCCGTTTTTGATTAAGATTAACATAGGTGATTCATGTATTTTAATCAACAAAATGTAAGCTTATCGCTAACAACGCTCTTCGCTAACATTTTTTATGATTAAAGTTCATTTATTCCTCCGATGTTTTAAAGTTAACGAATTATATGTTTTAATTTCATTTTGTTCGTGTTTATTGCCCGTTTCACACATTGAAATATTCTTTCGCCGGTGTTGTTTCTTCTGCCGTTTAAGCGCTTTTAACGTATTAATTTCTGCGTTTACAGTGTAATGATATATTTGTCAATATAAAAATTATCAAGCCGAAAAAAATATTTTTAACGTTTAAAAACGAACATGCTTTTCATCAGGAAAATGGAACCCGTTTTTCTGAGCGTTTTTTTGTTTGTTGCCGTTTCAAAAGGATACGTTTGTTTAAATTCAAAGCTCAGACATAAAAACGCATTCCGGCTTTTAAAAAATTTTTTAAGAGTTGAAATTTATAAACGCCGAATAAAAAATGCTTGTTATTTTCTTCTTGCCATGGTATGAAATGAACGTCATTACGAATCTTTTAAAAAAGGAAAAATAATCATGCTCACAATTGCGATTGACGGTGGTCCTGCTACGGGTAAAGGTACGCTGGGGCAAAAACTTTCACACGCTTATAAATTGGCTTATCTGGATACCGGGGCGCTTTATCGCACAATCGGTTATGCGGTATTGGAAAAAGGCGGCAATCCCGAAAGCGAACAAGATTCAATTGAGGCCGCTCGCCATTTGCCTGCCGACAGGTTGTTGGAAATCCAACAAAATCCCGCGATTCGCACCGAAGTTTACGGCACCGCCGCTTCAAAAGTTTCGGTCTTTCCGGAAGTACGCAATATTTTATTTCAATTTCAACGCTCTTTTGCAACGAATCCGCCGGCTTTGGCGGACGGTACGCCTGCCGAAGGCGCCGTTATCGACGGTCGCGATATCGGTACGAAGATTTGTCCCGATGCCGATTTGAAGGTTTATTTGACGGCACGCCCGGAAATTCGTGCAACCCGTCGATTTAAAGAGTTGCAATCCAAAGGATTATGTGTTATATATGAGGACGTTTTGTCGGAAATAGAAAAACGCGATCGGCGCGACCGTGAACGGACAGTGGCGCCTTTGCGCCCCGCGGACGATGCGTTTATCCTTGATACATCCGATTTAACGCCGGAAGAAGTTTTTGATGCCGTAACAAAGGAGTTGGAAAAACGCCTTGCGGCCAAAAAATAAGAATCCTTATGCGGGATTCGTTTTATGACCCCCTTTAACCGGGGGACAGTGAAAAGGTTCCATGGGGGAACCGTTTAACAAAAGTCCGCAAGGTATATCCTTGTCGGCCAACCGCTTTAAGTGGCGTTATACTTAAAAAACTTAAGGAATTAAATGGAAAACAAAGAATTCGATATGCCGTCAAAAGAAGATTTTGGGGCATTGCTTGACGAATATATGGGCCAAGGCTCTATGCAAGGTAAAGTTGTCAAAGGGACTGTTGTCGGTTTTGATGACGATGTCGTGATTGTTGATGTCGGTTTGAAATCGGAAGGCCGCATCCCGGTACGCGAATGCGGCGCCAATGTGCCTTCTGTCGGCGATACGATTGACGTGTATGTTGACAGATACGAAGACCGTGACGGCAATGTTGTGTTGTCCCGCGAAAAAGCCCGCCGCGAAGAAGCTTGGGGCGATTTGGAAAAAGCTTTGGAAAAAGGCGAACATGTCATCGGTACGATTTTCGGCCGTGTCAAAGGCGGCTTTACGGTCGATTTGAACGGCGCTACGGCTTTCTTGCCGGGCAGCCAAATTGACGTGCGCCCGATTCGCGACGTTACGCCGTTGATGGGTGTCGCCCAACCGTTCGCACTTTTGAAAATGGACAAACTCCGCGGCAATATCGTTGTGTCCCGCCGCGCCGTGTTGGAAGAAACACGCGCCGAACAACGTTCCGAAATGATTAAGAACTTGCGTGAAGGCGAAATCGTCGATGGTACGGTTAAAAATATCACCGATTACGGTGCCTTTATTGATTTGGGCGGCGTAGACGGTTTATTGCACGTTACGGACATTTCATGGAAACGTATCACGAATCCGGCCGAAGTTTTGTCTGTCGGACAAGTGGTCAAAGTCCAAATCATCAAATTCAACACGGATACGGGCCGTATTTCTTTGGGTATGAAACAATTGGAATCCGATCCTTGGATTGGTGTTAACGAAAAATTCCCGGTCGGCACACGCTTTAAAGGAAAAATCAGCAATATTGCCGATTACGGCGTATTTATTGAATTGGTTCCGGGTGTCGAAGGCTTGGTCCACGTTTCCGAAATGAGCTGGACAAAGAAAAATGTCCACCCCAGCAAGATTGTGTCTTTGAGCCAAGAAGTCGAAGTCATCGTTTTGGATGTCGACGAAGCCAAACGCCGTATTTCTTTGGGTATGAAACAAATCCAAGAAAACCCGTGGAAAGCTTTTGCCGATTCCCATAAAGTCGGTGACGTGATTGAAGGCGAAGTGAAAAACATGATTGAATTCGGTATTTTCATCGCGCTCAATGATGAAATCGACGGCATGATTCACACATCCGATTTGTCTTGGGAAATCCCGGGTGAAGAAGCCATTAAAGAATACAAAAAAGGCCAAATGGTCAAAGCCAAAATTTTGGACATTGACGTCGAAAAAGAACGCATTTCTTTGGGCGTCAAACAATTGACCGACGATCGCGGCGCAGCGGTTGCCGAAACGCTCAAAAAAGGCGAAACGGTAACGGGCGTTGTATCCGCTATTGAAGACGGCGGCATCGAAGTTGATGTCGACGGTATCAAAGGATTTATCAAACGCACCGATTTGGCCAAAGACAAATCCGAACAAAAACCCGAACGTTTTGCCGTCGGCGAAAAAGTCGATGCCAAAGTTGTCAGCTTTGATGCCAAAACACGCAAATTGACTTTGTCGATTAAAGCGCGTGAAGTGGCCGAAGACAAAAAGGCTGTCGAAGAATTCGGTTCGACCAGCTCGGGTGCTTCTTTGGGCGATATTTTGGGGGCTGCTTTGACGAAAAAGAAAGCTTCCAAAGCCGAAGAAGAAGAAAAACCGGCTAAAAAGAAAGCAACGAAAAAGGCCGAAGCTTAATAAAGCTGACAGCCGTTTGTGCTTGAATATGAAACAGCCCCTTTTTTAGGGGCTGTTTTTTATTGCAGGCAGGCCCAATTTGAATGAAAATAATTTTTCCCTATATGAACACGGACGAATTTAAATCACAATATTTCTTTTTGTTTTGCATATTTTTTAAGCAAAAAATATTTTATTTCATATTAAAAAACTTTTTGTGCTTTTGATGCCGATTGTATCGATGAAAACAACAATCGATTATGTTTTGTTGCGCTTTAACGAAAAGTATGCCGATTCGCCCGTAACAAAAAATATAACAGAATGTTATTTTTTATGAATTAAAAGAACAAAATACAAACATAATGTAACAAAGCGTTTAAGCATCATTAAAAAATGAAAATTTGTCGGCGGTTTGTTTTTATTTGATTTCGCATTGCCGAAAAATAAACATTCGTTTGAATGGGTTGCACTCTTTTTGATTCCGATATTATTTTAAATTTACGGAAACAGTCGTTTTTAGACAAATTTTCAATAAAATTAAAAAAATCGAAAAAAAGTGCTTGTTTTTTTATTCGTGTATGCTATAGTTACTTCTGTAATGTTCGAAAGAGCATTTTGGGCGTCGAAACCCATTTATAATGATAGTCGTATGCATGCGACTCAAAAAAACAAGTGCTGACTGAAGCCTGAAAGGGTGGATGTCGGCGAATAAGACCTCGGTCAAATAAGCCGAGCCATCTATCATTATATGGTTTTCGAACATCCGCCCGCCTTACGGTGGGTTTTTTCATTAACAAAAGAAAGGATGTTGAAAATGAAAAATATAAAACAAGAAAACGGTCGTTCAATGGTCGAAATGCTGGGCGTTTTGGCCATTATCGGCGTATTGTCGATCGGTGGTATCGCCGGTTACACAATGGCGATGAACCGATATAAAGCCAATGAAATTATCGACGCAGCTTCTAAATTGTCTGTTGTTGCTCAAACAGCAGGTGCTAATGGTGGAGCTGTTAAAATTCCGGAATGGGATGATATTGGTCTATCAGCGGCTCCTCATGGTGCAAGTATTAATGTTTGTACCGATGGCAAAGCTACGGTAAGTTTAAATGCTGTAGGTGTTCAAAAGGCATTATCTTCTATTGTGGGAGAAGAATATAGTAACGGCATTGTAGTTGTTAAAGGTTCAGGAGGTGCTAGCACTTGTGGGAGTGTAAATGCGACGTTACAATCGGCCGCGAACAATGCACAAAATGGGCAGTAAATTCCCGCTACCTATCCACATTACACCGGGCGCATATAAATTTTGCCGAAATGTAATGCGGATAACACCGAAAGCTTGCCCTATCTCGCTTTAGGGCAAGCCCCCTGCAAAAGCTGTGGCTTTTATACCTGATTCGATTTTGTCATGGCTTTTGCGCCTTTTATTTTTCCTGCCCTTTATATGGGGTACCGTTTATAATTATGCAAAAGCTGTGGCTTTTATACCTGATTCGATTTTGTCATAGCTTTTGCGCCTTTTATTTTTCCTGCCCTTTATATGGGGTACCGTTTATAATTATGCAAAAGCTGTGGCTTTTATACCTGATTCGATTTTGTCATAGCTTTTGCGCCATTTTAACATATATTTCCCAGATATATATTTAGAGTAATTTTTGGTTTTTTCAAGAACGGTGTCAAGCGATGATTAATTAATCAATTAAAATAAGTTTTAAAAATTTATTTCTTTGTTTATCGGTAATTTGAACACTTGCTTTTTATACATTTTCAAATTAGTATGGTTTTCGATTCAATTAGACGGAAAGGTTGATTTATGCAAAAAGTGATTTTAACGGTTCTTACGCTTACAATATTCGGATTGGCTGTCGGATTGTCCGCTTGCGGACGTGTGTCACGCCCGATAAAGCCCGAAGGGTCCGAATATCCGAAATCGTATTCGGTTAAACCGTGATTTTTTGCCGATATATACAAGGCCGTGAAATATATAAACCGAATAATCGAATGAAAAACATAAAAATCGGGCGGCGGTTGTCGCCGTATTTTGTTTGGCGGGTGCGTATCAAACACGGTGCGTGTGAAGCGCATATGCATATAAGCGGCAAATTTGGTAGGGATACGAGGAATTTTAGCGTTGTTCGGCGTGAAAAAAATATTTTGCACAGAAGGGTGTTGCATTTCTGATTTTTTAAAAATATAATGAAAAAAGGTAATCGGTACTTTTTTTATTCGGAATAAATTATGATTTTATTTGAACAATCTTTTCTTAAAACAAAATCGGACCTGAAAAATCAAAGCGGACGTTCCATGACCGAAATGTTGGGCGTATTGGCCGTTATCGGTGTGTTGTCTTTAATCGGTATTTTGGGATATCGTTTGGCTGTCAGCAAATGGCGCGCCAACGAATTGGTGGATGAACTTAATATGCGTTCGGTTGCGTTGGTGCAACAATTGGTTCAAAACCCGAACGACATTGATATGGAAATGGGCAATACGACCAAACACGGATATGCGGTTACATCTTCTTTGGATGCGGATAACGACAATTATTTTTACATCAGTGTTGCGGAAGTCCCGACGGGCGTTTGTCGCGAAATTTTGAATTTAAATTGGGGCGGCCCTGCCGAAATTTATGTTGCCGAATATGCCGGTTCGGAAAATCCCGAAGCTTGCGGGGAAGGTGATATTGTTTCCGTGATGGATTTCAAATTTCACAAACAAATGGACGTACGCGCCGATTAAAAATTTTTTGCGGCAAAATTTATAAATTCCGTAAAAAAAACCGAGCGTTTGGGGCTCGGTTTTTTAGTGCGGCGTTTTTATGCTTCTTGTTTGACAAAAACGGATTTGGGTTCGCCGCAAATCGGACAAACATAATCATCGGGTAATTCTTCAAACGGTATATCTCCGTCATAAACATATCCGCATACGGTGCATATCCATTGTTCAGCCATTTTGTTTTCCTTTCTTGTTATTGGTTATAAAAAAGTTATTGTTCGGTTTGTTTTTTGTGTGATTGAGGCAATAAGATTTTTTGATAATATTCATAGCTCATGGGCTTTTCCGCTGTTAAATCCGCCGATTCGACCACATCGCAATAAAAAACGGTGTGGTGGGACGTTTCAATCATAGAAGCAACTTTTAAAATTAAATAACAAACACTGTCTTTGACAACAGGCAGGTTATCAATCAAATCATGCGGTGTTTCGGCCCATTTGTCAACCATGCGCGAACTTTGATAGCCGAAACGTTTAATGATGTCAATCGTTTGCGTTTGCGGCAAAACCGACAGAGACATTTTTTTCGTTTTCTTAACAATTTCACATGTATAAGAAGCATCGTTTAATGATACCAAAACTTGCGGCGGATCCATTTCCGCGACCATAACCGAATCGATGGCACTGCCCGCTAAACGCCCGTCATGGTCGGCGGCACCGGTGATGTACATGCCTTGCGTGATTTTCAAAAGCGTTTTTATATTCATGCGATTCTCCTTACAATTTAAAGATAGCGCAAACAAAACAAAGTGCAACTTTTTTTATTGAAAAAATCATAAAAAAGGTTATAATATTCCATTGTTTTTGAAAGTTAAGGAAATTGAAATGAAACATGAAATTAAATCGGCTACCGTTTTTTGCAGTGCCGCTTCGGGTTATGAACCTCATGTGAAATTAATGCAAGAATTGGGCCGTTTTTTGGTTAAAAATCATTGGAAACTTGTTTTCGGCGGCGGGTCATTGGGGTTGATGGGGACCGTTTTGCGCAGTGTGAAAGAATCCGGCGGCCAAGTGCACGGGATTATTACGCGCAAATTGTTGAACGTGGAATTGCCCAATCCCGAAATTTATAAAGACGGCGAATTGGAAATTGTCGAAACGATGAATATTCGCAAACATAAATTGTTTGAATACGGCGACGTTGTTATTATCGGCCCGGGCGGCTGGGGAACCGTTGATGAATTTTCCGAAATGGCGGTCGGCATCCAAATCGGCGACGTAAAACGCAAACCGATGATTTTTTTGAATGACCGCGGATTTTGGGAACCGCTTAAAAAACAAATCACCCTTATGACCGCAGCGCAAACGCTGGATGAAACAAAGCTTGATTTTATCGGTTTTGCCGATACGATTGACGATATTTTGCCGGAAATCGAAAAAGTGCAGGCTAAAATCGACGCGGCTTGAATGATTGGAAGGGGATGTATCCCAAAAAATAGACGGGGTTTGTCCGATGCTTGAAATTAATTTTATTACCTCAAATGCCGACAAGGTTGCCGCATTAAAGCGTTCGCTTACACAAAAAGGCATCGGACGGGTTATTGTCAACGCCCGAAATTTAAACCTGATGGAACCGCAATTTGATACCGTTGCCGAAGTATCGGCTTTTAAAGCCCGACAAGCTTATGAAATCCTTAAAAAACCCGTGTTGGTTGAAGACGGCGGGTTTTGTATTGAAGCTTTGAAGGGTTTCCCGGGCGTTTATACAAAATATATTTTGGGTACAATCGGTGCCGAAGGTTTGATGAAGATGATGGACGGTGTCGAAAATCGCCGCGCGCGCTTTGCGGGCCACGCGACTTTTATTGACGAATACGGTCAGATGCATTCTTTTGCTCGGAAAAAAGGTGATGTATTGATTGCAAAAAAAATGAGCGAAATCAATTCGCCGTTTGCTTGGTCGGATTTATGGAAAATTGTTTATGTCCCCGAAACGGGCAAAATTTTAAGCGAAATGAACGAAGCCGAAGTTGAAAGTTTTTACCATGATAATAATGCAATCGGAAGTGTTCAACAATTCGCGGCATGGTATGTACAAAATTATAACCTTTGAACCCGTGTACGTTGAACCGTAAAATTATCTTGGCTTACAACCGCAATAGCGTTGCCGATACAGCCCCAATTCTTTTTCCGTTGCCTGGCGCAAAGTTTCGCCGCCGTTTAAACGCCAGTTTGTCGCGTCATAGGGCAAACCGGTTTCATTCGAAGCTTTTTGTGCGGCACGGCAAACCTGGTCAAAATCTTTATATCTGGAAATCCCCAAAACGGAAGAAAATGTATCATAGCCGTTTTTTTTCGCCCATTGGGCAACTTTTTTTAAGCGGATATAAAAACACACGTCGCACCGTTTGCCCCGTTCGGGTTCGCCGAGTAAACCGGCGGTTGCGCAATCCCATGTGCCGGGGTCATATTCGAATTCGATAAACGGTACTTTGAATAAATCGCAAACGCGTTTATTTTCATCGCGCCGTTTTTCATATTCCGCAGCCGGCCGAATATTGGGGTTATAAAAAGCAACGGCAAAATCGGCACCCGATTCGGCCAATGTTTTAATGACGCCGGCACTGCACGGAGCGCAACAAGACAATAAAAGCATTTTTCCCATTTGTCGATTATCCTTTTACAAAATATTTTAAAAAATTTATTATTGCACAACTCTTTGAAAAATGCTATTAAAATTAAAAAGGGGAAGGAATGTCAAAAAAGGAATTTTTGTTGTGCCTGTTGTCGGCATTTATTTTTTTAAGTCTTGTTTTCGGGTTTTGGCTTTTTAAACGGCATGAAGCGGAAAAGCAAGGGGAACTGCATGTTTTTGTCGAATTTACGACTAACGGGGCCTTGTTGGAAATGGTCGAATTTGTCAAATTGCCTGTTGATGCGCCGAAGATAATTGCTTGGGGGCGTTTCCAAAACGTAAAAGACCGTGTTGATTTGTCAAAATATAATGCCCGCGAAATTAAATGCAATACGGGCGATATTGTCCGCGAAGTCAAAAATGAGTTGCGCAAACATCCCAATTACAAAATTGTTTTTTATACGACGATCGACCATGCCGGCGTTTCTTTGTTTCCCGTGCTTGATGAAATTCCGCCTAAAAACGTGGCGCATATCCATTTGTTTGAAGAAGGGCACGGAGCGTTGGCCATTCATAAAAAAACATATCATTTAGCGCATGATTATGAATTTGACAATTGTCCCGATAATCCGATATTGCCCGCGTATGCTTATTACACGCATTTAAAATATCCGACGACTTATCATTTGGGGTTTGTGTCGTATATGAAACGTCATCCCGAATTTTCCAAGTTAATGGCCTTATTGCGCCGAGCCGATGTTCGAAATGTTGATTTTTATGAAATCGCGGATACCCTGTCCGAACATCAAAAAGGGGAAATTTCCGCGTTAATCGGGTTTCATCCGGATGAATACCGCGAAATTTTTGCCCGATCGGATAAACCGATTGCCGTTTTAATCGGTTCTTGGGTCAGAGGCGATAAAGAAAACGCCGAATTATATGAACGGTTGGCGCAATCGTTGCAAGATAAAACATATTTATGGTTGTATAAACCGCATCCGACCGGCAACGGTAAAGAAACAACCGATAAATTAAAACAGTCTTTCCCTGATTTGGTCGTGGTTCCGCCTGCCGTTCCGTTGGAAGCTTTTTTATTTGAAGGCATTATGCCCGAAAACATTGCCGGCGTGTCGTCTTCCGTATTTTTGACCATGCCGCGCAGCCGCGTTTTGTTTTATATTGAAAAACAAGATTCGGATGATTATTTGCCCTATCTGATTGAAGAAGGATTAATAGCGCCCCATAAAGTTATCCGTTTGCCGCGGACTTGATATACAGCGTCATGAAAATCCCTTGACAGAAGCAATATATAAAAGTATACTGAATGCCATGAAAACATTGATTGATCTTTATTTGCGGCTATTTGCGTTTTGGATGAAATTTCCTGAAAAAATCCGATATGTGTTTGTAGGTGGTTATAACACGGTCATTTCATATTTGTTGTATGCTTGTTTTTTATGGCTGATGAATTCCGAATATGAACAAATTGCTTTGTTTTTGTCTTTTATCGTCAGTTCTTTGAACAGTTATTGGACACAAAAAATTTATGTCTTTAACACCCGAGGCAATATTAAAAGGGAATATATCAAATGCCTGATTTCATGGGGCATCAGTTACGCGCTTAACGTTGTTTTATTATTTTTGTTTGTTAAAATGATTGGCATGAATCCGTATATCGGGCAATTTTTTGCGCTGATTCTGGTCACAATCAACAGTTATCTTATGCTTAAAAGATTTGCATTCAGGAGGAAATCATGAAAGTAGCCGTTTTAATCCCTTGCTATAATGAAGAAAAAGCTATTGCTCAAGTAGTTAAGGATTGTAAAAAATATTTGCCCAAAGCCGATATTTATGTTTATGACAACAATTCTAAAGATAAAACCAAACAGGTTGCTAAAAAAGCAGGTGCTATTGTGCGCAGCGAAACGCATCAAGGAAAAGGCAATGTTGTTCGGCGCATGTTTGCTGATATTGAGGCCGATATTTATGTCATGACCGATGGTGATGCAACCTATGATATTGCCAGTGCGCCGAAAATGATTAGGTTAATGATTGATGAAAATTTGGATTTGGTAACGGGAGTGCGCGAATCCGTAGAAGAAGAAACGTACCGGATGGGTCATAAATTCGGCAACATCTTAATGACGAAACTGGTTCATTTGTTTTTTGGCAAACGTACGGATGATATGTTGTCAGGGTTGCGTGTATTTTCGCATCGTTTCGTGAAATCTTTCCCGGCCAATTCGCACGGATTTGAAATTGAAACGGAATTGACGGTGCATTCGGCGTCCATGCGGTTGCCGGTTGCGGATGTGCGAACGCCGTACTATGCCCGCCCCGAAGGATCGACAAGCAAACTGTCAACATTCAAAGACGGTTATAAGATTTTGAAAATGATTGCTGTTTTAATTAAAGAAGAACGCCCGTTGTTATTTTTCGGGTTGGGGGCTTTTGTTTTGTTTATCTTGTCAATTTTGGCGGGAATTCCCGTTATTGCCCATTATTTTGAAACGGGTTTGGTGCCGCGCATTCCGACAGCCATTTTGTCCGTCGGTTTGATGTTGTGTGCCGGCGTGTCTTTGGCAATGGCGTTGATATTGGATACCGTATCCAAAACCCGTAAAGAAATCCGTCGTATGCAATATTTGCAATATAAAGCGCCGGCCGACATATCGAAAAAATAAAACCCCTTTATATTTGTTTGCCTTTGATAAGCTAAGCTTGTTAAAAAAGCGCATTATGTTATTTAAAGTAAAGAGAGTGAAGCATGTTTTTTACCTATCGCAAAGTTTTTTGGACCTGCCTGATTATGACGGTGTTTTTCTATGTCCCGTTTTATTTGTTGGGATGGAATACGGATGTTTGGACCCGTTTTTCGCGTATTCAGGAATGGGTGGCGCAAGGTTTCCCGTGGAAAGAACAATTAATGATGGGGCAAAATTTCCCGTACGGGCATGAAATGCATTGGACGCGCCCGTTGGATATTATCGGTTATGCGTTTGCATGGCCGTTTATTCCGAATTACGGGATTAAACAATCTTTGGAAATTATGTCTTATTATGTGCCGTTGTTGACACTGTTATTGGGTGTAGCGGGATTTTTATATGCATTGCGCGGGTATTTGACCCCTAAAATGATGTTTATTTCGTTTTGGTTGTTCTTTTGGGGTATCGGATACGTATGGGGGCAAAGCACGGTCGGTTATTATGACCACCATGTTTTTCATTTTACGATTTTGATGTGGGTTGTCGCTTGTGTCGCAAGGTCTTTTTTAAAACAACATAAGCGTAATTTGATGATTGCGGCCGGCGCTTTGACGGCTTTGGGGACTTGGATTACGGCCGAATTTTTTATCAACAGCTATATCGTGTTGCTTCCTTTTGTCTTTTATTGGCTGTTTTACAATCGTTCGTTGAAACCGGCAGCCATATATTCGGCAAGTTATACATTATTTTTATTGGCGGCCATGAGTTTTGACCACCCGATAGCGGGATTTTGGACGCTTGATTTTTATCGCGTATCGTTATTCCATGTTTTGTTGGGCGCTTTTAACACGGCGACGTTGTTGATGTTAATTGGCATTTTTCATGCGTTTAAAAGCACATTGTTGCGCCGGTTGATATATGGTGTGTTAGTCGGCAGTATTTACGGTGTTGTTTTGTTGAATGTTTTCGGCGATATTTTATTGGTGCCGATGGCCGACCCGATTGTTTACAATGTGTGGACGAAGAAAGTGTCCGAAATGGAACCTTTATATAAAGGCAGTTCCGTTTTTTCCGAAGGGTTGATTATTTTCATTGTCGGCATGATAGCTTTGATTGTTTCTTTGAAAGCAAGATTGCATAAAAATGCACCGATGTTGTTGCTCAGTTCGGTCGGATTGTTGTTTTACTTGTCGATTTATATTTTCCATGTCCGCGTGGGTATCAGTGTAAATGTTTTTGTGATTTTGGTGGCATCTTTGTGTTTTAATATGGTGTTTTTCCCTCGCGAAAAATCATGCGCCAAAACGTTCTTGTTTTTATTGTTATACGGGCTGTTTATCGGTGGGAACGTACGGGGTGGGATGATTGTCGACCGTTTCCAAAACATCGGTATGAACGTTTATCGCGAAGAATTTAAACAAAATCCGAATGCGGATATGCCGAAATGGTTAAAGAACCGTTTGATTGAAGAACAAGAGGCCAAAAAGAATGAAAATGTGCCGCCGAAATCGCATAAAGAAGGCGATCCGTGGTTTTTTACCTGTGCCATTTCCGATGATGTGATTGACGTTATTAAAAAAGATAACAAAAACGGCGGCGTATTTGTGGATATTTTCGATTCTCCCAAAATGTTATGGGAAGCCGAAAAACCGTTGTTGACAGGGCCTTATCATACAAATGTGGACGGTTATATGGCTTTGTTTCATATTATGTTTGATCGGGGGAATTTCGAAAAAGCCAAACGAATTATCAAGGAACGTAACTTGACGCAAATATATATCAAAAATCCGATTTGTTCATCGTATATCATGTATGATGAAGAAACAAAAAAGCTTAAAAAGGGGGTTGATGATACTTTTTATGTTACGTTATGGGACAATAAAAAAGTACCCGATTGGTTGGAATTGGAATATCATAATAAACGTACGGGCGAAAAAATTTACCGTGTTAAATAAAGGAGGGGTTCATGGAAAATGATTTTCATTCGGCGGAGCATTCATTTTCGTTTCCCGAAGACGATAACGAAATATTCGAAGCAATCTTGCAAGAGGATTCTTCTAAAACCGCTGTGGCCGTTTATAATGTTTTGGATAAAATCCAAGCACCTTTTCGTGAACGTTTAATCAATCGGTTGGAAGAGATTGATGAAAAATACGGTGAAAATATCAGCGATGAACAAATTGAAAAAATAGATGCTTTATTGTTCGATGAAAAAGGACAGGAAAAATTTATAACCGCTCAAGGTTTTGAAGATATTGTCGCGTTTGTTAAAAATAAAAATCATGCTTTGTCCGATAAAGATATCGCCGTGTTTGACAATTTAAATATGGCGTATCGGTCAAAAGTAAAAAATTTTTTGAACACCACGTTGGATATTAACAATGAAACACCTTTGATATATGCGTGTGTATGGGGTGCAGTGGAAGCGGCGGAAATTTTAAAACAAGAAGGAGCCGATATTCCGAATAACCTTTTGAAAAAAACCATACAATGGTCGGATATGCAAACGGTTGATTGGGTTTTGCGCAACAATGTCCAAATAACGTTGCAAGATATCGCGGCGGCAAAACAATGTGCCAAAGACGATATTGCAAAACACCTTGAATGCCTTTATATACAACAACATCCCGATTATATGGCCGATACCGATATGCAAACGGAAACAAAAAAGGTGATTGTGCAAAGAGCGCCCGAAGCAAGAAAATCCCGTTTTTTTAAATTGAAAAATTTGCGTAAAGAACGTTAGTTTGCGGTTTGTTCTTTTCGAAAAAATAGCGGTACCGTAAATTTGCAACGTTTGATAAAAAGGTTTAAAAAAATATGAATAAATTTATCGGTTTGGGCGCGACGGTATTTTTGTTGGGGGCTTCTTTTTTTCCGGCTTCATGGTTGTTTATCGCTTCAATCATGGTTGTATGCCTGTTAATTTCTTTTTACGCGCTGAAATACCGTTTACATCTGATACCGATTGAAAAAGAAACAGTTCGTTTGTTTTTCAGCAAAGTTTTGGCCGAATTGTTCGTGATTGCGCCGTTAGTTATTTCCGTTTTTTTATTCATTGATGTGGATTACCGTTGGGCATTTGTCGTTATCGGTGTTTTGATGATTATCTTACAGTTGATGAAAGCGGCGTATTATTTTTATGCGCAAAAAAATACTTTTAATTTATAATGTTTTTATTTTATCGAATAAAGTTGTTCGCGGATTTTGGGCAATGATTTAACGGGTGAATACGTGCTTAAAAAATAGCCCGTTAAATTTAACCCTTTACGAATGTCGTCAGGTAAAGCATCCGATTCTTTCCACATAAAGGTAGGCAATTCCAACAGTTTATCATGATAAGGATGCCCCATTTGCCGACTGACCGCACGACCTGTTTTAGGTGAAATATAAGCTAAATCATTTGCATCGCCACCGCCCGCGCATTTGGAACAATCCAATCCGAATCCGATTGTTTGCAATAAATCTTTTTCCCATAAAACGTATTTTTTCAAAAAATCGTTTTCATCCAAATCGTGTAAAAATTTCAATGTAGCGACATAAAAATTCGTGTAAGATTGGCGTTCGGGCAAAACGCTGTCCAGCAAAGCGCATAGCGTTGTCAGTGTGGCCAAGCGCATTTTATCATCTAAAAAACGTGCCGAAAAACTGATGGACGGTTCCAAATAATAAGTTCCCAATTGGTCGGATAACCGCGCTTGCCAGCGGCCTTCGACAAATGAACCGATTTGCGGCGGTTCTTTTTTTTGCAACACACCCAAATGCCGCCCGTTATCTCGTGTAAACAAACTGATGACGAATGAACGTTCGCCTAAACGGCGGGCAGACAGGACAAGGGCATTTTGCGTTTTAAAATCGGGCATTTTCGTATCTTTAAAAAACGGGCGGGTTATCTTGCAAACAAGAACGCGTTATGCGTTGTAATCCAATCCCCAGTTTGAATATTGGCTCGGATCTTCCACCCAATTTTCCTTTACTTTAACAAATAAGAATAAATGAACGGGCGTATCAAACAGGCGTGCTAAATCTTTGCGCGATTGTTCGCCGATTTTTTTTATCATGGATCCGTTTTTGCCCAAGACAATTGATTTTTGTCCCGTCCGTTCGACATAAATGGTTTGTTCGATGCGGATGCCGTTTTTTTGCTCTTTGAATTGAGTCGTTTCAACGGCAAGGGAGTAGGGCAATTCTTGTTGCAAAGCCATGAATAATTTTTCGCGCGTGACTTCGGCGGCAAAAAGTCTGTTCGGTAAATCGGACAGCTGATCGCCCGGAAACATCCATAAACCGACCGGCATTTTTGAAACCAAAAACTGTTTTAAATCTTCGACGTTTTCGCCCGTCGATGCCGAAATCAAAAAAATATCGGTAAATAAATCGGGTTTATTCAACGCGCTGATAAGCGGTAACAATTTTTCTTTGGCGATTAAATCGATTTTGTTAATGACCAAAACGGTTTTTTGACGGTTTTTTTTCAAATTGTCGATAATGTTTTGAGTGTTTTTATCAATGCCTTTTTGCGCATCGACCAATAAAAGCCTTAAATCCGATTCTTCGGATTCCGTCCAAGCCGATGCGACCATCGCTCTGTCCAAACGGCGGGACGGTTTAAAAATGCCCGGCGTATCGACCAAAATGATTTGTGTATCACCATCGACCATAATACCGCGGATGCGTGAACGAGTTGTTTGCACTTTGGGCGATACGATGGATACTTTGGCACCGACCAAACGGTTGACCAATGTGGATTTGCCGGCGTTCGGAGCCCCCAAAACGGCTACGAATCCGAAATGTTGCGTGTTTGATGTGTTCATAAACAATCCTTATAAAAAAGTGAAACGGTTTATTTGTTGATTTGTTTCAGCAAATTATCCGCCGCATTTTGTTCGGCGATTTTTTTGGATTTGCCTTCGCCGTGCGCCAATCCGGCCCCCATAATTTCCACTTGCATGAAAAAATAAGGTTCGTGGTCGGTGCCGGAGCGTTTCAAAACGGAATAAACGGGCAAATCAAATGCGTGCTTTTGCGCCCATTCTTGCAAAGCCGATTTGGCATCTTTGGGTGCTTCTTTGTCGGCTTCGACATAGGGCAACCAAAACGGCAACATGAATTCTTTGACTTTTGCTAAACCTCTGTCCAAGTACAAAGCACCCAACACCGCTTCGCATACATCACTTAAAATAGACGGGTTCAGGCGCAGTTCGTCTTCTTTCGTTTTTATCAAAGACGGTATGCCCATATCAATGGCAATTTCGGCCAATGTTTCTTCCCGTACCAAGGATGTATGGCGGCGGGCCAATGCGCCTTCTTTTTCTTTGGGAAATTTCCGATATAAAAGTTCGGCAATGACCAATCCCAATACGCGGTCGCCCAAAAATTCCAACCGTTCATAGGGTGCCGATTTGCCGTGATGAGATAAAGTCAACGCGGTTGTCAAACATGTTTTGTCTTTGAATAAACTTTGAATATCCATATTAAATCCCCATAAAAAAACGGTCAAACCTTAACGAATCTTTCCACTTCCAAAATTCGTAAAACCATCCTGCCCCGTTGTTCGAATAAAAAATTACTTCGGCCCGCCCTTCCAAATTTTCAGCCGGAACGGTTCCCCAAAAACGGCTGTCTTCCGAATTGTCCCGGTTGTCGCCCATCATAAAAAAGTGTCCGTCAGGTACAATAACCGGTTCGGTATTGTCCGCATGCCCGTTGTCATTTATTTCATAGATGAGATGTTTTACGCCGTTTGGCAAGGTTTCCATATACTTAGTGTAATAATTGTCTCCGGCTTCTGTATGCCAATATTCCCGTCCGATAAGTTCGCGTTCCACAAGTGTGTCATTAATATAAAGCCGTCCGCCAATTATTTGGATTTTATCGCCCGGCAATCCGATAACCCGCTTAATGTAATCGGTTTTGTTGTCTTTGGGCACTTTAAATACGACAATGTCTCCGCGTTCGGGAGGCGTGTAAAAAATGCGCCCCTTCGGAATTATCGGCAATGAAAACGGGAAAGAATGTTTGGATAGGCCGTAGCTGTATTTCGAAATAAACAAATAATCGCCGATAAGCAAGCTCGGCACCATTGAACTGGACGGAATATTATAGGGTTCAAAGGCAACCGAACGGATAATAAGTGCGATGACAACCGCCCAAAAAATGCCGACGATATTGGCCCAAGTGGAATTTTTTTGTTTATTTTTCATTTGAATTTTTGCCTTTTGTGTGATATGTCATGAACAAATTTGATTTTGGTTTATATAGCATATAATGAAAGAATTGTCCATGTTAAAATTTAATTTGAAAGCATTCGAAAATAAAGCTCGTCGCGGTGAACTTCAAACTGCGCACGGCACGGTGCAAACGCCGGCATTTATGCCCGTGGGGACCGCAGGCACCGTTAAAGCAATGACGGTGGATATGGTTAAATCCACCGGCGCCGAAATTATTTTGGGCAATACGTATCATTTAATGTTGCGCCCGACTGCCGAACGCGTGGCAAAATTCGGCGGATTGCATAAGTTCATGAATTGGCAAGGGCCGATTTTAACGGATTCGGGCGGGTTCCAAGTTATGAGCTTGGCGGGCCTTCGCAAAATTACCGAAGAAGGTGTGACGTTTCAATCCCACATTGACGGCGCAAAATATAAATTGACGCCCGAACGGTCGATGGAAATCCAACACTTGTTGGATTCGGACATTACGATGGCGTTTGATGAATGCGTCAAATACCCGTCCGAAAAAAAAGTCGTTCAAAAATCAATGGAAATGTCGATGCGTTGGGCACGGCGGTCCAAAGATGCTTTTATTGATCGTGACGGATACGGATTGTTCGGCATTGTCCAAGGCGGCATGCATGAAGATTTGCGTATGCAATCGATTAAGGCTTTGACAGACATCGGTTTTGACGGATATGCCATCGGCGGATTGGCCGTGGGGGAAGGGCAAAAGATGATGTTTGAAGTTTTGGATTATACGGCTTGCAATTTGCCCGCGGACAAACCGCGCTATTTAATGGGTGTCGGGCGCCCCAGCGATATTGTTGGTTCCGTGTTGCGCGGCGTGGATATGTTTGATTGCGTGATGCCGTCACGTTCGGGACGTACCGCGCAAGCCTTTACAAGTGCGGGGGTTTTGAATATGCGCAATGCCTGTCATATGGATGATTTATCACCGTTGGATGCCGGGTGTTCGTGTCCCGCTTGTCAACATTATACGCGCGGGTATTTGCATCATTTATTCAGAGCAGGTGAAATTTTGGGCGCAATGTTGTTGACGCAGCACAACATTCATTTTTATCAAAATTTAATGAAACAAATCCGTTCGGCGATTGAAGAAAACCGCTATCAAAAATTCCATGATGATTTTATGGAAAAATATGCGCACGATCGCAAAATGTAAAAATCCGTTTTTTGGATTTTGAAAAAAACTTGTATTGTTGTATAATTGCTGATGATAAATCCATGTGTTAAAAAACGGTTGCAACTTTTTGCTTTACGGGTGGAAAATGGCCAATGACAAAGAAGACAAAATGACATTTGAAACGGATAAAACGGTTCAAAAACAAGCAGTTGAATTTAAACGCCGCAAATTTTCGGGGCTTGCCACTTTGACTCCCGAAATCAGGGCGATTACCAAAAAAGCATTGGGAGCACGCGGATTTGCGGGCAGCGATATTTTGGAATATTGGGAAGATATTGTCGGGGCCGATTTGGCCCGCGGCATTGCACCGCAAAAATTGAGTTTTGAAAAGGATAACCGTACCCGTGGCACGCTGGTTGTCAAATCGGCGGGCGGCGCGTTCGCAATGTTGTTTGAACATCAAAAAGACCGTGTCATTCAGCGTATTAACGCTTTTTTCGGCTATCCTGCAGTCAGCCGTATCAAAATTATTCAAGGGGCTTTAAAATTAAAATCCGATCCCATTAAACCCCGCCCGAAGCCGATTCCAAAAGAAGAGCTTGAAATTTTAGAAGAAAAAGTCGGTATTATTGAAGATGAAGAGTTGCGTGAAAGGGCTTTTAAAATCGGTCAGGCTCTGTTATCGAAAAAGTATTGACACGGCGCCAAATCTGGTGCATAACTATGTTAGTGATGATTTAAATTCGGGAGAAGAAAATGTCAGCCAATAAAAAAACGTCTAAAAAAGGTATAGCAACTGCCGTTCAATCCGAAGCGGGCGAACAACCCAAACGTTCCATTTCGCTTTATTTGTTCCCGCAAAAAAAATTGGAACGCAGCCAAAAAACATACAAAGGAATTGCCATTGCAACAATTTCAATGTTGTATGTCGTTATTTTGTTTGTGATTTTTGTTACGTATAACTTTGAAGTTATGTTTTTCCCGAAATAAACTGAGTGTTGCCGGGCAAATGCTTTTGAAAACCGTTTATGTTTCGAAAACGGCGAAGGAACGGCAAATTCTTGCGTTTTAACGGATTTTAAAAGAATCTGCTTGACAATTTTAAATAAAATGTGTATAAAGCTCGCACATCTTCGAGAATGTGGGCATTCGGAATGAGCCGAAAGCCACGCTTTGCCGGTGAAATTGTTTTTTTAAGGCGGGTTTTTATGCCGTTATTTTAAAAAGTTTTGCGGGGCAAAAGACTATCGGGGCAACAAATGGTTTGTTTATCTTTGTTTTGGATAGGCAGGCCAAAGATAATGAAAGGCAAAATATGTCAAAAAGATTAAATTCAAAACACAAAATCGAAAGACGTTTGGGCGTTAAATTATGGGATGGCAAAAGCCCCGTCGACAAAAGAAATTACGGCCCGGGCCAACACGGTGCCAACCGCAAAAAACCGACAGATTACGGTGTCCAATTATCCGCCAAGCAAAAATTAAAAGGCGTTTACGGGAATGTGTCTGAAAAGCAATTGCGCAAATATTATGCCGAAGCCATCCGTCGCAAAGGCGATACATCCGAAAACTTGGTCGGTATTTTGGAATGCCGTTTGGACAGCGTTGTATACCGCATGAAATTTGTTCCGACAGTATTTGCCGCTCGTCAATTTGTGAACCACGGCCATGTGTTGGTTAACGGTAAAAAAGTTAATATTCCGTCTTATTTGGTTAAAGCCGGCGATGAAATTTCCGTACGCGATAAAGCCAAAGAAATGGCTTTTGTGATTGAAGCGGCCGCTTCCGCCCGTGAAGTGCCCGATTATATGGAAGTGGATGCCAAAGCTTTTAAAGGTACATTTATCCGCATACCGAAATTGGCTGACATTCCGTATGCAACACAAATGGAACCGAATTTGGTCGTCGAATTCTATTCACGATAAGTTTCGGTATTTGTACGAAAAGCCTTCTGCCGTTGTGCGGAAGGCTTTTTTGAAACCCTGAAGATTGAAAGATATCATTAAAAACGTCCTTCCTATTTCAAATACAGGCAAAATCGGCAGATGTAAAATTATGCAAGGCGTTTATAAATGTCTTAAAAAAACTGTTTAAACAGAGAAGAAAAATGAGTTACTTAGAATTAATATTTCATGCTTTTATTACCTTATTTGTCGTTGTCAATCCACTGGGGGCGGTTCCGGTATTTTCCAGCTTAAATGCTCGGACATCCGCGGCATGGAAACGCAAAATGGCATTGAAAGCGCCGCTTGTCGCCTTTTTGATTTTATTGTTTTTTGCTTTTTTGGGTAGTCCGTTTTTGAAATTTATGGGCATCAGCATTCCGGCGTTTCGAATCGGCGGCGGTTTAATGTTGTTTGCAATTGCTTTCGGAATGTTATTTAAAGAATCCGAAGAAAAGAGAATCGTCGAATCCGATGAGATCAAAGCCAAAGATGTATCCGTTTTTCCGATAGGCATCCCGTTGCTTGCAGGCCCCGGCAGCATTACAGTCGTTATTTTGTTGGTTAATAATCAAACAGGGCATTTTTTCAGCCAGTTTTTGATTATTTTTGTGTTGGTGGCGATTATGTTGTTGGTATGCGGATTGTTTTTGTTGACCAATAAGCTTGCAAAATACATGACGATGACCGTGAATAATGTCATTACGAAAGTGTTCGGGATTATTTTGGGGGCCTTGTCAATGCAATTCGTAATTGACGGTGTGCTCGGTGTGGTCAGAACGGCCTTTTAACCGCCTTGTCGAATTGAACGGTTCTTTAAAATTATCTTAGCCTGTTTTAAAGCAAATTCGTTTTTTCGGCCGTTGCATTTGTTTTTGGTTGTGTTTTTTGTTGATTTTATATATGATAAAAAACATGACAAACCCGAATGATTTATCATCAGCTCAAAAAACATGCCCGACGGATTGCCCTTTTTTATCCCCGCGCAATTTTTTGCCTGAATTTTTGCCGTTTTATTGCGATAAGTACGAAGAATTTTTAGGTGCTTTACCGTCGAAAAAAACGAAGCGATGCGATCAATGCCGCCGTAAAGTTTTAAATGTTGACGAGGCAGGCATTTCTTTAATCGAAGCATATACCCGGCCGTTGATTTCCATACCCGAAACTCAGAGTGCGTTTATCGAAATGAACAAAGGGTTCAAACGCATGTTTGTCGAATTGTTGCGTAAGGTAGGGCGTCAAATCGGGCTTAATTTCGGCGAAAGTGCCGGATATGATGTTTTATCCGACAAGCTTTTAAGAGGATGGAAAAATGCTCAGGATTTAGCTGGTTCTCCCGAATTGAAAGAATTTAAAAGCATTCTTGGGGATTTGGCAAGTTCATCGCCCGATTTATTGTCCGGGCAAACACAAAATTTGTTATCAAATTTGTTTCAAGTGCTCGATAAATCCGAACGCTTAATGCTTAAAAGCGTTTTGCAAAATCCCAAGCAGGTCGAATCGTTTTTACAAGAATTTTCCCATACCCCCAAGGATATGAGTTTGCTTAAAAATTTTCGAGGCTTGCTTTATGATTATGATAAAAAAGACCGCCAACGCGCACAGCAAGAACGCGAACAAATGATGCGCTTGCAACGCGAACGTTTGTTAAATCGGCAACATGATAACCATGGCAGATAAAAGGATTAGAAATATGCAAAACGCTCTTGTGATATGGGATTGGGATGGGACAATAATTGATAATCATGCATCTGCGCGCTTGGCATTGCAAGATATGGCCGATAAATATGGGATTGGGAAAATAACGGATGATGATTTGCAAAGTGTGATGGGGGCGTATCGCGGCGCGTTTTGGACATTCCGTTTCGGTCAAAAGGCTGATGAACCTTATCACTATTTTATCAAACGTTTTGACGGCTATAATCAACAAAATAAACCTTATGTTTATGAAGGCGTTCAAAAGGCCTTGGATTATTTAAAAAATAAAAATATACCGCAAATTGTTTTAAGCAATATGCCCCAAGCAATGCTTGATGAACAATCAAAGCGTGCCGAATTGCAAACGTATTTTGTGCGTTTGACCGGTTTGGGATTGGGTGAAAAGGATAGAAAGCCATATATTGAACAAATTCAAAAGGCAACCGCCGGCATAACATATGACCGATTAATTATGGTCGGTGACGGCGAATCGGATTTAATGACGGCACAAAATGCCGGAGCGCGGATGATTTATATCGGTCAAAAGGAACGTGCGGATTTTAAATATGATTATTTGGCCCGCGAACATGGGCAAATTTTAGAATTTTTAAAACGGTTGATTGAAGGGAAAATATGAAAAAATACGTTATTGTTTGGGATTGGGACAATACGTTATCGAACACTAAAAAGGCTGTTTCGGAAGGGATAAAGGATGTTGCGCGGCATTTTAATTTACCCGATATAACCGAAGCGGATTTAAAAAATGTCATGACGGTGCATCGCGGAGAATTTTGGCAACGCAGTTTCGGCGATAATTTGATGGACGGAATTAATTACTATATTTCCGTTTATCCGAAGTATTCCCATTTGGCGGAATTGTTTGGCGGCACCCTTCAAACGCTTAATTATATAAAAGAGCGCCATATTCCGCAAATTATTTTAAGCAACAAAGCGCATCAAAACTTGGTGAAAGAAGTTGAAAAATCGGGCGTCGCTTCATACTTTGCCCGTATTGTCGGGTCGGATGAAACCAGAGGAGGCAAACCGGCGCTTGAATTTGCCCGATATGCTTTGAACGGTATTGATTACGATGAAATTATTTTAATCGGTGACGGATTGTCCGATATGTTAATGGCCGAAGCTTTGGGGGCGGTCAGCATTTTCATCGGGGATCATGTCCCGCCCGATATTGTTTGTGATTATCAAGCGCATACGATGGAAGACGTGTTGCCGATTTTAAAAAAAATATTGCAATAAAGGGGAATATTTCGTTTAAAAACGGATTTTGATTATAAGGGTTGACAAACATATTGAATTAAGGGAATTTACATGACCAAAACACATTGGGGATCAAAAATCGGGTTTATTTTGGCGACTGCGGGATCGGCTATCGGGTTGGGCAATATTTGGCGCTTTCCTTATTTGACCGGACAAAACGGCGGTGGCGCTTTTTTATTGCTGTATGTGCTCAGTATGGTCGGTATCGGGTACTTCTTGTTATTGGCAGCTTTGACATTCGGGCGTGTTGCCGGTACGAATATTATCGACGGATTTGAAGCGGCCGCCGTCAAAAATAAAAAGAAAGTTTCCAAAATTTGGGGCATGCTCGGCGGTTCGTTGGCTGCTATTAACGTTGTGTTGGTTGCAAGTATTTACACGATTGTATCCGGTTGGACATTAATGTATATGATTGAAGGCGGTGCGCATGTCATAGGGGTTGCGCACAGGGCATTGGATGGCGCCTTGTTCGAACGTTTGACCGATTCGTTTCGGATGCAACTGTTTTGGACGGCGGCGGTTTTGGTCATAGCTGGTTGGATTGTGGCGGCGTTGATCTCTTTAATTTCCATTCATGAAGCGTTGATTAATTTGTTGACGGACAAAATGAATATGTCGCGCCTTCGTGCCGTTTTGATTATGATTGCACTGAATTTGTGCGGGTCGGGAATTATTTTAGCCTCTTTTACAAAATTGTGGTCCGTTCAAATTCATGGCCAAGATTTATTCAGTGCCATTGACACGTTTACGGGGTCATATTCAATGGCATTGTTGGTTTTGTACGTTATTTACGGGCTTTGTCATTTCAACAATCATCGTGCGCGATATGAACCGTGGTGCGCAACCCATGAGCAAGCTGTTTAAACGGTATTTGCGCTTTACATTGCGCTTTACCGCACCGATTATCTTAATTGTTTTATTTTTAAGCGGCATATTCGGTTAGGCTTTAATTTAACATTTTATGGCGGTGTTAAATATGTGTATCATGATAATATTGCGACTTTTTAAATGCATTTATAATCTGTGAACAAATTTTTTCGGGTGTTTTATCGGTTGTATCAATAACCAAATCAAAATTTTTTTCATCATCGATATTGACACCGTAAGTGCTTATAAATCGTGTCATCTCTAAAGCACGGCGATTAATCAAAGCCGTTTTGGCATCTTCAATCGTTTTGAATTTGGTTTCGGACGTGCGGGTTGTATCGTTAAAAACGCGTTGTGCGGCTTCATCAACGGAAACATTTAATTTGACTTTAAACGAATCGGGCAAAAAATGAAAAGCCAAGCGCGAATCGATTACATAATTTTCCCCCGAATTTTGAAGCGATGAAAAAACGCCGTCTATTTCTTTATCAATGGCGGGATTTGTATCGGCCATTTTGTTTAATTCCAAAGTTGTCACGCCGTATTTTAAAGCAATTTTTCGTTGAGCATTTCCGGTTGAATAAGTTTTGTATCCTAAATTATCCGCCAACATTTTCATGACGGTGGATTTACCGCTGCCGAGCGCGCCCGAAATGGTAATAATGTTTGATGTATTCATGAACAATGTCCTTTATGAAATAAATGTAAGCATCATGCCATAAATTAAGAATTATCACAAGTCGAATTTAAAAAAGTAAAACTCATTCAATATATAAAATAGACAAAATGTTGTTTTTTTATCTTTTAATGATGTATAAATTTATTATATAAAACAAACAGTTATCAAAAAAACGGCAACCTTATTTTCAATATAAACAACAAGTTTTATCAGATATCCAAATTTTCCACAAATTTTGCGTGTTCTTGGATAAATTGGAAACGATATTCGGGCTTGTTCCCCATCAACCGTTGCACGATATCGGCCGTATAGTTAAATTCTTCCGTATCCTCTTCGGTTGCTTTGTGCGGAATCGCAACACGCAATAACGTGCGTTTTTTCGGATCCATTGTTGTTTCTTTTAATTGTGACGGCGGCATTTCGCCCAAACCTTTAAACCTTGAAATATCGACATTTTTAGCGTTTTTGAATTCTTTTTTCAATAATTCGTCTTTTTCTTCTTCATCGGAAGCATAGACGGATTTGCTGCCTTGCGTCAAACGGAACAGCGGCGGTAAAGCCAGAAATAAATGCCCGTTTTCAATGAGTTTCGGCATTTCTTGGTAAAAGAACGACATTAATAATGATGCAATATGGGCACCGTCCACGTCGGCATCGGTCATAATAATGACTTTGTCATAACGCAAAGCTTCTTCATTATACTTATCACGGCGACCGCATCCCAATGCTTCGGTAATGTCCTTAATTTCTTCATTGGCCAAAATTTTGTCGTTGCTGGCGCTGATGACGTTCAAAATTTTGCCGCGGATAGGCAAAATCGCCTGAGTCATACGGTCGCGTGCCTGCTTTGCCGACCCGCCGGCCGAATCCCCTTCGACAATAAACATTTCGGTTCCTTCTGACGACGTGTGCGAACAATCCGCCAATTTTCCCGGCAAACGTAATTTTTTCGTTGCTGACGCCCGTTGCGTTTCGACGGATTTGCGTTTGCGTTTGCGTTCTTCAGCGCGTTCAAAAATCCATTCAAGCAACGCGTTTGCCGATTTGACATCGCGGCTGAGCCAATGGTCAAAAGGATCTTTAACGGCATTTTCAACCAAACGCGTTGCACCGGTTGTGACCAATTTTTCTTTGGTTTGCCCTTGGAATTGCGGGTCGCGGATGAACACGGACAACATGACGCCCGCTGTGTTTAAAATGTCATCGGCGGTAATTTCGCCCGCTTTTTTGTTCCCCGTCATTTCCGCATACGCGCGGATGGATTTCGTAAGCCCGGCGCGCAAACCTGTTTCATGCGTACCGCCCAACGGTGTGTAAACCGTGTTGCAATAAGTATAGGCAAATCCGTCTTTAAAATCATCGGGCCAACAAATTGCCCATTCGACGGCACCCGCATTATTCGGCAATTCAACGCGGCCCGTAAACGGTTTAGCCGTCAATGAAGAACGGTCTTTCATCAAAAAATCCAAATAATCGGCAATACCGTTCGGGAATTTTAAAATTTGTTCCGTCGGCGTTTTATCATCGCCCGTAATTAATTCGGCATCACAATTCCAACGGACTTCCACACCGCGGAATAAGAAAGCTTTTGTTCGAGCCATGCGATATAAAGCGGACGGTTTGAAGCGTACATGGTCGCCGAAAATTTCCGTATCGGGAATAAATGAAACGCTTGTGCCGCGGCGATTACTGACCGCGCCGATAAATTCGACGCCCGTTACGGGTTTGCCTTGGCGATATTCCTGACGATATAATTTTCTGTCTTTAGCCACTTCAATAACCATGTGCGCCGACAATGCATTAACCGCCGACAAACCGACACCGTGCAATCCGCCCGAAACGGCATAAGCGTTGCCGCCGAACTTGCCGCCCGAATGCAAAGTGGTCGTAATAACTTCCAAAGCGGATTTGCCCGGGTATTTCGGATGCGGGTCGACGGGAATACCGCGGCCGTTATCCTTAACCGTTACATAACCGTTTGCCGACAAGGTTACTTCAATATTCGTTGCATATCCCGCAACGGCTTCATCCATTGCGTTATCAATGATTTCGGCGACCAAATGGTGATATGCGCGTTCGTCGATGCCGCCGATATACATGCCGGGGCGTTTACGGACGGGTTCCAATCCTTCCAATACTTCAATGTCTTTTGCGGAATAATCTGTTTTGCTTTGCGTTTCGTTAAATAAATCCGACATATTTTTCCTTGCTTAAAAAAATCATTTAATATGTTGTTCGAATGGGAAAAATATACAATATTTTGCATAAAAAAGCAAGAAAAAAACGGGTGCCCGAAAGGCGCCCGTTTAAAACATTTCCTAACAAAAAAATCAGAAAATGTAACGCAATGTCAGCTTAATATCATTTGATTTGATGGATTGTTTCGTTTTGCCGACATAGCCGTCTCTTCTGCCGAGTTTTCCGTCACCCAAATCCGTGTAGCGGTAACCCAAATCGGCAACCCAACAATTTGTAAATTCATATTCGATACCTGCACCGGCATTCCATGCAAAATCAAATTTGCTTTTTGCACCGGCACCGTGTCCGCTTTTAACTCGGTTGTACGAACCGCCGATACCGCCCATGATGTATACGCCCAATCCTTCATAGACCGGCATTGTGGCATAAGCGTTTACCAATAACGGAATGGCCCAATAATCGTTTTTGCCGCCGTTTTTGAAATTTAAATCACCCCAACCGCGGTATGCCAAAATGGCGTCAGCACGCAACCAGTTGTTTAATTGATAACCGCCGCCGACACCGAAAGTGCCCGAATCGCCTGTGGTTGTACGGCCGAAATCATAAGAACCTTGGACCAATCCGTATGTTCCGGTTTCACCGACGCCCAAAAAAGCGGCGGATGCGGACGATGTCATGGCAACGATACCGATAACGGCAAGTGAGGATAATAGATATTTTTTCATTTTTTAGTCTCCTTTATAAGTTATGAATAATTATTCAACACTATAACCTTAGGTCGTCATTTTGATAAAATCCAGCACTATATGTATTTTTTTTTAAAAAAAATATAGCTTTATGCTAAACGCACACGATAATATGCTAGCTTTCTTTGAAAGGGCGCTTTTTTTTATTCGAAACTTTCTTTATTTATTTTATTTTTAGCGAATCGGGCTTTTTTTTAAATTATCGGTTATAAATAAAACTTGTTTTTTTCATTTTTTTCGAGTAAAGTTTAACCGGAAATTTTTGCTATATATTATAAGGAGTACTGTTATGGGAAGTCGTGCCAATATGGAAATTATTCGGGAAGTCATTAATCCGGACGAACAATATTTATGGGATGTGACAGGTTCAATTGCCGATGCGAAATATAATCCGGTTCATTGGGTGTTGGCTGTTTTTACTTTAGGCATTTCTTTGATTGTTCTTTATTTTATCCGCACATTTAATGCCTATGTATTGACTAACCAACGGTTAATTATTATCCGTGGCATTTTTTCAAAGGATGTCGATGAAATCGAATTATTCCGTATTGTTGACAGCGCAACGAACCAATCGTTGGTTGATCGTTGGGCCAACATCGGGAACATTCGTGTCACGTCAACGGATAAAACGGGCAATATCGTAATGGAAAAAATCCCGTCGCCGTATTTAGTGCGCGATTCATTGCGCCAAAATTACACGCTTGCCCGTCAGAAAAAAGGAACGGTCGTTTTGGAAAGTTTGGCAAATTAATGTTTTGTTGAATTGTTTTAAAAAGCCGCCTTTTCGGGCGGCCTTTTTTATATCCCGAACGGTTGGTGAAAAAGCGCGATATTTCTTTGTCCGAATACATCTGCAAAATTGCGTGGGAAGGGAATCGAGTATTGTAAAAATTTAATTTATACTTTAGTTTATGCCGCCCTTTGAAAATGCCGTTTCAAGGTTCTTTTTAATAAAATTTTAACTAAATAACAAATATAAAACAAACAGTTATCAAAAAACGGGGAGAGGGTGGTGGGTGAATTTTTATTGAAAAAATACTTAACAAAAAGTATGATGAAACCGTAACGGGCTTAACGACCTTTGTTTAAAAATTTTTTAAAGGAGAAAAAATAATGTTCGGATTTTTGAAAAAAATGACGAAACAAGAAATGTCGCGCGAACAAGGTCGTTCAATGGTCGAAATGCTCGGCGTTTTGGCTATTATCGGTGTTCTTTCTATCGGCGCGATTGCGGGATACACGATGGCGATGAACCGCTACCGTGCCAATGAAATTTTGGATATGGCATCTAAGTTGTCTGTTGCCGCCCAAAGTGCCCGTTCGACGGTTCAAGACAATGAAGCTTGGTAAGATGCCATATACTCTGTTGCCGATGAACTCGAAACGAGAGCAGAACCATACCGGTATAATTTTGATAATGCTGTGATCGTGATCGGTCCCTATGAATCCACGTATTCGGTATGGGATGACGGGAGCGTCAGGGTATTTGTGAAGGAGGATCAACCGGCTTTAAGAAATGCCATAGATTCCATTACGGACATATCGCGCGTTTCACACGACTACTCTGCCTTAATAAAATCAAATCAATAATCGCATAAAATAAGGTTGCCGAAAAAAAACGGCAACCTTATTTTATGAAAAGGGGCAATTTTTAAATAATTGTCCTTTATTTTTTAAATATACCGCCCAAACTTTGCCCGACATTTTTAACGGAATCGCCGACTCCTTTGACGGAATTTTTAACGCCGCTGCCGATTTTTTCGGCACTGTCCTTTACATCGTCCAATTGTTTGTTTACGGCTTCTTTTCCTTGGTTAAGTATGGCTTTGGTGCTTTCCAAACCTTGCATAAACATTTGGTTGCCGGATTGGGCAATTCCTTTGATGGAAGCTTCCGAAAAATAAGACAAAACGGTTGCAATCATTTCGGGCATTGTTTTTGATTTGCCTTTTTCTTCGCCGATACCCGTTTTATGAATGTTCGGCAAATTAATTGTCATCACTTGGCCGATAACGCCCAATTGCAATTTTGAATCATTAATCGTTAAATCTTTAATGATGACTTTTTTGCCACTGCCGCCGCTTTCGGATGTCGTTGTCGATGTTTTTTTATCGGCGGCGGTTGTTGCCGAACCTTGATTCAAATAATTTTCGATATTTTGTTGCAACACCATAATGTTGACTTCGCCGCGTTTGTCAATTTCGGCAGCGGCCGAAGTTTTATTGATAGCTACTTTTTTAATAATGATTTTGTCGCTTAAAATGGATTTGGGCTCAAATTCAACGACAATCGAACCGAGTTCAAAAATTGACGGCGCCGTGAATCCGTCAGGATTGCCGATTTTAAATCCTTTAATTGAAATATGGCCGCTTAAAAGGGATAAATCAATATCTTCCACATCAACCGTTGTTCCCGTAATGGGCGGAACGGCGGTTGTAACGGCCTTTTTAACAATGATGCCGAGTGTCAAATAAACGGCAACAATCAAAATCGCCAAAATGACGATAAGCCAAGCAAAAAACTTGAATATGCGTTTTATCCAGCTTTTCTTTTTCGGGGTTTTTTTAGACATTTTTATCTCCTTTAATTATAATATTTACAAGGGGTTGTTTACTCTTTTTTTTGAAATTATGCAAATTGTTTTTTTAAATTAAACGAAGAGGTGTTTTTAACCTTTTTGCCCGCGCGTACCGTTTCAAATATTTGATGTGCCACCGTCGGCGTGTATTTTTTATGGCAAAAATCAACGCGGTAAGCGGCAGCATTTATGGTTGGGGCTTCGTCGCTCCAACAAAGCGGCATTTGCGGCACGACAACCGTTTCGCAATTTTTGGAAATCAATTCGTATTTATTTTTGCCGTTTGAAATTTGCGCATGTAACGTTTTACGATTGCAGGCACGGCAATCGTTTTGACGCACGCAATTTGCCGAAATAAACAACGCGGGGTCTTGGTACAAACAAACAGCAATATTTTCATCGAGCGTTGTTAGCTTTTTCAGATTGTCCAATGTATCTTCGGGTGATAAAGTGATGCGCGTGGCGCCCAATTCAAAACAGCTTGCCAAATTTTGCGTATTTAACACCGGAATAAACGAATCAAATGAAATGTCTGCATTTTGCGGCACCATCATTAAACCGCTTAAATTGGCAATTTCAAATTTGTTAAAACCTTGCGTCGATAAAGCATCAATTACCCGTTGCATGGCTTGCGTTTGACGGATGACGGGCGGCAACGATATACGCACTTTTTCTTTCGGCAAAGCGGCCAGTGTTTTAATGTCAAAAGCAGGATTTATCAAAACCGAAATTTCATCACAGGTCGCCAAATCAATTTGCGACACATTTTGAATGTCATCTGTTTTTATGAGCCATTTGGGCGTTTTGGGGGACGTGTTCGGCACGGTTGTCGAATTTTGTATTTGCCCCGGTTGTTGCGGTGTTTTAAAATTGACGGGTGGCAAGTCGCGTTTAATTTTTTCGGGTTCCAATTCGGTATACAACAATCGGCGCAATTCGTTTAATACCGATACCGGCACAAATAATTTATCCGGATTTTCAATATGCAATTCTTTCATTTCAAACGGCGTATCGCCTGTTTTCCTAAAGGCTTTGCGAATGCCGTCGTTCATTTTTTCAATATCGTCGGCCGCTTTAAAAGTACCCGCGATGTCGACCATTTGGCTTTGAACACACGCCAACACTTTATCGCGCGTAACGTAAACGCTGACGTCAATCGGCAGACGATTTTTATAAGCCCCGGGTTTGGGTTTTTGATACGGATAGGATGATTTGACTTTCGTGGAAGAGGCCAAATAAATCGGTGCCCCTTTTGCAATAAACGGATGATGTTCGGGCAGGGCGATTTGAACGGGTTTGTGCGCTTTTGCTTCAAATGTTTTTTTGCCGCTTTGGACAAGGTTTTCAAGCGAAAATCCGTAAGGTTTTTCAAGCGGCGGCACATCAATTTGAATGCCGTCAAACCGTGCGATGCTATGTGTGGGCGTAAAGGTTAACGTGCGCCCGACGACTTTATCAACGGTACCGATTTGAATCCCTCGATGCCCGACAAAATCGGGGTCGATGACGTTTTTGTTTTTGCCGTCAAAATGCAATTTTGTCCAAGGCCTGGCAAAAATTTGTTTGATATTGTCGGCCAAACCGATATCCGCGCGGCCCGTATCCAAAATTTGGCGATAATAATGGGTAACGGCGGCAACATAGAGTGCATTTTTTTTGCGTCCTTCAATTTTCAACGATAACCCTTTCAGTTTCAAAATGTCTTTTTCAAGCGCTAAATCCTTCATTGAAAACAGATGCGACGGTTTTTGTGCGTTTAACGGATTATCGAAATCATTTGTACCATCGTCGGCATTGTTTTTTGAATCTTCGCCCAATTCTTGCGATAAAACCTTAAAATTGCCGCGGCACGAATAAATGCATTTTCCTCGGTTGGCCGATCGCGCCGTTTCAAAAGATGAAAAAGAACACAAGCCGCTGTAAGAATAACAAAGGGCGCCGTGAATAAAAACTTCGACTTCCAAACCGCAATCGCGCCGGATTTTTTGAATTTCGTTTAAAGATAATTCCCGTGCCAAAACGACGCGCGAAAAACCCAATTTTTTAAGCGCCAATGCCCCTTCTAAATTATGAATGGCCATTTGCGTGCTGGCATGCAATTGCAATTCGGGAAAAGAATGACGAATAATGCGCGCAACCCCCAAATCTTGAACGATAACGGCGTCGACTTTCATTTGGGCGCATACTTGTAATGCATCCATGACGCCTTGCAATTCGGATTCTTGGACAAGCGTGTTTAACGCAACATATACTTTGCGCTTTAATGAATGGGCATAGGCAATAAATGCGTCCAATTCGTCGGGCGTAAAATTCGTTGCATCGGCGCGCGCCGAAAATTTGGGCAACCCTAAATAAACGGCATCCGCTCCGTAATAAAGAGCCGCATAGCCCGCTTCAATATCGCCCGCGGGGGCTAATAATTCCGTTGGTTGATCAGTATTCATTGATTTGTAAAACTCCGTTTTGTGCATCAATAATGGCGTGTGCGCCGATCGGAAAAACAATTTCACCGTTTTTGTGCGCGTAATGAAAATCTTTTAAAACGGGAATGTTCAAGTTTCCAAAACGTTCGGCTATGACGTCGTCAACAGTGCCGTCCGTTTTATCCTTTGAAACGCATTTATAAAACCCGCCCAAAACAACGCCTTTTAAACGGGCAAGCGCACCGCTTAAATCCAATTGTTCAATCATTCTGTCAACACGGTAGGGTTGTTCACCGACTTCTTCAATAACCAAAACGGCGCCGTCCATATCGGGCATATAGGGCGTCCCGATTAAGCTTGTCAGCATGGTCAACGACCCGCCGATAAGCGTTCCTTGAGCGCTGCCTTTTGTCAGTGGCGTTAAGTTTTCAAATGTCATCGGTTCACGGTTCAAACAAGCACTGAAAGTTTCAAACAAAGCCGTCGGTATCGGTTGTTGCAAGAAGCTTGCCTGAACACCTGTAAAACTGACAAGCCCTGTTTTTTTGAACATGGCCAACTGCAAGGCGGTTACATCGCTGAATCCGAAAAAAGGTTTGGGGTTTTGTGCAATGATGGAATAATCGATTTTATCGAGCAAACGGGGGGTACCATAACCGCCGCGAACGGACATAACCGCGTCAATATCCGGATTGGAAAACGCCCACATCACATCCGTCGCACGGTCGCAATCTGACCCCGCCGTAAAACGGTCACAATCAAAAGCATGTTTTCCATAAACGGGTTCGTACCCGAAGGCGGCAAAAAAATCTTTGACCGTGTCTTTGTCAAAAGGTGTCAAGGTTGGCGAAGCTGGGGAAATAAGTGCGATTTTTTTCATTTGTTTCTTTTGTCGTTATGTTCCAAAAACATGGCGGGTTTTTTATTCATAATATTTATGCATATATCATTTCGGGTAAAAAAATTCAAGATTTTATATGGTGTGTATCAACGGCATCCGTTTTTTATCCGTTTCAACATTTCCCAAGCAAAATCCGACAGTGAATCATCCCTTGCCCCCATGACGATGATTTTATCGCCGTCCTTTAATTTCGGCATTAAAAAGTCGATGATGTCTCCTCGATTTGGAATGTAAACGGCATCTTTTGCAGCCTCTTTCACGGGATTAATAATATCGGATGCCGAAATGTCTTTGGCAACCGTGCCGCCGACATAATAAATGTCCGTGGCAATAAACGTTAAATTGTCGTCAATAATCGTGTTTAACACATGGATGAGTTCATCTTTAATCAAACGGGTCGGGGCAAAGCCGTGCGGTTGAAAAACGGCCCACGTATGCCCGGGATATTTTTTTAGCGTTTCAAGCGTTGCACGGATTTTATCGGGATTATGGGCATAATCGTCAATAACCGTAATGCCGTGTTCGGTTCCCAATTTTTGCAAGCGCCGTTTGGTGCCTTTAAATGTTTTTAAGGCCCGCATGCTGTCTTGTAACGGTACACCCGCGTGTAATGCGGCGGCGGCGGCGGCCAAAACGTTTTGAATATTATAATCGCCGTAAACGGGCAATTCGTAATGTTCGCCGTTTAAATCAAAAGAGGTGCCTTGGGGCAGCGGCGTGATATTTGATGCATATAAATCCGCTTTGTCATTTCGCAGGCTGAAACTTAAGATATTCGGATGGTCAATTTTAAGCTTTTGAATTTCGGGGCAATCGGCGTTAATGACAACGCCGTGTTTTGTGCGTCGGATGAAATTTTCAAACAATGGCCGCAGAATTTCCAAAGGCTTATGGTCAAGTGATACGTTTGATACAACGCTGATGTACGGGGAATACAGTTCAATCGTGCCGTCATGTTCGTCCGCTTCAATCACACAATATTCGCCGTTCCCGAAAATCATGTTGGATTGAGGGGTACCGTTATACGTATTTAAAGATATGCCGCCGTTAATCATCGTCGGATCTAACCCGTTTTCATACAATATATGCGACAACATTGCGGTTGTGGTTGTTTTGCCGCTGGTTCCGGCGACGGCGATACCTTTGTAAGAATGCAAAATGTCGGCCAAAATTTCGGCGCGTTTTTTAATTGTCAAACCCAATTCGCGGGCCCGTTTTATATCGGGAATCGTTTCTTCCACCGCCGTGGATACGACGAACGTATCGATTTTTTTTGTAACGGCACTGCCGTTTTGGGGAACCAAACGAATGCCGGCATTCAATAAATTTGTATGGACGGCGTTGGGATTGCCAAGGTCAAAAGAACGGTCCGAACCCGATACAGTGTGTCCGACATTTTTTAAATAAAGGGCGATGGCGCTCATGCCGATGCCGCCGATGCCGCAGAAAAAAAAGGTTGCCATTTTGTTTTTAATCCCTTAAAATAATGAGAAGAAGATTGCCCACACTCTACTTCAAAAAAACGAAGATGTAAAGAAAGGATTTGACAAGATGAAAAAGTTTTTGATTATTTGCGCCGCTTTGTTGTTGTCTGTAAACGTTAATGCCCAAGTCGCCAATAACGGGACAGCGGGATTGTTTCCCGAATTAAACAAGGGGGGAAGCGGTAATAACGGACAGCGGCCCGAAAACAAAGATGCCGGTATGATACGTTTGATCATTGATGATGTGACGATTGTTAATCCGCCGCTTAACGGCATTTCGTTTTGTGTCGGCAAAATGAGGATGGAAAATCAAATGAACGTTAATATATCCAAGTTGGAAATTTTTGCCCAATACGGCAATTTATCGGTACCGGTGGCTTTTAGCAACGTGCCGGAAAACGGCGGGACGCAAGAACAATCCATTGCTTTTGCCGGCGAAAATTGCAACAGCTTGTTGAATGTCCCGCGTATCACGGTTCGGGCATGCGTTGCGGGTACTTTGGATGATGCGGCATGTGCTCAGCGTATTAAATATGTGCCCATTTCATAAGGGCATTTGAATGAAAAGATTTATTTTCGTTTTGTTTTTATGCACTTTGTTTTGTTTTTCTGTTGCGGCCAAAAATTCCGATGTGTTGAGTCAAAGTGACGTTAAAACTTACAAAGGAATTTTTGCCGCCCATAAAAAAGGCGAATTCAAAACGGCGGCTTCATTGCAAAACAAGTTGAAAAATAAGGCTTTGATGGGCTATGTTTTGTATGACCGTTATTTTTCGCCGCTTTATAAAACAAAACCTGCCCAAATTACGGATTGGTTTTACAGTTATGGCGATTTGCCCGTTGCTGCGGATATGTATGCATTGGGAAAACAAAAAAAAGCCCGATTGCCAAAAATAAAGCCTAAGGACGTTTTTTCGGGGCGCGCAGGGTCTTGTTCGTTTGTAATGCGCGAAGAACCGATTGATTTGGTGCGCGGGCGCTTATTTTCAAGGTATACGGGGGAAAAACAACAAAAAGCGCGTCAAACGATGAACCGATTTGCTCGCCATTTAAGTGCCGGGCGAACCAAAAATGCGCGTTTGGTGTTGGAAGATAAGGATGCACGCCGCTTGTTTAATAATGAAGAAATGGGAAATGCCTATACGGCTTTGGCCTTTTCTTATTTCTTAGACGGCGAAGACGAATTGGCATTGACTCATATTAAAAAAGCTTTGCAATCGGGGCGAAAAAAAATTCCGCTTGCCTATTGGACGGCGGGGCTGATTTCATGGCGCATGGGAGATATTGTCGGCGCAACCAAAAATTTTGAAACGTTGACGAGTATTAAGGGAACCTATCCGCTTTTACGTTCCGCCGGTGCGTTTTGGGCAGCTCGCGGGCATTTGCGGCAAGGCAATTTTGAACAAGTCGGCGATTATTTGGAAATTGCGGCGGATTATCCGCGTACTTTTTACGGATTTTTGGCGATGCGCCTGTTGGGGCAAGATTTATCCGATATGTGGGAAACGCCGATGTTGCCCCAAGATGATGTGTCGATTAATTTTTCGCATCCGGCATTGGAACGTTTTTACGCGCTGAAGCAAATCGGCAAAATGGATTGGGCAAAAAAAGAATTGACCAAATTATATGTTGAAGCCGATAAAGACGGCAAAGGCGTTTTGTTCATGATTTCGGATAAAAACGGTTTTTCCGAAGAAATTTTGGCCGTATCGGGGCATATTACGGGTGATGAGGATTTGCGCTATCCCGCACCGAATTGGACGCCCAAAGACGGTTGGAAAGCGGATAAAGCGTTGGTGTTTGCGTTTGTCAAGCAAGAATCTTGTTTTAATCAGCGTGCAGAAAGTCGTGTCGGGGCTTTTGGATTGATGCAAATCATGCCGGCAACGGGCAAAGAATTGGCACGGCGTTTGAATTATACGTGGAACCTGCGCACGATGAAGGAACCGGCCTATAATTTGTCGTTGGGGCAAAATTATTTGCTTGAGCTGATGGGCAATACCGAAGTAAACAACAATTTGATTTTTACGGCCGTTGCTTACAATGCCGGTCCGGGCAATTTGGCGCGGTGGAAAAAGCGCATGAAATATCAAAATGATCCGTTGATGTTTATTGAAACGATTCCGTCCAAGGAAACGCGCAGCTTTGTTGAAAGGATTATGGTCAATTATTGGGTTTACCGCGTATTAATGGGGCAACCCGTCGGGTCATTGGATGACGTAACCGCCGGCAAATGGCCGATTTATAAGAATATGGATAAAAGGTAATAAAGTTTTTTTATATGCGGAAAACGAAATCGGTACGATATTTTCCGCGGACGGAATGTTAAAGCGGATAGAATTTTAAAAAAGCTTTTGTATGAAATGTAATCATTGACAATCGGGCGTTTTTTGAGTATAACAAGGGTATGTTGAAGATTGAATGTTGCCGCTGAAATTTCAACGGCCGAACATTTTTATATGAATGATGGAAAGGCTGATTAAATGACACCCGAAATTTTAAATTGTTTGTTCCCCGACCCGTTGCCGACCGTGGCCGAAATTGAAGCAAAATATCCTCGGCGGGCATTGAAAGAGGGGGCTAAAGTTACCCGCGTTGCGCCCAGTCCGACCGGTTTTATGCATATCGGCGGCATTTATGCGGGATTGCTCAGCGAACGTGTCGCGCATCAAAGCGGCGGTGTTTTTTATTTGCGTATCGAAGATACCGACCAAAAACGTTTGGTGGACGGGGCTTTGGAAGTTATCGCTAATTCTTTGGGGCGTTACGGCATTGTTGCCGATGAAGGCGTTCACACGGACGGAACGGATTTCGGCGCGTACGGTCCGTATACGCAAAGCAAACGCAAAGAAATTTATCAAGCTTATGCGAAAGATTTGGTTCAAAAAGGGTTGGCTTATCCGTGTTTTGCAACTGCCGAAGATTTGGATTTAATGCGCAAAGTCCAAGAAAAAAGCGGTTTACGCCCCGGTTATTACGGCAAATATGCCAAATATCGAAATTTGTCCGATGAAGAAGTTTTGAAAAAGCTGCAAGCGGGCGAACCTTGGGTTTTGCGTTTTAAATCTCCGGGCGATTATGAAAAGCGCATGATTATTAAGGATTTGTTGAAAGGCGATATTTCAATGCCCGAAAATGACATTGATATTGTTATTATTAAATCCGACGGATTGCCGACGTACCATTTTGCCCATGCGGTTGATGACCATTTGATGGGTACGACGCATGTTATCCGCGGTGATGAATGGTTGTCTTCGGTGCCGTTGCATATTCAATTATTTGTCGCTTTAGGGTTTAAAGCGCCCAAATACGGGCATTATTCGCCGCTTCAAAAGGTTGATAACGGGCATAAGCGCAAGCTTTCCAAACGCCATGATGCGGAAGCCAACATTATGTATTTTTGGGAAAAAGGTTATCCCGAAGCGGCGCTTATCGAATATTTGTTAAACTTGATTAACGCAAATTTTGAAGATTGGCGTAAGGCGAATCCCGATGTGCCGGCGTTTGATTTTCCGGTTAATTTTTCAAAAGTATCGAATGTGGCGGGTGCGTTGTTTGACTTTGTGAAATTGGCAAGCATTTCCAAGGAAGTCATTGCCAAAATGAATGCTGCCGAAGTTTACGATGCTTTGTTGCATTGGGCAATGGATTATAATCCCGCTTTTGCCGAAAAAATCGGCGCACATAAAGAGTATGTGACGGCGATTTTAAACATTGAACGCGGCATCGGCAACAAATCCCGCAAAGATATTGTCAAATGGGAAGATGTCGAAAAAGACATTACGTATTTCTTTGATGATACGTTTGAACGCAACATGGATTTGTTGAACGGCTATGAACCGAGCGATGTTAAAGCAATCGCCGACGATTTTGCCCGTACCTATGATGAAAACGATGATAAGCAGCTTTGGTTTGAAAAAATTAAAAATATTGTCTCTGCTGTCGGTTTTGCCGCGGATATGAAGGCTTATAAAGCGAATCCCGCCGCGTTTAAAGGCAATGTGTCCGATGTGGCAAAGGTGTTGCGCGTTTTGATTACCGGCCGCGAGCAAAGTCCCGATTTGCATTCGATTATGCAAGTTTTGGGGCGTGAAAAAACGTTGGAACGATTGAAAATTTAATTTGACGGGCGGCAAAATTGATTTTTTGAATTGAACGGCGAAAACAAACGCTTGGGGTTTAATCGGCTCGCAAGCGTTTGTTTAGCGGTTATGTTTTGTCAAAATGCGTTGCAAAAAATGTTAAATACTTATGAATATAAGATTTTTCTTGCAAAAAACACGGAAAAAGAATATAATCCGCTTAAAATTCATATAATTTAGGAGTTTTTATGGCTAAAGAAGAAGTATTGCAATTTACCGGCACCGTCGTCGAAGCCTTGCCAAATGCCACTTTCCGCGTCAAATTGGAAAACGGTCATGAAATTTTGGCACACACATCGGGCAAAATGCGCAAATTCCGTATTCGCGTGATGGTCGGTGACAAAGTCGAAATTGAAATGACGCCGTATGATTTGACAAAAGGGCGTATTGCTTTCCGGCATAAAGCTTAAAAAAATGCAATTTTTTTCGGCAAGATTCGCACCCGGGCGGGGTAATGTTCGGGGCGTTTGTCGTTGTTTTTTGTTTTTTGCACTTTAATTTTCTTTATATCGGTCAATTCTTGCGCGCAATATGCAAAAGTCGCTTTACAGACGCGTGCGGATACGGTATGATATAAAAAAATACAGGCCGTTCGGTTTCAACGAGGCGGCAACCATAAAATACGGGAGGGAAAAATGAGTATTTGGTATGTTATGGGCGTCTTTGCCGCGGTTTTTGCATTCGGATATTTGGGAGCCAAATGGGCCGTGTATTTTACCGGACGGCGCGAATGTAAAAAAGAATTGCCGCTTGATTTACCCGTCAGCTTTATTTTGTTGGTTATTTTGGGCTTGGGGGCTGTCTCTTTTTCGTTTGCCGTGCCCGGGACGGTTATAACCTTTTATCATATGATGTTGGCCATGGGATTGGTCTGCTTGGCCTTTATGGGTACTGCCATGCGGCCGTTATGGCGGTCGTTCGGCATGGTTGCCATTTGCTTTTTATCCACTTATTTTTTACCCCAAACCGTTCAAATTCAAGCCGGTTTAGCCGGAACGTTTGAACATTTGTGGCTCGGCGCCGTTTGGGCATTGATGATATGGGTATTTGCCAAAATGGACCGCGTGCCGTTCATGTCAATGATTTTATCCACGGGGTTTGCCGCTTGTATGTTATTGCTCAGCAGCTTTTTTTCCGTTGTGCCCCTTGCTCTCGGATATTTTGCCGTTGTTATTTTAATCGCGCAAATGGGCATGAATATGTGCTTGAAAAATGTTGTTACGCCAAAATTAGGGTATTCCGCGTCCGTTTTGGTCGGCTTTTTATGGGGTGCTTATGCGATTTACTTTTTGGCATTGGGTTATACACCCGCCGTTACGATTTTATACGGTTATCCGACGTTGGAAGTCTTTTTTGCGACAATCGTGTCGTTCGGCCTTTACCAGAGCTGGGATTTGCAAAGTTATTTGGTTGAACAAGCTTTGGCTAAAAACATCTTCCCGCAAAAGGTTTTAAAGTCCGTCATGATATGGATGCTGTTGATGGCGGGGTTGGCGGCGCTTTCCATTATGTCGTCGGAAACAAGCAAAACGGTTTTTTATGTTGCGCTTGCCATTATTTTGGCAAATGTTTACATGCGGTTGACGGGATGGGGCGAACCGAAAGTCAGGTTGCGCGACGTCGGGACGGATTTGAAAAAGGGGCTTTCGGAAGTGAAAAAAGAACTTCAAAAACTGCCACTGAATAAGAAAAACAAGGCAGCCGGTGTTGCGGGTTTTGAAGTGGTGGGCAATGAAAATGAAAGTAAAAGCCTTGAAAAAGCACCGCTAAATGCTGATATAATTCCTATGAATCCGGCTGTAGCGGCAGATTTAAAAGTAAGAACGAAAACGGTGTCTGGGGGCAAGAAAATGCCGTCTAAAACCAGAAGTGCCAAAATACTCGCAAAACGTTCATCGCAAAAAAAGACGGCCGTAAGAAAATGAAGTAAAATGTTTGCACGCGGCAGATGGGCAGATAAAGTGTAAAAACATGATACCGATGTATGAAAAACCAGAATTGCACGGCGATGCGGATTTTAAATTAAAGTCCGAATTTGCCCCTGCCGGCGATCAACCCGAAGCCATTAAGCAATTGGTTGAAGGCCTTAAAAAACAATCCCGCAACCAAGTATTGCTCGGGATTACCGGTTCGGGCAAAACGTTTACGATGGCGCATGTGATTAACGAACTTAAACGGCCAGCGTTGATTATGGCGCATAACAAAACATTGGCGGCACAATTGTATGCGGAAATGAAAACGTTTTTCCCCGAAAATGCCGTCGAATATTTTGTTTCGTATTACGATTATTATCAACCGGAAGCTTATATCCCCAGAACGGATACGTTTATTGAAAAAGATTCTGCCATCAACGAACAAATCGACCGGTTGCGGCATTCGGCAACTCGTCATATTTTGGAACGGCGCGATGTGATTATTGTATCGTCGGTGTCTTGCATTTACGGTTTGGGCGATGTCGAAAGTTATTCGTCCATGGCATTTATGATGAAAAAAGGCGATACGGTCGACGTGCGCGATTTGGCGCGCAAGTTGGTTGAATTGCAATTCAAACGTAACGATATTGCTTTTGAGCGCGGCAGTTTCCGCATAAACGGCGATATAGTGGATATTTTCCCGTCTCACTTGGAAGATACGGCGTGGCGGTTGTCATTTTTTGGCGATGAATTGGAATCCATTCATGAATTTGACCCGCTGACGGGACGCAATAAAATGGAATTGCCGCAAATCGTCGTTTATCCGGCCAGCCACTATGTGACACCGCGCCCGGCTTTGTCCCAAGCCATTCGGACAATTAAAGAAGAATTGAAAGGGCGGTTGGAATTTTTAAAAGACAATAACCAATTGTTGGAAGCGCAACGTTTGGAACAACGCACGCGTTATGATTTGGAAATGATGGAAGCGACGGGGTCTTGCAAAGGGATTGAAAATTATTCGCGCCATTTGACCGGACGCCCCGCAGGCGCGCCGCCGCCGACTTTGTTTGAATATATGCCGAAAGACGCTTTGTTGTTTATTGACGAATCGCATGTAACGATTCCGCAAATCGGCGCGATGTATAAAGGCGATTATTCGCGTAAATCCACATTGTCGGAATATGGTTTCCGTTTGCCGAGCTGTATGGACAACAGGCCGCTTAAATTTGAAGAATGGGAAGCGATGCGTCCGAAAACCGTTTTTGTGTCGGCAACGCCGGGGCCTTGGGAAATGGAACAATCCAAAGGCGTTTTTGTCGAACAAATCATCCGACCGACGGGATTGTTGGATCCCGAATGCATTGTACGCCCCGTAGCGATTCAGGTCGAAGATTTAATGGCCGAATGCAAAGAATGTGCCAAACGCGGCGATCGTGTGTTGGTTACGACATTGACAAAAAAAATGGCCGAAGATTTAACCGATTATTTGTCCGAACACGGCGTTAAGGTGCGTTATATGCATTCGGATATTGACACATTAGAGCGTATACAAATCATTCGCGATTTGCGCTTGGGTACGTTTGACGTATTGGTCGGTATTAACTTGCTGCGGGAAGGGTTAGATATTCCCGAATGCGGATTGGTGGCGATTTTGGATGCGGATAAAGAAGGATTCTTGCGCTCATCAACGTCGCTTATCCAAACGATAGGGCGGGCGGCGCGCCATCAAAACGGGCGTGTGATTTTGTATGCTGATAAAATAACCCGTTCAATGGAATATGCGTTGACCGAAACGGCCCGTCGGCGTGAAAAACAAATTGCTTTTAATTTGGAACACGGCATTAAGCCCAAAACAATTAAAAAGGAAATTCCCGATTTATTGAAAGAATTTGTTGATGTGAATGAAGAACTTAAAACATATTCCGAATTGGAAATTATTGAAAATGCCGCCGTTACGATTGAAAAATTGCGTAAGAAAATGTTGAAAGAGGCCGAAGCTTTGAATTTTGAAGAGGCCGCCAAAATCCGTGATCAAATTAAAAAGCTTGAAGAAAAGGAATTGACGTTATAATGACAAAGAAAACGGATAAAAAACAAACCGAAACCAAAGATCGAACGTTTGATGTGTTAAACTTAATCGCCAATATTTTCGGCCTTGTTTTGTTGTTTATCTTTGTTTTTGTTGCATCTTTGTTGCTGATGGCGTATTTTAATACACAGGGCGGCTTTGATATTGTCGGTTTATGGCGCGGTTTTTATGCGGCGTTATAATTAAATGCGGTTGAAGTAAGGGGGAAAAGTGGTAAAGCGGGCACAAAGAAAACAAAACGTTTCAATTACGGATTTGGCTTTAAGGCAAACGCCACTCAAGAAACGCCGATATTTGAAAAAATTGATTGGCAGCATTTTAATGTTGCCGATTCTGGTTTATTTCGCTTTTATCGGATATGTTTATTTTTTTCCGGAATTGGTGTTTTATAACCCCGATAAAACAAAACCCAATTTGACCTATGCCAAATCGGTCATACCGACTTTACACGAAGTATCGTATAAAACCGCTGACGGGCGCGATATTTACGCTTGGTATGCGACGCCCAAAAATCCGCAAAAAGCGGTGATTTTCTTTCACGGAAATTCGTACAATATTTATTACCATATTCCGCGTGTTTTGCCGTTTTTAAAAGCGGGTTACACAGTTATTCTACCCGAATATGAAGGGTTCGGCGGTATTGAAGGGACCCCTTCCCAACGCAATATGGAAGACAACATGCGCGCGACGATTAAGTTTTTGAATGACAAAGGCGTCCAAAATAAAGATATTGTTTTATACGGGCATTCGCTCGGTACTTATATGGCAACATATGTCGCGGCTAAATTGGCGGGTAATGAAAAATTTGACGCACTGATTTTGGAATCGCCCTTTACCAGCCTGACAGATGTGGCCGATATTGCCAGTTACGGATTGTTTCCCGTCAAAGTCGTCGTACGCGATAAATACAACAGCTATGATTTAATTGATAAAATCGGCACACGTTTGATGATTGCCCATGGGACGGAAGACCCGACCGTGCCGTACGAATTAGGCGTTAAATTGTATGAAAAAGCAACGGGGCAAAAACGTTTTTACGGTGTTAAAGGAGCCAACCACCGTAATTTGCCCGAAAACGGTTTTTTGGATGAAGCGCTCAAATGGCTCGGATATCCAAGATCTGTCCAAGCCCAATCACTTCACACGAACGTATCCGTTTGGCAATCGGCATCCGTGCAAAATTATGCGGGGGATTCTGCCTTGAAAGTGCTTCCTTTGGAATCGGATGTTTCTCAAAACCAACTCCGGCACAAGCGCATACCTTTCGTGGCATCCCTTCCCGAAAAGGAAACGGATTCCGACACGGCAGGATTGGTAAAACAAGATAATACCGATGAGTTTTTGGCAAGCGACAAAACAAATTCTGCGATTTTGGAAAAGGATGCGCCCGTTGAAACAACATCGTCGGCAACAGAAAATGTTCAATTATCCGCGAAAAAAGACAGCCGATTGTCTGATTTGCAAAGTAAAGGCGAGGAATAAGAGAATTTTAAAACCAAACCGTCCATGCCGAATTCGATCAAAACCGCTCAATAAAGATACATGGGATATCATCGGATACGTAAATTTAAAATAAGTATTTGCCGTAATTTTATTTTTCAAGAAAGGTTTAAATGCCGAAATACAGCGTTTTTAAACATTTGGGATATGGGCAGTATGCGCCTCAATGGTCATAAATGAAGCAAACGGCTAGATAAAAGGATGGTTATTTGCCTCATGAAAAAAATATTCCGTTTTATTCATATTTTTGAAAAAATAAACAAAAAGAATTATCTATAAAAAACATATAGTTATATAAAAAATAAATTGATTTTGAAAAAGTTGTTGACGATTTTCGTTTTTTGGCGTAAAATTTTATTATAAATTGTAGGAGGATGCATATGACAAATAAAGTTTATAGCTCTTTAATTAAAATGGCAGCGCTGACACTTGCTTTGGCAAGCGCATCTTGTTGTTGTTGCAATAACGGTCAAAAACGGGCACCCGCTCCGCGCGCAGTGCCGCAGAAAGCTGCGCCGGTTCAAAAAAACACGCAAGTTCGAAAAGCTCCGCCGGTTCAAAAATCTGCACCGGTTCAAACGCCTTGCAACTGCCGCAAAACGCAACCCAGAAAGGTCATTCCTGTTTATCGGACAAATGAAATCTTAAATTTCGATATCCAAACAAAACATCCTTTGCCGGGTAATTATGTGACACCTTATAATGAAGATGGCACAAGTTTCCCGATACAAAGCAGAAATCCGTTGCCGGGTAATTGGTATTACGGACGTTGCTATTAATTTTTTATGAAACAGGAGGAGCATCATGACAAATAAACTTCATAATACATTGTTAAAAATGGCAGCGTTGGCTGTCGCGTTAACGAGTGTTTCTTGTTATTATCGCCATCTTCCTGATCGTGGCCCGGCACCGCGCGCAACAACGCGAACGGTATTGGTTCAACCTCCTCGTAAAACGCTCCGCAGAGTTCCGCCTTCTCCGCGCCATCCGGAAGCACGTCCCCCTCAAGCGCCGCACAGACCCGCTCCGAGAATTGCTCTGCAACGGCCGCAAAAGAATTTTGATGCTCGGCGTCCCGCTCCACATCATTTCGATCATTACCGTGGGCGTTGAGCTTTATTAAGCAAAATAGGATACAGTGTATTTTTTTTAGGTGTTGAATATATGGCGAATAAAACTTATGATATTTTGTTGAAAACAGTTGCTTTGGTCGTTGCAATGGCAAGTGTATCTTGTTATTGGAAGCATGGGCCGGAATATATGTCGTCACCGCATGAAGTTTCCGTAAAAAGTGTGGCACTTAAAAAATCCGTTGATAAACAACCGATTGTTAATGTTGCTCCCGTTTATGTTTCGGAAAGAGCCGTTGTGTTGCCGAGATATTATACGTTGCGCCAACGTCGGGTTTTGCCGCCGCCACCACCACCACGGCCAAGGTGCGGAAGGGTTGAACCCCGTCGGGTTTTGCCACCGCCACCACCACCGATGCACGGACATTTTGATTATCGTTATCATGGCAGATAAATATTGTTGACAAAAATATACCATGTGGTATAATTAAGGTATCAACCATAGGAGGGAAGGATTATGTTAAAGGAAAAATTACAAAAGGCTTCAAAAAAGGCATTGAATGTGGTAAAACGCACGCATGCGGCTTCCGCTATGATGGCGGTAGCTATGGGTGCGGCGGCGTTGTCTTCATGTTCATACGACAGCTATGTGGATTCGGCGGGTCGTGCTTATACGCGTAAAACGTTCAATTTAAACAACATCAGTGGTGGCAACAGAAGCGGTTGGCTTGATATTAACGGCGGCGGCGGCGGTTGCTGGGGCGGTGTGCCGATGTATTCGGGCAATCGCGGTTGGTATTCCAACAGCGTCGACGGGCATCGCAGTGGTTTTGCTCCCGGTGATACGTTCTTGGGGTATAACCGAGCCGGTCAGGGTGTTATCCGTGTAGCTCAACCGATGTTATCTGCGGATGCTAAGGATTTGATTACAAAAACGGATAAAGACGGCAATGAATGGCAAGTCGCAAAAGGAACAAAATTGCCGAAATCCTTTAAAGTTATCGTGACCGAAGACAAAACCATTCCCGTGCCGGCTGCAAAATATGATCAAATTACGGCAGCTCTTGACAAAGGAGAATTGAATTTTGTCGTGGATGCTAACGGCCAATATGGTTTGGTACCGCAAGCGACTGCAAACAGCTTTAAAACGGGCACTTTGACTTTTGAAGGGGTCGCCAAAACGGCTGAAGCAAATCTTGCGTTGAAAGCCAAAGCAAAAGCGGCAGCTAATCAAAAATAATAATTTATAATATCTTCCCAAATAAAGCCCTTTTTTATGAAGGGCTTTATTTTTGTATAAAGAAAACTACCGGCTGGG
>CAYPVK010000007.1:0-93899 GCA_964414185.1 uncultured Lactobacillales bacterium | reverse complement strand
GATTTATACGGTCGTTTATTTTCGTCATTTTATGTGCATTATTAAAAAGCTAGATAATGGAGGCTTTTTATGATATACGGATACATTCGAGTGAGTACGAATAAACAAACAACCGAGAACCAAAAGTGGGAAATCCAACAATATTGTAATAAAAATGATATTGTCGTGGATAAATGGATAGAAGAAACAATAAGCGCAACAAAGGATTTGAAATCGCGCAAACTTGGAAAATTGATAAAAAAATTACATTCCAACGATATAATAATTGCAAGTGAGCTTTCTAGATTGGGAAGAAAACTATTAGAAGTAATGGCTATTTTGCACCACTGTATGAATACAGAGGCAACTGTAATTACGATCAAAGATAATTTTAGACTTGATGCAGGGATACAATCTAAAGTTCTGGCCTTTGCTTTTGGTTTAGCTGCAGAAATAGAAAGAAACTTGATTTCTCAACGCACTTGCGATGCTCTCGCGGCCAGAAGAGCAAATGGTATGAAATTAGGACGACCATTTGGAGCCAAGAATTCTAAATTGAAACTAACAGGCTATGAAGATGTTATTATAGCGATGATAGATAAAGGTCTAACTAGAAATGAGATTGCCCGAAAGCTCAAAGTGCACAGAGAAACATTACGAGAGTTTATAAAACAAATAAAAATTTAAATATGAAATTGTGTTATTGAATTTTAAATAATTAGCGGATACACTACCAAGTAATATAACTAATACTGGCAAAAAATAGTATTTAAGGATGTAAAATGACAGAAATTAGAGCTCTTATTGATGAAATTAAATCCAACAGGATGCGTCTTCCGGAAATGCAACGCGCATACGTTTGGAAATCTACGCAAGTGAGAGATCTACTTGATTCCTTGTATAGAAAATATCCGACCGGTACCATTCTAAGATGGGAAACGACACAAAAGGTTCCGACACGTGACTTTGCTGTTTCTCAAGATGATACAAAATATGAGTCCTATTATCTTCTATTGGATGGTCAACAACGTTTGACATCATTAAAAGCTATTCTTTGCGGAGAGCCTGTTAATGTACGTGGCAGAAAAAGGGCTATTGATATTTACTTTAACCTAGATCATCCTGATAAATTGGAAAATACAAAAGTTGCCACAGATGATGACAACGAAACAGAATTTGAGGAAGATGACGATATAAAGATTACATCAGATGAAGAAGAAAATAAAAGCCGCCTTGATGATTTAAATCGTCGTGCTTTTGTGGTTGAAAACCCTCTTGTAAAAAGCCAACAAAATTGGATTTCTGTTGCGGGTGTTTTTGCTAATAAAGTATCCGTTACAGACATTATGCAAAGAGCTGGCGATATAAAAACTCCTGAAGGCGAACAACGTTTAAAGAAATATATGGATCGTTTCACTGCCCTCAAAAACATTGAAAACTACGATTTTCAGGTTAAAACCCTGCCGGCAGGAATGTCCTATGAGGAGGTAACAGAAATTTTTGTTCGCGTTAACTCAGCTGGAACAAAATTAAAAGGATCTGATTTGGCATTAGCTCAGATTACAGCAAAATGGCCAACCATTGAAACACCAGAAGGAATTAAAGAAGGAGCATTAATTAAATTTAATAAAGAAGCAGAAAATTGTGAAAAGCATGGTTGGGATATCAGTACTGGTATCATCGTCAGGACACTTGTTGCAATATTGACATCGCAATCAAAATTTAAGATTGTTCCCTCTTTAACAAAAGAAAATTTAGAAACAGCATGGCCCAAAGTCACTAAGGCACTAGAACACACATTAGATGAACTTAAAAATACATTCGGACTTGAAACCGATGCAACACTTTCATCACCTTACTTTATCGTTTCTCTGTCATTTTTGTTCCATACAAAGAATAACATTTTGACAGAAGATGAAGCAAAAATGATCAAAAAATGGTTTCTAATAGCCAACGCAAAGGGGCGATATTCACGAGGTTCATCCGAAACTATTTTGGATCAGGATTTGTATGCAATTAAGAACAATAATTTACAAGGATTACTTGATAACCTCAAAATGCAGTTTGGTAGACTGGACTTTCATACTACAGATTTTGAAAACAAAAACACTGCCAGCGGTATTTTCAAAACTATGTTTACAGTAATGAGACATAATGGTGCATTGGATTGGAATACTCCTCAAGTCATAAGTATGAACAATGTTGCAAATCGTAATCAGATTGAGTTTCACCACATATTTCCTCAGGATTTTCTGAAAGGTAAATATGAAAGAGATGAAATCAATGATATCGCAAACCAAACATTTATTGTAAAACGCACGAATGTTTTGATTAAGAATGATGATCCTGCTGTATATTTACCAGAAGTCCTTGATAAAAAAGGTGAAAAAAACTTCAAAAAGCACTGTATTCCAACAGATTCGAGCCTGTGGAATATAGATAAATATCCTGAGTTTATTGCAAAACGTCGTCAACTTTTGACAGATATGATAAACAATTATCTAAAAGAACTTGATTAAAATTTCTGCATAAGTATAATTAATTACGCGGGGTTTATTCATCAGAACTTTTACTCTATCGGGTGCATAAATCATCATAAACGAGATTATTTCTATCAATTTGGCGGATAGTTTCGGGGGTGTCGTTTTCGTAATCGGCGTAGATCGGTTCGTAAATCAAGCAGAAATCACCGTTTATATTTGTTGTGCAACCGGCGGATGCGGTCAATATCGACAATATTATCACGTATCGTTTTAGCTTTTTGAACATTTTCCAAGGTTCCTTTCATTGTTTTTACTTGCTCTTTATGTTTTCCTTTTTGGTAGCCTAGAAGATAAAGAATCGCCACCGCACCTGCAATGATGTAGTATTTGGCTTTACTCCAAGCCGTTGTTAGTCTTGTCCACATTTTTTATTCCTTTCTTTAACCCAATATCTCGTGCGCCACTGACGCCGAGCACAATTCCAAGCCCCGTCAGTAGATATTCCCAATCCACCACTGGAACACTAAAAAACGGGACAATCACACAGTTGTGAAATATCCCGTAGCAGAGTATCCACCCCACTGTTGGTATCCATTTTCGTTTCATGACAGCTCAATTCCTTTTCGTATCGTTGCGTCTTTGTAGGGTTGAATGCCGTTTTCCATACGAATCACAGCCTTGATAAACACGGTTAAAATGCCGCGTTTCTCTATATCAATAACCGTGTCCGGATATATGCCGAGTTGGCTCGCTACCGTCTGAACATAAGCCTTTGTTTGGTTTTCATTCGGCGGTGCATATCGGCTGATAATCTTTCGGGGTGTATTGAGGCCGTAAAGCCGCTGATAGTTCTTTAAGACTTTCGCCAACGCACGAATACCATAAACAGCGTTTGTAAATACGCAAAAGGATGGATCCTGTTCTTTTCCGTCCTGTTTTAGCCCTTGCCAGTTATCGCCCCAGCGGATATTGCCGGGGTTATTATTTCTGATGCCTCTTGGCAGTTTTTGTTCCATTATGTATCTCCCAAATTAATTCACGAAGCTCGTCTATTTTGGTTTCTAAACGAGTGATATGATTTTGAGTGGCGTATTCCTTAGCCACTGCCACCTTAAATTCGTTTAAATCACGCTCTATTGTTTTGATTTCCCTCCGTTGTTCTCCTAATTTATAGAAAAACCAGCCGAACGCCGGCACGCAAATAATCTGCAAAAACTGTATCCAATCCATGATTTTCTCCTATTGATGCACACGATTATCTTCAATAACCGCCGTGATTTCCACTTTGTCCGAACGAGGACGAATGCCTGTCACCCGAGCAAATACGCTCCATTTATCAGCTGCTCCGAATGCAAAATGCGTGCGTTCGGCATCTGTGCCGAGTAAAATATCCATACTCGGTTCTTCTGATAAGATGACTTCTGTTTTGAGAGAACCGGCTGTTACCACATACGGCCCCGATAGTGAGCCATTTTTCTGTCGCAAGGCCACATAATGCGTTTGTCCATCTTCAAAGGTTACCGGTTCGGAAAGACTTAAGGTTAATCCGTTCTTTCCCACCACTTCACCGCCTTGTCCCCATTTGGCCATATCGTGCGTAATAGCAATCAAGTCGCCATAACTGGGGACGAGTCCCTCTAATTCGGTAGTAAAAGTCACAATCCGCCGCCGATACCTGTTTGCCAACGCCATATAGGTCGCTTCCCGTAGAGCTTGCTCTTTGTTGGTGCAACCAAATAGTTCAACTGTCGCTGTTTTATCAGAAGTTGAACCATTAAAAGAGCCAATAATTTCGGAAGTTTTCCAAGTCTTTTCAGAAAAATACTGCACACAAACACTGTCGGCCGTATCCTCAGACGGCATCACATACTGAATGGAAAGACTGTTTTTTACAATGTTTCGTGGTCCGAACATTGCTACAGGGATTGTTCGGGGCTCATCTCGAACGAACCGGACAATGCCGCCTTGAATAAACGGAATGGCTCGTCCAACCTTAGCACAACGGGATAACGCTTCGTAAACTGTTAGTTTGCTATCAAATACGGCGTTAAATGTATCACTTCGCTCTCTCCAAGTCTGATCTAATCGAGCCAACGCCTCCAAATCTATGTTCTTGTCCGCCAGTTTTGCCCCGTAGTCAGCTTTCAAAATATCCGCCAACGCCCAAGCGATTGACCGGGTGGCAACCGGAGACGACCAACCGGAAGTTAGCGACCATATCGGCAATTTTCTTGTAACAATACAGTTCACCATACGAGATGAACGTTGAGACAGGTTATCGGTCGCTTTCATTGTAATGGCAAGCAAAGAGACGTTTCCGTAGTCTTTATCGGATACGATATAGCCTTTTGCCGAACCCCAACGGATTTCATGACCGGCTCGAGAGCTGGTGTCTTTGGTATCTAAGCGAGTGGCTCTGACCTCATAACGTCCGGTAGTAACCGAATAGGTATAAGTTTTATACATTGCATTGTGGTTATTGCTTGTTATGCTTTCCGTTCCAAGGGTAACCCAATCACCCAACGGAGCGTCTTCATCGTCGACTAAACGGGCATCCACTCGCCATTGAATGTTTTTGTTATCCATACCACCGCTGTTGTTGGCATAATAACATCCACGCTGAAACGCCACATCAATTTCAATTTTATTAACGACTGTTTCGGTCGGATTGAGTACAAACGGCCCCGTTATCTGGTCTTTAAGAAGTTCCTGACCGGCTACTTCCGTTGAAGTCACCACATCTTCTTCAAAAAGTGTGTTTTTTCCGCCAGGCGGAATGATTTGATAAGTAATTTCTTCAAAAGAACTGATAGGTGTATCCTCAATACGGATTTGTTCCACATCATATTCGCCTTGTCCGATACAGTGAAGCTGATAGACATACTGTTCATTGTTAATGTATTTGTAATATGGCTGACTGGCAAAATCCGGATAAATGAGGTGTCGTCCATAAATAACCGGAATAGGATTACCGAGACGAGCCTCGTTACCTTGGGCTTGCAATGAATAAGTCGGACTTTGGGTTAGGCTTGAAGATGTCATACCGTTCAGCGATGCTTTGGGTGTTGGCACAAAAGTATTAATTAAAATGCCACCACCGACAGATACACCGGCTGCCGCTACAGCTCCCCACATCGTACCATAGACCGCTCCCACAGCGCCACCGGTGTAAACGGTTGCCACCACCAGTGCCACCATAAGTACCACTTGCAAAGGGTTGGAACTTTTACCGCCACCGCCCAGAGGCAACACCACAAAACTGACAACGCTTTTATCCGCCAACGTTTTACTCCAATTATGGCGAAGAATGGCTTTCTCGTTAACAAAGCATACTGTTGGACGACTTAAATCAATTTTTTGCTCTTTGACGATTTGCCATATGGTCTGTTTTTCAGGCAAAGTCTTGCTTATCCGTCCTTTATTGGGATTAAACGGATTTGTAAGATAATTAAAATAAACCATTGTTTTATTCCATAAAAAAATCCCTCATAAATATATGAGGGAAGTTATCTCCGCACAAAATGCGGAGTAAATTATGTACTTTCTCCGCATTTTAAGACATAGTGCGTGCTTCTACCACTTCCTTCTTGTCTTAAGATATTGTTTTCTATTAAATATTTTATTGAACGAGTTGCTGTGTCTTGAGAGCATTTGCATATTTTTGCCCATTTACCGGAGGTCAAATTGCCTTCAAAACCATCAAGAAGCATATTAATAATCTTCTGTTGGTTTTTATCCAACGGTATTTTATTAAACTCTTGCCAACATAATGCCTTATAAACGATTTTATCAATCAAATCATCGGAATGATGAATTGACTTTATTAGACATCTTAGGAACCAATCTAACCATTCAGTGATATCCAAAGTTCCTTTTTGCGTCCTTTCTAAAACATTGTAATATTCTTTTTTATCCTTTTGAATTTGAGCTGACATGCTGTAAAATCTATATGGTGTATCTTCAGCACGAGAGAGCATCATATCTGTCAATGCACGGGTAATGCGGCCGTTTCCGTCTTCAAAAGGATGTAAAGAAACAAACCACAAGTGCGTAATCGCCGTTTTTATAATAGGATTAACATCGTTTTGTGTATTTACCCATTTGAGAAAATCATCAAGATAAGCAGGTAACTTATCAGCGGAAGGGGCTTCATAATAAACAATTTCTCTGCCTATATCTGATGATACAACCTGCATCGGACCATCTTTATCATCACGCAATGCACCAACTTTTATTTTATACATACCGCTATATCCGGTTGGGAACAACGCCGCATGCCAACCGCATAAACGCTTTAAGGTTATATTCTCTTTATAATTATGAGTAGCATCAATCATCATTTCTACAATTCCGTCAATATGATGACTGCTCGAAACCGGATTGTTGTTATTGATATTCAATCGTCTGGCGATAGATGAACGAACTTGTTCCGTATTAAGCAATTCTCCTTCTATCTCACTGGATTTAGTGATTTCGTCTGTCATATTTTTAAGTATGGCTTCTTGTTGAAAATTAAATCCGAGTGTTTGCATTTTTCCAAGTATATTTCCTTGTAAAAACGATACCTCAGATAAGATTTTTGAAATCTTTTCTTGATTCCAAACAAAATGTGGCCAATCTTGCAATTCATGTATATACATTGTATTTTCTCCGCATTATTTGCGGAGATTATGGCATATTTTCTCCGCAAATGCAAGTATTTTTATGTTCCTTTTACTCGGTAAAAACTGTCAAGATACCAACCACAGGTGTTTAAGGAACGGACATTTTGGAAAACAACGCCGCTATCACGAACACAATGCAAAACGCCGCCGCCATCTATGTCTAACCATAAGCCGGCATGAACGGGATTTTTGGATTGCCGCATTAAAACGACATCGCCGTCTTGCGGCTTTTCTACTTCTTTGAATGCTTGAAAGGCCAAATCCGTCCGAAAGGCGTGTAAGACATCTCGCAAACACTCGGCATTAACATTGACTTGCGGCACATCGTGTCCATATTCGTGCTTTAGCACATAACGAACAAAGCCCCAACAGTCAAAACTGTCAGGACCTTGTGCGCCTGCCACCCACGGGCGGCCTATGTATTTTAATGACAAATGAATCATCTGCTCAATCCCGGATATTTTTTGACGGTGTAGTTTTCCGCAGGAAAAGACTTGTTGCCGATATCCATCATGCGGGCGGTGGCCGATATTTTGGAAATATCTGCCGTTACCTCTGTGATGACCAAGGTAATCGGCGGATCCATCTGCGGCGAGCTTAAATCATTTGTCAGATATGGGCGATAGGTCATTTCTATCATATCTTGCGTTTCTACGGCTCTGTCTAAGTATTTGATGATTTCCGTTGAAACGTTATCAATAGACAATGTAATCTCCGGAACCGGTATGGCTTCAACCGGAGGCAAAGTTAAATCAAACGCCATAGCAGTAAATTCCACCGCTTGTCCTGGGTTGAGCGGAGCCGTGTCTTCCAAGGTACAGATATGGTTCATGTTATCCCGAACAACCCGAATGGCAGTTGACTTTCCGTTATCATCAATAAATGCCGGATGCCTCAACTCCAAAGTATGCAATAAAATCACATCACTGGGTGCCGAGGCGTAAGCCTCTTTTAAGGCTTCGGATAAAGTATTATCTGTCATTTTTCCTCCTAATATCCTATAGCGAACCAAGCGACATAGCCTTGTCGTCGATTGGTTGAATCAGAATCTACATAGCGTATTTTAAAAGCGGTGGTTGACACTCCGACAACCATAGCGCAGTAGTTTGTGTCAGATGTTGAGTTTGTGGTTTGGCCGTAGGGCGTAACAACGATACTGATAACCGTAGATGAAAAAGCCTTGGAAAATGTTACGGAAAAATCGGCATCTGAAGTTATGTTTACTCTTCCGCCTTGAAAAATCAGACCGGTTGCATTGTTCTTTTCCCAAAAAGAAGTTGAATTCTTTGAATAACTGCCGGTTTTATTAAATAATGTGGTTGCCGTTATATTTCTTAAATTCGTATCAACTTTGTTAGCGACCATATTTCTAATTTCTGTTGTGTTTTCTTCAGAAAGCGGCCGACTGATATCGGCACATTTAATATAGTTAAGCTCATAATATGCTTTGGGGCGGGTTTCATTACCATAACGAACAGTTCCGTTGGCTCCGGTTGTCGGATTGTAAATCATCAAATCAGGTGTTCCGTCTTTCATCCCTTCATCGGTTCCGTTGGTATAAGTCATTGCTGCCCCGTCACCCGAACCATATGTGTCAATTCGCACTTGACAGGCATGATAGTGCTCCTGAAACTGGTCTAACTCAACTTTACCCAATTGAGAGTTTGTTCCGCCTCGGGCAAAGTTAAGCAAAAGCGGCAGAATCAAGGTATCATTATCCACTTTGACATAGCAGGCACACATGCCATATTTGGCAACCTGACTGTCATAGGTTGTTTCATCCACAAATATCAGGCTGTTTGTATCCACCAGCTGGGCAAAAAAGTCCGGATATCTGGCGCGAGTGATAGTGTTTTTATACCAAACCGGCTCGTATCCGTCAGGCACTTTGGTGTTGGCCGGCACACAAAGCCGAGACCCCAGAGGCGTGGGCGCGCAGGCTTCGGCGTAGTATCTTGCTTGATTAGCCTGAGAGGTTGCCAAAGCAATTTGTTTTTGTCCCTCTGCATTGACATCTGCGACTTGAGTTGCTCCGGCAGTGTTAACATTACTTACTTGTGTCGCTCCGGCGTTTTTAATAACTGATACTTGAGCGGAAGCTTCTGTTTTTATGTTTGTAATAGCTGTATCTGTTGATGTTGAAATGTTATTAAATACTTCAATAACCTGATTTTTAATAGTTTGAGTATCTGTTTTTAATTTAGATGTTGCTGTTTTTATGCTGTTCGTTTCTGATTTGAGTTGGTTTGTGGCATTTTTTATGGCAATGGCTTCATCTCTTGCGGCTTCAGCCTCGGCAACAACATCTAAAACACCACCGGTAATGACATCTCGCACATCTTTTAATTGTTTAGACACACTCGGAACATCACCATTATCTGTCGGCACAGTCGTATTATCATCACCATGGATAATCGTATGCCATTTTTGAGCATCTGTTTCGGACTGAGAAACGACAGCTTGCAAGCGTTCTTCCATATTCATTGTTAAGCTCCTTTGCAGGGCATAAAAGTTAATTCACCATCGGTTAGTTTTACAATATCTCCGGGACTGACCAGAAATGATAAACTGTTGTACTCTTCCCAATGTCCATAGTTTCCATATTGTCTGAATACGGTATATCCATTAATGTATCCTGTAATATTGCTGTTATAGACAGTATTTCGCATCAAAATCCATCCTGTTTTTGTAATGGTAACATCAGTGTTTAAAGACAGTGTTGTTCGCCGTTTCCAATCAGGACACAACCACTGCATAATCTTTGAAATAGAACTCTTTGAAATATTAGCCAGCGTAATATCCAGTTTGCTACTCGTCGCATTTTCAGCTCTGTCTGCCTGTGACGTTGCTTTTGCAACTTGCTCTGAAACAGCGGTTTTTACCTTTGAAATTTGGGTAGTTCCTTCCGTTTGAATATCTGATATTCCTTTGGCAACAGCAGATGACACTGAGTTAAATGTCGTTTGAGACATGTTTTTATAGCTCTCCGCCGTATCTCTAAATTCCTGCGTATCAGATTTTAACTGTTCTATTTCCGATTTTATCACAAGAGCATTATCCAAAACAGCAGTAGTTTCGTTCTTTGCTTGCAAACAAGAGCCTAAATAATCTGTCACACCATTTATTAGTTCAGCTCTTACATCTTTTAATTGCTTGGATACGGTCGGAACATCTCCGTTATCTGTCGGCACAACCGTTGTATCATTGCCATGGATAATCGTATGCCATCTTTGAGCATCTGTTTCAGCTTGAGAAACGACAACTTGTAGTTTTTCTTCCAAATTTGCCATTTTATAAATCCTTTATTTGTTTCGGACAGGTTACATGAACATAATTATGCAAGAAGTTGACGGTCAAGACCAGTTTTTCATAATCGCAGTCAAGCAAAATGTTTAAGGCACCCTCGGATAAAGTCGGTCTGTCACGAATTTCAAGCTCCGAGGTAATCTCCCATAAATAGCCGTTTAAGAGCTTTGCCTCGAACTGTTGCGTAAAGCGTGCTTCTTGTTCCAATAACCCGAGACCGCCCAAGAGTGTTATATAAAACCATTCAGCCCCTTCTTTGGCATGGTATTTGTACCAAGCTTCAAAAAGTGAAAACTGCTCTCGGTTCATAACCCACCGCACAGAAATTTTAGACGGCGTTTGGGTATAACGCCGCCTTTGTCTTGCCGGACCGGATTCCATATCGGTTCTGACAATCGCTTCTCCCGGTTTGATGGAGTAGCCTTCCGTTGTCGGATAGGGTAAATGTTGAGGGAAATAAATGTTTGCCATTATCTGTAACTCCCAAATGCCGGGTTTAGGGCATAACGTTGTTCCAAAATTGGCGATAAACCTTCGCCTTTGGAGATATTTTTACCGATAACGCCCTCAATTTGCTCCACAATGATGTCTATTGACACATTGCCGCCGGCATCCTTATTAGCCGTAGCCGTTGCTTTTGTGCCGGATGCGTTATTGTGAACGTTCACTTGCACATTGACGGGATTTTTCGTATTTAACTCCGTTCCGAGCGCGTCCATTTGTCCTTTTGTAAAAACGGTTTCTCCTCGTTTAGCAATGATAGGGATTTCGTCTCCGACCAAACCGCCGGTATGATAACGAGGAGCACCTTCAAAAACAGACGGACTAATTTGCCTGTAAGATAAAGTATCCGAACCAATCACACTTCCTGTATGAGCCATCGGCACACCAAAATACCCCATTATTCCACCCATGAGCGGTTTAATAACGGCATATTGAATAGCCATACGCACCATACCTTCAACGATTGAATTAACCAAATCAGCAAAACCGGCTTTACCGGTCATAACAAAATCGGTCAAAGTATCTTCCATCGCCGTAAACGAGTTTTTTACAATACTTTCGGTTGCTTTAGCCATGTCGGAGGCTTCCGCATAGGTTGTTTGCATGCCCCGTGTTATACCGTCCCGCCAGTCGGTGGATGATTTCAAAGCTGCCTCATTTGCTTTTTTGACCATATCGTCATAAATCCGATTGACATCGTTCTTAAAATCCTCATACCCGGATTTTGCGCTGTCCAAGTTTTTGAGGGCATTATCACGCCATTCACGCGCTTTTTGCATTGCTTGACTATACGGATCTTGCAATTCAAAGACCTTCTTTTTTATGTCCTCAATGTTTTTTTCATAAGTAGAGGTGTCAACAGAAGGTGCTTTCGGGGTTTGTTTTTCAATATCCTCTTTCGGGCGTAGTTCCGGATGTTCCAGATACTTTAACTCTTGTCTTGCTGTCCAAGCGTCTTTTTGAGCCGCTTTCAAAAGCAACAGTTTTTCCTGAATCGCATCGGCTTGTGGCTTAAAATCCGGATATTCTGCCGCCAGTTCCCAAATCTTTTTCTCGTATTCATCAAGGTTATACTTGGATTCAGAGAGGATTTCCGCCAAATCATTGGCAAAAATCTCATACTCGTCCAACATAAAGTTCGGTGCATGGCGTTTAAAAAACGAAATACCACCGGTGTTTTTCAACTCTTTTTGCAGGTCTTTAACGTTTTGTTCAGCAACCTTTAATTTATGTCCCCATTCTGCAATAGCTTGGTTTTTGCTCATGGTGTTCATAAGACCGGCGGTTTCCTTAACGGTTTCCGCCAGTTCATCTTTGAGTTTTTGCAACGTTTCGGAGTGATCTTGGGCGACTCGTTTGGCGACATTATGGCTATCTACCAGTTTATAAATAGCAACACCGGCTAAAACAGCCAAGCCGGCAGGGCCGCCAATTAATGCTAACGTTCCTCGCAATAACGCCAACGCACCGGTCAAAACCTTGGTTGCCGCCGCAGTCGCGTACATCTGCACCATCGCAACCTTGGAAACCTGCCACATCATTTGTAAACCTAAGGAGGCTGAGACACCCGCTGTTCCAGTTCCAAGTAATGCAGCATTCATCGCATAGGCTCCAGCCTTAATTAAGGCAAACGTCTTGGTAATCGCCGCCGCACCCAACCGAACCGTCAATAAAGTGACAACTTCATCAATATACTTTCCCAACAGGCTAAAAGCCTTGGCGGCCGTATTCACGGCGGTTGCCAAAGTTTCACCGAGTGTTTTGGCGGCTCCATCCGTACCGGTCATAAAGTCATCAAACCGTCCGACTATATCTTTTATAGCCTCGTTTAACCCGCTTGCCCCGACCGTTCGGGCAATTTTGGCCATGGTGTCCTCAAGGTTGGACATCTTGCCACCCATAGTGTCCATTTGTTCATTCATCGCACCGGCAAAGTTCACATCACCAATAGACCGCAAGTATCCTTCAATGGCTGAAGCATTTTTGGCGACTTCGGTCGTCACTCCTTGGAAGATAAATTTAACGGTGTCTGTTTCTGCTTTGGCTTTGATACCAAAGGTTTTAAGCCGTTCAAACTCACCAACGGTTGCCGATGTAACAGCTCCTACAAAATCAAGAATGTTTTTGCCGAAAGCCGATGCTGTGTTGCCATAAGAGGTTAACGCTTCCATACTGGGTTCCAGTCCCATGGCTTTTAAGCGGATAAAACTGTCCACGATTTCATCCAGCTGATACGGCGTGGAAATAGCAAACTCTTCAATCAAGTCAAAAGCTTCTTTGGCCGCTTTGGCGGAACCTGTTACCGTTTTTAAAGAGCCGGACAGCCGTTCAAACTCTTGATTGACGCCAACAATAGACTTAAAAGTATTGACCAAGCCTTTGAAACCTAAATAGGCACCCGCCAAGCCGGCGGCTTGTTTGAGCGTGTTATTCAGGGCTTTTGCCGTGTTATCCAACACCCGCAGATTATCGTTCGCCGGTTGAATAACCTGTGTAATGCGATGAAACGCCTGTTGTCCGTCCGTTCCGAGCCTTTTAAACTCTTGCCGGACTTTATCACCGCCCACCGCTTCAAGCCTGATTGATAGTTTTTTTGCCACACTCATTTAGTTTTTTCCATAAAAAACCTCAGCTTTGCAGGCTGAGGCGGGTATCTGTCTGAAAGTTTGTTTTTTAAGGTTTTTGATTGTAATTAAATCCATCATAAACAAAAGAAGATTTAATTCTTTCGCAATCTGCTTCTGTCACTCCTGCGTGTCTCGCAGTGGCATACCATTCGTTTTTTACAATTTTATACATCTCATCAATAATTTCCTTTGCCTGATCTTGATTCAGTAAAAACTTACCGGCCTCTGACAATAAATTATCTTTATTAGCAAAACGTCCCATACGGCCGCAAATCATTGCTAAATCGCGTTGCTCTATGCTCACTAACGGATTTGGTGTTAAGTCATACGCAGGCGAGAGTTGCCAATTTTTATCCTGCGCAATAAAAGCATGATTACGCGGACGATCATCGGTATTAGAAATAAGAGCATTAAATACCATCCGTCTGAATAACTGTTCCGCATCACGTTTTGCTTGTTTTGATATACGCCTTAATTCTTCTGCTAATTGAATATAAGACCACTTTTCCCGCTGAGTGTAATCATCACCGGCTTGCAAAACTGTTAACGAACTTATCATCCGATATCTCAGATATCCATCTGAAACTTTTTCTCTATCAAACCGCTTTACAAGTAAAACATCTTTTCCCGCAACAGAAACAACTTTGCTTAGAGCCGTTTCTATTCCGCATTTTTCTGCCAATTTTAACATAGCATATTCAACTAATGCATTGTTCCACTTATCATCCATGCGGTTGAATTTCGCCACCCACAGCTTATTATCATCTTCAATAACTGCCTTCGGACGAGCACCGCCCATAGATGTTCCGATCAGCAAAAGTTCTTGTACTTGTGCCGTAATGGGGTTTTCAGGTTCTACTTCCTCATTTATCAATAATTCTGCTTCTTTTTGCAATCTATCAAGCTGTATTTTTTGATTGAATACCCTATTGGGAGCAGGTGGCGTCTGATTAAATCCAAACCCTAAAGCTCCTATACGATCATCTGCAGACTGAATCAAATAAGTCATTTCATCAGCTTGAGCAACTTTTAAATTACGCTCAATGATTCTACGCCCCCAATAGTCAGGAGAAGCATCGCGTAACGCCCCAAATACCCCCTTCATGGTAACAGTATTAAATACTTTATTTTCCAGTTTTAATTCTATAGGATCAATCTCTACCGCATCAGCATGACTTAAATAAGACCTACCATAAACAAAATGTCCGACATCAATTCCTTGTTCTGTCTTTTCTAAAACATACTTACCCGCTGTTATTTGGTCAGTTTGACCGGGCAGTGTCATATACACAAAACATTCTTGCTTTTTAGAAATCATTGTCTATTGTCTCCTTATTCCGACTGCGCTTAGGATCTTTTAAACTGGCTAACCGCAAGCCAATTTCATCTTTTAGCGGGTTTGCTAAATCTGCTACCGGTTCAAGCAAATCATAAACCCATAAAAGAGCCATATAAACTTTAATGGAAGTTGCTGGTTTACCATGCTCAGCATCACTTATTACACGAATACCGACACCAATTTTATCCGCAACTTCTTTTATTGTCAGTTTGCGGCGTAAACGAGCCGTTCTTAAATTTTCGCCCAGGCTTTTTATTGTTTTCTCTACAGCACTAGGTGTTGATTTTTGCAGAACATTTCTTTTGACCATTTTTACTCCTTACTTAAAATTTACATAAATAGGTTAATAAAATTTGCAAAAGAAATCAAGTTATTTTTTTGTAAAAATGCTTTATAAAGCAAGTTAATCCACATAAAATGCTTTATAAAGCAATTTTTCTGTATACAAAACAAAGCAGCGACATTCAAATTTTACTTCTGTCACTTTTGGGCATATCATTTATTCAAGCCCTGATTCCCTAGATTCCTACAGATAACAGTTCAGTCATCACTGCACTTTTAGATCTCAAATTCTCAGCTACCGCCAGCGCAATCCCAATGTCAGGTTCTGAAAGTTTAAATTGTAAAATTATTTAAATATGTCGCTTTTTTATAGACATTTTTAAATAAAAATAAAGCTATTTTTTTTGAATATTGATTTTTATGTTTTTTCATTTATTCCCTCCTTCATTCCCTGTATGGCCATTGGTAATAGTTCCGTCATTATTGCCATATCAAAGCCTAGATGTTCCGCTATTTTCAACGCCTCGCTAAGATTCGGCTCGGAAAGTTTAAGTAAAACTTCCCAAGCCTGATACCCTTCAACGGTTTTTAGGGTTGTCTCAATGTATCGGCACTTGTGGAGAGGACAGAGGATTTCTTGCTGTCCGCATCCTTTACAGTAGCTTCGCCCGCCGCCAAAGTACCACTTGGCTCGGGCGTAGAGGCGTTTTTTTCGGCTTCCTCGATTTCCTGAATGCCACAGTATTGTTGACGGAAATTTTCGGCAATCAACCAAAAGTTCGTAAACAGCTCCTCAAGTTTTTCAGGCGTAAGCGGTGCCTTTTCATCGCTTTCGGCCTCTAAAACACCGTCCCATTCCAAGATACCCGCCAAAGCCAACCCCAAGATTAACTGCTGATCCGCATAGGCTTCCCGCTTTGTCTGGCTGCTCAAATCCGGAAGAGAAACATCTTTTATCCCGTTGTCCTGTGCTTCTTTAATTTTTTTCGCCATATCGGCCACTTTATTGTTCATAAAGGCTTTTGCCTCATAAAATACGGCGGAATTGCAAGGTCTCACCTTTACTCTCACGCCTGAGCCGAGTTCTAACCAATACGGTTTTTTTTGTATTTTAAGTTTAAGCATATCAATACTCCTCCACATCATTAATAAGTTGAACGGTAATCATTTTGCCCAAGGTCGGTTCCTTGGCTCCCTGGAAGTCATAAGAACATTCCACACCGCCGGGACCATTCACCGAACGCTTCGGCTTGGGCAGATAAACCTCATGACAGGTAATCACAAGCTTTTGCGTGGCCGATACCTGATAGCCCAACTCCAAATCCACCGGAGTTCCTGCACGAGCTTTATCCATAAGGATATTATCGCCATACCGCACGGCAATGTTGCCGGATAAACTGGCAACGCCCAAGTCAATGGCTTCAACCTTGCCATCGTTTCGGATAGTTTCAATCTTTTCAAGGTTATTAGCGTATGTAAGGCTGGCCGCCGTTACATTGGCCAACGCTTGTCCGTCCGATTTAATAAATCCTTGGAATTGTGAAAAGCGGGTGTAGTTCTTGATTTCCGGACTGGCCGCTACCGTTGTCGTAGCGGCCGTTTCGCCTTGTGCCAAGAGGGAGATAGTCGCCTGAGCCTCGCCGGAACGGGCAAAGTTAAAAGCGATACTATCCGCCTTGACACCTAAAAAACGGATAAACTCCGGCACTTCCGGTAAACCAATCTCCAGGGTGTAACTCGGCAAAGAGACTTTCCCGCTTTCAAAGATGTGGGTATATACCTCATTTTCTTCGGTGGTTGTTGGCGCACCGAAGATAGCCTTCAGCCAAATACCGATGTTTCTTAAATCCACCGGTACCGCCAACTCGCCGCCGACATTAATCACATCTTGAAACGGCGTGGTCGGGTCGCGGCCAAGCCCCAGCACATTGGAAGCAATCAAACCTTGTTCGCTGTCAATCGTGCTTGAGGCAAACGGCACTTGGGTATAGGTTTTCTCGGAAAGCGTACCGTAGGTGCTTTCTTCAGCAATTAATAATTTGGCGTTCCAGCCATATGCTCGTGACATTATTGTCTCCTTTGTTAAATTAAATTTGAATTTGAGCTGTATTCTAAAATAATCGGGACGATAGCTCCTTTAATTGTCATACCGCCTTCAACAAGTTCTTCCACAAACTCGGGCGAACCGGCGTGCATATAATCAATGGTGCCGGACAAGGTCGGGTCGACCTTTAATAATTTGCCGACATCCATCAGTATTTTATCCAACAAAGCGTCTCTGTCCGCCGGTTTGGCCAACTGAACCAACACTTCAATCTCGGCCTTGTGTTGATAAATATAGTGAGGTGAGGATAGCAAAACAGTCGGTTCCCCCACAGTTCCGTCTCGTAAAATCAATAAACCGCTTTTAGGAATTTTTTGCGGTAATACTTCATTGCGTTTGACAGATACCTGTATCAGTTCGGATAAGCGGTCAAACAAATCATTTAATACTTGTTCTCGTTTGCTCATTCCAATTCTCCAAAATTAAACTCGGCACTTTGTCCTGCCACTTTTTACTTTCACTTTCAAAATTAATGAGTTTCGGCATTTTAACCTGTGGCACCAACAAAAAAGCGATAATTGTCTTTTTCGTTTGTTCGTGAACGAGGAGCGAAACCCCATGCGGACGGTAAATAAACCGTAACCGAACGCCTTTGGATTGCTCATATAGAGCCGGTGTCATGCGTTTTCCATACACTTTCTTTCTAATTGCCTCGGTCGGAATTGCCAGCCAAAAACCGTTTTTACCACGGATAATGGTTTCAAACTCAAAGCCTTCCATAATCTTGGGCGCCTTGGTATAAACCACACCGGCCGCATTGATACTGGTTTTAGCTTTTGGAAACGTGTCACCTCGCCACGTATTAGCCAGCCGACTGCTTAAACCGGAAGACTGAACCTGCGAACGCATCGCCTGTTTCAGCCCGTCGGTTGCCGAGCGGATTCCCAAAGTGACGGCTTTTGCCCCGTCCTCATAGTGTTTTTCCAAGATTTCCGCCAAGTTTCCGTGTAATGCAGCTTTTAATCGCATGTCAAATCACAGCTCCAAATCAGTTTATGCATATCTTTTTTCGGTTCAGTATAAACCGCAAAAGTTTCTTCACCGATGATAAACTTGTCACCGACTTTGAGTTTCGGGGCTTCGGATGTCCTGATTTTCAGCTGATTCGTACCGGAATGAGTGTTGGCAAACCCGATTCCGATAACCTCATCCGGCTCTGTAAGCAATATCCGCACCTCTTTATTTTTGTAGATCGCCGTCTGTCCCAGTTTGCAAAACAGACTGTTCACCGCTTTTTTGATTGGATTCGTCATTGTTTGTTTCCTTGCGTTTTCCCGGCGTTTTTTCGTTAATGGCCTTTGCAAACCCAAGTGAGATGAGGCGTTTTGCCTCATCATCACTGACTTCGCATTCTTGACCGGGTTTAATTTCTTGAGCTTTACCAACAACCAGTGTTATCAAAGCCTTGATTTTTATCGCCATGACGACCTCCTAACCAATGGTTGCGCACAAACAAGCGTTCGGGCGATACGGCACAACCAGCGGAGCAGATTGCAAAAGTAACCACCGTACGGACGGATCTTCCTCTACCCAAGATTTCGTAAAGTAACGGGTTGCCGTCCAGTTAGCTTTTTCGTCATGGATTGCCCCGTAACAACGGGTGCCGTCCAAACCGTCTTTGGCACCCAGGATGACCGTTTTAGCAGGCAAAAGGTTTGTTGTAATACCTTGGTCATTGATATAGCTGTCATTATAAACCCATAAATCAAAGTCACCGATAGAGCCGACATAGCGGGCTTTGGTGTCTTTACCTCGCACAATCGGGTCAGCATTTAAGGTATTGTTTGTGCCTCTGCGATAATCAAGAAACTTTTCAACCGAGGCGTTTGCCCGAAAGATTTTCCAAGCTTCCGGATCCATAACCACCGTTTTAGCCACCGTGCCGGATTTATTTTGAATATCCGCCGCCCAGTCCTCCAAATTATCCAAGGGCTTTGAACCGCTGCTTGCCCAAGTATTAGAACCGACCAACGCTTTAGTTAACGCCCCATCACGCCCGAATAACACCGTGTTGGCGGGATAGCCGTCCCCGGAAACCACAACCTGTCCGGTACGCAGGATTTCCGCCGCCATGACTTCCTCTCGGCGGGTTAGATTGTCCAACTGGTCTTGAAGCGTGGTCGCCAAAGCTCGTTCATATCGTTGAGCCGGAGACAAAGAGCCACCGATAGTCTCACCGGCAACCCGTTTATACGGAATGTTCGCATCAAAACGGCGTTTGTCTTTTACATAGGCAGGTTTGAACGATTTTGTTTGATATCCGCCATTATCGACCACTTTCCCCGGCAGTAAAGGCGATACAAACGGTGTAATGCGGGGTTTGCTGTCCGTTACATCAAAAAAGATTTCTTCTTTATCAGAGGTTTGGACATTCGGGAAGAATGTATCTAATAAGAAAGAAGACGGTGTTGGCAAGTTTTCCACTACTTTGGTCAACACATGAGTCGAAAAAATATCCATGGTTATGCTCCTTGGTTAGTTTTTACAAAAATGCTTTTGGCTCTGAGTTTGTCGGTCAGAGTTGCCACCTCAACGCCTGCTTTCAAAGCTGATGCGTTAAATTCGCCGGTTAAATACACGACCGTTTCTTTGTCTTCATCGGAAGCATCGGTGTCTTCGGCCAGTATCGCCTCAGGATTGTCCGAGCAAAGTGTATATTTCCCGTCAGATTTGCTTAATATCGTTCCTCGGGTATAGGTTCCACCGGTAATGGTTGTCAGTCGGGATACTCTCGGGAACTCACCCGCCAGTAATGTATCCGCCTTTGTTAAACCTTGATCTGTAAATCCTTGAACTGTCATTGTTATCTCCTTTCTTTAAAATACCGAGGCGGCGATGCGTTTCGCCACCATGTCCGGTGTTTCTTCCTGTTCTTCAATCGCAGGCGTAATGTTCGGATTGGAAACACTCGCCATGGCTTTTTCAAAGTCTGTTGTTTTTTGCACGCTCGGAATTGTCCCTAAAACTGCCAAAATGTCAGAAGCCGACATATCCGTTTTTGCGAGCAACATTTGAGCTGTTGCCTCTTTACCTTGCACAAGCTCGGAAGCAAAGACTTGGCTCATACGTTCACGCTCGGCCATTTTAATATCCTCGGCCGAAAAAGTGTTTTGTTGTTCATTCATGAATGATTTCTCCATTATTAGGTCTGCTATCACTTCCTCAAACGAGGACAAACCGTCCGCCAGACCGATGCGAACGGCCATTTGCCCAACAAAAACATCGCCACCACCAAAGTTTTTAACGACTTCTTGCGGCGTGATGCCTCTGTAAAGTGCAACTTTATTGATAAAAACTTCTGCCAGCGCATCAACGTGCTCTTGGATTTTGGCTTTACCTTCTTCGGTTTCCACGTTTGGGCGTTTGTTCGGGCTTTGTGAAGAGACGATTTCTATTGTTTTTTCCTCATCGTTCTTTTCAAAGATAGAAACCACGCCAATAGAACCCAAAATGGCCGTATCTGCCGCTAAAATCTTGTCACAGGCTGAGGCAATCCAATACGCTCCCGAGCAACAAGAGCCGGAGGCATAAGCAATAATCGGCTTTGTGCCACGGGCTTTGTAAATCATATCGGCAACTTCAGAACAGCCGTTCACTTCACCGCCCAGACTGTCAATATCAAGCAAAATTTCTTTAATATTAGGGTTTTGCACTGCTTTATTAAGGTCTTGTGCCAGTAATTCGTAAGAAGTAGCCCCGCAAATCCGTGTCATTAAATTGGCATAACGAAACAGCGGACCGGATACCCTGATAACAGCAACGCCGTCTCGAAAAGAAATGGCGTTTGTGTTTTTCATTTCTTTTCCCATTTCTTTGGCAATTGCCTCAGGACTTTTATTCGTCTCCCTTGCGATTGTCATCATCGTCTGCAACATCTCGGGCGTTATCGCCCATATCGTTTTGTTCATTATGCGCATTTGTATTTCTTCCTTTCAAAAATGAAACCTTTACTTTTGTTTTAAGAAAGTAAAGGATAATTGAACAGCCTTTACTTTTTATATTGACTTGTAAAGGTTATTCGGTTATAATACTCTTGTAATAAAACAAAGGAGATACCATGAAACGTGATATTCAAGGAACTTTAGTGAAATGCTCAGTAACATCTGAAACATATCAAGCCTTTATTCCTAATCCATTACCACCGAAACCTGATATTGATTTATCAGAGGTATCTGTTTTATTAGAAAAAGCTAATCAATACATCGGAGAACTTAATGGCGTTGTTGAAACAACAATAGATCCTTCTGTTCTGAATTATATGTATGTCCGTAAGGAAGCTGTATTATCATCACAAATTGAGGGGACGCAATCAACGTTGGATGATCTTTTAAGATATGAATCAGATCAAACACAAGGTGTTCCTGTTGCAGATGCATCAGAAGTATCTTCATATGTAGCAGCATTAAATCATGGGTTGCAACGCATTAAAGAAGGCTTTCCGTTGTCTTTACGTCTTATTCGTGAAATTCATAAAATACTTCTTACTAACTCTAGAGGAAAAACAAAACTTCCTGGAGAATTTCGTTCATCCCAAAATTGGATTGGTGGAACACGACCAGGTAATGCTCGATTTGTTCCTGTTCCTCCTGAAAAGCTCATGTCTGTTTTAGGAGATTTGGAAATTTTTATGAATGATGAAGATAATATTCCAAATTTAATCAAAGCTGCTCTTATCCATGTACAGTTCGAAACAATTCACCCATTTCTTGATGGAAATGGAAGACTTGGTCGTCTTTTAATTACATTTTTCTTATGCGTAAAAGGTGTGCTGGATTCTCCTTTCTTATACCTGAGTTTATTCTTCAAAAAGAATAGAAACCTGTATTATGATGCTCTCAATGGTGTTCGTAAAGACGGTGATTGGGAAAATTGGATTAAATTCTTTTTAGAAGGTGTTATTGAAACGGCAAATGATGCTAAAAAAACACTTATAAATATTCAAAATATATTTTCAGCAGATGTTGAGCAGATAAAAACTCTCGGTCGAGCCTCGGAATCTGCTTTGAAAGTGTTTTCAGCATTTCAAAAAAAACCTATGCTTACCGTTTCAGAAATTATCAATATGATAGGAAGTACAAAACCAACCGTCATAAAATCCTTAAATCATTTAATTGACTTAGGGATTTTGGTAAATAATTCCGAAAAAAAATGGGGACAAATATATACTTATCAAAAATATACAGACCTATTATCTTCGGATGTTGAACCTTTGTAGAATTCCCAGATATTCCCAAATAAGTCACTAAAAATTACCAGATAGATAAAAAATTTATTCTATTGGCTGTATTTCATCGCTATTTTGTGATGTTTCTTCCTCCTTTGGAGTTAAATCTCCTGTAGTTAAACCTAATTCGGCAAGTTTTGCTTTCTCTCGAGCTCTTTGTTCTAAAACTTCCTCCCAATCCAATCCTTGGCCGGCACATTCGGCTTCCAAAGTGGATAAACCGATGTCCATTCGAATTTGGCAGGCTTGAGCTTCTTTAACAGGATCCACCCAACCACGACCGGGGCCAATCCACTTACACCTTGTATAGGCATAGCGGTTCTCATAGAAGTCGGGAGCCTCAATCAAGCCTTTATTGACAACTTCTTCAAGCCATAACTCATAAACCGGTGTCGCCCAGCAATCGGACAGCCATTGTCGCCGTCCGTTAAAATACCGCCAAGCTTCCAAGAGAGCTGAACGTGCTGAGGAGTAGTTTGTTTTTGAAAAGTCCTTTAACAGTAATTCATACGGGATATTGAGTCCGGTTCCTATATGTCGGAGCAGATTTTCAATAAAACTGCCGTATGCCGAGTTAGGCCGGCTGGGCGTAAACGGTGCGATTTTATCCCCGGGGAAGATCGGAATAATCGATCCGCCCTCCAGTTTGACCTTCCAATCCTTTTTGGCGTTCAGGTAATCGTCCGAGCTGCCACCGAACAACTCGTTGAGGTTCTCGCCATCCATCGGGGTTTCAATGAAGGCTGCTATCATGGCGTTCACAATCGCCGCTTGCAGTTCCGACCGCTCGTAATGATCGAGCATCTTAAACATCGGCATTATGGACGAGAGGACGGGCTTGCCTCGTGTCTGTCCGATACGGGTCGCATCAAACACATGAATGACACGCCTTCGGCCAAAAGGCGTAAAAGCCGGAATGCGTTCCCACTCTGATGTGTTTTTGCCCGTCCAATAGTCTCCGGGGTGCGTCTTTCTGATGTGATACGCCACCGCACCGCCATAAGAATCAATCTCTATCCCGCCCCGAAGTTTGTCGGTATCAAATCCATCGTTAGGATTAGAGAGACGGTCCGGTTCCACCAATTGAATCGCCGTTGAATACTTGTGGTCTTTCAACCATAGCGGCAAAGCCAGTGCTTCGCCGTTAATCAGGCACGATTTAAAAACCAAAGTCGTCAAACCGTTAAAGGTCAGTTTACGGGCGGCATCGCAGTCAAATGTTTCCGACCAAGACCGCCAAAGGCTTTCCACCTTGATTTGCCATTCTTCTTCCCATTCTTTGCTTTTGCCCAAGGCTTTGTAATCCGGTTTGGCCGACAAACGAAACCCAAGCCCAACAATGTTGTCCGACAGGGTTTGAATAGCCCCGCCGGCGACACCGTGATTGCGGACCAAATCCCGAGAACGTGCCACAATTGTAGACAGTTCCGGCAACAGGTCATTGTCCGCAGACCCTTTGACCGGCTGCCACGAGGCAATCTCCCTCAAAGTCCTTGATGCTGATGTATGTGCTGTATCTGTCATTAAAAACTCACTTTTATGATTTTACGTTTCAAAACAGTTGTTCTCTCAGCCGCCGCAATTTGCGATTTAAGGCTTGAAATGTAAGCCTCCAACGCCGACCGACTGGTTTGGTTGTAGGTAGTGGAGCCGAAGTTCCCGACACTTACCGATACTTCCTTTTCGCCGATAAGCAGTTTATGATAGGCAACTTCTGCTTCCGCCAGTCGTGTTCGCAATGTTTCAATATCTATAGCCATGGGTCACTCACTTTCGTAGGTTTTAATGGAACAAATACAGGTTTCTTTTTGATAGGCTTTTCTTGAATATCCTGAGGAATAACCGATTCCAACTCCTGCCAAGCCTTTTCAGACAAACGGTCAAGCCCGTAAATCGCCGCACCGGCACGGGCGTAAACCCGACAGTCTAAAGCTTCATTTCGCCGTGTCGGGTCTTTTTCCCATACCTGTTTCGGATAGCCGTTGCTGATTTTCACGACCTGCCGCTCAGCCGTCAGTTGCTTAAAGTATTCCTCGCCATACTGCGGAAAGTGACATCTGCCAAAATCTGTCGCATTATCTCCAATCCGCTCCATTTTAAGCCACCGATACAGTTCGGTTTTAATGACAGGACCGGACACATTCCACACTTTTAGGCCTTTTTTCTTAGTGTCGGCCTTGGAAGTGGACAGTATCATCGCCGTATCTCGGCTTTGACCTTTAATCGCCACCACCGTTCGGGAAGCATTAGCCCTTGCGCCGGCACCGCCCCAAACTGCTTGGTTAAACTGCCGCACAAAGCTGTAAACGTCTTGTGTTGCATAGCCGGAATCAACACACATGACACGAATAGGCATCGTGATACCACTTTCGTGCGGATAGTCTTTATAAAGGACTTTTTCCAATTCCCGCCAAACTTCCGGTTTTGCCGTATCGCCATCCAAAACAAAGTATTCCACCGACCAGCTCTGTTTCTGCCGTCCCCAAGCGACCACTTCGCACTCAATACGGTCTTTTTGGATATCCACGCCGGCAGTCAGAAACAATCCGTCCATCGGAATTGTGCCAATTGCGTAGTTTTCCCGTGTTTCATAAAGCCGTTGCCATTCCGGAGCCTCACTTTCTTGTTCGTAAGTTTCGCCCAAAATGGTATTTTGAAAACCTTGCATCAAGGTCGGGTTCTTTTTGGCTTTTTCGTAGATGTCCACACATTCTGCCCAAGACAGCCACCCCACCGGCGAATACAGGGATGATAAGTGAAATCCTGCCGTCACGCCGTCCGAGGTATTTGTCGCTTCCCAACGGCCATTTTCTAACATCTGTGTTTTATAATGCTCACCGATGAGTTTTTGGCAATGAACACATTCGTATTGCACACTTCCGTCATCGGTTTTACGGATATTTGCCCATTCAAGCCGTTGATACCCGCCGCAATAAGGGCACGGCACAAAATAATATCGCTTGTCGGAGTTCTCAAACTCCCGCTCGATATTGGAGAGGCCTTTAATCGTCGGGGTTGAGACCAGAAATATCTTTTTGCGCTTGTTAAAAGTCGCTGTTCTTCGTTCTGCCAACAAAATCGGGTCGCCTTCACCATCCAAATCTTGCGGATAGCCGTCCACTTCGTCCATAAACAGATATCGTGCCGGCATGGAACGCAAGCCTACCGCCGAGTTCGCACCGGTCATCACCAAAACACCACCCATAAAATCTTTGGACAACATCGTGTTGCCTTTATCCCGAGAGCGTGGGGAACTGACCAAACCTTTTAACGCCGGGCAGTCCTCAATCAACGGGTCAATCCGTTGTCTTGAATTACGTTTGGCCATTTCCACAGTCGGGGAAACCGCCATAATCGGCCCCGGCGCTTTATGCATAATGTAGCCAATCCAATTATTCCCGCATTCCGTGCCACCGATTTGGGCTCCTTTCATAAAAACGACCTTTTGTATAGGCGACTTTGGCGACAGGCAATCCATAATCTCTTTTAAATATGGTGTTCGTTTCGTTCGCCAACGTCCGGGTTCCGAGGCGGATTTACTGGATAGCATCCTGTTTTTATCCGCCCATTCAGATACCGACATATAGCTGTCCGGCTCCACGCCTTTGAAAAACTCCTTCTCAATAAAGGCTTCCAGGTTAAAGTTCCCTGTTGATGAGTTCACTGCTTTCACAGAGTAATTGCCGGACATATTCTTCTATTACCATCACCGTTTTATGTTCATCTGTTCCCAAATCCGCCGCAATTAACGCTCCGTACCGTGTCGGAAAACTGTTAAACAAATCCCTGAGCGACCGCCCGAGCATAAAAGCGTATGTTCCGGCACATTTACGGTCAATTACGGAACCGGTCATCATCTCCAATTTCTTTTTGGCGAGCATTGCCCGATAATAAATATCGGCGGTTTTTGCCTGTTGAAACGTGGCCATAGAGGATTTTGTTTCGGGTTGCGGCGGGTCAAACAACGGATCGCTTTTGCGTTGTTTAGCCGGATCCGTATTCATAAACCACTCCCGATTGGCGCTTTCAACATCAATTCGGCCGTCCGGATCAGCGTGTATCCGTCCGCTTTTTAAGGCTGTCTGCACGGCATTTAGCCGAACACCCCGAATTCTCGCATATTCCCGAAGTGATACTTTTTTATTCATTGATTTTCTCCAACCCAAAAGGGGCACAGAGTTCCTTTTGCAAATCGCGGTAGTTATTGACTATATTTCAACTTGTCCTAAAGCAATCATCTTAATCTTACCTCCTTTTATAAAAGTAGCTTTCCATTGTTCAAGTTTCTTTTCTCTTAAAAGGCGTTCTATGGTAAGGGTGTAACCTTTAGTTTTTTGACCGGCAAACGCAAACTCATCAATGTCAAACTCCGCTTTTTTAACCAGAGAGCTGGTTCTGCACATCAGATCTTCAAAAGTATCAAGTAAAATATCTTTGTCTTTTGCCTCAATGCCTTGCTCTTGTATGTCGAGTATAAAAACGTCATTGTGTCTTAACATTTTGAATCTCCTAATTATTTACTTTATAACTACAGTAACGCTCTTGTTTCCGCACAAGTCCAGCAAATAATGCATTTGAAATTCATATTTATTCAACATCAAACCATTCCATACAGGTGGTGAGTAAGTGATCATAATTTTCGGACATCGCTTCAGCCTGAAATGCATCTTGCTCTTCTTGACTTAATCCGGCTCTTCGCATAGTCCTCAGGCATTTACCGATTATGCTAAAGGCATTACCGTCTTCTCCAATCAACTTAACAGTGATATTAGGATATTTTACATCAGACATTTTTTCTCCTTTCATTGTTTGCTCAATGAACACTCTTGTTTTAAAGGAAGTCCAATCAATTCTGCATCAATATCCGAACTTTTTGCATTATTGTTAAGAATATCCGCTTTTTTGCCGGTATATTCCTCCCACCGTTTCACAATCACATCGCAAAATTTCGGGTCAAGCTCTATCAATCTGGCAGAACGTCCGGTCTTTTCGGCGGCGATAAGGGTGGAACCGGAGCCTCCGAAACCATCCAAAACTATGTCGCCGAGTTTGGAACTGTTTAAAATAGCCCGCATGACAAGCTCAATCGGTTTCATGGTCGGGTGCAGGTCGTTCTTAACCGGTTTGTTATATTCCCAAACATCCGACTGATTCCGGTCACCGCACCAGTAATGGTCTTTGTCCTTGCCCCAACCATAGAGGATAGGTTCATATTGCCGCTGGTAATCTGCCCGACCAAGGGTAAAGGTGTTCTTTGCCCAGATGATAAAGGTCGACCACTTACCGCCGGCATTGATAAACGAGTTATACAGGGTATGCAGTTCGGAGGAACTCATACAGACATAAGCGGCTCCTTTGCAATACATCATCATGTTGGAGAGGCTGTCAGTTAAGAACTGCCCGAACTCATCGCCCAAATTATCATTCATAATTTTACGACCGCCCAAACTACCGGCATGGTAGCGGATGCTGTCTTTCATGGTGGAGCCGTAGTTCACATTATACGGCGGGTCGGTAAAGATCATATCGGCTACTTCATCTTGCATCAACTTTTTCACATCGTCTATCATCGTGGTATCGCCACAGATTAAACGGTGTCGTCCCAAAATCCACACATCGCCTTTCCGCGTGATGGCTTCTTCCGGTACATCAGGCACATCAACTTCTTCGGTATCGTCCTTTCCGGCATCTTCGCCAAAATGCTCCAACGCCTGAAGTTCCTCCATATTAAACCCTAAAAGCCCCAAGTCAAAGTTTTCGGATTTGAGTTCTTCCATTTCCAAATACAACATTTCTTCGTCCCAACCGGCATTCAGAGCGATTTTATTATCAGCTATCACCAAGGCACGGCGTTGGGCGTGTGTCAATCCGGACAGCCGAATGACAGGAACATTCTTTAATCCCATGCGTTGCGCCGCCATCAAACGCCCGTGTCCGGCAATAATCACATCATCCTCATCAATCAGAATGGGATTTGTAAAACCGAATTCCTTAATGCTTGCCACAATCTGAGCAATTTGCTCATCGTTGTGTGTCCGAGAGTTGCGGGCATAAGGAATGAGCTTATCAGTTGGATAAGTTTCAAAAAACTCCATATTTCCTCCGAAAAAAAAGAAAAGTGACCAGCCGGCCACAGGGCGACCAGGCAAAAATGCAGGGTGACCAGCCTGATTTTGAGATATCCCTTGAAACCCTAGCATTTACAAGGGGTTCCAAGATACCCCGACCAGCCAAAAAAAGAGTGTTTCACTAAAAAAATAAAGCGGCTTGCGTCCCCGCATACGCAAAAGAGCGGGGAAGGACCCGCTCGGTCTTAAGCGAGGCCGTTCCAGCAAAGTTTGGCGTAAATCGGTTTATTCAGGTCAAGTTCTTCCACCAACTCAAAAGGTTTCTTGTTAAATTCAATCGTGGTTGATGTTGTCACGCCGTCTTTGATGGTTTTAACCGTTGCGCTTGGGAGCTCAGCTTGTCCGATGCATGACGAGAGATAAACAAAACATTCATCGTTATCTTCAAGATATTGCAAAGCCAAGCGGCGGGCGTAAATGTTAAGCGTGACATCTGCTTTACTGCCGTCTTTCGTCCACGGGCTGCCGCCACCAATCGGAGCGGATGTGCCATAAAAATCGCAGGCGAGTTTCCGTCCGGTCATGCCACAATCCGCCACAGAAGAATGAGTTTTGAATATCCCTATACCGTTGATAATGATATTGTTAGGCGTTTCGCCCAATGTTTTAACAATAAAACCTGTCAAATCTTCGGGTGCAAGCATCGGAATGGCGACAATCGCTGTCTCAATATGCCCGTAATCGTTGAGGGTAATTTGTGTTTTGATATCAATCCCGAGATTCTTGCTCTGGCGGGCCTTGATATAAAGTGCGTTGTTCAAGAAACGGGCTAGATATTGTTCCTTGCTGATAAGACCATCACCCTTACAGGCATATCCGACAAACACGCCTTGATCGCCCCAGCCGGTTACAACGCTTTGCGTGATTTCCAAAGACTGTTTCCCGACAAGGTTGATAATGTTTAGCCGGCGAACATCTATGGCATTTTCTCCCCAGTTTTCGGCATAACATTCATCATACCCGATATCACGAAGTGCATCTTTCACAAACTCTTCAAGATTTGATAAATCAACATTGCCTTTAATCTCGCCGCCCAAAACCACGGTGTTGTCTTTAACCATAACTTCAACCGCATATTTGACTTGTTCGTCTTGGGCAATCATCCGGTCTAAAATGTAACTGGAAATATAGTCCGCCGTTTTATCGGGGTGTCCGAGTGACACCGCTTCCGCTGTTTTTTTCATGTTTTCTCCTTTTGGATATGAAAAAAGCCCGACAGCCACCGCTGACGAGCTTCTTTTGTAAAAATAAGGGACGCTCCTTACAGAACCGTCCCGATTATACCCTTATTTATAGCGATTTCTTTTGAAAGTGTCCACTTGTTTTTTGCACTCTGCATTTTTCCTTTCCTTTTAGATAAAATTCAATCTTTACAATGGCTTTATCATACTTGATCATTAACCTTGTCCGACATAATCCGAACTCTCGGCACAAAAGTTTCCACGGTATTCTGTTGGCGCGTTTCCAAACCAGTTGCCTTTCATAAACCTCTAAAAGCGGCATCCACTCCAAAATAACCATTTCCCATAAACTGACCTGTTCTTGGGTTGGACGGGGTTTGATCGGACGTCGATCCATAAAGATGATTTCTTGCGGGGTGTAAACAATCGCCGGCATACAACAACGATATTTTGGCGAACGTACAGGCGGTAACAAACGGTCGACATAAGCGGCCGTTTCCAAGATATTTTTGATATCATCAATGCTCTTAACTCTCATGGTGCACCGCCTTTACTTTGCCAAGCATATCGGCACACACGTCCGAAAAAGTCTCCATTTCACTAAATGACAGTCCGTTTTCCTTGCAAAACCATTTCCGAACAGCTTTGCGCCAGTCAACGGCAATATATTTTTTGCCGTTCATCCAGCCACGTTCCTCATTCCAGCGCACAAAAGCAATAGGGTCAATCGTGTAACCACTTTCTTTCGCATACGCCGCCACCTCATCAACACTCGGCGCACCGACATATTCCGACTTATCCACATAATCCGCCCCTTTATCTTTATCTCCATTTTCATTTACATTATCCGATTCATTATCCTTCTTCTTTTCCTTATCAGGTTTTTCGTTTACCTGATTTTTTGTCTCTGTAGAAACCTTAAGGTTTTCCTTTTCACGTTTTGGCCGACCACCTTTAGAGCCGCCAGCCTTACGTTTTTCACAGATTTCAAAATATTTACGATTATTTTCATCTATACCGGCTTGCAAAAAATTAAAACGGTCTTGAATTCTTTCTGATAAATTTCTGGTGGTCTTTCCGTACAAAGCGTATTCGCAAATTGATTTAATTAAGATTGCACATTCACAATTTGTAAAATTATACACAGATGCAAGGAACTCCGCCGGATAAAATACAAATGAGGTCTTTCTATCCATTTTTGGGTCCTTTCATCGTATTTATCGTTTTAATGCGGATAATGCCTTGCACCCAGCGTAAAGCAAGAACGGCCCGTTGATAAACTTTAGTCTTTTCTTTATGCTTCAGAGAATAAAAAATAATTTCTTTTTTCAGTCTGTTTTCAAATTCCCGCAACTGCGTGAAAGACAGAGAGACCATTGAATCTGCTGGAATTTTTTTGATAATTTCAAATACCGTATCTTTTGATTTAAGCATTTTATCTCCTTTTGTTAGTGTTGATACAAAAGGTAAATTCCCGACAAAATCGAAATACTCCCCCTTAGTAGAAATTTTTTTTACTTTTTTCATCTAACTTCCTTATGCGCCTTTCAATCAAATCCATAGTCTTATGAGAAACCTTGGCTTTTTTCATCGCTTTAGTTACCTGTTCACCGTCCAAAACGAGGTCAATAAAATGCTTTTGTTTGTCAGTTAAAAACTTTCTTCTATCTTCAAATTCAATTTTATTTTCAATTTCGCTTAGTAAAAAATTATCCGAATTCTCGTATTCAATGGCTTCAAACATATCATCTGATGTCGTATCATTTAAAAAACCCGACTGCATTTCTCGCAATCGGGTTCGTCCTAAGTGCATGGCTTTAGATTTTATTGCCATAAACAGTACATTATCAGGTATTTTTACTCCTTTCTTTTTTATAAACTCTAAATAATAAAGAACGAGATCTTGAATTAAATCCTCTCGTTCTTGATAATTAAACAGACCAGTTGAAAAAAGATAACGAACATGAATTTTGATATAAGTTACCACTTTCGGTGGCAATCCATTAAATAAAAATTGCGACATATTTTAACCTTTTGTTAATTGTTAATACAAAAGGTCATATATCCTTTAGCTGTATCCCTCGCAACAACTCATTGAATCTGCTTAAAAATAAAATACCTATGTATGTTTTTTTTGACACACATAGGCATAACATTCGTTAGTTCAGATAATTAATTCTTATCAAATCCAAGTTCACGTCTTTGTTCTTCCCAAGAGTAAGGAAACCGCTCTCTCAGAAGTCTTCTTAAAGTTAATAACTTGGGCTGCCGTCCTTCTAAAATTGCCATGATAATATCGGGGGCAAGTGTTGTTAGTCTGATTATTTGCCCTAAATACCCGTGATCACAGCCTTCATGGCGTGATAATTCAGCCAACGACCACTTTTTTGTTTCCATTTTGTCCTTTAAGTAATAGGCCTGCGTGACTGCATTAAACAGTTTTTCATCCCGTGCCGGCACATCTTCTGTCGGATTTGTCGGCTCAACAATTTTAACACTTCCGCGCTTTCTCCCAAAAGTTACGGGATATGTCAGCACTAAGTTCTTTTTATGATAATGTGGGTCTTGCTCTATTAATTGGTTTTCATAAATATTTGCCCCGTATGGTTTTAGTTTTATCTCTATATAATCAGAATGAAGAATTATTTTTTCTACTATTTCAGCGATTAAATCATGGACGGTTGCTGGTTCAAAATATTGAAAAACTTCGCCTATATCATTTACAAGATTAAAAGCAGTTTCTGCGGAGTATTTAGGATTTTCTTGTTCTAACTGCTTTGCAAGTTCCTTTATAACTTCCGGAGACTTAAATATTTTCTGAATTTTATCCAGAACAAATGTATCAAGCTCGCCGGCCGGAACGCTTCCGATTTTACAAGGAGAGTTGTGTACTCCTTGCTTTACACCTTTTAATGCGGAGTAATACTCGTAGTATTTATTACCACGTTTGCTCCTGGTGGGTATCATCGTTCCACAGCATTCACATTCAAGTAGGCCTTTCAACAGACTGTGCTTCACCGATTTAGAAGGTCTGAACGAATTTCCAAGATTACTTTCTTTCAGATTTTTTCTTCTATCCCAGAGCTCTTGAGTGATTATTGCTTGATGTTGTCCCTCGTACAGCTCACCCTTATAAGGCATTTTACCTAAATAAATCGGATTGTTTAAAATGTTATTTATCATAAAATGATTAAATTCACTATTATTTTTTAAGCTCCCGTCTTTGTTTTTACGTTCCTTTGGTTTATAGCCTTTGCTATTTACATTGCGCATTGTTGTTATTTCCGATCTTGTGCGAATATAATCTTCGAAAATAAACCGAACAATTTCCGCCTCTTTAGGTTCAATGATTAATTTTTTGTCTTTTAATGTATACCCCAATGGCACAGAACCACCTGTCCACATTCCTTTTTTCCGGCTTGCCGCTATTTTATCCCTGACACGTTCAGCCCCAAGCTCTCGTTCAAATTGAGCAAATGATAATAAAATATTGAGGGTCAGTTTACCCATGGAATCGCAAGTATTGAAATGCTGTGTAACAGATACAAACGAACAATTATTTTTTTCAAAAGTTTGAACCAATTGAGCAAAATCTAATAAAGAGCGGGTTAGACGGTCGATTTTATAGACAACAATCATATCAATTTTACCTGCCTCGACATCATCAATCAGACGTTTTAATGCCGGCCGTTTTAAACTTCCACCGCTATAACCGCCATCATCATAATGTTCCGAGAGAGCTATCCAGCCTTGATGTTTAAGGCTTTTTACATAGTTTTCGCCGGCTTCGCGTTGGGCCTCCAAGGTATTGAATTCTTTTTCAAGACCTTCATCTGTTGATTTACGTGTATATATTGCGCATCTGATTGGGCTAAAAGTTTCCATTGGTTTCTCCTTTATTTTTCTTGCTTATCTAAACCAAAAAAATACCGCCCGGATATTTTGCGACCGGTTATTTTCTTTGCCACCGCAGAAAGGGTCGGATATTTTACCCCGTTGTATTCAACTCCTTCATTCAGAATGATAACGGAGTGTTCCGTTTGATGATATTCTCGTATAATTCTTGTTCCTACCGGTGGTAGGTTTTTCCTGACTTCAGGCGGAATATACATTTGAGCGATAAGTTTTTGTTGGGATTTGGGCATACCTCCATAAGCCAGTTCTTGTATCCGGTATGCAATTCGTGATACAAAAAATTCCTTATTCAGTGAAATCGTAGGCTCGTTAAAATACTCTTTCCACATTTCTTGCAGTTCCGCCAACGATTTTGTTTTTAATAAAGCAATCTCCATGATGACTGATTTCATTCTTGACCTCCTTCTTCTGGTTCATCAACATAATGAATGCTTGCATTTTTTATTTTATCCAGTCTTTTCTGAATAATTTCGCCACTTTCTTGCATTTCCAGATACCTTAATATATCGGGCATGATTATTTTAATTAACTTTTCTACTTGGGTCATTTTGACCTCCTTTCGAAAGGTAAATTCCCGAAAAAGTCAAAATATTCCCCCTGAACAAAAAAATTTTATAATCCTAGTTGTCGGTATATGTTGTTGAAAAACCATAAAAAAGATTTCAAACAAACAAGTTGACAGTGTAAAAAGCCAACCCCCCACCAGCGTGGATTAGAACATCAAGAACAGCACAATTCTAGGCAAATTTATAAAAATCAATAAGTTGCAGACCAAGTGGCTAAAATGAAGCGCCAACTTGCTCAAGGTATACTTTTACCCAAATGGTATATGTATACGCCGTTTATATTAAAGATGACAACATCGTGTGTGAAAATTTGATAAGTGGGGAGAGTGGCTGAAATTGGGTTTTAGGCGGGTATAAAAAAACGGACACTTATCAGTATCCGTTTTTATTTTTTCAAAATGGTCGGGGCGACATGATTCGAACATGCGACACCTTGGTCCCAAACCAAGTACTCTACCAGGCTGAGCTACGCCCCGAATGAAGTGCTTTATACAACACATACGGTTAAAATGCAAGTGAAATTTTGGGAGGAAAACAGTAAAGCCAATATAATTATAAAGATTGATCGGAAAAGGGTGTCCGAATCGTGTTAACTGCCGTTGAAAATCATTTTTTTGCGACGATTATATGTTTTAGGCAAATTTTGATACAAACCGCAGAGCGAATAACCAAGATAAGTTTGATGGCAGATGGAAAAAATAATAACTTTTTATTTACAATAAGATGTAAACCAAAACAATCATTTTGATTTGTGCGCCGAATTAACAGGTAATTCGGGAATTTTATCAAAAACGCTAAAAAATGTTTATTTTTCTTATCATTTGACATTTTTAAAGATTGCTTCATTAAAGTCAGTGTCGCCTCAACATTATCTTTCGGCAAATTACCGGGATATATCTGACGGTCCAAAGCGGGGTTAAATGCTTCATCCGCATTTTCACTGTGTGCAAATTGAGTATATGAAAAATTCGGGATATTGAAAAGCTCTTCATCATTTATTTTGTCTGCTTTAGTATCAGACGCGTGGTTACCTTTAATCAATCGGATTTTGTCATTGAGCCCCTTTCGTTTGTGGCAAAACAAAACCCACCTAAAAAAAGGTGGGCGGATGTTCATAGCCGAAAGCGAACTTATCAGTGTGCTTATTAGATGCAATACATCATATTTAGCACCATCCGCCCATAGGACGGATACAGTGATTTTTAGGGACTGCTATATCTCAGTCCTGTTCGCATAACGGGCTATGAACCCCGACGTGTAGCAATGTCCACGTAATTACAGAATACGGGAAAGGAGCATAAAAGTCAAGGGGAACCGAAAGAAAAAATTAATTTTTTTTATTTTTGTCGTATCAAGCTAAAAAAAGAAACGATACAGTCAAAAATAGGGCCTTTAAAATTCATAAAAAGTTAATTTTTTAAGCGGTTTTAAAATTATAGGGGAAAATCTCAGAGAATCTATAAGCCGGGTTTTGTAATCGATAATCATTCGTCTGGGAGCATTATTGCTAATGCCCTCTAGCAACCTACCTGTCGGCAACCGGGCAGGAACTCCCGTTGTACACAACTTTAAAGCTGTGGTTTGCCTTAACTTGGTCTTGCTTCCGATAGGGCTTGTCATGCCATTTGCATCACTGCAAATGCGGTGAGCTCTTACCTCCCCGTTTCATCCTTACCTGAACGCACGCGCATGTGGTCAGGCGGTTTGTTTTCTGTGACGCTGTCCGTCAGGTTACCCCGCCTGGACGTTATCCAGTACCGTGTTCCCGTGAAGCCCGGACTTTCCTCCGATATACCAATACAATATATCAGCGATTATCCGATTCTCTGAGACAATTATTATATCGTGGTATCTTTTATAAGTCAAGGAAATTCATTGCGGTTCTTTGACGACTGATCGGTTTTTATGATTTTTTATCCTGTTTGATAACGGTTCGCAATTTTAAATAATGAGTTTTTTTAGGTTGTCTGAAATAAAGTTTTATGCTAAATTTCGGACATGTTATTTTAAGGAGTTTTAAAATGCCGCATTCACATTTCCCGTCTGTTATAATTGTTGAACATCCTTTGGCTCAACACAATTTAAGCCTTATTCGCGATAAAAATGCTCGTGGAGACGTTTTTAAATGTGCTTTTGACAGGTTGGCAATTTTATTATTGATTGAAGCGATGAAGAATTTGCCGCTTAAAAATACACAGGTTGAAACGCCGTTAATGAAAACTTCCGCGCCGATGGTAGATTCGGATTATACGGTTTTATTTGTGCCGATTTTAAGGGCGGGGCTCGGATTAAGCGAAACGGCGTCAAAGTTATTTCCGGATGCAAAGGTGTGCCATATCGGCATGTATCGTGATGAAAAAACGTTTAGACCCGTTTGGTATTATGATAAGTCTCCGGAACGGTTTGAAAATCCCGATAAAATCAACGTATTTATATTGGATCCGATGTTGGCAACGGGCGGGTCGGCGGCGGCAGCGGTTGAATTAATGCTCAAAAAAGGTATCAAAGAAACAAATATCATATTTGTCAGTGTATTGAGCGCGCCCGAAGGCATTCAAAAATTGTCAGGCACTTATCCGGGCATTAAAATCGTCACGACTGCCGTGGATGAAAAATTAAACGAATATGCTTATATTATGCCGGGGCTCGGCGATGCCGGCGACCGGTTGTTTAATACGGACAAATAAACATCCGACGTATGATTGTTTTAATAATTTTCCCTTTGATTGTATAAGGAAGAAGGTGATTTCGCATAGTTTTACAGTTTCCGTGCGCTATGCGAATCGCATTTCAAATAATAAAAGAATAAATAGATTATCTGTCTTGAAGCTGTTTTGAATAATCGGTCGTTATTCGCAACTACAGACGTTTTCCCATATAAATTTCCCGATTGTATTAAGACAAATGCGTTTTAAGCGATTGCATATTTATTGTATAGGTTTGTTTCGTATTCGGGATAAACAGCATTTATATAGCGTTTAATTTTTACGAAAAGGCTTGTCTTAAAAACGATAGGGGTGACAATTATCTTGGTCGGGTCGGTTTTTATGACGGAATCCGATGAGGAAATCCGAATACCTGAAAGTTCAAATATTTATACTCAGGTAAATTAACAACAAAACGATAATTTGAACGGTGCGTATTTACGTGAATAAAAATTTTAACCTTTTTTAAAAGGAAACTTAGTTTTGTAGATGCGGTATTATAATACCACTTTAAAAAAATCAATAAAATCATATAAAAATGTGTTGACTTTTGTAAAAAAGATGTGTATAAAAACGGCACTGGTTTCACGGGCGGTTTTTGATGTATGTGCAATTCATTTAAAATCGGCTTAAAAGACAGTTCATTTATTAACAGAAGGATTATAATATGGTAATGAAGACTACAAAAACGATTAATCCGGCCAACAGCGACATCAAATGGTATTTGGTTGACGCCGAAGGTTTGGTTTTGGGTCGTTTGGCCAGCCAATTGGCTAATATCATCCGCGGTAAAAACAAAACATGCTATTCGCCGTCTCAAGATTGCGGTGATTATGTTGTTGTCGTCAATGCTGACAAAGTCGTATTGACGGGCCGCAAATTGGAACAAAAAATGTACTACCGCCATACAGGTTATGTCGGTGGCATTAAAGGCATTTCCGCTGGCAAACAAATGGAAGAACATCCGGAACGCGTTTTGATTAAAGCGGTTGAACGCATGGTCGGCAAAGGACCGCTCGGCGATAAGCAAATGACGAAATTACGCGTTTTCGCCGGTCCGGAACACACTCACCAAGCCCAATCTCCGATTACATTGGATATTGGCGGTAAAAATCCTAAAAATAAAAGGAGCGCATAATGGTTAAAGAAGCTACGACAAATACACAAACGGCCGAAAAAGCCCCGAAAACAACTAAAGTTGTTAAGAAAAAAGCCGGGTTGGCCGATATTAAAGCCGAAGTAGAAGCTGCCAAAGCGGTTGAAGCTCCCGTTGAAGCGGAAGCTGCAGCTCCCGCCAATGAACCGCGCAAACCGAAAAAAGACGCTTTGGGTCGTTCTCAAGCAACGGGTAAAAAGAAAAATGCCATTGCTCGCGTTATCATTAAAATGGGTAAAGGCAAAATTACCGTTAACGGCCGCACGTTGGAAGATTACTTCCCGCGTCCCGTGTTGCGTATGATTATCAACCAACCGTTCGTGGTAACGAATCGTGAAGGCCAATTTGATGTTCAATGCACAATGGTCGGCGGCGGTTTATCCGGTCAAGCTTATGCTTTGCGCCATGGTATCAGCCGTTGTTTGGATTTGTTTGAACCCGAATTGCGTCCCGCTTTGAAAAAAGCCGGTTTCTTGACACGCGATTCCCGTGTTGTTGAACGTAAAAAACCGGGTCTTTCAAAAGCCAGAAAACGTTTCCAATTCTCAAAACGTTAAGATTTGGACGATTTATGAAAAAAAGCTTGGAATTTTCCAAGCTTTTTTTTGTACTGTATGGTGGTGAAGTAATTATTTTTTATTGGAAATTTAAAGATGTCGGATAATTTTTACCATTGACAAAAAGTATCGGCACTCTTATTTGCATTAAAGCAGGGAGGTAAAGATGGAAAATTCAATGGCATTATTGTTTTTCTTAATATTTTTATTCGTTTTTATTTTAATAGTCCGAATTCCGATTATTATTGCAAAGAATCGCGGTGTCGCAGGGTCCGATTTAACGACAATTGCCGTGTTGAGTTGGCTTGGGATTTTATTCGGTTTAACGTGGATTGCCGCTTTGATTTTGGCGTTGTTGTATACGCCTTCCACTGATCCGGATAAGGTTGTCGGCATTGATGAATTGTCCAAAGCCTATGATTTAAAGGAAAAAGGCGTTATTTCACAAAGCGAATTTAATCGATATAAAAAGAAATTTTTATCCAAAAATTAATTCATTATGAAATTGATGCTATATTTCACGAAAAGCATTTTGAACAGCTTCCTTTTGGGTATTCAACTTTATAAATGGCGGGAGTGACGGGACTCGCGATAAAATCGCTTCGTTCAATTCCGACTAATCATTCGCGCGCGGCGAAAGTTTTCTTGCGCGCTCATGAAGTCTCATTGCTTATCGTCCCGAAAACAATCCCCCGGATTGTTTTACGTGCCGCAGCCCTTTCGGGTTCTCGTCCCGAAATATCATTTTTTATAAAAAAATCGCCGTAAAGGCGATTGTTTTTTATAAATGGCGGGAGTGACGGGACTCGAACCCGCGACCTTCTGCGTGACAGGCAGACGCTCTAACCAACTGAGCTACGCCCCCAAAAGCAAGTAAGCGTATTATTAACAGATTTATTTATTTATTGCAAGCTTTTTTTTATAAAATTGCAAAAAAATATTATTTTTTATTCAGAAATACCTTTACTTCTTTGTTTTTGCTTAAAATATTTGATGAATATGGTTGTGATGTTTCTTTTAAAAATATGTTTAAAAACTCTTGTTTATCCAAAAAAAGCTTGATATTTAAAAATTGATATATCGGCAAGAAATATTCATAAAATTCACACATATAATTTTATGCCGGCAGGTTCAATATGCCTGCCGACAAAATGGTCGTAACATGTCCTTATTGCGTTAAATATCTGTTTTGATGAGCACTTGGGCCAAACGTTGCAATCCTTTAAACGCCGAACGGGATTTGATTATCACGTACACGGGGATGCTTTTTGCCAATTCGGTCATTTTACCGCGTTTTTCAAAACTTTTGCGGAAAGGGTGTAATTGCATTAATTCCATAACACCGTCGTTGCGCAAAATGCTGCTGACAATATAAACGCCGCCGGTTGTTTTCATCGTTATCGCCATATTGCCGGCAAATGTGGCAAGAAAATCAAAGAAATGGTTTAATGCTTCAACGGCAATCGGGTCTTGATTGTGAAATAAGTTGATAACTTCAACGCTTTGCATATTTTCCGGTGCCTCTCGATGTTCAAAATCGGCCAATGACTTATAAATGGCGACCAAACCGCGTCCCGACAATAATTCTTCGGCCGATAAGTTAACAGCATCGCCCGCAACATGTGCAATAATTTTTGCTTGAATAGGGGTGGAAGGGGCTATATCCGTATGGCCGCCTTCGGACGGATGTGCAATCCATTCGCCGCCCGTATTGGTTAAAAAGCAAATGCCAAGACCCGTTCCCGGGCCGATAATGCATTTTGGGCCGTCTTTTATTTGAGTTCCGCCGCCGAGTTTGACTAAATCTTTTTTCCCGATTCCGAGCATGCCGTATCCTTTTAATACAAAGTCATTGACCAACAGACACGAAACCAAATTGTATTTTTTCATCAGTTTTTTTTCATCGAATTTCCAACCGCGGTTTGTCAAGGTAACTTTGCCGTTTGAAACGGGCCCCGCCACGCCGAAAATCATATCCGTGACGGTTAATTTTTGCTGTTTTAAATAAAAATCGATGGCATGTGTTGCAGATTTGAAATCGTCCCCGCGAAATTTGGATACTTTTGTCATGCGATTGTTGACGAATAAGGCAAAACGCACATATGTTCCGCCGATATCCGATAATAAAACAACGCGTTTTGATGGTAAAGCTTTCATTATTTTTCTCCTTTATATTTAGGGGGGATTTAGGGGGGGCGGTTTCCTTAGAGCAGAGCGTTTAAGACACAACCGACATTTTTAAGGACGCACCACACGCCCATATAATATTTTTCGTACCACGGCAGTTTTTGTGCCTTATCCATACACTCGATAAACGAATTTGAACACATATCCGTATATTCGGGAGCCGTAAAAACATAACTCAGATAAATAATTATTCCGACAGGTATGGCCCACAATAAAATTTTGAAAATAACTTTCATGATATTTCTCTTTTTTTTGCTATCGTTTTCCCTTGATGTTATTACATTTTAAAAACAGTTCTTCGGCCGCTTCCAATTCTTCTTTCGAATTGATACCGTGTAATTCTTCCACGGATCCCATGACAATGTCAATTTTTAACCCTTGTTTTTTTGCCAACCCCACAATGTCCGTCAAATAATATTGTCCCGCCGCATTGTTGTTATTGATTTTTTTTATAAGTTCCAAAACATGCCGCCCGTTCACACACATGGCACCCGCATTACACAAACGGATGGAACGTTCGGCATCGGTGGCATCCAAATATTCGACGATTTTTTCAAGACCTTCTTCACACATGACCAACCGTCCGTAACGTCTTAAATCCGTCGGTAAAAATGCCAAAACAACCACATCGGCGCCTTGTTCGCATTTTTGAATCATTTTTTGAATTGTTTCGGGACGGATAAGTGGCGTGTCCCCCAACAATATCACAACGCATCCGTCGAACGGATACAGATTTTTTTCGGCCGTTAAAACGGCGTTTCCGGTTCCCAAAAGTTGCTTTTGGAAAAATAATTCATGCGGGGCGATTAAATCGGCAACTTGTTCCATGCCGGGGCTGACAACAACGCTGATATCGTCGATACCGGCTTCTTGAACCGAAGAAATCAAAAATTTTATTAAGGGCGTGCCGCAAATCGGCAAAAGGATTTTTGATGTCCCTTCCAATGATTTTGTACCGCTGTCGGCGCCTAAAATAATTGCCTTTGTCTTAACCATTTTTGTCCTTTTAAATAAATATGCCGTGGTCCATTGCATAGGATTTTAATTTTTCTCGTATCGAAGGCGACGGAGAATTTAACTGTGTCAACAGGTATTCTTCGACCTGAGCTTGATTCATTGAACGAACGACGGCTTTGACGGCGCCCAATGATGATGGTGCCATTGATAAAGAAGTATACCCAAGGCCGACCAAAGCCAAAGCTTCCAGCGGGCGTCCCGCCATTTCGCCGCAAATCGAACATGAAACGCCGGCGCGTTTGCATATATCGTTAATGTATTTCAATGCTTTTAAAAAAACGGGCGAAAGGGAATCATAACGGTCCCAAATCATCGGATTGCTCCGATCGGTTGCGAACAAAAATTGTGCCAAATCGTTTGTGCCTATAGATATGAAATCCACGACTTTTACCAATTCTTCCAATCGGAATATAAGGGACGGTACTTCAAGCATTGTGCCGACTTTGACACAAGAAGGCAATATGCCGCCTTTTTGCCGTTCGCGTTCCAATTCGATTTGCAATGTTTTTTTTGCATCAATGAATTCGTTTAAATCCGAAATCATCGGGAACATCACGCGTAATTCTTTGCCTTGCGAAGCTCGGATAAATGCTCGTATTTGGCTGCGCAACAACGCGCGGCGATCCAATGCAATTCGGATTGAACGCCATCCCATAGCGGGATTTTGTTCTTCTCGGTTTTGAAAATACGGCAATACTTTATCCGAACCAATGTCAAGCGTGCGAAAGACAATCGGTTTTGACCCCGCATGTAAAATCGCTTTATGATAAATTTTGACTTGTTCATCTACATCGGGTAATTGTTCGGCGGTCATAAACGGCAACTCTGTGCGGTATAATCCGATGCCATCATAAGATATGCCATCTAATGAAATTAAATCCGAAGCCAATCCCGCATTGGCGCATAATGAAACTTGAACGCCGTCCAATGTAATGCCCGGCAATTTACGCATTTTTTGATAGTGCGCCATCAACCTTTTTTGTACACGTAATTTTTCGGCAAATTCGTCCAATACTTCGTCAATGGGGTTGATATATAATTCGCCTTTAACGGCATCGACGGCCAATTCATCATCGGTATTGATTAACGAAAAAATGTTTTTAATGCCGCCGATAACGGGGATGTTCAATGAACGTGCCACAATGATGATGTGCATTGTTTTGGAACCTTCTTCCATGACAATAGCCTTAATTTTATCAGTTTCATAATCTAACAATTCGGCCGGTCCCATTGAATAAGCGACCAAAATCGTGTTTTTCGGCAATTTTTGTTTCGATTTTGAGGCGCGTTTTCCCTTTAAATGTGTAATCAAACGGTTAGATAAATCTTGCAAATCATGAATCTTTTCACGAATGTAAGCGTCCGCTATTTTTTCCATCCGTTCGCTCATTTCATCACATATTTTTTGTACGGCCGCTTCCGCCGTTAAACCTATTTCAATGGCCGCCGTGATTTTTTGGGCCCATCCTTTGTCTTGCGTGAATAACAAATAAGCGCTGAAAATGTCCGTTTCTTCGCCCGACACGTTCGAATTGTCCACCATTTGAGTAATTTCCGCTTCGACGGCTGCCAATGCCGCATTGAAACGTTTGATTTCTTGTTTCGAATCTTTTGCCAAAATTGTCGTGATACGTTCCAACCGTTCATGCAAAACGGCATTTCCGACGGCAACGCCTTCGACTAATTTTACGCCGTCCATTTTCAAGTGCAATTCGGGCGTGATGGATTTTTCTTTTTTCTGCGTATAAAAAGTTGCCAATATTTCGGCTATGACAAGAGCAATCGTATCCATTGTCTCTTTGATTTCGGGCGAAAAATTTTGTACGCTGGTCGTTTGTATCGTCAATACGCCCAAAACATTTTCCCCGCGTATAATCGGAATGCCGAATAAAGATTTAAAAGGCTTTTCTTTCGTTTCCGGTTTAAAAACAAAGCTTGGATGAACTTGAGCATCTTCAAAAGCCAATCCTTTGCGTTGCAAAGCAATTTCGCCGATAAGCCCTTCGCCCACGCGCAAAAATGTTTCATGAACTGCTTTCGGATCCAACCCCTTGGTGGCGTAAAGTTCCAACAAATCGCCCGGGCGCATGACATACAGTGAACACACGTCCATGTGCAAAGAATCGGCAACAACGTGGACAATTTGTTCCAATTGTTTTTGGCGGTCCTTTTCCTTTTTCATCAATTCGCGAATGAATTTAAGGATTTGTTTGACCGAAATGATTTTATTTTGCGCATGGTGTGTCATCAACAGGCCCCTTATTTTTTAATATTAAAGCCTTTTTTTTAAGCCTCGTCAAGCTTTTATCGGGGAATGGCGCTATTTTAATATGTGCCGAGCCACTGACGCGTGACGCCGGGGTATTGTCTGCCGTAAATGACACGTGGAATGCCGTCGTTTCGAAATTGGATTTTCCCGGCTTTTCTGGCAATTTTGTCAAGCAGATTGTCTTCGCGCCGATGACGCAGGTATTTGACTGTTTCCGTATTGATATACGGTTCCAAGGCCGACGCATCTTTTTCAACCTTTAATGCCGTTTTCATAACGTCTCTTGAAAAACACATGGTCGGACCGTACATTTCACCGTGAAATATTCTCATAATTGCTGTCTTTTCATTTTCTTCCAATGCAATGGCATTATTTGATGCCGACATCGCAATATTTGTGCCCTTATTCAACCATTCATTGACATGTTCCAAATAAGTCGGTACATACCAATCGTCATCATCAACTTTGCAAAAATAATCATATTTGTCCAAATCAATATCGCGCAAAGTATCCATATGGTTGCTGAGTTGGTTTTTATTTTCGTCAAAACGTACGAATAAGCGGCCTTTATCCAATAACGGTTGCCATTCTTGCATAAACATTCTTCTGACCCAATTTTCGGGTGCACCTTTAATTGAAACGCTGATATCAAAATTTTGATAGGTTTGGTTCGCAAACCGAATAATTTGTCCAGATAACAACAACGGCCGTTTATACGAACTTATCATCACCAAAATTTTGTGTTGCTTCGGGGAAAATGCCTTAATCGCCGCACCTGTGGCAGCATAACCCAAAGCAATAAAAAACAAACAATACAAAACGAAATAAAATTTTCTCATTTTGACTCCTAACCTTTATTTTGCTTTTTACGTTAATAATGCGGCGGCGGCGTTTCTTCTGACAAAGGTTTTACGGGATTGTCCTTCACCGCTTCAATCAGCATTTTGTTTTGTTTAACCAATGTGTCGATGATTTTTGATTGGCGTAATAATTCGTCATTCATTTCATCCACCGTTTTTTCGAGATTGGCCAAATGTATTTCGATTTCGGTCAATCGGTTTGCCGATTTTTCCATGATGCCCTCTTATATTGTTTTGTTGATTTCTTTTCGGAACGGCGAAAACCGACAGCCATCTTTTTCCTTTCCGAAAATTTAACTTTTTTTGCATTGTCGGATTTTTTGTTGTTTGCAGTTGCTTTCGGAGTATGAAAATTTTCGTCGGCCCGTTCGGATTGCGATACTTGCGCCCGTTTAGATTTTGATGTCTGCACTTGTTCAGATTTTAACACTTGCGCCCGTTTGGATTTCAAAGCCTGTTTTTTCTTGATTTCCTTTTTATTGACGGAAAAACCCATTTTGCCGATTTCCCGTCCCAAAGTATAATATGCACCGTGCAAATATGCCAATAACCCGGCCTTTTCCAAACACAACTTGCCGTTTTCGTCAAGATAGGCATCATCGACATACACATTAACGATTTCAGCCAAGAACATGTCATGGGTCCGAAAATGCTGCACATCAATGACTTTGCATACCAATGAAACGGGAGATTGCGCAATTTGCGGCGCATTTACGCCTTCACACGGCAATGCCGTTAATCCGTATTCTTTAAACTTGTCAATTTTTGCGCCGGATTTAATGCCGACGCTGTCACATATTTCAACCAATTTTAAAGTCGGCAAGTTAATAACGAATTCTTTTGATTGTTCAATCAAACCGTGCGAATGGCGGCTCGGGCGTATGGACACGTATGTCATCGCCGGATCGGAATTAATAATTCCCGTCCAAGCTACCGTTAAAACATTGGGATTTTCAACTGTTCCGCAAGAAACCATTACCGGTGGGACAGGACCCAACAAAGTGCCCGCAGGCCATAAAATTTTGCTCATTTTTTTGTTCCCTTTATGCTTGAATTACCGTCTTTATTCGCAAACAACCGATTTTTCAAAACCGTATACGGGTAAATTTCGTTTTGAAGGGCAATTCCGAACGCACTCTACTTCAATTTAAACATTATGTAAAGTGTCAAAATCGCCGCAACACAACTTTTTTATTCTTTTTCATATTCGGATTTTAATTTCGACCACACATTCACATTTCGCCAATCATTGAAATAGGGCGCATATCCCGTTTGCCTTAGCACGCCGTCCAAATGATACCCCAACCGTTTCGGAATATTGGCCGAAGCAATATTGCGCGTATCATTTTTAATTTCAATGCGGTTGACGCCGTTTTCAAACAAAAAATTTTCGAATGCGCGTACCGCTTCGATTATATAACCTTTGCCGCATTTTTCTTTGATTTGCCAATAACCGATTTTCCAATAATCATCATGAACACTTTTTTCGTGAAACATGCAGGCTATACCGCAAAAATCGCCCGTATCCTTTTCAAAAACAAAATATTCGCCCCGTTCATTTTGTTCAAAACCTTTTTGAACGCTTTGTAAAAAAGAAAAGCTGTCTTCCACCCGATTTGTTTTATCCGGGAAAGGCAGTCATTCTCGAAATTCTTCCTTATTTTCCACGACGGCGTTAAAAACGATTTGCGCGTTTTCAAATGTTGCATCGGGAATACGCAAGATTATGCGACCGTTCCCCTCTTTGTCGGAGGGGACGATCACTTCGGGCAATTTTATTTTCCACATCTGCGGCATTGTCTTTTTCTGGTGTAAGTTTTTGTCCCGTCGGTATTTTTAACGGAACTGCCGTTTGAAAAAGCTGTTGTTTTAACCGCTGTTTTTTCGGCCGTTGCCTTTTCCGTTACCGTTTTTTCGGCTGTCGGAGCTGCTGTAGCCGCAGCCGCTGAGGTTGTCGTTGCCGTGGCAGCCGTGTCTCCCGCAGCGATAACCGGCATAAATCCGATTTCGGCACGACGGTTGACCTTCAATCCGTTTTCGGTATTGTTATCGGCAATCGGTGCACGTGAACCGTAAGCTTTGACACGGATTTTATCACTTGGGACGCCGGCATTGATTAACGCCGTACGGGTGGCATCGGCACGTCTTTGAGACAATTTGTCGTTGTATTTTACGGTTCCGATGGAATTGGTATGCCCGCCCACGAAAACAACGGATTTCGGGCATTTAACGAATTTTTCGTTTTCGGTGACATAATTTTTGAGTGCCGTTGTATCCGTCACATTCATTTTTGCGGAAGCATGTTCGAAATAAACATTCATCGGAGCCGGCATTTCGGGTGCCGTTTTCGTTGCACAACCCGACACCGCAAAAGCGCAAGCACAAACCATTGTTAATAAATATTTATTCATTTTTATCTCCTTTTTTTGAGGTTATACACTGCTTTATTTTCCGCTGTTTCGCGCGCAGCATGGAAAAATATCGGATCTTTTGCCGTTTCCCGTGGATTTTCCCGCGCTTTAAAACAAGCCTTGACGAAAGTATATAATTATTTTTTGCCACTCGCAATATTTTTTTGTTTTTCAACAATATTTTTTTATTTTCCCTTAAAGTTGAAAAAAATGCCGAACAGATATTGACTTTTAACGATTTTCGTTGTATAAAACCTGCCTGTCGACTGAAAAGGCTAATGGGGAAAACCCGCTGAAGGCTGCCTTAAAGTCATGATTAACTTATTTAAATAAAGGAATAAGAAAATGCCTAAATTAAAAACAAAAAGCGCTGTTAAAAAACGCTTTAAATTGACGGCCACGGGCAAAGTCAAAAGAACATCTGCCTTTAAACGCCACTGTTTAGCCTGCAAAACACCAAAAATGAAACGCCAAGCCAGAGGCGGCGCTATCATGAACGAATGTGATGCACAAATTGTTAAACGCTTTATGCACGGTTAAGGAGTAGAAAAATGGCTAGAGTCAAACGCGGCACGACTGTTCGTGCAAAACACAATAAGGTTTTAAAGGCTGCTAAAGGCTACCGTGGACGCAACTCCAAGGTTTATAAAGTCGCAAAGCAAAAAGTTGAAAAAGGTTTGCAATATGCTTACCGTGACCGCCGCAAGAAAAAAACGGAAATTCGCCAATTGTGGATTGTTCGTATTAACGCGGGCGTTCGTGCAAACGGCATGGTTTATTCGCAATTCATGAACGGTTTGAATAAAGCCGGTATTGCATTGGATCGCAAAATTTTGGCCGATTTGGCTTTGAACGATGCGGCAACGTTTGCCGATTTGGTATCAAAGGCAAAAGCTGCTTTGTAAGCTTGATATGTGTCGGCTTTTTGCCGGACAGAAAATACCTCCCGATAAGGGGGGTATTTTTTTATTGCCGTATTTTTGTAACGAATTGTTCGGGGAAAATCATCTGTTTTCCCGAAATTTTGTTTTCGGTGTAAGCTGTTTCGGATATTTTTGTGTTGTTTAAAACGTTGTTTGAATTTTCCGTCCGAACGGTTTGCGGCATTTCAATGGGAGCAGGGGTATTGATTTCGTTTTTCGGCATTAGCGGGATGTTGCCGATAAATGCGGCGCATATGGTGCAAAAACCGAATAACAGCTTGGATTCTTTTCATATATCATATGGTAAACGGATGAATTGTTTGAAAATTTCGGCAGAACTTTCATATCCGACGTGCCAATTGTGATTTTCTTTATGTTTTGTTTTGTGTTCCTTTAATTTTGCGGCGATTGAAACTGCCATGCGGAAAATAATTTTTTCCTTGAAATTTATGTCCGAAATGGGGTAATATAACGGCAATTTGTGATAACAAAGTGCGGCATTGTATTGTAAAACGCCGCCGAACGGACATAAAGGAAAAAACATGCAACAAAAAATCAATGAATTAAAGCCTTTGCTGCTTCGGGCAATCGAAACGGCCGATACATTGGCCGCTTTGGATGAAGCCCGCGTGCAAGCTTTGGGCAAAAACGGGCGCATAACGGCGTTGATGAAGGATTTGGGCACTTTGCCGATTGAAGAAAAAAAATCGGCGGGGCAATTGCTCAACATTTTTAAAACACAAATTGCAGCGGCTGTCGAAGCTAAAAAAAAGGCTTTGGAAACAGCCGAACTCAACGCAAAATTGGTAAGCGAAACCGTGGATGTGACTTTGCCCGTACGTCCCGATACAAATGCAGGGCGCATTCATCCCGTGTCTCAGGTTATGGAAGAAATGTTAACCATTTTTGCCCAGATGGGTTTTGATTTGGCCGAAGGTCCCGATATCGAAGACGATTGGCATAATTTTGAAGCTTTGAATATTCCGAAAGACCATGCCGCCCGACAAATGCAAGCAACATTTTTTATGGACGGCGATTTGGATAAAGTATTGCGCACGCATACGTCGGGCGTTCAAATCCGTACAATGGAAAATAAAAAGCTGCCGATTAAAATTGTGGCTCCCGGACGCGTGTACCGCCGCGATTATGATATGACGCATACGCCGATGTTCCACCAAATCGAAGGGTTGGTGGTTGACACGCACACGAATTTGGCGAATTTAAAAACGGTGTTGGTCGAATTTATGAAACTCTTCTTTGAAACCGATGATATTGCGTTGCGTTTCCGCCCGTCTTATTTCCCGTTTACCGAACCGTCTTATGAAGCCGATTTGGGGTGTGAACGCAAAAACGGCGAATTCAAAATCAAATCCGGTGCCGGTTGGATGGAATTGCTCGGTTGTGGCATGGTGCACCCGAACGTTCTTAAAAACGCAGGGCTTGACCCCGATGTGTACCAAGGTTTTGCTTTCGGTTGCGGCGTTGACCGTTTTGCCATGCTGAAATACGGTATTCCCGATTTGCGCAGCTTTTTTGACGCGGATATGCGTTGGATTAAACATTACGGATTTTTGCCGAACGATGTGCCGACTATCACAAGCGGTTTAAGTTTCAATGCGGGAGGGAAAAAATAATGCGCGTTTCAATCAATTTGCTTAAAAAATTCATCGATACAACAGCGTCGGCCAAAGAAATTGCCGATAAATTGACGGCTATCGGATTAGAAGTCGAAGAAATCATGGATAATGCTACGGCTTTGAAAGATTTTGTCGTCGGCGAAATCAAAACCAAAGAAAAACACCCGAACGCCGATAAGTTAAATATCTTGGGCGTGTGGGACGGTAAACAAATGTTGCAAATCGTTTGCGGCGCGCCGAATTGTTATGTCGGCATGAAATCCGTTTTGGCGCATGAGGGGGTAATTATCCCGCTGTATAACGAAGCGTTGAAAAAAGGCGTCATTCGCGGCGTTGAAAGTTGCGGCATGATGTGTTCGGAAAAAGAATTGGGTATTTCCGATTCTCATGAAGGCATTATGGACGTCAAAACCGACTTGCCCGCAGGTACGCCGATTGCCGATGTGTTGGGGTCGGACGTGATTTTGGACGTGAATGTAACGCCTAATCGCGGGGATTGTTTCGGTATCCAAGGTATTGCACGCGATTTGGCCGCAACGGGTATCGGGGCATATATGCCTGAACATGCCACCGAAATCAAAGGGTCGTATCAATCGCCGATTTCGGTTACGATTACTGATGATAATTGTTCTCAATTCGTCGGACGGTATATTAAAAACGTTAAAAATACGCAAAGTCCGGATTGGATGAAAGAAGCTTTAATTTCTGCGGGGTTGCGTCCGATTTCGTTTTTGGTTGACGTGACGAATTATTTAAATATTCGCGATTGCCGCCCGATGCATGTATTTGATGCCGATAAATTGACGGGCAACATCACGGTGCGTTCGGCGCACGAAGGTGAAAAGTTATCCGCTTTGGACGGTAAAGAATATACGTTGCAAGAAGGTATGACCGTTATTGCCGATGACAAAGGCGCGCAAAGCATTGCCGGTATTATGGGCGGCGAAGAAACGGGGTGTTCTGTGGAAACCGTCAATATCTTTTTGGAATCGGCATATTTCAAACCCTTATCCGTCGCCAGAACGGGGCGGTTGCTCAATGCCGAATCGGATTCCAGAACGCGTTTTGAACGCGGCATTGATCCCGCAAGTTGCGTGCAAGGTATGCAAGATGCAACCGATTTGATACTTGAATATTGCGGTGGCGAAGCGTCCGAACTTGTTATAGCGGGGGCCGAACCCGATTGGCATCATGAAATCAATTTCGATTTTAATCAAGTCAAACGTTTGGTCGGCATGAATATTGCGCACGATAAAATGGTCGAAATCTTGCAAAAATTGGGCTTTACGGTTGACGGAGATAAAATCATGGTACCGTCTTGGCGCGTCCATGACGTAACGGGCAATGCGGATGTTGTCGAAGAAATCGTACGCATTTACGGGTTGGAAGATTTGCCCGTTGCTCCGATGCGCCCCGATGAATTGCCTGTCAGCATTTTATTGCCTCATCAAAAACGCGAAGTGGCCGTGCGCCGCGAGTTGGCTGCCCGTGGTTTGAATCAAGCCATTACGTGGTCGTTCATGGATTCCGAAATTGCCGCATTGTTTACGGATAAACATGTGATTATTGCTAATCCGATTGCGTCGGATTTGGATGAAATGCGCCCGACGTTGGTTGCGAATTTGTTGTCTGCCGTTAAGCGTAATCAAGACCGCGGTATAAATGATGTGCAATTATTTGAAGTCGGTCCCGAATTTTATTCAAATAAACCGGGCGACCAAGCAATGGTGGCTTGCGGGATAAGGGCAGGGGCCTATATGCCGAAGCATTGGGCAACAAATGCGCGCGGTGTGGATGTGTTTGATGCCAAAGCCGATGCTTTGGATGCGCTGGCAGCAATAGATGCCCCCAAAACGCAAGTGTTCCGCAAAGCACCCAAGTGGTATCATCCCGGTCGGTCGGGCAGTTTGTGTCTGGGCAAAAATGTTTTGGCGCATTTCGGGGAAATTCATCCTGCGATTTTAAAGGCTTTTGATATCAAAACGCCCGTGGTTGCCTTTGAAGTGTATATGGCAAATGTGCCGATGCCGAAAAACAAAACAAAATCGGGCAAAGCGTTAAAGGTATCTAACTTAATGCCGCTCAGCCGCGATTTCGCATTTGTCATGGATAAATCCGTGGATGCCGAAAAAATTATTTCGACGATTTTGGGCGTGAATAAGGATTTGATTACGAATGTCAGCGTTTTTGACGTATATGAAGGCGATAAATTGCCTGACGGTAAAAAATCATTGGCGGTTAAAGTGCATATTCAACCTATCGATAAAACTTTAACGGATAAAGATATCGAGATTTTATCCACTCAAATTATTAATTTGGTCGCCAAAAATACAGGTGCCGAATTAAGGGCTTGATTTTTTGAATTTATAATTCATTGAGCTGAGCTCGGCAGCGAATGTCGGGCTTAGTTTTTTATAGTGGGTTTAAACGATAAAGTTTTTCAGTGAATGCATATTGATGATTTATTTTTCAACCGGTTAGAAAAAAAATCAAAAAATATGAAAAAAATGCTTGCAAAAGATAAAATTTTAAGGTATAAGCATATCGATCTCAGATGACCCCATCGTCTAGAGGCCTAGGACATCGCCCTTTCACGGCGGTAACCGGGGTTCGAATCCCCGTGGGGTCGCCAATATAAAGCCTTGATATTCAAGGCTTTTTTTAATATTTTACAAAAAATGTTCTTGTTTTGTTCTCATTGATTCTTAAAGATTATTTTTCCCTTTTCGCAAAATTTTTGGCTTCAAAATCCAATCTTTTTTTCAAATCTTCCACAACTTTCTCAGGTGTGTTCTGGATATATTGCCATATTGGTGTTTATTTGCTTGTGACCTAAAATTGTTATGTTCTCAGCCGATGTTGTGTTCGCTTCATAATAGGCGGCACCGGCATTGTTTCAATGAATAGTTGCCTTGACAAAGTAGCTTGTCATCCATATATACGAATAAGTATAATACATTTTTTTTAAAGGAGGTTTTGAATGAACAAATGTGCCAATTCGGATTGTCGATGTGAAGTTTGCGATTGTAAAGATGAGTGTACTTGTGATAAAGATTGCCAATGCCATGAAGGGTGTCATTGCGGTGAAACGCATGATGACAAGACATGTTGTTGCCATGAAAATCATGCCGCTGAAAAAGGTGTTCACAAATCCGGTACAAAATGTTCGTGTTCCGATAAACAAGACGGTTCAAGCCAATGTTCGGGTAAGAAAGACAAAATTGCATAATATTTTTTATGGCTTTCATAAATACCATGTATTGTGATATCGTGGTGAAATAATTTTGCCGCCAGCGATGACGTTCATAAGTTGAATGGATGCGCAAAAATTTTAATCTTTATTCAATAATGTTTTTAAAACGGCACGATTGCTGGTCAATCCGAACGCGTCAATGTTAATTTTGTCTTTGTCAATCCATAAAGCTTCGGAAATTTCGTTTTGTTGCAATATCAATTCGGAAGCGTCTTTTACTTTGCATAAAAAGAAAAAATCCAACGGATATTGGTCCATGCCTTGATAAATATATGAATTCGGGAAATCGGCGATTAATTTTTCGGGGATAATATCCAAGCCAAGTTCTTCTTTCGCTTCACGAATGACGGCTTGCTCCAACGTTTCGCCGATATCGACAAATCCGCCGACAAAAGCCAAGCTTCCTTTAGCGGGATCTTTAGCACGGCGAATGGCAAGTAATCGGTTTTGTTTATCGAAAATCAAAGCGCCGACGCCGATGGTAGGATTTTTAAAAAATTCAAATCCGCAAGTTTCGCATTTTTTGGAAATAGGGGAAGAAATAAAAAATTTATTCGACCCGCATTTGGGACAATATTTAAATAATTCAATCGGATGCATGTCAGACTTTTACGTAATTTTAGGTTGATTTTTCCCCGCCATTTTAAAGAAAATTTTAAAATAATCAAGCATTTTATTGATTATTTTAATCGGCGGTCTTATTGTTATTTTTAGGAGGAAATAACATGAAAGATTTTTTGGAATTAATCAGAGAGCGACGTTCCGTTTACGCGCTAAATACAAATACGGCCGTTTCGAAAAAACAAATCATGAACGTTATTGAACGGTGTGTTTACGAAGCCCCGTCGGCCTTTAATTCTCAATCGCCGCGCATTGTCGTTTTATTCGGGAACAATTCAAAGAAGTTTTGGAATTTAACGATGGATTCGTTAAGAAAAATCGTACCGCCCGACAAGTTCAAACCGACCGAAGAAAAAATTAATTCTTTTATGCAAGGCATCGGTACCGTTTTATTTTATGAAGACGATGACATAACCCGCGCTTTGCAAGAAAAATTCCCGACTTATAAAGAAAAATTTCCCCAATGGGCGGAGCATAATAATGCCATTTTGCAATATATGGTTTGGGCGGGTTTGACCGAGTTGGGATTGGGTGCCAATTTGCAACATTATAATCCTTTGGTGGATAAATCGGCGGCGATGACCTTTAACATTCCGAAGAATTGGCGTTTGATTGCCCAGATGAATTTCGGCGCCGTCGTACGGCCGGCGGATGAAAAATCGCATGAACCGCTTAAAGAACGAATAAAAGTATTTGAATAATTTTGTGTTGTTTTTGATTGTAAAAGACATACTTATTTACAGATTTTATCGTTTCCCCTTGTTATTCGGCAAAAGCATGCCTAACTGAAGATTTGAAGAACTTATTATAAGTCAAAAGGGGGAGACTTAAATGAAAAAAATTTTATGTGCGTTGGCGATGGTGTTGATGGTGGCATCATGTGCGACACGCGAAAAATATGAAGCCAAATTGGATGGTTTTATCGGCTATCCGGAAAGCCGTTTAATCGGCCAATGGGGTGTGCCGACGAAAACATATGACACATTGACGGCTCGGTATGTGTCATATTTAAAAGACGGAATTACAGATAAAGGAAGCAATAAATACTGCGAAACAGTCTTTACGATTATCAATGGCCAAGTGGCAAGCTGGGCTATTGAAGGCAACGGATGTGAAGCAGAATAATTCCTTTGTTTGACCGAGACGGTTCGGTCGCCGTTTGCTTTAAGGTTTTAAAAAAGTCTTGCCTTTTATTGGGGGATGGGCTAGACTTTTAAAAAAACGCTAAAGGAGCAAAGGGATGAAAAAAGTTATTTGGGGGTTGTGTGTTGCTTGTCTTTTTACTTTCGTAAAAAATGCATCGGCGACCCCGCCCGATTTAACGATATTGGGCACTTTCCATTCTTGGACGGCCTATTCATTCCAAGAAACGGACGGCAAAGTCTGTTATATGGCGGCTGAACCAACCAAATCGGCAGGCAAATATACATATCGCGGAGATGTATTTTTATCTGTTACGCACCGCCCGAACGATAAATCTTATGATGTGGTAAGTATTCAAGCCGGCTTTACCTATAAAAAAGGGACAAAGCCGACACTGCGTGTGGACAACCGCAAAACGGTCAATTTGGAAGCCGTCAAAGATATGGCTTGGGTCAAAGAGGCCGCTACCGATAAAAAGTTAGTCCAAGACATGATTAAAGGATCCAATGCGATTGCTTATGGGCAATCCGTGCGTGGTACCAAAATCACAGATACTTTTTCGTTGAAAGGCTTTACAAAAGCGTATGAAGCCATCAATGAAGCTTGCGGCAGATAAGGGGGCGGTATGAAAAAAAATCTTATCGGCTTGACTTTTGACGAATTAAATGCCGAACTTGTCAGCATTGGCGAAAAGCCGTTCAGAACAAAACAGCTGTGGCATTGGCTATATTACCAAGGTCAAAGTGATTTTCAAAAAATGACGTCATTGGCAAAAGATTTTCGTGCAAAATTAGATGAACATTACACTGCGGTGCATCCGAAAATCATAACCGAACAAACCTCAATCGACACGACGCGCAAATGGTTGATGGAATTTGCCGACGGCAAACAAGTCGAAACCGTTTATATCCCGCAAGAAGACAGCGGTGCCGTATGTGTATCTTCTCAAGTCGGATGTGCTCAAGGGTGTAAATTTTGCCATACGGGCACGCAAAAAATGATGCGCAATTTAACGGCCGGCGAAATTGTCGGGCAATTTATGGCGGCGCGGGACAGTTACGGCGAATGGCCGACGCCGACCGATGACACGCGTCGTTTGTCAAACGTTGTATTTATGGGGATGGGCGAACCCTTGTATAATTTTGAAAATGTCGCAAAGGCAATTGAGTTGTTAAAAGCACCCGACGGTATCGGTTTGTCCAAACGCAAAATTACCGTTTCAACGGCAGGTGTTGCGGATAAAATTCCGCTTTTAGCCGATTTGGGCGTTAAATTGGCGGTCAGTTTACATGCGCCGAATGATGAAATTCGCTCGTCTATTATGCCGATTAACAAAAAATTCCCATTGGCAAAATTAATAGATGCTTGTAAGGAATATCAGGCTCGTTCACAAAAACGTCAATTTATCACAATGGAATATGTAATGTTGAAAGGCGTCAACGATTCATTGGAATGTGCCGAAGAATTAGTCCGTTTGGTTAAAGGGTTGGAAGTCAAATTTAATTTAATTCCGTTTCATCCTTGGAACGGTGCGCCGTTTGAACCGTCCAGCAGTAATACAATCCATAAATTTTCCAGATTTTTGGAAGGCAAATATTTTGCCGCCCCCATTCGCAAATCGCGCGGGGAGGACATTATGGCCGCTTGCGGGCAGTTGAAATCAGCCAAAGGAACGATGTAGCGGTATAAAAACAACAATGCTTAAGTTTTTTTATAGAATATATCCTTAATAAATTTAAAAAAAGCGTATGGCGTCTTTTGGCAAGAGTTTAAGCTTGCATAATATATTCTTGCCATCCGTTAGGATAAATATGCGGCGTATTAACATCGACATATTCGGCAACTTTACCCGCATGTTGCGGTTCAATCATCGGCAGCTTTTCTTTTTCGGATACATTTTTATCACTAAATTCCATACTGTAAAGCAAACAAATTTCATGCCCTTGTTGATTTTCGAACGTGAACAGGTTTTCAAGGACGCCCAAACGTTTTTTAACATTAATTTCAACCCCGAGTTCTTCCATAAATTCGCGTTTTAAAGCATCCTTTCCCGTTTCGCAAAATTCAATTCCGCCGCCGAGCAAACGGTAAAAAGTTTCGTTTTTCTTTCGGTCAAATTCGCGAACCGCCAAAATTTTACCGTCTTTTAAAATGACGCCAAGTGCTAACGGACGTATATATTGAGCAATTTTAGACATTTAATTTTTCTTTCTTATTTAATAGGTTGTTTAATGTAATTAAATTAATTGTTTAAATATAATTTTTGCCGTTTACAAAGCGGATGTCCCGAAAATTCATCATATAATCTGCCGACAATAAAAATGCCGATAAAAGCGCGAGAGATTGATCATAGTTTACTCTTCTTAACACTCTGTTTTAACAGGCTAACTTGTTTTAAACAAAAAAGCAAATGAATTTTTAAACTATGGATGCCTGAATTAATTATAAATTTCACGATTGTCATAAAAGTGTCATTTGCAATTTTGTCTAAAATATGTATTATATACTTAATACTTGTATCATAAGATAGCTTAAGAAAGGAAAATTAAATGACTTGTGGCTTGATGAAGGGTAAAAAGGGGTTGATTATGGGCGTCGCCAACGATCATTCGATTGCTTGGGGGATTGCAAAACAATTGGCCGATGCCGGTGCCGAAATGGCGTTCACGTATCAAGGTGAAGCTTTGTTGAAACGTGTACAACCTTTGGCCGCTTCCGTCGGAGTCGATACATTGATTCCTTGTGATGTGACCGATCCCGTCAGCATGGACAACCTTTTTGCGACCATCAAAGAAAAATGGGGCAAAATTGATTTTGTCGTCCACGCAATCGCTTTTTCCGATAAAAACGAACTTAAAGGGCGTTATGTCGATACAACGGCTGCGAACTTTTCAAATTCAATGTTGATTTCTTGCTTTTCATTCACGGACGTATGTAAACGCGCCGCCGATTTAATGACGGATGGTGGTTCGTTGTTGACATTGACTTATTTGGGCGCGGAAAGATACTTGCCGAACTATAATGTGATGGGTGTGGCAAAGGCCGCTTTGGAAGCTTCCATTCATTACATTGCCTTTGACCTGGGTCATCAAAACATTCGTGTTAACGCCATTTCGGCCGGCCCGATTCGGACTTTGGCCGCGGCCGGTATCGGCGATTTCCGCCAAATCTTGGGGTGGACACAAAACAATTCCGCTTTGTGCCGCAATGTAACAATTGAAGACGTCGGCGGAACAGGTTTGTATTTGCTCAGCGATTTGGCATCAGGTGTTACGGGTGAAATTATCCACGTGGATGCGGGTTATAGCCATAATGCAATGATTAACCCGAAAAATGCGGTGCAATCCGCCGAATTGTTGGGGGCTTTTAAATTGTCCGAATAATATCAAAAATATGATTTATAACAAAAACGCCGCACGAAATTTTTCCGTCGGCGTTTTTTTGTAATTGTTTTCGATATTGCGGATAACAATTATTCAAAAACACACTTTTTAAAATCTTCTCCGCGCGCTTCAAAATTTTTGTACATGTTATAACTGGGCGCGGCGGGAGATAATAACACAATCCCGCCCGCAGGTGTTTGCTGTTTGGCAATGGTTACCGCTTCTTTCATGTTATTAGCACGATAAGTATCTGCCAATGTGTCCATACGTCTTCCCGTATCGGGCAATGTAACAACGCAAACATTATGTGCTTTGGTATAAGCGGCCAATGCATTGTAATCTTGGCCGCGGTCTTGGCCGCCCATGATTAAAGTTATAGGGGTACCCTTAAACGCTTCCATCGCGGCAATCGCCGTTTCGGGCGTTGTCGAAATACTGTCATCCACATAGGTAATGCCATCTATTTTCCCGATAATGTCCAACCGATGCGGCAAGGATTGAAAGCTTTGCATGGCGCGGATTGCTTGATGAACATCCAATCCCAATACTTCAATTACCCTTAACACTGCCGACGCGTTTTGCAAGTTATGTTCGCCTTTCAGCGGGAAATTCGGCAACGTTAAAGGGTGTTCGTTAAAATACACGGCTTTTTTTAAAATGTCGGGATTGTTCGCAAATATTTTTGTATTGGCGTCTTGTGCATTTAAAAAGCATATATCGGCTTGTCCGACCATATGGAGCTTATCCGAATAATACCGTTCATGTGTTTTGTGCCACGGCAAATGTTCGGGATATAAATTGACCAAAACCGCCAAATCAATTTTGCCGTTTATATCCGCGCATTGATACGATGACAATTCGGCTATAACAATATCGGCACGCGTTTTAGATAATGCCAACAGTGGGACGCCGATATTGCCGCCCAATGCCGCCTTTATGCCTAATTTTGTTAATACATGGTATAATAAGGAAGAAGTTGTGCTTTTGCCCTTTGTCCCCGTGACGGCAATGATTTTTTGATCAGGGTTATGGTTTGACAGAAAAATATTTGTACCCGAGGTAACGGCAACGCCTTTTTCGCGCAACCGTTCAATTTCGGGACGATATAAAGATACACCCGGCGATTTTATCACAATATCGCATTTGTTTAAATCATTTAAATTGTCTTCTTCGATTTCTAGGATATTTTGGGGAGATGCGTATTTTTCAAGCGCTTTTTTCGCGGCAAAGCCTTCTTTGCCCATTCCCCAAATGCCGACGGTTTTGCCTTTAAATTCATTGAAGTGCATTTTTGTATTCTCCCGGAATTAAATGAGTTGTTGAAGGGGTAAAAATATCCGATTCATTTGATTCTATTTTTTTGCTTAACGCCGATACAACCGCATCATTTTGCCATTTGGGGTCGGCCCCCAATTCGGCCATAGCCCATCGGCATTCGGTCGTTTCGCCGACGCATTCAAAAGGCTTATGCCCGCTCAGGCCCAACAATTCTTTATACCCGTTTAATTGTGATATGTCATTAAGCGGATTGTTTCCGACGATTTCGATAAGTTTGTCTTTATCCATAAACGGCGCCAAAATCAAAAATACGAAACGGCATTTGTCGCACATGCCGCACCATCTGTCCAACCGTTTGGTCGCATCTAATTTAAAAGCTTTGTTGCAACTGGTAAATACGTCAAAATAAGGTTTACAAAGACAGGCAAACAATTTCGCGATATGCGCTTCCGAATAAGGGCGCAATAACGAAAAATATCTGAATTCGGGATGTACAGCACTTGTCAGTACATAAAAATCGCGTTCGTAATCCAATGATTTGCTGTATTGATGGTTAATGGTGCGCCCGTTTTTAACCATATTACCGCTGTTGGCCGACCGTTCGCAAGACATTGCCACGTATTTGTAATCATACAAAACGGCCGCTGCCCATAATAAAAATGAAATCAAACCCGTAATGGGTACATGCCCGTTTAAAACTTGCCCGAATTGATTTAATTCCAACAAAACCGGTGAAATTTTGCGTGTCATGACGATATGTGGGATTTGCGCCGCTCGGACACAGTCTTGAATCGGGCGCGGATTGCCGAGCGAAATGGCCGCCGTTTGTTTTCCCGTCGCTCGTAACAATTCAATCGTTACGCACGAATCTTTGCCGCCGCCGACCGGAATCAAAGCGCGATTTTTCAAATTGAATTGAAATTTTTCGCGCTGTATCTCTTGATAAGGAAACGCGATACGGATATCCACATTATTTTTTACGGAAAATTCACCCAACCCGTTTATGTAGAACGTATTAAAAAAGTTCGCTTCTTCTTTCGTCAAAGCGCCGCTTTCAAGAACAACTTCTGGATTTAAAAACGCTTTATAATAACTGATGCCGAAGGCAATATGGGCGTATAAGAAAATCAAATCCAACGCTTTTTTTTGTGCTTGGGTCAACGTAAACGGAGCTCCCGGGAATGTGATTGTTTCATTAAATTTATATCCCATGCTTTCGTATTGAAATAAAAGTATGCCCGTTTTTGCATCAAATTCGTAATTTTTATAATAAAAAGCCTTGCGCAACGTGAAAAATCCTTTTAGTATATCTGTATGTATGAAAAAAATTGAAATCCTTCGCGGCTAACCGTCGATGCGGTTTTGATAGTACATCATATCAGACACATTTGTAAAGGGAAATACCATGAAAAAGAAAAAAATATCCGGCTTGACGACACTTGTTTTTATTTTAATCATTTTATCCGTAATCGGAATCGGTGCCGTAACTTTAAAAGATTTCTTTATGACACCTTCCGAACAATTACAAGCGGCGATTGGGGCTTTGGAAGACGGGCGTATTCGAAAAGCCGAACGGTATTTTTTAATGGCCAACGAATCGGAAGACAAAGATGCCGTCATAACGTCGGCTTATTATTTGGGACAGATGTATTTGACCGAAGGGCAAAAGTTCAAAGACAATATTCAAAAGGCCGCGCCTTCTTATAAAAAGGCTGTACTGTTTTTGGAAAAAGCCGCCGCCGCGGGTATAGTTGATGCTCAATATCAATTGGCTTTGATGTATGATACGGGTGATAAAATCCCCGAAAATCGTGCCAAAGCGATGGCTTGGATGAATGAAGCGGCCAAGCAAGGTTACCCCGATGCGCTCTACGGATTGGGCGTTTGGGTGGAACGTGGCTATATGGGGGATGATATTCCGATGGATAAAGTCATCTTGTTGTATGAAAATGCGGCCGCCAAAGGCAATGTGAACGCGATGACAAGTTTGGTCGCCATTTATTCGGGCGGATTTAAAGAAGTACCCGCCAACCCCGAAAAAGCTGCGTTTTGGATGGAAAATTTGAAGAATGCAACGCAAAAGAATGCGGATATTCAAAAAAAGTAAAGAAATTTCATAATGCTTTTATTGTTTTATTCGATAAAGGTCCATGCAAAAAAGGCATAACGGTTTTATAAACAAAGAAAGGAAGAGGCTAAAAAAATGTCGTTAAAATATCGTAAAGATTATCAAGCTCCGTTTTACAAACTCCCCAAAACGGATTTGGATTTTACTTTAAACCCCACGCAAACAATCGTCAAAGCCCGGTTGGCTTTTGAAGATTGTGACACGTCAAAACCGTTGGTGTTAAACGGCCAATATATGAAATTGCTTGAATTGAAAATGGACGGGCAAAAGGTGTCCGATGCCGATTATGAATTAACCGATACAACGTTAACTTTGAAAAAAACTAAGCCGAATTTCATACTGGAAATAACTGTTGAAATTAATCCGGAAGCCAATACGCGCCTGATGGGGTTATACATGTCCGACGGTATGTTTTGTACGCAATGCGAACCGGAAGGGTTCCGTTCAATCACTTATTATCCCGATCATTCGGATGTGCCGAGTAAATTTACCGTTACAATCCGCGGTGACCGTAAAAAATATCCCGTTATGTTGTCCAACGGCAATAAAATTAAAGATGAAGGCGATGTCGTCGTATGGGAAGACCCGTTTAACAAGCCTTGCTATTTGTTTGCTTTGGTAGCGGGTGATTTGGATTCGATTAAAGATACGTTTACAACCATGTCCGGCAAAACGGTGGATTTGGCTCTGTATTGCGAACAAGGCAAAAAAGACCGCCTGCAATTTGCGATGGATTCGCTGAAATTAGCGATGGCTTGGGATGAAACGACATTCGGTTTGGAATATGATTTGGATTTGTTCAATATCGTTGCCGTTTCAAAATTCAATGCCGGCGCTATGGAAAACAAATCATTGAATATTTTCAACGATGCCGCATTGTTGGCAAGCAAAGATACCGCAACCGATGCGACATATGAATATGTCGAACGTGTTATCGGACACGAATATTTCCATAACTACAGCGGTGACCGTGTTACATTGCGCCAATGGTTTGAATTGTCGTTAAAGGAAGGCTTTACTGTTTTCCGCGATCAAGAATTCAGCTATGACGTACGTTCGCGTGCCGTCGGGCGTATTGACGACGTTTTGGAATTGCGCGCTTATCAATTCCCCGAAGACGACGGTCCTTTGGCGCACTCCGTGCGCCCCGATTCGTATAAGGAAATTGAAAACTTCTACACCGGTACCGTTTACAACAAAGGTGCCGAAGTCATTCGTATGCAACAGGCTATTTTGGGCAAAGAATTGTTCCGCCAAGGGTGCGATTTGTACTTTAAACGTCATGACGGACAAGCCGTAACGATTGATGATTTCGTCAAATGTATGGAAGATGTATCGGGTAAAGATTTAACTGCCTTTAAACGGTGGTATTCAACCGCGGGCCGTCCGTTTGTTAAAGCCGAAACGTCGTATGATGAACAAGCCAAAACGTTCAAAGTACGTTTGACTCAGACGCATAAAACGGCGACGGAGCCGTTTGTCATTCCATTGCCGTACGGATTGGTCGGTGCGGATGGCAAAGATATCAAAGCCGGCACGATTATTTTTGATGAACCGTCAAAAGAATACGTGTTTGAAAATATTTCGGAACGTCCGGCATTGTCGATCAACCGTTTCTTTGTATCGCCCATCACGTTGGAAATTAAATATTCCGATGACGATCGCAAACGTTTGATGACCAAGGATTCGGATTTGTTCAATCGTTTTGACGTGGCGCGCCAATATGTTTTGGAACGTTTGTTGGAAATGGTTGCCCATAAACAAGAAACGCCCGATGAATCCATTATTGAAACGATGGGGTCTTACCTTGAACAAGACGGGCTTGACAAAGCTTTTATCGCTCGAGCCGTTATGTTGCCGAGCGAACAGGAAATTGCCGAAAAAATGGACGTTATCGATATTGAAGAAATCAAACGTGTCCGCAAATTGATGCGCCGCGCGTTTGCCGTCAGATATAAAGATACATTATTGAAACTGTATAGGGAAAATGAATCCGATGCGCCGTTTTCACCCGATGCGGCCTCGGCGGCCAAACGAGCGATTAAAAATGTCGCGTTGGGATATTTGTCTTTGACGGAATTGGCACCGATGACGTTTGCCCAATATCAATCGGCCGATAATTTAACCGACAGAATGTCATCTTTGGTAACGTTGGTTCAAAATGAACGCCCCGAAGAACAAGAAGCGTTGGATTTGTTCTACCGCCGTTATGAAAACGATGATTTGGTGTTGAATAAATGGTTCGCCGTTCAAGCTCAGTCACCGTCCAAAAATGTTTTGGAAAACGTCAAAAATCTGACGAAACACCCGAAATTCGATTATAAAAATCCGAATAAAGTCCGCGGGTTAATCGGAGCCTTTGCCGGCAATATGGCGGCGTTTAACAAAGCCGACGGGTCGGGATACCGTTTTGTTGCCGAACAAATCATGATTGTCGATAAACTCAATCCGCATTTGGCCGGCCGCATGTTTACGGCATTTGCCAAATACAAACGGTTTGCTCCCGCTGTTCAAGAGCAGGCCAAGGCTGTTTTGAATGAAGTTTATGCCGATAAAACTTTGTCTGATATTTCAAGAGAAACAGTTGAAAGATTGTTGAAATAATTTTTGATTGTCAAACTTATAAAAATAATGCCCCTGTTAAAAGCGGGGGCAAAATAAAAAATCATTCGTATCGGTAATCTGATCGCCGTCGTTTTTTTGGAACAGATAAAGGGCTTAAAAAAAGTTAAGCCCTTTTTTGCCGCTGTTTTTAATCATAATTTTTCAAAAGAATATAATAATATGTTGACAATTTAACGACTCGGGGATATAAGCATCTTGCATCCGCAATTTTTTGTTGAAGGGGGCTTCGATGTCTCAATCTGTTTTATATAAATGGCTTACCGAAGAGGAACGCCTTAAAGTTAAACTCTTTTTTTATCAAACCTTAAATGAATTTTTAAATGTTTCGGCAAAACGGGAATATAGGGTTGCATTAAAAAAATCTTCTTACAGAGCCGGAATCTGCAGCGGCATTCCCGATGGTGAAACGCCGACGGATGATTTGGGAGAAATTGCCTTTGATTTAGTTTGCAAAGAGGCCGGTATCCGCCGTCATTCTGTTAAGTGGTACGAATTGTTGGAATCTTCACCCGAAGGGAAATATCCTTTGTATAAGGCAATCGGGAAGGGGGTTGCACTCGTTTGTACGGATAAGGCTTCAAAACAAAAAGGATTGCCTTTTGTGTCTTCTTATGATTATAAGCAATTCGCCGAGCATTTCTGCCAAAAAATTTCCGGTTTTGACAAAAGCCTTAAAATTTACGCATATGTAAATAAAAAATGCTTAAAAATTCAAAGGCGTTTAAATGACGCAAGCATATGTTCGCAATCGGCAAAAACGGTTTCCGGAAACACTTCCGACAATGTGTCGCCAACGCGTATCGCTTCTTATGCGTTTTCACCGCAAAAAGAATATGGAATGGAAATGATGTATTGATTTTAAAATATTTGAAACAAAAAACGGATTTTTTATAAATCCGTTTTTTGTTTCTTTGAATTATCTGCGCTCAGTACTGTCGCGTCCGCCGGCATCATAACGGCCGAAATTTTTAACCAGCTGCTCGGTTACCGATAATTCTTTATGTTTTGTCGGCGTTGTTGCCGATACATAGGATACGTTATGCCCGTCTTTCATGGTCAAATGTTCTTTTTGATTCAGAACATTTTCGTTATTAAACGTTAGGACATAAATATCGCGTTCAAATTCTTTGGGTTCCATGAAAGCTTGGCTTTTCTTACGAATTTTGCCGTATACCCAAAAATTTTGTTGTTCGTTTTGATAAACGGGAGCACCCAAAATGCGCAATGTTTGTTCTTTGGTGCTTTTCCCGATTTGGACGGATTCCAATCGGGCATTGGACGGCAAATCGCCGCTTTGATATGTTTCCAAGCCGCAAGCGCCCAGTGAAAAAGAAGCGGATATAAAAGCAATTGTAATAAGTTTCTTGAACATTTTCATAATCTCTGTTACACTGTTATAAGCATATAGGCATTTATACAATAATTCGCCATACCCGTCAATAAAAAAGGATAAAAAATGAAAACCAACCTGTTTCAAATTTTGGATGTGTCCAAAATCCCGCTGAAAGGTTTAACCTTTGATTTAATTGCCACGGCGCAGGAACTTAAAGCCTTATCAGAACGTTTCGAATTGCCCGCCGTCAAATCATTTCAAGTTTCGGGTTCAATTTCGGGAGACCGCGTTTTAAAAGTTTCGGCCGATATTCGCGCGCAAATTACACAAATATGTGTTATAACGTTAAAAGAATTCGATGATGATTTTAAGACACATTTTGAAGAATTTTTTTCCGAAAAAGGGGTGGATTACGATACCGAGCAAGATTTTGACATTGATATGGAAGAAGATGTTTCCGACATGATAAAGAACGGCAAATTAAATTTGGGTGAAATCATTGCCCAACAATTCGGTTTGGCACTGGATCCGTTCCCGCGTTCTACGGATGAAACTTTTGAATATATTGAAGAAGCGCCCGGCCAAAAACAAAATCCCTTTAAAGGATTAAAAGACTTGCTAAAAAAATAAAAAAAGCACATAATAACCCTATGTTGTTTTTGAATTTTAATTGACGGGAGGACACTTATGTCTTTTGAATATACTACGATTATTAACCATTTATCCGAACCGCGCCAAGCATCTATTACAAACTATGAAGTTTTAAGAAGCGAAATCAGAGATATTTTCAAAGACGGCATAGTCGATAATGCCGAAATGGATACCATGAAACAAATGGATATTGATATGCGCGAAGAATATCAGGTTGCTCAAGCATTGGTTGCCGAATTGGAAAATCAAACGCCGCCGTCGCCTTTGTTGGAAACCGCGAAAAAATTGGTCGACCATTTGCGCAAATGTCGCACTTTTATTGAAGATGCCAAATTAATCGGTTCAGAACTTAACAAAATGACCGATGCCGATAAAAAACAAGAAATTTCCCGTCGGCAAAATAAAGAAATATTGGAATTGGACGTAACCGGTGTTGAATTGGATTTGGTTAAAAGTTTAAGCTCTTTGCGTATGCGTAACGATGTGTCGCGTGAAACGGCACTTAAGGCTGTTTCGCGCATGGACCCGCTGCGCGTGGAAAGTTTAAAACAAGTTTTGTACGCGGCTATGCACGCGTTGCAAAGGGAAGATTTAACGGCTTCTCAGGTCAACAAGCTGTTGAATTTGGGGCGAGAGCGATAAAAAAATCAAAATAATGCTTGACTTTAATGTCGAAAAAAGGTATAAAAGCGTACAAATTTGTGAGCAATCATAAATGCTGCGCCGTTTGTTTTTCAAAAATTTAAAACGCAAGCGCACATGAAAACAGATAAAAATCAACGGTTCACGGCATGTTGTGACAACAGCGGCCGATTATAAAGGAGTAGAGTCATGAAAAGAACATATCAACCAAGCAAAATCGTCCGCACGCGCAGACATGGTTTCCGTGCCAGAATGGCAACTGTCGGTGGCCGCGCCGTATTGAATGCACGTCGCCGCAAAGGTCGTAAAAAATTGAGCGCTTAAGCTTTTGTCGAGCTTAACGGAAAGGGGCGGCGTCATGAAAACCGCCAAACTAAAAAAAAGAAGACAGTTTTTGGAAATTGCAAATAAAGGGCGGAAGATTGTGTCTTCCGGCCTTGTTTTGCAATTTAAAGAAAACGCGTTGGGTATTAACCGTATCGGTTTTACCGTAACGAAAAAGGTGGGGAATGCCGTTGTTCGTAACCGTGTCCGCCGTCGATTGCGCGAAGTCGTTCGGTTGGGGTTGCCTTCCTTTGATAAAACGGGATACGATTTTGTCATTATCGGGCGTATGGAAACGATACGTCGACCGTTTAAGGATTTGCAAGCCGATTTTGCAAAATTGATTTCCGGAATTTGACAAAGCGGACGGTGATGGCAATTTTCTTTATGAAAATATTGTTGAACGCCTTTCTTTGCACTCAAAATCGGGTATAAATGATGAAACATGTTTTTTTATTTCTCATCCGTTTTTATCAGCTGACTTTTTCTTCCTTTATGGGGCGGACTTGCCGATTTGAACCGACATGTTCGGAATATGCCAAGCAAGCTTTTTTGTTGCATGGCTCCTTTAAAGGTGCTATATTAACGCTCAAACGTATTTTTAAATGTCATCCATGGGGCGGACACGGTTATGACCCTGTGCCGCAAGTTATTGAAAAGAAAAACAAAAAAGGAAAATAAATGTCGAAATCTATTGATGCAACAAAACAAGAACAAAGAAATTTAGGATTGGCGCTGGTGTTGATTTTAGTGTTGTTGTTTTCACTGGATTATATTTTCCCGACTCCCAAAGATACCATTCCTTCAACACAAGGGTTGGAATTGGCCGAACCGGCTCAGCCGACGCCCGTTCAACCGATTAATACGGCAAATATTGTTGAACCGAAAGACACTGTTGAAGCCGCTGTTTTGCCTCTTCAAAATGATATGATCAAAGGAACCGTCAGCATTTCCGGCGGCGGCATTGATTTGTTGACTTTGACAAAATATCGTGAAACAACGGCACCCGACAGCCCGGATGTAACGCTTTTAAAGCCGCATGATTATTGGACAACGCTTAATTGGACAAGCCCGAATGTCGTGTTGCCGACGGATAATGCCGTTTGGGAATCTGACGGGGTTAAATTGACGCCTCAAACGCCGTTAACACTGACATACGCGAATAAAGACGTACGCATTGAACGCGTAATTTCGGTGGACGATGCATATATGTTTACGTTCAAAGACACGATTTACAACCTTAAAAACGAAACGATTTCGGTTGCTTTGAACGGACAAATAAATCGCCGAATGGATACAGCATTCAATGTATCGCCCGTGCATGAAGGTTTTATCGGCGTGTTTGATAACAAACTGGTTGAAAAGAAATTGGATGATGTTGAAGACGATCCGTTTAAAGAAAAAACAACGGGCGGCTGGCTCGGCATTACCGAAAAATATTGGCAAACAGCTTTGATTTTTGATCAAAAAACGAAAAATGTCGAAGTGGCGTTCAGCCAAAACGGCAATTTGTATACGGCTATGTTCCAAACGCCGGGAGAAACTGTCGCCTCCGGTTCAAGCGTGACAAAAGTAACCTATTTGTTCGCGGGGGCCAAACAGTTGTCATTAATCAATGCCTATGGCGAAAATTTGGGTATCCCCAAATTTGATTTAAGCATTGATTTCGGATGGTTTTATTTCTTAACGAAACCGTTTTTGTATTTCTTGAATTGGCTGTATCTGTTGGTCGGAAATATGGGCGTCGCCATTTTGATTTTTGCAACGCTTTTACGTATTGCGATGTTGCCGATTGCAACGAAATCTTATGAAAGCATGGCCAAAATGCGAAAGGTTCAGCCGAAATTAAAAGCTATACAGGATCGTTATAAAGACAACCGCATGATGTTGCAACAAGAAACGATGAATTTGTATAAGCGTGAAAAAATCAATCCGGCGGGCGGATGTTTGCCGATGTTGATTCAAATTCCGGTTTTCTTCGCGCTTTACAAAGTGTTATCCGTATCGATTAATATGCGTCAAGCACCGTTTTTCGGTTGGATTCAAGATTTATCGGCACCCGATCCGTCTTCGGTATTTACATTGTTCGGATTAATCGATTGGCCGATTCCAAGCGTTTTAAATATCGGTGTATGGCCGATTGTCATGGGAATCACGATGTATATTCAACAAAAATTGGGCCCCGCGCCGACAGACAAAGCGCAAGCCAATATGTTTAAAATGATGCCGGTTATTTTCACGTTTATGTTGGGGCATTTTGCATCCGGGTTGGTGATTTATTGGGCTTGGAGCAATGTTTTGTCGATTATTCAACAAAAATACATTATGAAAAAAGTCGGCGTGAAATAAAGGCGCCGCAGGTTTTTTAATAAAATGCCGAGGGGCGGTTTACATTTATTTTGCCGCCCCGTTTATTTAAAAATATGGAAGCAGGTGGATTATGGAATCGCAAGAATTGGAACGATTGGTAAAGGCCGGCGATGAGTTGTTTAAAACGCGTCCCGAATTTGAACTTGGGGTTGCCGATTTGGAACAATTGCCAACGGACGGTTTGATGGAAATAGCTTTTGCCGGACGTTCGAATGTGGGCAAATCTTCGTTGATTAATGCCGTTACAAAGGTTAAAGGTTTGGCACGCGCTTCCAATACGCCCGGACGGACGCAACAGCTTAATTATTTCAAAGTCGATGATGCGTGCCATCTGGTTGATTTGCCCGGCTATGGCTATGCACAGGCACCTGAAAAAATGGTGCAATCCTGGACGCGGATGATTCATGCTTATTTGCGCGGACGGGTTCAGTTACGCCGCGTGTTTTTGTTAATTGATGCGCGTCACGGCATTAAAGAAGTGGATTTGAAAATTATGAAAATGTTGGATGCGGCAGCGGTTTGTTACCAAATCATTTTAACAAAATGCGATAAGATTTCACGCATCGATTCGGAAAAAGTTTTGCAAAAAACACACGAAATCGGCAAGACGCATGTTGCGTGTTATCCGGAAATTATCGTGACTTCATCGGAAAAAAACATCAATATTGATTTGGTGCGGGTCGAAATCGCAAAAGTGGTCGAAGGAATTTAACGTCCGTATTTCGGATTATCATATACAATACAAAGGATAATGCCATGATAACAACGCCGTCTTACAATACACAAGATACCATTTATGCCCTTTCGTCTGGTGCAGGCAAAGGTGGTGTTGCCGTCATCCGCGTATCGGGTAAAAAAGTGTTGGAAGTTGTTCATTGTTTAACCCGAATAGAAAATCCAAAGCCCCGCTATGCATATTTTACCGAAATTAAATCGGACGGTATTGTTCTTGACAAACCGTTGATGATTTATTTTAAGGGGCCTTACAGTTTTACCGGCGAAGACGTCGTTGAATTTCATGTTCACGGGGGCAGGGGCGTTATTAATGCCGTGATGGGAGCTATCGGCAAAATTGACGGTTGTCGTCCGGCGGAACCCGGCGAATATTCGCGTCGTGCCGTTGTTGCGGGCAAAATGGATTTGACAAAGGCCGAAGGATTAATGGATTTAATCGATGCCGAAACCGAATTGCAACGCGCGCAGGCTTTTTCACAGATGGACGGAAATTTGAGTGCCCTATATGAAGGATGGCGTGCCGATTTAAAGCATCATATGGCATATTTGGAAGCCTTTATTGATTTTCCCGAAGAAGAAATTCCGCAAGAAAATTTAGATAAAATAGATTTACAAATCAATAAATTAATTAATGATATTAAAGCACATCTTGATGATAAGAAAATCGGGCAGCGTTTGCGCGAAGGGTTTTTGGTTGCCATTGTCGGCGTACCGAATGTCGGCAAATCATCTTTGATAAATGCATTAACAAAAAAAGATGTGGCAATCGTTTCTCAAACCGCGGGAACGACACGTGACGTGGTTGAAGCGCATTTGGATGTTGCGGGTTTCCCCGTTATTTTGGCCGATACGGCGGGATTACGCGAAGGGACGGAAGAAATTGAATCCGAAGGTATTCGCCGTGCCGTCAAAAAAGCGTCCGATGCCGATTTGATTTTGCATGTGCTGGATGCCAAAAATTATCCGCATGTTGACAAATTGCCCGATGAATTGGCAAATAAACATATTTTAACTTTGTGGAATAAGGTTGATGAAGTTTCGCGTGAAATAAAAGAAGACGTAATCAGTGCCAAAACGGGTGATGGCATTGATGCGTTATGGGATAAAATTAAATCTGTTTTGTCCGATTCCTTGGCAATGGCGCAAAACGGCGTTATTACGCGGGAACGTTATCGCATTGCTTTGAAAGAATGCCAAAAAGCTCTTGAAAATTCTTTAAATGCTCCCGAATTGGAATTAAAAGCCGAAGATTTGCGGATGGCTAACCGAGCATTGGGGCGTATCACGGGCGTTATTGATGCCGATGAATTGTTGGATGTTATTTTCCGCGATTTTTGTATCGGGAAATAAAATTGATAAAATGTATTTTTTACTTTTTATGTTCGCATATAATCTATTTTAATTCTTGCTTTACAAACTTATCATAAAAGAGTATAAAGCATCATAAAAAACAGGTAGAAAAATGAAAGCTTTTGATGTAATAGTTGTCGGCGGCGGTCATGCCGGTATTGAAGCGGCGGCCGCAGCAGCCCGAACGGGAGCAAAAACCGTTCTTATCACGCACAAAATCGCAACCATCGGCGATATGTCTTGCAATCCGGCCATCGGCGGTTTGGGCAAAGGCACCGTTGTGCGTGAAGTGGATGCGTTGGACGGGTTAATGGGGCGCGTTATTGATAAAACAGGCTTGCAATTTCGTATGCTGAATTCTTCCAAAGGTGCCGCCGTACAAGGCCCGCGCGCGCAAGCCGATAAAGAAGCTTATAAATTTGAAATGCAACGTATTTTATCGGATTACCCGAATTTGACTTTAATGGAAGCATCTGCCGATGATATTTTATTTATGCCGATAAACACAATTGACGGTGAATTGGTCGCTCATAAAGTTTTGGGGGTTCGGGCAGGCGGTGAAGATATCCGTGCATCAAGCGTTGTCATTACAACGGGGACCTTTTTAAACGGCTTAATGCATATCGGGGAAGAAAAAACGCCCGGCGGTCGTTACGGAGAACCGGCAAGTTCGGGGATTACGCCGGCGTTAAAAAATATGGGATTGACGGTGTCACGCCTGAAAACGGGGACGCCTGCGCGATTGGATAAAAATTCGATTGATTGGACAAAATGCGAACGTCAAGACGGCGATATGCCCCCGCGGCCGTTTTCATACTTGACAAAAGATTTTAATCCCGAACAGTTGCCGTGTTATATTACGCACACAACGATTGAAACGCATAAAATTTTAACGGATAATTTATCCCGTGCGCCGATGTATTCGGGGCAAATTAAATCCGTGGGTCCCAGATATTGCCCAAGTATTGAAGATAAAATCGTGCGCTTTGCAGGGCGCAATAGCCATCATATTTTTTTGGAACCCGAAACGAAAGAGGGCAATTCCATTTACCCGAACGGGATTTCAACATCTATGCCCAAAGATGTGCAAGAGGCATTTTTGCGCACGATTCCGGGGTTGGAAAATGTTAAAATTTTGCGTTATGCCTATGCGATTGAATATGATTACGTCGACCCCAGAGAACTTAAAATCACATTGGAAACAAAAAAAGTCGACGGGTTGTTTTTGGCAGGACAAATCAACGGTACGACGGGTTATGAAGAAGCTGCCGGCCAAGGTTTGGTAGCAGGTGTCAATGCCGCATTAAAAGCACTTGGTCGTACGGATACATTGACTTTTGACCGGGCGGACAGCTATTTGGGCGTGATGATAGACGATATTACAACGCTTGGCGTCGATGAACCCTATCGTTTGTTTACGTCGCGTGCCGAATACCGTTTGACGATGCGGGCGGACAATGCCGATATGCGTTTGACCGGGAAGGGTATTGATATCGGTTGCGTTGGCGAAGAGCGGCGCCAAGCCTTTTTGAATAAGAAAAAATTGTATGAAGAAGCCAAAAAACATATATCGCAAATTGTCCATACGCCCAAAGAACTCATTGCGCTGGGATTTAATATCAATCAGGACGGTATGCGCCGGACACCGTTGGATATGTTGGCGTATCAAAACGTAACATGGAACGATTTGGTACGCGCTTGGCCCAGCCTTGGAAAAATCCGTACAGATGTTGCCGAATTGTTGGAAATAGAAGGACGCTATAGCGGATATTTGGCGCGTCAACAAATGGATATTGATGCTTTCAGAAAAGATGAAGCGTTAAAAATTCCCTATGATACAAATTACAAAAAAATCGGCGGTTTATCGGCGGAAATCATCGGGCGTTTGGAACGCACTCGCCCAGCCACAATCGGAGCAATGATGCGCATGACGGGGACAACGCCGGCTTCGGTAACTGCCGTTTTGGGATATTTAAAATCGAAAAAGTAATTTCGGATATTATTTTTTGCGCGGGTTTTAAATAAATTTGTTGTCCGATATTAAAAAAAAGCCCCTTGCGGGGCTGTCATATCTCATTTGAAATGTCAAATAAATCCCATTTCTTTTGCTTTCAACAACACTTGCACCCGATTTTGAACATTAAAAGCCCGCAACAGTGCGCTGATGTGCATTTTAATGGTCGGTTCGGCAACGCCTAAATTGTGCGCAATTTGTTTATTTGCAAGCCCCAGATTTAATTGCTCTAATACGGCTACCTGTCTGGCAGAAAGGAAAAGGCCGTTGCCTAAAGCATAATCTTGCTTACGATATGGTTTTGTTTGTTCGGACATTTTCCCCTCCATAGATTTTAGGCTTGAATTTCCTGTTCAAGTTTTGAAATTTTTTCTTCTTTATGGGCAATTTTGCGGACCAACAAGTCGGATAACGTTTCGTGACCGTTTTCTTTTGCCCACCCTTGAATCATATAGAGAGTTCTTAATTTTTCTTTTTTCGTATCCAAAATGCGTTGTTTAAGTTCAATGGGAAATTCACCGAAAGCTTCTTTCATTTCATGTTTTAAAGTTTCTTTTTCATCCATTGTCAATTTATCGTTGTTCATCATTTCTTTATCTTCTTGCGTTGATACATCACTCATTTGTTTCCCCCCTTTATTTTTGGCGAATTAAAATAGCATACACACCCCAAATTGCTATTAAAACCCCAAACAAAAAAAGAACAAACATTTTTTTGACGAGCATCCCAAACTGCGACATACTTTTGTTCCTTTTTTAATGAAGTTAATTGTTTTACTTAGATAACTTGTGTATCCTTTCGTCGCTTGTCAAGTAAATTTATTAAAAAGATTAGTATGTTATGTCAGTAAAAATAATTGCCGAAACGATGTTTGAAAGTTTTAAAAAAAACTGTACGGATCAATGTCCAAACGGATATCAACGCCGGACGGAATATTGACCAGCGCCATCCAACGGGTTAAAATTTGTTGCAATTTGATTTCTTTGTTACTTTTTACCAATATCCGAAAACGATATTTGCCGCGCAACAATGCTAACGGGGCAGGGACGGGGCCCAATACTTCCACACCGGCCATAAAGGGTGCGGCTTTAATCAAATTTTGTGCCGTTTTATAGGTTAATTCTTCATTTTTGCCGCTGATGATAATGCCGGCTAATTTACCGAACGGCGGCATATTCAACAGTTGCCGTGCCGTCATTTCTTCATTTAAAAAACCGCTGCGATCATTGTTTTTTAATGCCTGAATAATCGCATTATCGGGCAAATAGGATTGCAACAAAGCCGTTCCTTTTTTATTTTCACGTCCGGCTCGCCCCATAACCTGATGCAATAACTGAAACGTACGTTCCGATGCACGTAAATCGCCGCCCGCCAATCCCATATCGGCATCAATGACGCCGACCAATGTTAAATTTGCAAAATGGTGCCCTTTGGCAAGCATTTGCGTGCCGATTAAAATATCCAACAACCCGTTTGCCATTTTATCCAACAGTTCGGCAAATTCTTTGGGGTTGTTTAATGTATCCGACGTAACGATTTGAGAACGTGCATCGGGGAACGCTTCGCACACTTCTTCGTAAATGCGTTCAACGCCCGGGCCACATGAAACCATTGTTCCTTGTTCACCGCAAGCGGGGCAGGCGGTCGGTGTTTTTTTCGTATAGCCGCAGTGGTGGCATTGGACGTATCCGCCGCGCCGGTGTTCGACAAGCCATGCCGAACAATGGGGGCATTTCAATCTTTCCCCGCACGCGCGGCACAAAACCAATGGCGCATAGCCGCGGCGATTGATAAACAACAATGTTTGTTCATGCCGTGCCAACGTTTGGGCAATATGCCCTTTTAACGTTTCCGATATAAATTTTACGGGGCCTTTTTCACGGGCACGCATATCAACGATATGAATATCCGGCATAACGGCTTTGGCATAACGGGACGGCAAGCTGACATGGTCATATTTGCCCGCTGCCATATTGCACCACGTTTCCAAACTGGGAGTTGCCGATGCCAAAATAATCGGACAATTTGCGATTTTGGCACGCACAATAGCCATATCGCGTGCATGGTACAAAACGCCGTCTTCTTGTTTGAATGAGGCGTCGTGTTCTTCATCCACGATAATGAGTTTTAATTCTTTAAACGGCAAAAATAAAGCCGACCGCGCTCCGACAATAACGCGCGCTTGGCCCGATTTAACCGCTTTCCACGTATCGCGGCGCGTTTTTTGCGTAATGGATGAATGCCACAGTGCCGGTTTGACGCCGAAACGTTTTTCAAAACGGTCCAACCAAGCGGCCGTTAATATGATTTCGGGCAGCAAAACCAACACTTGCCCGCCTTTTTTTAAAGCATTTGACAGTGTTTCAAAATAAACTTCCGTTTTGCCCGAACCCGTAACGCCATCCAATAATGAAACATTGAATCCGCCACCGATTTTGGCGTTAAGTGTTTCAACGGCCGCTTGTTGTTCTTCGGAAAAAATAATCAGTTGATGGGTGGAATCGGGCGTTTCAAAGACACAAGGTTTTTTTGAGCTTTTTTCCAAATCCGATATTAATGCCATTTTTAAAACCGCGCCCGGCGGTGAAAGTGTGTATTTTGCCACCCAATTGATGAAATCAATACTTTGGGTGGGCAACGGTTCCATATCGCACACGGTGGAAATTTGTTTGACCTTAGCGTCATCAAAATTTAAATTGGGCGCTTTATCCCATACAACGCCGAGTGTTTGTTTGCGCCCGAACGGAGCATAAACAAATGTTCCGGGGACAAGCTCTACATCCGATTTATAATCAAAACACGGCAGCGGGGACGGAAATAAAACAGTTATTCGGTATTGCATAAAATGAAATTATCCTTTATTCTGATTGTAAAAAAGGATACATAAAATGAATGAAGAATACAAGCCTTTTTATCAAAGTGTGACACCGCGTTTATTTGAACTGATTGAAAAATGGCAACATAATTTAACAATGGAACGCCGTTTGTCATCATTGACGGGGGAAGCTTATCAAATGGATATGAAGGAATTTATGTCCTTTTTATCCGATTATATGGAAAAAACGGTTGATGTCGGCGATTTAAAAAAATTAACGGTTTCGGATTTTCGTTCGTTTTTGGTTCACAGAGCCTCGCAAAAAGTTTCCAGAGCTTCCGTTTCGCGCGGGATGTCGGCGTTGCGTAATTTTTTTAAGTTCTTAACCCGCAATGACATTTTGGAAAATACAGCCATTATGGCCGTCCGTACGCCGCGAGCGGCCAAAATTTTGCCCAAACCGTTAACGCCCGCAGATGCCAAGCGTTTTTTGGATGCAGCCGAAGAATTGGCACGTGTCCCTTGGCAAGGCAAACGCGATAAAGCGCTTTATACTTTATTATACGGTTGCGGGTTGCGTATTGCCGAAGCATTAAGTTTGAATGTGGGGGATTTCCCGCTGAACGGCGATGCATTCACAATTACGGGGAAGGGGAATAAACAACGCCTTGTCCCGTTGTTGCCTGCCGTTAAATCGGCGATTAAAGCATATTTGAAAGTCCATCCCAATCCGATGCCCAAAGAACCTTTGTTTGTCGGAACGCGGGAAGATCGTATCAACCCCGGCGTCGTACAACGTAATGTCAGGGCTGTTCGGCGGTATTTGAATTTGTCCGAAAGTGTGACGCCGCACGCGCTCAGGCATAGTTTCGCAACACATTTACTGCAAGGCGGCGGCGATTTAAGAACGGTTCAAGAATTGTTGGGGCATGCGTCTTTGTCGGCCACGCAACGTTATACCGAAATTGATATGGTACATTTGCAAGAAGTTTACGAACATGCCCATCCACGGGCCCATTTAAAAAGTAAATAAATTACTTTTTATCCGATATAACCTTACGCCGTCCGAATGATTTATCGGCATAAGGGTTTTCACGTTTACGCATATGGATGCGAATCGGAACACCGACAAAGCCAAACCTGTCACGCAAACCGTTTGATAAATATCTTAAATACGATTCGGGCAATTCATCGGGATTGCTGGAAAAAATGGCAAAAGTCGGCGGACGGGCGCTGACTTGCGTGATATATTTCATCGGGATACGCCGACCGTTTTTGGCAACGGGCGTCGGATGCGCTTCGGTCATTTCGCGCAAAAAAGTGTTCATCTTGTGCGTCGGCACGCGTTTATTCCACAAAGCATAAATCGAAAAAACTTCGCTCATCAAACGATCCAATCCGTAACCTGTTTTTGCGGAAACGGTTAATACGGGAATGCCTTTGACCTGTTGCAATGAGGTAACCATTTTTTCTTTGATTTCATTTAAAACTTGTTTTTGATTATCCACATTGTCCCATTTGTTGAGTGCAATAATCAATGCGCGCCCTTCGTCAATAACTTTGGATGCAATGATTAAATCTTGTTTTTCCATCGGTAAATTGGCATCTAATACCAAAATAACAACTTCGGCAAAATCAATGGCATTTTTAGTATCGGACACCGAAAAACGTTCAAGTGAATCGTCAATTCGGCCGCTTTTGCGCATACCCGCCGTATCGGTTAATAAAATTTTATGCCCGCGCCATTCAAACGGCACCGTAATCGCATCACGGGTCACACCCGCTTCGGGCCCCGTTAACAAACGGTCTTGTCCCAATAATCTGTTTATTAATGTTGATTTGCCGACGTTCGGACGCCCGACGATTGCCAACTGCAGTGGTTTTTGCATACGTTTTTGTGTGTTGTCATTCGATTCGTCGATTTCTTCATCGGCATATTCCGCATCTCTTGACAAAACGTCTGTGGTTTCATCGGAACTTATGCTCTCATCATCTTCAAACAGCGGTTTTAATACGGTATATAAATCCCCGAGCCCCAAGCCGTGTTCGGCGGAAAAAGGAATCGGTTCGCCGAGCCCCAGGCGGTAAAATTGTCCCAAAGCATCCGTTTGGGCCTGCCCTTCGCATTTATTGGCAACCAATAAAACGGGTTTATCCGATTTGCGCAAAGATTTTGCAAGCTTTTCATCCAAAACGGTCAATTCCGTGCGTGCATCGATGACCATAATAATGATATCGGCTTCGGCAATGGCCATTTCTGTTTGATTCCACATTGCTTGTGCCAAAGAAGTTGTTTCTTCCAAACCGGCGGTATCAATTAATCGAAAATCCAAATCATACAGGTGCCCGACGGCTTCCTTGCGGTCGCGCGTAACACCGGCACGATCGTGAACAATAGCCAAACGTTTTCCGACCAAGCGGTTGAAAAAAGTCGATTTGCCGACATTTGTACGCCCGACAACCGCAATGGTTTTTAACGCTTTCGTATCTTGAAATAAATCTTCGGCCCAATTATGCGTTGTCGAATTGTCGGACAACCCTTGGGTTTTGCTTTTCATCCGTTTATTTTCTTTGGCAAAATTGCCGTTATCTTTTGCAACCGTTGTTTGAACTTTTAACGGATGTTTTTTATTTTTACTTAAATCAATGCTCTTTTGGCGGATTGTTTTTGCTTTTTCCGTCTTGCGATTCGTTTTCATCATCTATCCTTATTTATAAGCGATTAAATCGGCTTCATCCGTTAAAAACAAAACAGTGCCGTCCACCAAAATCGGCGAAACCGAAATGCCGTCGCCTTCAATGCGCTTGACTTCTCTGCCTGTTTTTAAATCAATGAATAAAATATCGCCTTTGCTTGAAACGACAACGCCGCTGTCCCCGGCCAATAACGGGCCTTTCCAAAGTGTTGCCCCTTTTTTTTCATTTGAGCGCAGCGGCAAATCCCAAAATAATTTACCCGTTTGTTTATCCAAGGCGACCAATATATTTTGGTTGTTTATGGCGAATAATGTATTACCGGAAACGGCAGGCGTCGAATTGCCGCCCATCGGCAAAGACCAAATTTCTTTGCCGCGGCGTAAATCATACGCGCCCATTTTGTTCGCATTTCCGATTAAATACACAACTTCATCCGCAATAACGGGCGATGCCAAAATATGCGTTAATTCCGAAATGCGGTTATAAGCCCTTGAAGAAGATAAATATTCGGACCATACGACTTGTTTATCGTCAACGTCAAAAGTGATGACTTCACCGTTTGAAAACGGAACGACGGCCGCTTTTTTATAAATTGCGGGCGTTCCCATACCCAACAAATTGGTCGTAACGGCCATGGCTTTATAACGCCAAGCTTGAGCCCCGTTATCCGTTTTAAGCAATATCAGTTCATTATCCGCCGCAATCAAGTATATCAAATTTTTGTATATTGTCGGAGCCGAACGAAAGGCAAGCTTATATTCTTTTTGCCAAACGATATTGCCCTTTAAATCAACACACATAACTGTGCCGTTGCCCGAAACGGCAAACAATTTATCATAGGAATAGGCCAGACCCACATTGCGGACAGCCGTCGGGCTTGTAAGCGGCAATTCCTTTTTCCATAACCGTTTACCGTCGCTTAAACGGACTGCAGATAAATTAAAATCCGCATCCAATACATAAACTACGCCGTTTGCAACAACGGGTTCGGACAATTTCCAACGTTCCGCGTTCAATCCTTTGCCGATGTCGATCGACCAAATTTCTTTGGGATCGGGCGATACTTTTCCTCTCGGGATACGATTTTGCCCCGTTGCGTTTGTTTGCGGCCATAATGTTATGTTTTCTTCATTCCCCAAAATGATTTGAGATTGTTCAACCGCTTTGGGCAAAGCCGGGTCCAAAATTTCGGATACGGCAATACGACCTTTTTTCGGCGCATATTTTTTATCATCCGCGCATCCGGTGACCAATAATCCCAAACACATCAGAAAGATTATTTTTTTCATGCTTATTTCTCAATTACGACAATTAATTCTTTTAAACGTTCTTTCACGACGGGGGAAGTTAAGTTGCTGTTCACGGCCTCTTGTAAAATTTTAACGGCGGCATCTTTATTGCTTTCGCGTAAATACAAAATGGCGGACAATTCCGCAGCAGATCCCGCAAAACCGTATGGTTTTTTAATCAACGGTTCCAATAAAGCTTGCAATTCTTTGATATCGCCGGTGTCCACCTGGTTGCCGACATATGAAATTGTCGCAATGGCTTTTAATTGTTTCGGAGCCGAAGAATCCATCACTTTTTTGAGTACCTTTAATGCTTCGGCATCTTTGTTTTGGCTGAACAAAATGCCGGCAATTTTCATGTCTGCCAAATATTGATAACCCGTATGCGCCGTTTCGGACAGTTCGTCCAATGCTTCCAATGCTTTGGCTTGTTCGCCGGTATAGGATAAAATAACGGCATTTTCAAAAGCGTCTGATTCTTTTAAAGAAGTTTTCGTTTTCCACGTTTGATATAATTCGGCGCCGATGGTAATACATAAAACGCCGATGATGACACCTAAGATGACATAACGGTATTTTTCCCAAAAAGCGCGCATTTTTTCGCGTTGCAATTCTTCATCAACTTCTCGTTCGGCTATTTGCTGTTGCAAACGAATCATTTCATCTTGCGGGTCAATTGTATTTTTTGCCATGTTTTATCCTTTCATGAACTGATACTTGTCTATGTAAGTGTTATAACAAAAAACGCAAGACAATGCAAGGTCAAATTTAAAGATATCCTTTTATGGTTGTGAGCATTTTGCATAAAATTATCGCCAAAGAATCTTATTTTTCCTTTTTCGGGAAAAGTCCCATAATCGGTAAAATAATGAAACTCGGCAGTGCGGAACCGAACCATGCGCCGAACGCCATAATAAACGGAAAGGCAATAATGGCCGGATTATGGCGCAAACGGCGTCGTATAAGCCGTGCGGCGGGTTCGGGTTGCATAATAAAAGGCATTTTAAATCGGTTTTTATCCGTCAGCGGCGTTTCAATAAAGCCCGGACAAATAACACTGACGCCGATATTGTATGGTTTTAACAATCCGCGCAACCCTTCGCCCCATGCTTTGACACACGCTTTGGATGCCGAATATGCCGGACAACTTGACATGCCGCGGTATCCGGCGATGGATGAAACAATGGCAATTTGTCCGAATCGTTGTTTTTTAAAGATTTCCGCTGCCGGCAAAACGGTGTTGACGACTCCTTCAATGTTTGTTTTCATGATTTTGCGCGTGCCGGTGCCGTCTTCGGGGACACCCAAAACGCCGGCCGAAACGCCCGCGTTGGCAATAATCAAATCAATGGGAAAGATTTTTTGCGCATCTTGTACGGCTTTTTCGGCAGATTCGGCATTTGTTACATCAAAAATAAAAATATGGCAGATTGCCCCTTGTTCGGAACATATTTTTGCCGTTTCGTTTAACCGTTCTTCGTTTCGACCGCATAAAAACAAGTGAATGGCGGGTTTCGCATAGGCTAAAGCCAATGCTTTTCCAAGGCCGCTGGAAGCACCCGTTATAAAAACGGAACGAATATTTTTATATATTTTATGCGTTTTTTTGTGTTTCATCGAAAAAATCTCCATTTTTTTAAAAAAAGTACTTGACAAGTTATTTTAAATGAGTATTATGTGAATGTCTACAAAAAAACACATGCCTCTGTGGCGAAACTGGTAGACGCGACAGACTCAAAATCTGTTTCCCGCAAGGGAGTGCTGGTTCAAGTCCGGCCAGAGGTACCAAAATTCAACAGCTCCCGTTCGGGAGCTTTTTTTGTTGGGAAATAGTTTTTATTCAATACAACGGTCAATTTAAAAAGATAAAATGCCAATTTACATTGAGTACGGTTTGGATTTTGATAACAATAAATTCGGATTTGGCAAAAGTGTTGAAATTGAAAATGCCGACGGCAGCGAATACCGCACCAAAGTGTCTGTTAAACTGAAAAATAAAAGATATTATTTGCGCTTTTGGTTTTTTAAAAAAGTGTTTATCTTTTCGCGCGGCGGTTTTGAGACGGTCAAGAAATCAAGGCATAACCTTAAAATTGTTTTCGGGATTGAGGGGAAGGAAGAAAGCGATGAAAACAATTTATAAAACCTTATAAAAAAGTTATGCCTTTAGTCTTTCTCTTAACTTGACTTTTGCTTTCTTTTTTGATATGCTTTGTCAAGTATTTTTATTTTATATTAATTCGATAGGTCGGATATCTTGTTTATTAATAAATTTCGGATAAAAAATGACTGCTGAAAACTTAATTGTTGATTCTGACGGAAAACCCGTAACGTTTTATCATGGGACGAATGCCGAATTTGAAGTTTTTCGGCCGCTGTCCCATTTCGGCACGAAAAAAGCTGCCGAAATGATTTTACAAAAGAGGGGAAACCTTATAACAAGTTATAGTTTACCTGAACAAAAAAGCTCGAAACAATTTATATTAGACGATCTTAACGGCAAAATCCCCCATAAAACGGGAATCCCGCGTTTAATACCCGTTTATTTGAAAATAAAAAATCCGATTGTTTTGCCTGATTTGGGAGGTCATACGTTGGGCAGTTATAAAAGGATGATTTTCAACCTATTATTGGCACGTCAATTGGGGATTGACTCCGTTTTAAAACATAGTTTTCGTTTCGCCAGAGCCCATAAATTGGCTTATAAGGATGTATTTTATTCTCTGTGCCGCCGCGCGAATTTTATGCCGTTGTATCGTTTTATGTTTGAAGATCCGTTTAATCGCCCGTATGCGGATGTAAAAAAAGAATTGTCGATGGAAAATCTTTACCGGGTTGTGCAAGAGGATGAAGACGGCCTTAAGGCCGAAGAAATTAATCGTGCGCATTTGGCAGGCCAACGTATGATTCGTTTTTTTGAAGCTCAAGGTTTTGACGGCATTCGCTATACCAATAAGTTTGAAGATATCGGCAATGAATCATATATTATCTTTCGCCCCGAACAAGTTGTACGGCTTAACCGTGACCGGGAAGTATCACCCGTCAAGCATGAAATGTCCGCCGATGAAGCCGTTTTAAAAAAAATTCAATATGAAACTTTGCATCATTTGTCCGATCAACCTTTAAGCGATTCGGAAATTTTTCAACAAATGATACATCAATTTGAAACTGTAAAAACCAAAATGGATGATATGCAAACCCAAAAATTGTATTGGACAAAGGTGGCCATGAAATATGTGATGCCGAAAATTGCAAAAATAACGAAACAAGAAAAATTCGGCTATCATGGTTTGGTCCATACTGAACAAGTTGTTATGTTCGGTATTGATTATGCTTTGGCACAAAAAGAAAAACCGTTGCCGATTATTTTGGCATGCGCTTTGCACGATTGCGCCTGCCAATCGGATGAATATAATATAACTCACGGTCCCGCTTGTGAACCGATAGCACGCGATTTTTTAAAACGTCATCATTTTGATATTACCGAAGAAGAAACAGAAGCAATCATTTATGCCGTGGTGAATCATACGACAGGCATGCACGCGCCCGATGGGATCAGCGCTTGTTTATGGGATGCGGACAGAACGCGTTTGTCTTGGGAAAGAGGGTATGATGAACGATACTTTACGACTGAACGCGCTAAAGAGGTGGCATCATTTGATTACAGCGCGCAAAAAGCATATATTAAAGAGCAAACGGATTTTTTGGATAAAGCACGCATCCCGTCTTTATTGAATACCGCAAACCTTATTGCGGCCGAACAATATGCCGTTTATATGTTGAAAAAACAATTGGGGCTGGATAAATAATTGGGACTTGTAAAGTACAGCGGATTTAAAACGCCGAATCGCTCTTTTTTGCGTGGAATTATTCTTTTACTTTTTCATCAGATTGATTGACTGAACGATTATTATCCGATTTAATTAAAATTGGTGTACGGTACATTTTATCCACAACGGTCAGTATTTCATCCGGCAAATAAGTGCGCGCTTTCTTTTGAATGTCATCGGGAATGCCGAATCGTGTTTCAGCGATGGCACCGGCCATACAGGCAAGTGTATCACTGTCGCCACCCAATGAAACGGCGTTACGGACGGCATCTTCAAAACTTGTCGCTTCCAATGCGCAAATGATGGCTTCGGGAACCGATTTATTGTAACTTCCGTAAAATTTATTGTACTGAGGCCTGATACCATCGACGGTACGTTTCATATTATAGCCATGATAATAAGAAAGAGCGTTTTTAATATCAAACGGTTGAGCGCCGTTTTGGCACATATGAATTGTTCGCACATAGGCCAAGGCCGCATTGATACTGTCAGGGTGGTTATGTGTCAAGTTTGTTATTTCAACAGCCTTTTTTTCAGCGGCTTTTAAATCTCTGATTAAAAATGGCACCGGCGACAGACGCATTACACATCCGTTTGTTTTTGCACTATACGGCACGGGATTATCCGATTCCAACCAGGCGGCAAATCCGCCCGAAAAAAAAGGTTGGAAAAAAGCCCGGCGGATTTTGAACATTTTTATATTTTTTACCCCAGGCGCGCAATGTTTCAAAGGCCGTTTTGCCATTTATCAATGCATCGGCAACGGCAATCGTACAAACGGTATCATCGGTAAAACGGCAAGCTTCGGAAAATAATTTAAAGTCTTTGGTTTTAATGTTTTGCGCTTCGTAAACCGAACCGATAATATCGCCGATGATTGCGCCGAACATTAACCCTCCGATTTTCTTTTCTCTTTAAATTGAGCCATATAAAGCGCTTTATATGCGCCGTCTTTTTCAAGCAATTCTTCATGCGTTCCCGTTTCAACAATTTTGCCTTCATTCAATACGACGATTTTATCGGCGTTTTGAATGGTAGATAAACGGTGGGCAATAACGAATACGGTACGGGATTGCATTAAATTATCAATGGCTTGTTGTACGATAGCTTCGGATTTGTTATCCAAAGCCGAGGTGGCTTCATCCAAAATAACAATCGGCGCGTCTTTTAAAAATGCACGGGCAATGGCAACGCGTTGTTTTTGACCGCCCGACAAAAGTGCACCGCGTTCGCCGATTGGGGTATCCAATCCCAATTCCAAATCGGCGACAAATTCTTCCAAACAGGCATTTCTGATTGCAGTTTGAATTTGTTTTTCGGTTGCGTCAAATTTGCCGAGCATCAAATTATCGCGAATGGTGCCGGTAAACAAAAAGTTGTCTTGGAACACAACGCCGATATTTTGACGTAAAGATTCCAACGTTACGTCGCGGATGTCATGGCCGTCGATTTTAATGCTACCGCTGCTGACTTCATAAAAGCGCGGCAACAGATTGACAATGGTTGTTTTACCGCCGCCGGAATTGCCGACAAACGCAATTTTTTCCCCTTTTTTGATTTTCAAATTAATGTCTTTTAAAACCGGCGTATCCGGCGTATATGAAAAAGACACATGGTCATAGACAATTTCTTTTTCAATCGGGGGCAGGTTAACGGCATTCTTTTTATTTTTGATTTTAATCGGCATGTCCAAAATTTCAAATACGCGTTCAATGGCCATAAAGGACAATTGGACTTGTTGAAAATTTTTACCGATATTTTTAACGGGGGTGTAAAGCATCAACATGGCAACCATAAACGCCACAAAATCGCCCGGTGTGATAATTTTATTCGTAATTAAATATGTGCCGAACCAAATTGTGCCGGCAATTCCCAATGAAATGATAAAATGCATCATCGGAGACAGCCAAGCCGTCCTTTGGACATTTTTTATACCCAATTTAAAACCGAGCGTTAAAATGTCGAAAAACTTTTTATGTTGAAATGATTGCAAATTATATGAAGCAATTGTTTTTGAACCGGCATAAGATTCCGTGTACGAAGTCATGGCATTGCTGCCGACCACAATGCTTTTTGCAACGATATCCTTAATTTTCTTACGGATTTGCGTTAACGGATATAATGATGACCCCAGCGCCATAATCGCAATCAAAGCCAATTGCCAAGATGTATAAAATAAAACGCCGATAAGGGTAACGGACGAAAACACGCGTGTTGTAAAAACTTTTAAATTATTCAATAATCCGGCACAAGCCGTCCCGGCATCGCCGTTAAAGCGTACCAAAACCGTACCCGAACTGGTACTGTCCAAATAAGATTGGTCAACGGCCAATAATTTTTTATACAGCTTTTTTTGCAATTCCATGGTGATTTTGCCGCCCGTCCATGTATTGAGATATGCCGCAGAATATTCAAGCAACGATTGGATGATTGTAAAAATAACGATAAACAGCGGAATGACATACAGCGGCAAATTAAACGGGGTCGAACCGCCTTTGTCCATGATAACCGTATCCATAAACGGTTTTAAGGCAAGCGCAATAATAGAATCAAGAGCACCGATGGGAATCGTAATCAAAATGGCGACAAGCGAGCGAAACCAATAAGGTTTTACAAACGGCCACATACGTTTATAGTTGACGAAAAAACGGGAATTTTTAATTTTTTGAAGCATAATTGTCCTTTAATATTTTCAAAGTTTTAAAAACTTTACTAAATTATGTAAAAAATATCAAGCCTAAATGTAAAATGCATATGTACGAAAGATTTTTATACCCCGAAACAAGGCGTTTTATTTAAAAATATTCTGAATTGCGTTTATTTGGTCGGGAATAATCCTTCGATAAAATAAATCATTTGGTCTAAACACGCCTCATTGATGCCGTGTCCCAAACCGCCGGCTAAAAAGGATTTAGGCGATTGCCCGACTTTTTGCAGCTCACCTATTGATAATTCAAGAGCTTCGGCGGGAATAACTTCATCCGCGGTTCCGTGAGACAATAAAATCGGAATATGGCGTTTAATCGCATCGACGTGCAAAGAGCCGGCAAAAACAATCGGAACGGATGAAAAACCGATAACTCCGGCCAGCGGATAAGGATGTGTCAAGGCTGTATAAAGGGCCAGCAGGGCACCTTGAGAAAAGCCCGCCAAAATGATGTCGCCGTCCGTTAAAGAATATTTTGCTTGGACTTGGCCGATAAGAGTACGGATTTCTTCCGCGGGTTCTTTGCACCGTCCGACAAGTTTGTCCAAATAATCAATCGAAATCATATCTGCCGGCGAATAATCGTCCAATGAAAACCATTTGTATCCGCCGTAAGGCATTTGTTTAATGCCGTTAGGGGCAAAAAAAGCCGTATCGGGCATGCTTTGTGCCAAATAGGGGACAATTCCCATTAAATCTTCGCCGTCCGCACCGTAACCATGGCAAAGGATAACGACTTTTTTTACGACGGGTGGTACAAACGATGGTCCGGATAGCATAAAAATTCTCCTTGAAATTAAGATAAAAATGTGTCTTACTGTTTTTATAAACGTTAGAAGGAGAAAAATCAATGAAAAAAATGTCAATAGGCTTAATTGTCTGTTTATTGTTTTCTTTTCAAACAGCTGCTCAAAGCGACAGAACGTTGCAAGGCATTACCGAAAATCAACAGCTCGGCATGATGGCGGGATTGGCGTTGGCGTGCGATGCGGGCGGCAAATTGGATGATTATGAATTGATTGCCAGTCGCATTATTGCCAACCAAGCGCAAACCGATGCCGATGAAAGAAAGGCTGTGCGCGAATACGCCGAATACAAATTCGGTACATTTAAAGAACAAAAAGAAAATCCTCAAGCATCTTGCGGCGAAGTATTGGATACGTTTTCTCATTTGCCGATTTTTAAAGCAACCGTTTATGCTGACGGCAGCGTGAAAATGCCCGACGGGCGTTTGTTAAAACCGCGCGAAGGATCCAAATTGCCGATGTTGAAAGTAAAAAAGAAACAAGCTCAAAATGCCGAAATGAAAAAAGCGGCTGTTCAAATGGCAAAATCGAAAAAAACGGCATCCAAAACGCGAACAAAAACAAAAAATTCTAAACAAAACGTTCAAAAAACGCCTGCGTCCGGGATATCTGCCCGAAAAATAACCGGTTCAAATTAAAAGGAATGATATGCGGCCGTCGATTTTAAATTTTTTGTTTAACGATGTGTCGGCATTATCCGGAATAGGGCCCAAATTTGCAAAACTTATCAAAAAATTGGCCGGCCCTTATATCGGCGATGTGCTGTGGCATTTGCCGAGCGGCGTCAACTACCGCGGACTTGTAAAATCATTTGATTCATTGATGCCTGGGCAAATGGGCACATTTTGCATGGAAGTTGTCGAACATGTCGTTCCGTCTTCAAGGCGTTTGCCTTACCGTGTAGCGGGTTTATGCGGCACCCGCTCGGTTGAATTGGTATTTTTCAATTATCATAAAGAATACCTTGTCGATGCTTTGCCGATCGGGTCTCTTAGATGGATATCGGGCAAGATTGATTTGAATTACGGAAAAATCCAAGTCATGCATCCTGATTATATCACTGCAGATTTGGATAAAATTCCCGAATATGAAACGGTGTATCCGTTGACGGCAGGCTTATCCGGAAAAATTATTGCCAAAGCAGTGCACCAAGCATTGCCGCGCGTGCCTCAATTACCCGAATGGTTGGATGGTTCGTTTATGAAACGGGAAGGATTTCATTCATGGCACGATTCTTTGGTTAAAGCGCATTCTCCGAAAATTCGGGAAGATTTATCGCCGTTGCATCCGGCACGTCGCCGTTTGGCGTATGACGAACTGTTAGCCAATCAATTGGCACTTTTGTTAAGCCGACAAAAAATGAAGCGCAAACGCGGCTTTAAAATCGATGGCGACGGACATTTGACAAATGCTCTTTTAAAACAATTGCCGTATGAATTGACCGGTGCGCAAATTCGTGTCATAGGCGAAATTAAAAATGATGCAATATCGGAATATAAAATGCTCAGATTGCTTCAAGGCGATGTCGGGGCAGGAAAAACAATTGTGGCTTTATTTGCGATGTTAAATGCGGTTGAAACAGGATGCCAAGCCGTCTTAATGGTGCCGACGGATATTTTGGCACGGCAACATTCGGAAACGTTTAAACGCTTTTGCGAACCGCTCGGCGTTCGGGTAGAATTATTGACTGGACGGGAAAAAGGCAAAAAAAGGAATGAATTATTAAATGATATAAAAAACGGAAATATCAATATATTAATCGGCACTCATGCAGTATTTGTTGAAGATGTTTTATATCAAAAACTCGGACTGGTTGTTATTGATGAACAACACAAATTCGGCGTTGCCCAACGGTTGGCTTTAGCCGATAAACAAAAGGGGGTTGACTTATTGGTTATGACGGCGACCCCCATACCGCGAACATTGGCGTTAACAGCGTACGGCGATATGGATATGTCGGTTTTGGATGAAAAACCTGTCGGGCGCAAACCGATTGACACGCGCGTTTTACCGGTATCCAAATTGGATGAAGTCGTCCAAAAAATTTATGAAATTACAATCGAAGGTAGCAAAAAAACGCAAGTTTATTGGGTTTGCCCGTTGGTAGAAGAATCGGAAAAATCCGATTTGACGGCGGTTGAAAAACGTTATGAAGAACTTAAAAATATTTTCGGTGATAAAGTCGGTTTGGTGCACGGAAAAATGAAAGGTCCTCAAAAAGATGCCGTGATGGCGGAATTTGCCGACGGCAATTTATCGGTGTTGGTTTCCACAACGGTTATTGAAGTCGGTGTGGATGTCAAGACGGCTACTTTGATGGTCATTGAACATGCCGAACGATTCGGTTTGGCACAGTTGCACCAATTGCGCGGACGAATCGGGCGCGGGGCGGAACAATCGGTTTGTTTGTTGTTGTATGCAGGCCGTTTATCGGATACGGCCAAAGCACGTCTTAAAATCATGCGCGAAACCGAAAACGGTTTTTTAATCGCGGAAGAAGATTTAAAATTGCGTGGTGCCGGAGAAGTATTAGGCTCTAAACAAAGCGGCTTTCAAGAATTTCATTTGGCCGATTTATCCGTTCACGGCGATTTGTTGTTAACGGCAAGCCGGGATGCCAAAATGATTTTAAATACGGATGCCGATTTGACAACTTCTCGTGGACAAGCACTGAAAATTTTGTTATACTTATTTCAAAAAGATCGTGCAATTCTTACCCTTAAATCAGGATGATATAAAAAATGACTCTTTTATTTACCATTCAACCCCCAGAGGTAACAAAAAAATATCGCAAGGAATTTGACCAAAAACGAATGAACCATAAATTTGTCAAATGGTTGTATCGCAAAGGGTATTTAGATAAATATGCGCATAAAATCAGTTTGGAAAGGGCGCGTCGCGGCAAAATACCGCACGGTTTTGATGTACACCATATTTTGCCGTTGTCCGGCGGCGGCAATAACCATGTAACCAATATGTGCTTGATTGAAAGGTCTTTGCACAAGTTTATCAATAAAAAATGTTTTGATCCGCCGCTCAGAGGCGCTAAAATCGGGCAAACTTTCGAAATTGATGTCCCCGACTTCGGAAGGGTTGCGACCAGAGAAGAATATAACGATTTTATTGACAGGAAATTAAAACATGACAGGGACAGGCAGAAATTTTATAATTATCTGCGTCGTTGGCAAAAAGAAGGGGATAAACGATAATGCAAGTAACACGGGTTGGCTGTACGGGGTTTGACGATTCGCATTCTTTTGAGGAGGTCGCCGATTTTGCCGCTTCATCGGACATTATTGAAGTCGGTATTCCGGTCAGTAAGGAAAAACAAGGGCGCGCGGTTTATCCGACCTTTAAATGGATTGGGGAGTACCTGAAATTCGTTTCAAAAAATTATAAAGATTTGCGCCATGCCTTACATGTGAACGGTGATATTTGTCGCGATTTTTTAAACGGAAAATTATCCTCCGAACTTAAAAAGTTAATTTCCGTAACTTATGCCGAAACCGAAAAACCGGTTGTCGGGCGGATTCAAATCAACTTGGATGATAAACCGGATTTGGAAGCTTTGGCAAAATTGGTTGAAAAATTGCCGATGTTTCGTATTTCTTTCCCATACAACAGCCATACGGCCAGCATGTTAACCAAAGCGGCGAATTTGTTCATGTTTGATATTTTGGTGGATTCGTCGGGCGGTAAAGGATTGTTGCCCGATTCTTGGCCGCCGATTATTTTTCCGGACAGATTTCAAGGTTATGCAGGTGGTCTTACTCCCGAAAATATTAAAAATAATTTAAATAATATCAGTTTAATCGTCCCGTCGGGCACGAATATAGGTGTGGACGTCGAAACGGGCATTAAAGGGTCAAACGGCCACACATCTTTGAAAAAAGCCCATGCTTTTGTTGATAATGTGTTGGATTGGAACAGGTAGCATTGCCACGGTAAATACGAACAATATAAAACCGTTTTCTTTATTTACATCTTATCAGGTACACGTAATCCCAATAAATCCGCCATTAATGAAGCAATATGCAACGTGTACTTGGTCAAGGCAATCCGTGATTTTTTGTTTTCTTCATCGGCATCTTTAATCGGGCAGTCGTGATAAAAAAGATTGAAATCTTGCGTCAATTTAAATAAATAATCGGCTATCACGTGCGGCGCGCGATTGTCATAGGCCGTTTGAACGGCTTCCGGCATTGCATATAAACGCAACAGCAAACCACGTTCGGCAGGATGCATTATTTTGACCTTATCATCTTGTGTAATTAAAGTTTTGTCGCCCATTTTTTCCAATATGGATTTCATGCGCACGATGGCATATAAAATATACGGGCCCGTCTTGCCTTCCGTGCTGGTCAATTTGTCTTCGTCAAAAATATAGTTTTTTGTTCTTTCGTTTATCAAATCGGCAAATTTCAAGGCGGACATACCCACAATTTTGGAAATTGTTTTCTTTTCTTCATCGGTTAAATCGCGCCCCATTTCGCCCGCATTCATCTTTTTCAGGGCTGCGTCGCTTGCCAAATCAATCAAAGCGCGCAATGTCATGACACCGCCGTCGCGCGTTTTAAACGGTTTGTTGTCTTTGCCGTTTACCGTGCCGAATCCCAAATGTTCCAAGCTGACATTATTTGCCAATCCGATTATCTGAGCCGCCTTAAATACCTGTTCAAAATGCAATCCTTGACGTGAATCGACGACATATAAAATGGCATCGGGTTTAAATTCTTCCATGCGGTTTTCAATGGTGGCAAGGTCTGTCGCGCCGTACATAAACGCGCCGTTGGATTTGACCATAATGATGGGCGGCAAATCGTTGCCGTTTTTGGATTTTCCCAAATGAATAATCTTTGCGCCGTCATCAGGGACGACAATTCCTTGTTCTTCCAAACGTTTGACCATTTTCCCCAAACGTTCGTGCACATAACTTTCACCGCGCCATAAATCAAATTTGATGTCAAATTCATCATAAATTTTATTCATTTCCTTAATGGATTCGTTCACGAAATGTTGCCATAAAGCACGATGCCCCGGGCGCCCATCTTGCAATAATTTTGTGTTTTCATGCGCTTTTGCTTCAAAGGCTTCATCAACTTTTGCTCGTTGAGCGGCCATCGGGTACATTTCTTCCAAATCTTTGCCCGTAAAGGGAACGTCCGTCGGATAATCGCCGGTAAAATTATCATCAAAGTACGGCAAATCGGGTTGCCTTTCTTGTATGGCGGTAATCAACAATCCCATCGGTTTGCCCCAATCGCCGATGTGGTTGTCCCCGATGACTTTATCGCCCGTAAAGCGCATCAAACGTTTAATGGATTCGCCGATAACGTTTGAACGCAAATGCCCCACATGCATGGCTTTGGCTAAATTCGGCGAACTGTAATCAATTATCACCGTTTTTGGCGTGCCGTTTCGTTCATAGCCACCTTTGTCATTTGCCAAAACCGCATAGGTCAATTCCGATAAAGCGCTGTTTGATACTTTCATATTAATAAAACCCGGGCCGTCAACGGTAACGGTTTCAAAAAATGAATCGCCGCGTAACACAGCTGCAATTTTTTCGGCAATGGCACGCGGATTTTGCTTTAATTCTTTGGCTAAAGCCAATGCGCCGTTGGATTGATAATCGCTGATATCGGGACGGTCGGACAAACGCACCAATGTGTTGGCTTTTTCAAATCCGTTAGCTCCATAGGCGGCTTCAACTTTTTCTTTGATTGTATTAAGCAAATTCATTTTTTTTATCCTTTCTGATTGGGCAGTGCGATGTTATCAAAAAAAACACATTGTTGCAAGATTTTTAATAAATTTTGTCAAATAGTATTTTTTTATATTTTTCCTGAAAATTCCCGAAAAAAAAGATTGAAATAAGAGT
>CAYPVK010000006.1:0-98207 GCA_964414185.1 uncultured Lactobacillales bacterium | reverse complement strand
GATTTATACGGTCGTTTATTTTCGTCAGGGAAATCAAACTGCACAAACCAGTAATCATATAAAGTCTTTGCCATATTTTCTAATTCTGTATTGATTTTGTTGTTCAATTTAATTTTGCTATCAATAAACGCAAGAACCTCGGAAATCTTCTTTTGCAAAGGAATTGAAGGAATAGAAACCTCTAAATTTTTCAAATCATTTATAAAAATACATTTTTGTATAGCTCCTTTAGCTGTATTAATTAGCTTATTTTGAATATAAGGGCTATTAAGATAGTAATACAAAAATTTTGGTAGCAGAACCTCTGTATTGCATTTCAAAATGCCAACACTTCTTTGAAAATCATAATTTACATTACCTTCTACCAAGGCGACTTTACCTATCGTCCCTACAGTAGAAATTAGTACATCATCTTTAGATAATTTGGTTCTTTTATTAATTTTGAAAAAACTTTCTTCCGATATCTTCCTATCCTCGGGTGTTATGACAACTTCTCCATTAATCATATTTTTATTGCTTAGCAGATAATACTTACCATTATTATCATCTATAACGGAACCATGTTCTCCATCCGTAATATTTAAGCAGTAATTTTCTAATCTATCCATTACAAATAGCTCCTCATTGTATCAATGGCACTCTTAAATTCATCGTCTGTATATCCCATACCTGCGTTTGTATAATCCACTCTATGATGTATAACGTTACGTACAAATGTTATATATGATACTTTTTTACTATCATTACCCGCCCTGTATGGTTTATCTGCATTCAACGAATGCTTTTCCACAAAAAACTTTCTATCAAAATTTGGGAAATCTACAGTATTATCTTCTTCTTTGGCTCTTCTATACAATGTTTCATATAGTTCATTAAAATACTCTTCAGTATAAAGGCCAAAAGCCATAAAATTAACTTCATTTAATGATAAAAATGATTTTATTTTCTGCTCTTTTATCTCTTTTTTTACTGGTGTGTCGTTTTCTTTTTCTAAAATGTGAAATTTAGGATTTAATCCATACAGTTGTTTTATAAATAAAGGACTATGCGTTGCTATAATAATTTGTACTTTTGATGATATTTCGGCTAATAGCGATATTAATTCCTTTTGTAATTTAGGATGTAAGTGTAGTTCTGGTTCATCTAATAAGATTATTAGTTCTTTTTCTTCTTCAAAGGAGCGATAGACTGCCCATAGAATTGAAAAAAACATCTCATACCCAGAACCTATATTATTTAATTTAATAATATTCGCCTCTTTATTTGATGCTACGAAAGCATTCTCCATTAAATTTAAGGGGTTTTTACTGTATAGGCAAAGTTGTATAGCAAATTTTTCTTTAAATTTATCAAACGCTTTTTTAAGCGGATGAACATCATCTAAATTACAGATACAACTTTCCGCTGATGTGCTGTTATCTAGACTCAATCTTTCTAATAAATAATCAAAATTTGTAGATGTAGTGGTTCCTTTTCTTGTTTGGTAAATTCTATTTTTATCTAAAAACAAAATAGATGGTTGCGCATAACGAGGTGCTCCAAACGGCGTAGTACCTTCACAACGTAATTCATATTCGGCTTGCTTTGTTTCCGGAATGATTTTTCGACCGGAAACAACCAAACTCCCATATAAAGTTCCACTTTTCCTTTGCCTTTTATTGGCCACGAAAGAAAAACCAGTAGCTTTAAAAGTCTTTTTTGGTAAAAAGCTTTTAACATCAAACATTTTTGAGAAAGTAATAATTAATACTTTCTGTGATATATCATTTATATTTTCAATAGAAAAATTTTCGCTTCTATAGTCTTGTGTAGCTAGAGCTATAGCTTCTAGTATTGATGATTTGCCATTACCATTTTCACCACAGATTATGGTTAATCCACTTCCTCTCGTTGAACCATCTGGAACATTAAAATCCATATTAAAGGTGCTCTTAAATATTTTATAATTACTTATATCTATATTTTTTAGAAACATACTATTCTCCAAACTTCAGTTTTCCTAGCTGTTTCATAATCTCATCTTCCAAGGTGTGAGATTCTGCAAACATATCACTCAATGCTTTTTTATGGTCACTCATTCGTTGTTCAAATTCTTCTGCTGTAATATCAACATATTCAATTTTGATGTCAAAATACTGACCTGCAGCTAATGAACAATTTTTTTCTTTAATTTTATCGTATGGAACAATTACTGAAAAGTCCTCAATTGTTTCTCTTTTTTGAAATGTTTCAATAATTTTATTAATTTCAGTCTCGTTCAAACGATGTTTTGTAATATTTCCATCTTTATAATCCGCGCCTAACTTGGAAGCATCCACCAAAATAACATTTTTGGATTGTCTTGAATTATCTAAGAATAATACTGAAACATTTGTTCCAGTTGATGCAAACACATTAGAAGGCATACTTATTGCACCAAAAACAATTCTATTCTCAACAATATGTTTCAAAATTTTGTTTTCTATTCCACTATGCGCTGTTAAAAATCCTGTTGGAACAACTATTGCAGCTTTTCCATCGTTTTTTAGAGAATTAATCACATGTTGTAAGAAAAGAGTATAAATAGCCATTTTGGGCTTTTGAGGATTTATTTCCCTTGGAACATTCGGAACTCCAGCCCAAAATCTTGAGGTCATGTTTTTTAATTGTTTATGATCTTCTGGAAAATCCAACTTAAATGGAGGGTTCGATACGATATAATCAAACACTCTTAAATTTTGTTCATCATTGCTTTTGTGATAAGGGCTAGTTAAGGTATTTCCTTGGATGGCGTGGTCCAAAGAAGAGACCATCCCATTGAGTATAAGATTTAATTTAATCATTTTATTACTTTTTTGGGAGATATCTTGAGAGAAAATTGTACAACGATCAATTCCTACCTGATGTGCAAGAGCCATCAATAATGTACCCGTTCCAGCAGATGGATCGTAACACTCTATATTGTGTAAACCAGTATTATCATCAACCAATAACTTTGCCATAATTGTAGCAATAGCATGAGGAGTGTAATACTCAGCATATTTTCCACCACTATTAGTATTATAATCTTTTACTAAATATTCAAAAATATTAGCAAAAAAGTCATAACTTTTTGAAAATGCGCTTTCAAATGAAAAATTGACTAATTTATCAACCAGTGCGCGAGCAAAAGGTGCACGTGCAGCATCATCGGTTATATAATTTGTAAGTTTTTCGAATAGCGGAATTTTTGTTCTTTGTGTTGTTTGAGTAGAAAAAATATCTGCATTTTTATCTGCAATATCAATCATTGTATTGTCAAAAATTAAATCGAAATCACCTTTTGTTTGTTGATTCCAAAGATTTGCGATCAAATGTTCTGGATTCAATCTAGGAATATCCGGTGAAAGTGTATCAAAAAGTTTTTCACGCTCTGTTTGAGGCATATCCCTATATGTAACTTCCCATTTATCTGCATTAGCAAGTTTGGAACTTATTTTTTTGACCTCATAACCAAATTTATCATTTAAAAATTTATAAAGAAAAACTTGAGTGATGACTTTATATTCGTTGCCGTCGTTCCCCATGCCGTATGACTGACATGTAGATTTCAAGGAATCAATAAGAGTCATTGTTTTTTCTTTTATATCTTCAGACATAGTTTCTCCCTTACATTGCATAGGTTTGATTATACTGTTCTAAATATTGCTTTGAGATTTTTGATTGAATAAATAACCTGTCATCTCGTATACTATCTATTCCCATCGCATCCATTCCGTTTGTTATTTCTGTCATAACTGTTCGTTCAAAATACGCATCTTTTTTCAATATATCATTGCGATCATATACTTTTTGATCAATAATTATTTTTATGCTCATCAGTGTCTGCAAAATACTATCTTCATAAAATGATATAATTGGTTTTTGTTCTAAGGATCTTCTTTCACTATTTTCTTCTCGTATTCGTTTATGTACTCTTGCAAATTTTATATCACCATTATACTTTCTTAATAATGTTGCATTTCTTTTCTGAAGCTCTGCTAATTTTGATAAAATTTCATCAAGAGCACGAGAATTTTCATTATATTCTTCAACGGTATTAATTACAAAACCATGTTCTCTAAATCTTTGCATAAACGCTTCTCGTAACGTTATATATTCTGGATCTTCTTGATCAAAATTCAGCGTAAATTCCCTTACGGTTCTACTAAACTTTTCATTAAGTTCCGCGCCTCCAGAGATGATTTTCATTTCCTCTTCACCAATTTTACGAAAATCAAAGGTTATATCTTCCATAGCCTGATTAATAAGCTGTTTTGTTGAATCATCAGTATAAAAAGCCTCTTTCTGATTTATATTGTCAATATGACGTTGTACTTCGGAAATCATTTGTGGCAATTTTGTAATTTCTAATCCTTTAAATTTCTCTTTTAATTCATTATCGCCAAATGTTTTAACTAAATTGCAATAATCTCGAGCAGAAATCAGGACTTTTTTGAGTTCCAAAAGTGCTTTTTTATCATCAATTGATGATATTTCTTGGCTAAATTCTTCGACATTATCTGTTGTATACTCAAATAATGTTTGGCGTATTTCTTGCATCTGTTCAATTATAGCCTCTTTATCTTCGATTATTTGTTTATATGTATCTGTATTGTTTCCAACACCTGTTTCATCGGGATTATTAAATCTGCTCAACTCTTGTAAATAAGCTTGATTTGTCTCATCAAAATTTTGCTTTATATCAGCAAAATCAATAACATACCCATAGCGATTATCTTTATATGGCCTATTTACTCTGGTAATCGCTTGAAGAAGATTATGATCTTTTAATTTTCTACCAAAGTATAATCTTTTAAGCCGTGGAGCATCAAATCCTGTCAATAACATATTAAAGACAATAAGAATATCTATTGTCATTTCTTTCTTAAATGCTGATACTATTTTCCGTCTTGTTTCTTTATCATCACTATCGTGTAAAATTAATCCTGCTTTAAGTTTAGAAGGATGAGATGACGATTTGTTGATTTCATATTGAATTTCATCAAAATAAGCAAATAACTTTCTGGCCTGTTCACTTGTTTCACATATTACCATGCCACCTAATGTATTATCTCCGTGCAACATCCTAAATTTGTTCAAATCATTTATAATGTAGCGAAGTAACTCTTTAATGTATGAGTCATGTTCTATAATATTGCTTTTTCTAATTTCTTTTTTTTGAACAAGCGTATTTAAGTTTTCATATATCTCCGAAAGTTTTTCTTTATACGAAGTTTCAATATCTTCTCGAATAATTTTTAAGGTATATCCATCTTGGATTGATTTATCGTAATAATAGGTATGTAAATATTCACCAAATACCTTCCACGAAGAACGCTCATCTTTTAATAAAGGAGTACCAGTTAATGCTATTTTGATAGAATTTGGATCAGCATCAAATAAATGAGCCAAAAAACATCCTTTAGGATTATAGCCTCTGTGCGCTTCGTCAATAATAAAAATTCGTTGCAAATTTGTTGCATAATTTGGTAGAGCAATTTTGGTTTTATCTTCAGCAAATCGTTGAATATTAACGACTGTAATTTCGCGTTGTCCCGTTACACCTTCCATTGCTTGATTTTGACGAAACTGAGACATTAATTCTTCCCGAGTGCTTGCGGTTTTAACTTTAAGACCGCGTGCTTCAAATTCTTGCGATGCTTGTTCAAGCAAATCAAGTCTATCCACTATAAAATAAAATTTTGCTACTTTTTGATCTTGCGCAAGAAAATCAGTCAAAATTCCTGAGAGATAGTATGATAAAGCAGTCTTTCCACTGCCTTGAGTGTGCCAAATTACTCCAGATTTAACACCTGCGGCCAATTTATCTTTTATTGCTAACGATGCAAAAAGTTGCTGATACCTCATTATATGTTTTTGGTCTGTTACTTCTATTTTACCATCGACTTCTCGCTCCATGTGTAAATAAGCTATTCCATATTTGATAATATATAATAATCTTTCAGGACTACACATTGATGTCATAATACGATTTGTTGGAGTATATATATCAAGATTCGTCTGGTACTCTGGGGATGTATGTATAACCTGTACATTAAAGTCAGATAAAATTTTGTGCTCTACTACAGGATTAATATCTTTATATGTGTAATCTCTATTATAAGGAGCAATTGAAAAATTTGATGGATTTTCCTCTCTAAAACAATTGAATGGAGCTGATTTTCGAGCTGTGGTACAATAAAAAGCTCCTTGTATTGGTACTATTCCTCCTTCAGTATCATATTCCATATTATTTGAAAAAATCATAAATTGGGTAATATTTAAAAAACGACGAAATTTTTTGTTCGGAAATCGTATGTCGTTCATTCTTTTGCTTTCTGCAAGCATTCCTCCTGGATTGTTTGTTTTTTTAACTTCAATAAAAACTAAAGGTAACCCATTTACAAACAATGTAATATCTGGTCTGAACTCATCTTCATCTTTTTTACAGGTAAATTCAGCAGTACAATGAAAAACATTATTTTCTGGTCTTTCAAAGTCGATTAGACGAACAGGTGACACATTAACTAATCTTTTATAAAAACTTTTTCCTAGATCATCATTGTCAAGTTCTTGTTTTATATTTCTTAATACCTCTTCTACATTACCAGAATGTGTTGGATTAAGCCTTGTGAATTGTTCTTTAAAAACTTTTATTAATACATTTGTATCTGGATCATAATCTACGCCGGCCATATCTTCTGTTATTTTCCCGTAATAGTTATATCCAATACGCGTCAAGTGGACCAAAGCTGGCATTTGAACTCTAGTTGCTTCATTAAATAATCCATTTTTTTTCATTCATATTGCTCCTATCCAAATTCTTCAAGCTACCAACTAATCAAAATGTCCTTTACATTGGAGAGTATAGCCATCGATACAATTAGTTCTGATTTAAATATTGATGATCCCATTTTGATTCTCTTAATAGTTTCACTATTTTTTGTCATTGATCTCTCCATCCTTTTCTCTCATCAAAATCTTCCGGTTTGATGACTTTTACATGGTTACCCCAAGTGTAGAGGTGCCAGTCCATTTCACGTGCACCGCCGGCCCGGAAGTTTACGGTTAAAGTTCCGTTGCGATTTCTTCTCGTAGTTTGTGTCGGATGAAATACATATTGCGCCGCCGCATCCGCAACTTCTTTATCAAACAACCATTCCACATCAAATGGCGCCTCTTGATACACGCCGAATGATTGCTCGGCAAATTTCTGAAGCGAAAAATTGGGATCCTTGATGAAATAGTTTACATCAATTTCTAAACTTTTAATTTTGTTTAAGTCAAAAGTGCATATCTTTCTTTTGCAATGATCCCAGGCAATTAAATAATGTTTATTTCCGTACAAAAATCCATAAGGATCAACTATATAATTTTTTTCCTCGGATTTTGACTGGTATTTCATAAGCAGTGTTTTACAGGCAATCACTCCAAGTCTTAATTTTTTCATAAATTCTTTTTTTATCTTTATCCTTGGTCCCGGACGAAGAGCATAACCCTCTGCCTCTAAAAGAGCTTCAGCATCCGGTTCGAGCATTGTGACAGCTTCATTTCCGACGAGTGATTTTACTTTATACAGCACGCTGTCTAAGTGGCTGGCATCCATCATGTTGTTTTTTTGCATCAGCTTAGTGGCTGTTTGTAAGGCGTGAAACTCTGCAAGTGAAAAACTAACGGTGTCTTTTGCAGTATTTTTAGGCAATTTCCATAATTTTTTATTGTATCTGCCGGCAATTTCTTGAATTTGAGGATATTTTTGCGCAATAGCATCTTTCATGCGGACGGCTGTCCGGAGCGATACATCATATTTTTTCATGATGTCATTGAGGGACACGCCTTCATCAGAACCTTGCATCCACAAGGCTAGATCATTTAAAAGCTCACTTTTCTTATACATAGTTCAGCTCCATTTTTACATATAGCGGTCGTATTATACTCGATTCCTTTTTAGAATGTCAATACATCTTATGACAAAAATTGGCAGTCATTTGTTTTTGCAAATCAATGCCATAAATTGTCATTACGAAAATAAGAAGGTTTGCATTTTATTTTTTGGTTCGGTAAAATTAAGCCAGACAAAAGGATATTAAAATGAATAATTTCAAGCTTCAATAAAATTTCTTAAACCAACTTGCCAAGGCGTACGACACATACGATGTATCACAGATTGATGAATTTATCGCAAAGAGCTTTAATTTCTCGTACATATGGCAAATGTCGGAAATGAAAGAGCGCGATGTTTTCTTATGACGTATCGGCGGGGAGATGGTTATGTGCTTGAAAACGGCTATCCGCTCAGGAGATGGCGCAAAGTCGGCTACGATTTTTAATTTTATACCCCGGCAGCGTTATCCGTGGTTAAATGGTTTAATGTTAGACATTATGCAGATTATAAAAGAAGCAATGACATCAGATTTTAATAGAAGCAAGTCTACTATTAATGAACATATTCTTAATATTTTTAAAGAAAAAGAGTTGGAAGAACAAAAAGTTATGATAAAATTCGGAAATTTTGATTTTTCCACAAAACCTACCAATTACTACAATTTAGATATGGTTATTGCCATAGGATATCGTGTAAAATCTAAACAAAGAACCCAATTTTGGATTTGGCAACATCAGTTCATAAAGAATACACAGAAAAAGGGGGGCAATATATGACAAACGTTAAAAAATAACGACTGCAGTAATTATTGGAAAGAATTGTTTGATCGTATCAGAGGTAACCAAGTATGCTAAGTATTATGCCGTGCATGAATCGGTATTGAAAGATGGCAAAGTATTTAAAGTTGACTGGGAAATTGACTTTTTCAAATAATTTGATCTACAGTACTCAGCTGGAAGTGTTGTAAGTAACACAGTAACTGTACCAGTAAGTGAGTAGAAATAATTCTAAAATTTTGTGAAAAGCCGAAGGCGTTAACAGAAATTATGTCTAAAGTAAAATACACAAGCCGAGTTCATTTTTAGCTTTATTGGTTTCGTTTGGTGCGTTAGTTCCAGATGTAGTATGTATATTATAATCTTAGCTGTCGGCAGCAGTTGTCCGGAATTTCCGAACAACTGCAGATTCATTTATGCCTCAAAAGAGAAACTCCAAACTTATTTAAGGAACTAAGTTTAATTTTTTTAATGCTTTCTCAAGGGTATATTCAAGTCAGGCATTTTTATTTCGTCTGCATAAATAACATTTCTTACGTATTTCAAATCACATATAATAATGTCGTCGGATTTATTATCGTAAAAATTTGGTTCATAAATAATGTAGCGTCCGGTAAATTTAGAGAGAAAAATTAAAATATTTTTATACTTATTAATATATTGAGCAATCAAAATAATTGCTTTTTCTCTTTCATAGTTTTTAATAGTATCCGTTACCTCTTTTGCGGCAATTTGCGCCTTAGATATACGATAAGCCTTTTTAAGTATAGTCTTGTAAATATCATCTGTTTTTTTATTTTCTAAATTAATGTCAACCTGATTATTCTCTGTCATTTATGCACAATCCTTTTATTTGGTTGAAATTTTTCTGAAAGTGGCATTCATGCGGGAAATTTCAGCATTGCTAATGACTAAATGTTGAGCGATATCTTTCCATTCGGAAACTGCTATTATTTGCTGTTTGAGAATTTTATCAGCCTCCGGTTTGGACAAGCCAAAGTAATCTGCCACAGAAAGAGCCAAGTCAACAGAGGTTGCACTACTTGTTTCATCAACATTCTGTTGTAGATTTCCCTCACGGTCAAATCGTTTAAGTAAGATAATAGATTTGCCGAGAGTTTTAGTTAACTGCCACTCTTAAACTTTTAAGCCGGCATATCTTTACCATCCAGATTGATATATACATACGTTAGAATTTCAGCCATTTCTTATTCTTTTTTTAAGACAATACGCTTGGGAAGTTTCTCACTGCTCAAGGCCTGCCCAACAGCATCAAAAGCAATATCGGCAACATCTTTTAATCGGTCGAACATTCCTAAAACATAGAGAACGATGGCATAAAGCCCCATTGACACAGTTGGTTTTCCATCTTCAATAGATTTAAGAGTAACACGTGAAATGCCAAAACGTTCAGCCATAAGTGCCACAGGAATACGCCGGCGCAGGCGTGCTTCTTTTATGTCTTTTCCAAGCTTTTTTTAAGCCTTTTTGACGGGGATTGGTGTTGTTAGTTTTTGTTTCATCTTTAACTATTATGTAAAATATGTTTTGCTCTTTATAATTAAAATAAAACCGGAGTTTTGATGGTTTGACTTGTCATTACGCACCTCATAGTCAACCCTATCAGCGTGGATGGGAAAGTGCGACCGCTTGGGTATGGTAAAAGTTCTCAAACGGCTTGTAAAATAAAGGGTTGAGTGAGATATTTTTGGAGGCTGTTAAAACGGGTATCATTTTTCGGATTTAGAGGGGGACAATCCGACCATTTTAACCGCAGTTTTCTGCGGTTTTTTGATTATTTTTTAGAAAAAATTATTTGCTTTTTTTTGCCTTTTTATGACTAATTTTGCCATTCTCGTGTCCGTTTCATGTCCGAAAATTTTGAGGGCTCTTTTATCTGCTCTTCGATGAACCATTTGCGATTCGCAAACTCGCTCTTTTTGCCCTCGTTAAAATGACTGACCGGCCGAAAATACCCCATCACACGTGTCCAACATTCAACCGGTTGACGTTCTTCGTCACTTAATTCGATTTCTTTACCCATGGCGTTTTTCCTTTTGCTGTGTCAAATACCGATGACGCACGGCGGCATCCTTTTTCCTTGCGTTGTTCTTCAGCACCACTTTGTTCCGGCTTTCAAGCAATATCGATAAAAAGACCAGTTGTTTTAATTGTTTTTCGCATAGTTTTTCCTTCCTTTCTTTTCTTTGTTTCAATTACGGATTTTTATATTAGAAATATCTGTCAGCCCTCATAAATGAACTATTTCCAAATTAAAAACAGCTGCTTAATGCCGCCGTATTGCCAACCACCCCAACACCCCTCCGATCAGCAACATAATCCACTCATACTTATTCCTTTCAACAATATATATTAAAAAAAAAGACGCCCAAAAGGCGCCGTTGAGATTAATTCCACAATATTTATTTAAACAAATCGTCATGTGTTCCGGTTGCTACCAAAATAACGGCCTCTTCCGTTAAAATATAAATTAACAACCAATTGTCTTCAATGTGATATTCCCGGCATCCTTTGAATGAACCGGACAAAGCATGATCTTTATATTTGCCGGGCAATATGGCACCTTGCAATAAAAAAGACAACACCGTTTCCATTTTTTCAATAGTATATTTACGTTTTTTAATGACTTTCAGATATTTCAAAAAAGAACTTTCTTGGCGTAATTCTTTCATTATAACGTCTCATACATCTTTCTAAAGTCATCCAAAGAACCAACCGTTTTCACCTTCCCTTCCAAAGCGTTTTGAATCGCCTGACGCGTTTGAACATTCGGCGTTTCTTCCACAGTCAGACGAAACGGAATACCACGATGATTGCGAACTTGCGCATAAAATAAACGGATAGCTTCCGGACCGGTCAATCCGATTTGGGCAAGAATACCGTCCACTTCTTTTTTTAATCGGCTGTCGATTCTGGCATTTACAATTTGTGTTTGCATGTTATTTTCCTTTCATATGTATTCATTATAAAACAAATGAAAACATTTGTCAACACCTATCGGAACAAAAACGTTCCGACCTCCCCGACCGATACACCGAACGCGGCACACAAAATCGTAATCAGCAAATACAAAAAAACTTTATTGTTCAATACCGATTTTAACGCCGTAATAAATGTTCTTTCCGTTGCCAATGCTTGCAAAACTCGATCGATTTTTCCGTCTACCGCATCGACCTTTTTATCAAGGACGTCAAATTTCTTCTCAAGATTCGTCATCCGATCCTCCATTTTCGACATGTCTTGCTGATGCCTTTCGTTCTGCTCTTTGTAATCCGCTATTTGCGCTTCCGTCAACTTGATTTGACCAGCACTCAAACCGCCTTTCCCTCGTTGCGCCTTTAACATCACAAGCACCGTTGCTTGCCTGCACATCAGTCACCCGCTCTTTCAGGTTTCGGATACTTCGCTTTAATATCGGCGATTGTATCTTGCCAAACGGTCGTACCGTTGATTGCATCCCAATATTGCATATCCAGTTGTTCTTGAAGCGGGGGATATTCCGCCGCCCGTTTTTCGGCATACGACGCTTCAGGCACTGCGGGTTCTTCTCCTTTAAAATAACGACGGCCGTCATGTCCGTAGATAATTTTTTTATTGGTTGTCAAAGTTAATCCCAGAGATTGTGCAATTTTTTCATTTGGTGTCGAAAGTCCGATTGTTCCATCTTTTAATAATTCATAATAAGTTATCATTAAATTTCTCCTTGTGCATAATAAAATCTGAAAAAGCTTATCGAATAATTTTCCCATGATAAGCTGATGTTTCCATCTTTTACGATCGGGATAAAACCGGCAGTACCGTGATTAGCATTCGGCCCTATTGTCGTGATCACATAAACAATGTTGCCGAGTTTATCAACAACCACAATTCCGCCGCCTTCCGCTTTGGTTTTAAAGCGTTGTTCAAACTCCGAATCCGCCCATTCGTTGACTTTCCGCAACATGGCTTTGCTTCGTTCCGTCCCGAACTTTTGCAGCTCTTTAAAAAAGAAATGCGCGGTTTCGTGCATAAAGGTTGAAGCATCGGATTTTTCAAAAAGGTAAATCACACCGTTGCGGTCAAGATTTTGCATATAAGCCCCTTTCGGCTTAACCGCATCTTGACGATACATTTCTTCATTCTGATTAACATTATTGACAGCTGTATTGCTTTGTGTTATATTATTCATAGAGGTTCCTTGTTCTTTTATGGTAGTCTTTGAACTGCTTGCAGAAGCCTCTTTTATATTATACAGATGAACCGTTTGCGGTTTTTTTTTCACTTTCCCCTTTATATTGCTCTGTATATGTGATATTTTAGAAGGTGGAGAGCTTGCCTTTGAACTTAGAAAGAAAAAATATCATATATAAGGGAATGCGAAATGGAAAGATATATGAATACAAATGGTGATTCAGGGAGTTTGAACTATAAAATTGGGGATGATTACATTGTAGTTCAATTTAAAACAGGCGCTGTATATACTTATACATATGTTAGTGCAAGTAAGGAAAAGGTAAAAGTCCACGCTATTTTGTTTTTCAAATCATCATAATGAAAAACAAAAGCCGATTTATCAACAATACTGCCACTTTCTTCTTTTAACCGTATCCGCGAAATGTATCAAGCAGGCCATCAAAACCCTCCGTACTCTGATTTTATTATCAATAACGACAATCAAACACCAACCCAAACAGCTGAGATTATTAAAGGCTTCATTGAACATGCCTTATCGCCTAAACAACAATGGCTTCATTTGGTTGAACGGCGGTGGGCAGCTCTTTTAAACGGAGAAAAAACATCTACTCTCAGATTAAACGAAGGGTTTATTCATAAGGGATTTTTAGTTTATAAAGATTGCCCGAAAGAACAATGGGCAGAAATGGTTTATGTGACCGGGGTATATTATTTACCGCTCAAGCAAGCGTTAGAAACAAAAGGTTTTGATGCTCATACACCTGACGTGAAAACAGGTCTTAAACAAATGCAAGTTCACTATCCGGATATTACTTTGAATACCCCTATTTTATTGGTCAAACATTTAAGTGTTCCTGAAACGAGGAGACTTTATCCGAATAAAATAATTGACCTGCCGCAAATACGGCAGGCGGGTTTCAGGACTTTATGACAGTTTTTGAGGAGTAGACCAATTAAGAGAATTAAAAACCATGGTAAAATATTAATCGAAATTTCAATTCCTTTTAATAAATTACCATGGCGTCCCCCTATTGTCCATGGACATTTATCTTTATACAACTTTAAATTGTATTAAACAAGTATTTTTTTCATCTAAAACTAACTTTTTTTAATTTTCCTGATTTATGAATAAGTTAGTAAACGAAAAAAATTTTTCGCCGATACAAAAAATCATACATATGTATTTTTTTAAGACGAATCCGTTTCCAAAACGTTCATTTTAAAAAGGCAAAAAGCAAATTTTTGCATTAAAATTTTTTAAAAGTTTCGCTTCGTTATCAAAATAACCATATAATTTTATGTAATTAATTAAATTTCAGCCGCAAAAACGAAAGATAACGGAATAAAAAGTCCGAAAGAAACGAATCGCAAAAAACGGTACCTGCACGAGTTGGGAAAAGGTAAAAAAAGAAACGAAAAAAAATAAAACCATGGTAAAATATTAAGCGAAGCATAAACTTTTTTTAATAAATTACCATGGCGTCCCCCCTAGTTCTCCTAGGCTTCCTTTATACAACCATAAATTGAGTGTTGCAATATCTTTTTTTTATTTTTTCCAATTATTTTATTACAACTTGAAATTGTTAAATTATTTCGTTGCACCAAATGGTTTTAAAAAGATTTTAAACATACATGCCTATGTGTATAAATAAAATTCCTAAAAAAAATGAATACAATGCGAATCACATTTTACGTTTCAATTTTTGCATACCACCTTTTGCAATAAAAAAACTAACGACGTAAAAATATCTTTATTCGGCAATGTTATTTTATGAAGCATCAACCGCCTGTTTTATCATTTCTATCGTTTGATGTACGGCCGCTTTTGCCGGGCATGTGTCGGATAAAGCATTTAACATCATAAAATCATGATGTGTTCCATTATATCGAACACTGACAATTTGATTGCCGGCACGCATTAATTTATTTGCGTATTCTTCGCCTTCATCGCGCAAAACGTCATTTTCATCGGTAATTAAAAATGTTGCCGGCAATCCGCTCAGTTGTTCTTCGGATGCCAAAAGGGGCGAAGCCAAAATATCATTTCTGCTGTTTTTATCCGGTGCATAAGCATCCCAAAAGTATTCCATTGCCTTTTTTGTCAACCATGGGCCGTCGGCAAATAACTCATATGACGACGTATTCATTTGAGCGCTTGTCACGGGATAAAGTAAAATTTGCTTTAAAACAGAAGGCCCTTGTCGCACTTTTGCCATAATAGCCGTTACAGCCGTCATGTTACCGCCGACGGAATCTCCGCATGTAACAATTTTATCGGCATCGCCGTTAAATTTATCGGCATTTTTATGGATATATTCAAGAGCGGCATATCCTTGCTCAACGGGAACCGGGAATTGCGCTTCGGGCGACGGCGTATAAACAACGAAAAAGGTCATGACATTTGCTCCGACAGTCAATTCGCGTACCAAACGGTCATGTGTTTTTTTATCTCCCATAACCCAACCGCCGCCGTGATAATAAATCAAAATAGGCAATTTTTGAGTGTTTCCCTTGGGACGAAAAATCCGTACACCTACCGATCCCGTCGGTCCGACCGGCAGTTGTACATCTTCAATATCACACGCCAAATCTTTTGGCAAAGGCTTTTGCGATTGCGCATTTAATAAAACTTTTCTGGCGGCTTCATACGATAAAGAATAAAGCGGGGCGGCGTTTTGATTAGCCAGATCGTCTACGAATTTTTGCGTTTGTTTTGTCAAATGGGGATGTTTTGAAGTTGCTTGTGTCATAAATGCCTCCTTAAAAAATTAATCTCATTTTCAAATAAGTCATAAACGACATTTATACAAGTAGTACATCCGGATAAGTACATTTTATATCACCGATTCCTTACACTCCGATATGAATCAACAGACGACCATTTCAATAAATTCGCACAAAACGGATTTTTTATAAATTAAGCCGGACAAAAATCAATTGTCCGGCATAAATCAAAAACAATTACTGATTTTTTAAAACGGCAGTTCTTTTGTTCTGCAGTTTTTGAATAAATCATATTCGCGATCGTATAATTTGGTTTTAATTTCCAACAAACCGAGCAACGAATGGAATAAATTATCATGTGTATAGGCCTTATCTTGAGATTCCCGGCGCAGACAATCATAATCCACATGATCATATTTTTTCATTGTTTCGGACATCCACAATATCATCGGCACCTGTGTTTGTTCGGCCGGTGCGAATTGAAACGGCAAACCGTGCAAATAGATATTATTTTCACCCAAAGATTCTCCGTGGTCGGACACATACAGCAATCCGGCCTCATAATGCGGGAATTTTTTCAAAGCGTCAATGGCCGACGAAACAATGAAATCCGTGTATAAAATCGTATTGTCATAAGTGTTGACAATGGCTTCCTGCGAACAATTTTGAATATCCGCCGTATCGCACGTCGGCGTGAACTTTTTAAAGGTATTCGGATATCGTTTATAATAAGTCGGCCCGTGACTGCCCATTGTATGCAAGACAATAACCGTGTCTTTTTTGATGTTTTTCAAACGTTCTTCCAGCCCTTCCAACAACGCTTCATCATGGCAGTACGTACCGTCACAAAATTCGGGGTTATTTTTTTGAACCATGTTTTCGGTCGGCACTCGGGCGCAAACACCTTTACATCCGTCATCATTTTCCAACCATAAAATATCATAACCGCCCGTTTTCAAAACATCAAGCAGGTTTTCTTCATACGGCGCATCCGCCACTTCAAAAGTTTTGCGCGATTGGTTCGAAAACATACACGGCACCGATACGGCCGTTGCCGTGCCGCAAGAAGTCGTATTGTTAAAGGAAATCACGTCTTGTTTGGCCAAAAGCGGATTTGTTTCCTTTTCATATCCGTAAAGCGAAAAGTTTTTGGCACGTGCCGTTTCGCCCACGACCATAATCAGAACGGTAACGGCGGGATCTTCGTACGGCGTAAAACTTCCCATAGTTTATCACCTCTTAAAAATATTTGAATCAAAAAATTCTTTTAATGAAACGTTGAGTGATAAGCATATTTTGTTCAAATTGATTATGGAAATATTGCGTTCTCCTCTTTCAACACTTCCAAAATAAGTTCTATTTAAATTACAGTTTAATGCACAATCTTCTTGTGATAACTTTTTAGATAATCTAATTTCTCTTATTCTTTTCCCAATTTGTTTTTGAATCATAAAAAATGCTCCTATCAATAAATAGAAGCATAAAAAGATGATTACTTTGAGTCTACCGCTTTTAAGTATTATTTTTGAAAATTATCATATACTAATCATAATTGAGCCTTACAAAATAAAAGAAATCATGGCTTTTCGATATCGCCGTTAAAAATATAAGAAATTCTTGACCAAAGATAAATTTCATCGTATAATATCATTTATAAACAGGAGGCCGATATGTCAAAATTAAAAAATGCTTTAAAATCTTTGGGCACGGCTGCCGTTTTGACGGCAACCGCCATTAATGCCGAAGCCGGACAAAATAATCAAAATACCGATGCTTTCATGTTTAAGGGGGTATCGGCTTCCACCGCCGCAAAGACGCAAAAGAGCGCCCCCGTTTTTTCAAGTATCGGCCAACCGCGCTATAACAACTTATCCAAACCGATGGCTTCATCAAAAGATTTTTTAAAAACCAAACCCGATAAAATTGAAAGGGATAATGTATCCGAAACCCGCACGTTTTTCCATAAAAACGGTTCAAAAACGACCTTTTATGCCGACAGTCAATGCGTTTGCATTTCGCATTTTAACGATAAAGGCAAATTGACGCACCAAGTTGATTATGAACGTGCAAACCCGCAAGAAAGTACGTTAACCCTTTATAAGGACGGAAATTATGCTGCCTCTTTCAAAGGGGGTATGCCCAAAACGGACATTTTTGCCATGCCGTCGCCATTAAGAGTTGCTACCTATATTGACAAAACCGATAATCATGTGGGCATTCATTTTGATGCGAAAGGTAATCGTTCGGAAGTGCGTGTCATCCGTACGGACGGAAACACGACAATTTATAATTTCGGCAAAAACGGTAAAGTTTGCACGGAAACTTTGTTGGACCAAAATGGCAAAGTGGTAAAAACAATCGGGAATGCGAACGCCTTTAAAACAACTCTTACGGGATTCGGAAGGGGTTCAAGATAAAACAAACGCGACTTGTCGTACTGTTTTTTTTGATAATATGCTAATGTTTCGGCGGCACATTCTTTATCATCCGCAATCATATCGAAACATTTTTAATCATCGCCGTTTAATTTGGAAAAAACGGCAACGTCACAAAATTCGCCATCGACAAACTCAGCTTGACGCAAAGTACCGTCGCGCCGATAATTCAAACGTTCAGCCAGCGCAACGGATTTTTTGTTTTTAACGTTGGCATAAATTTCCAACCTGTGCCCGCCGAAAGAAAAAAACTTTTCTTCCAATAATAATAAAGCTTTTGAAACCAATCCCTTGCCGGTTTGATTTTTATCCAAAAAATAAGCGGCTTCCGCCGTTTTGTTGCCATATCTTATTTTAAGACCGACATATCCCAACAACTTATTATTATAATCAAAAATAAAATAATAATAGCCGTTGCCTTTTTTCCACGCTTCTTTATGATATTCGATATACGTATTGGCACGATCCGGTGTCGTCAAAGTCGACGTCATCGGTATATATTTGAATTCTTTGACATTTTTTGACACAAGCGTTACCAACTTAGGCACATAATATTTATGCAACACCGCACGCAAAATAAAATCTTCGGCAATGATTTCTTTAGGAAAATCCAACATATTTTTGTCCTTTTAAGATAAATTATACCACACACGTTTAATATGTCAATCCGTCGGACAACAAGCAAAACACTTATAAATGCGACATCAAATAAAACTGTTAAAAAACAAAATTATACTTGATTTCATCGGATTTTGCTTTTATAATTTCACCATATTAAACGGGAGCATGCAAATTATGGCAAACAAAGAAAAAAAAATTCAAGAACAATCCAATCAAACCACCGATATTCAAACTAACGAAACAAAAGCAAAAAAAAGCGCACGCACAAAATGGGCTTTTCGATTAATCGTCGTATCGGCAGTGGGTTTGTTGGCGTATGGCATTTATTATAACCTTAAAGCACATCAAGACAATTTACGCGCGAAAACAAACCGTTCCCAAACAACGTTTGTTGCGCCGCGGCCGACCAAAGTCATCCCGATTAAACCCGATATAATTGATACCGAATCAAAAACCCCCACCGCAAAGCCGTCGAAAACAACGGCCGATACAGACAATATGGCGAATGTTCCTGCCGGCGTTCAAGCCGATATCACCGCTTCGCCGAATGAACATTCGGTTGCCGAAACCGACACTGCGCAAGAATTGCCTTCCGAAACAACAGCTCCGATTATTTTGCCGCCGCAAGACCATGCCGACATTGTCGTCCCCCCCCTTAACGAAACTTTCCAAAGCAAAATGGATATCGAAATTAACGCCGTTCCAAATGTTCAAGAAACCGAGCGCATATTTTTTGATGCGAAAACCAAACTGAACGCGCAAAACGCCGATGCGCCCCATGCGGCATCGTCAAAGATTCATTTTACGGTTGCGGATGCTTTGGAATTACGGGATAACTTTTTATCGGGCGAACCTTGCAGCGACAATTTAAGAAAGCTGATTATGTCCGATAATCAATCCAAAGCGGCCCAAGATGCGATTAAAGACATCTCTTATTTTTGTTTTGCGACAACAAATGTGCGAAACGAACTTAAAAACTTATTTTTAAAATCAAAAAAGGAAGCACTTATCCGTTATTATAAAGAAAATGATGCGCGATGGAAGTACCGTTTAAAAAAGGTTTTTGTTTCGTTGGTTAAGGTACGCAATTTGAATCCGATGGGCGATACGGTACCGAATTTATTGGACAAGGCACACAATGCATTCATCGCGAAAAACATGACGTTAACATTGGAAACACTTTCGAAATTGCCCGACAATATTCGTCCGATGTTTACCGAATTCACACAAAAAACCAATAATTTTGTCGAAGCCAAAACAGCGTTGGATGCTTTGATTTTATCTTACGCCAAAGGAGAATAACATGATCAGACTTTTTTTAATTATTGCGGGCGTTGTTTTGATTGGTTTTTTAATCATGAATGATTCTTATAACCTTTCCGTTACAACAATGGGATATGAATTTTCGTTTTCGATTGCATTGTTGGTTGTCATTTTGATTTTGTTTTTTTACCTTATTCATTTATTGAAAAAACCGTTTAAATGGTTTGCCGGCTATCGAACGCGGCGCATGAAAAAAACGTTTATCAAAAAGGAAAACGCATTGACAAAAGCGTTAACAACCGTTTTGGACGGGAACGATGTGGAAGCCAAAGCAGTTTTGGCCAAACGTAAGGCGTTATTTTCGAAAGGATCGACCGAACAACTTTTATTTGATGCTTTGTTCGCGCCGCGGGCCGCCGTTTTCGAACAGTTAAAAACCAATAAATCCACCGAACTTGCCGGTATTCGCGGCCTTTATATGGAAGCCAAAAACAAAGGCGACGTTGCCGAACAATCCCAACTGTTGGAAACGGGTTTGTCCAAATATCCGAACGTGTTGTGGTTATTGCAGGAACAATTGGAATTGCAGCTGATGCAAGATGATTGGGACGGCGCATTGGTTACATTGGAACTTTTAAATGTTAAAAAAACAATGGGCAAAGCTGAATACATTTCCAAAAAAGCTTGCATTTTATATAAGCTCGGCCGTTTATCCGAAGCGTTTAATTGGGCACCGGACAATCCGATTATCGCTGTTGCCTATGCGGGGGAAAATCCGAAAAAGGCAACGGATATTTTGAAAAAATCTTGGAACCTGATGCCGTGCTGGGACACATATTTGGCTTTTAAGGCTTTGATACAAAAAGAAAATCGTACGGGTCAGATGAAAGCTGTCGAAAAATTCGTCGCCAAAAATGCAAATGCCAAATTATCGTTATTGGCCGTTGTGGACATTGCCATTGACAACAATTTATGGGGCGTGGCCAAAGAAACTTTACAAGTCGCCTTGAATTCTTATGCCCTTACCTATCAAATGGCGATGATGATGGCGACCATTGAACGTAACGGATGGCATCATGAAGAAGCCGCCAAAGAGTGGGAAGAAAAGGCCGAATACGCTGACCGTACACCAATTTGGATGTGTCGTAATTGTAACCATGCTACAACCGAATGGGATGTCAAATGTCCGATGTGCAATTCATGCGGCGAAATTTCTTATCACATGTAACGGGGACATACGGCCGATACAGCAATTTAAAATCGGAATCGGATGTATTTTTACCGTTTTAAATATGGAATGAAAGTATTGAATGGCATTTTACACATTAAACGAACGAACGCTTATTTTAAACGTGCGGGCATGTCCCGGGGCAAAACGCGAAGGATTTGAAGGCTTATGGAACAATACACATGTGAAAATCGCCTTGCGTGCCCGTGCCGTTGACGGCAAAGCAAACGACGCTTTGATTGATTTTTTAGCCGAAACATTTAAGGTCAAAAAAAACGATATTATATTGATGTTGGGTAAAACAGCCCGCCTAAAAACATTCAAAATCGAAAATTTATCGATAAATATATCCGATTTATTAAACGAAATCACTCTCAACGACCATCAATAAAAAAATAATAAGGCTGCCACTTTTTGTAAAATGACAGCCTTAAGAGATAAAAAATAAAATCTTGATATGTTTATTATTCCCCTTTTATTGCCGCAGTTTGTCCAGATGAAACACCTGATGCCCCCGCAACGGAATCTATGGCATTTCTTAAAGCCGGTTGATTCCCGATCACAAATACGTCAACGCGACCGTCATCCTGTACCATATACGTGGATTCATAGGGACCATCCATAAATATAGCATGATTACCAAAAAGACCAGAGTTATCCGCTTCAAATTCTTCAGCAACAGATAACATGGCATCTTGCCATACATCATCATTGTTAGCCGTTGAACGGGCAGCTTTCGCGGCAACGGACAATTTTGATGCCATATCCAAAATTTCATTTGCTTTATACCGGTTCATCGCCATATTGTATCCCGCAATGCCGCCGATAGAAAGAACACCGATAATAGCCAAAACGCCGAGCATTTCGACCATTGAACGACCTTGTTCAATTTTAGTCATAGTTTTTCTCCTTAATAATTTAAATAAAGGCTGTTAAACCTTATTACAAAAAAGCATATCTTTTTTTAATGCTTTTTTCAACAAAAAATTATCCCCCTTCCCCATTTTTTATACACGATTGATTTATAATAAAATTTTTACATTCAAAAGAAAAAAACGAAAAAATTAAAATTTAATGTTACTTTAGTGTAAATGATTTAAAAATGCCAACGCCGAATTAATTCAACGTTGACGAAATGATTTTAATTACGATTTTTTAAATGAAACGTTTAATATTGTTCGCGCGTTTTCATCAACTTAATTTTCGGAAAATCTTCTTCGGCCTTGTTCAAATGCCAAGCGTTGCGCGTTAAAAACACGACGGCACCGTCATGATCATGAGCGATATTGGCCTTGTTCATATCTTCAAATTTTTTCACATCGGACAATTCGCCTTTAACCCAACGTGCGGTAAAATATGTCGTAGGTTCGAAAATAACGGGAATATCATATTCCGTCCGAATACGGTCGGCAAGCACTTCAAATTGCAAAGCCCCAACCACGCCGACAATCCAATCCGCCCCTTGCACGGGTTTAAAAACACTTGCTCCGCCTTCTTCGGCGATTTGTTCCAAAGCCTTGGCCAAATGTTTAGCTTTAAGCGGGTCTTTCGGGCGCACCTTTTTCAAAAGTTCAGGCGCGAAACAAGGGATTCCTTTAAATTGCAAGTTTTCCCCTTCGGTAAACGAATCCCCTATTCGTAAACCTCCGTGATTGGGCACGCCGATAATATCCCCCGCATAAGCATCTTCGGCCAATTCGCGGTCTTGCGCCAAAAACATCACGGGATTATGCAAAATCATTTGTTTTTGTGAACGCGAATGCAACAATTTCATGCCGCGTTTAAAATGCCCCGAACATAAGCGCATAAACGCAATGCGGTCGCGATGTTTCGGATCCATGTTCGCTTGAATTTTAAACACAAAGCCGCTGACTTTTTCTTCATCGGGGTTAATTTCACGGCTGACGGTTTCTTGCGGCCGCGGGCATGGTGCAAATTCAACCAACGCGTCCAACAATTCGCGTACACCGAAATTGTTGACGGCCGAACCGAAAAATACGGGCGTCATATGCCCTTCCAAATAACTTGTCCGATTAAATTCGGGGCATAAAGCGCGCACCATTTCCACCCCTTCGCGCAAAGCCACCGCATGGTCGGGCAAAACCGCATCCAATGTTTTATCATCAATGCCGTTAATGGTTTTACCTTCCTTTGGCAAAGCCGCTTTATCGGCATTTTTTTCCATTAAATTCAATCGGTCATGCAATAAATCAAAACACCCTTTGAAATCGCGTCCCATCCCAATCGGCCAAACGGCAGGCGTTACGTCAAGTGCCAATGTTTTTTCGATTTCTTCCAATAAAGCCAACGGGTCTTGCCCTTCGCGGTCAAGCTTATTGATAAACGTGACAATCGGAATATCGCGCAAGCGGCATACTTCAAACAATTTTTTGGTTTGCTCTTCAATCCCTTTCGCGCAATCTATGACCATCACGGCGGAATCGACAGCCGTCAACACGCGGTAAGTATCTTCGGAAAAGTCTTCGTGTCCCGGCGTATCCAATAAATTAAACGTACACCCTTTGTAATCAAATGTCATGACGGATGATGCAACGGAAATTCCGCGTTCTTGTTCAACTTTCATCCAATCGGAAGTCGCACGGCGGCGTTCGCCTTTGGCTTTAACGGCCCCCGCCAAATTGATGGCACCCCCGAACAACAACAATTTTTCGGTCAGAGTCGTTTTTCCCGCATCCGGGTGGGAAATAATGGCAAAAGTACGCCGTTTTTCAATAACGGGTGTCAATGATGTTGTCATGTACAATCCTTTATCATATAAGATTATGATTTTCAGATATAAAACCGTAAAAATCAAATCCGTGTTTCAATAATGTCGCGCAGTGTAGCAGATTTTCATTTATTTTACAAGGCACATATGAAAAACGGCGTCTTTTTATTTGAACGCCGTTTAAAACACTTTTAATCTTTAATAAGAAAACCCTTTTCCGATTCTTCTGATAAAAACGGGTTGTTGCTTATCATTCGTCCGTTGGGTCGGTTCGATTGTTTTCATTTGTTCAACCGCTTGTTCGGAAACGCCCAAAGACGGCAATGTATTCAATTTGCCGTAATAAGCAAACAGCTGTAACAACGTATTGCCCGAACTTTTTTCACCCGCTTTATATTGCGGCAAATCGACGGCCATAGGGTCTTTTTTTGTCAAATCGCAGGCGGGCAAATCAAATCGCATATTAACGATTCCATCCCCCATCCGTTCAAAAACGGGAATCAACATGCGTTCTTGACCTTTCGTCAAAGCATAAACCGTCAACGCTTCGCAATCGCGGTTGTCCAAATTTAAAATCTCCTTTAAATGATGTTTATAATCCTTCATAATTTCCGCTTCTTTTTTCCCCTTTTCGGACGCATCGGAAATTTTTTGAGCCGCCATCATGCGGTCTATGGCATACAAAGCGCGCCCTTCCGCATGATTTAAATCAAAAACGCGGACGCAACAGCGGCCTTCGGATACTTGGCATTGATTGGCAACAGCATCTTTTACTTTTGTTTCTTGCGGTTTCATTTTATATTCCTTTCAATAAATCTGATTGTTTTTATTATATGTCATCACTTGATTTTTGTCAACGGATAAAAAAAGTTTACAAAATACTTTTTTTTGATATTCGTATCCGCCGTGACAATAAAAAATATCGAATCAACACAATTTTTGCCGAACTCAAAAGAAATTACAAACGAACCTTCGGCAAGATACGTGACAAAAGTTTTTAAGGCTTCAATGGCTTTTGTTTTTTACTTTTTTATACAAAAATACTTTCTTTTTGCAAAAAAGTATGCTAAATAGAGTGTCAAGTTAAACCAAACCCGTGCGAGCGTGGTGAAATGGCAGACACGACGGTCTTAGAAGCCGTTGCCGTGAGGCGTGGAGGTTCAAGTCCTCTCGCTCGCACCAAATTTAACAAAGGGCGTTATTTTGGGAGAAAATAACCGCTTCTTTGCTAATAAAATATGAAGGAATAAATATGACAAACAAAAATGAATTGGCACACTCTTTTACAATCAATATTCCCGCAAAAGATTTTGCGGATAAAATCGACGAAAAATTGCGCGAAATCGCCAAAGATGCAAAAATACAAGGTTTCCGCCCCGGTCAAGCACCGCTATCGTTGATTAAATCAAAATATGAAAATGCCGTCAAAGGCGAAGTTTTGGACACCATTGTTCAAGAACGCGTTGACGCTTTATTCAAAGATAAAGACATTCGCCCCGCTTTGCGTCCGAAAGTTGAAATTACAAAATTCGAAGACGGCAAAGACATCGAATTGTCCGTTGAAGTCGAAGCTTTGCCGAAAGTCGTGCCGACGGATTTGAAAAAATTGGTTGTCAAAAAATTAAAGGCCGAAGTTACCGCGGAAGAAATCGCAAAAGCTTTGGAAAAATTGCAAATGTCCAAACGCAAAACGGAAGTTTCGGATGAAAAACGCCCGACGAAAACGGGGGATATCATCGTTATTGACTTTGTCGGTTCCGTTGACGGCGAAGAATTTAAAGGCGGTTCGGGCAAAGATTATTACTTGGATTTGGGTTCAAACACATTTATTCCGGGCTTTGAAGACCAATTGACGGGCAAAGAAATCGGTTCCGATGTGGATGTCAACGTTACTTTCCCTGCCGATTATCACGCCAAAGATTTGGCCGGCAAAAAAGCATTGTTCAAAACAAAAATCAAAGAATTGCGCAAAGTTGTCAAACCCGAACTCAACGACGATTTTGCAAAATCTTTAGGTTTGGAATCAATGGCTAAACTTGAAGAAATGGTCAAAGAAGAATTGGGCAAAGAATATGCAAACGTTTCACGCATGCACGCCAAACGCGCTTTGTTGGACGCTTTGGCCGCCACACACGACTTTGCGGTCCCCCAAGGCATGGTTGACATGGAATTCGACGCCATTTGGAAACAATTTGAAGAAGCCAAGAAAAACAATCAATTGGATGAAGAAGAAAAATCAAAATCCGAAGACGAACTTAAAAAAGAATATCGTGATATTGCCGAACGCCGTGTCCGTTTGGGTTTGTTATTGGCCGAAATCGCCAACGAAAACAAAATCACGTTGTCTCAAGAAGACATTACAAACGCCGTAATGCGTGAAGCGCGCAGATATCCCGGCCAAGAAAAAGTCGTTTTCGAATACTACCAAAAAAATCCGAAAGCACTCGACGCCATCCGCGCACCGTTGTTTGAAGAAAAAGTGGTTGATTTTATCTTGGGTGAAGTCAAAATTGACGAACAAGGCGTTACGGTTGAAGAATTGTACGCTTATAATCCGGATAAAAAATAAGGTTAAGGCTTATCTGACAAGCGTGAACGGGCAAACTTTACGAAGGGAACCTTTCACGCTTGCCTTGGCTTTAAATATATGCTGATGGGGCAAAAACGGTTGTAAAACAACATATTATGCAGGCAAATAATAAAAACGAAAGATGAGGTAAATCATGAGCACAGTTGAAATGAATCCATATATGGGCACTTTGGTTCCGACCGTTGTCGAACAAACGGGACGCGGCGAACGCGCTTATGACATTTATTCGCGCCTTTTAAAAGAACGCATCGTCTTTTTAACGGGTGAAGTCAATGACGATGTTGCCAGCCTTATTTGCGCTCAACTGCTGTTTTTGGAAGCCGAAAATCCGGATAAAGAAATTTCTTTTTACATTAATTCGCCCGGCGGCGTTGTCACATCGGGTTTGGCAATCTTGGATACAATGAATTACATCAAATGTCCCGTATCAACCGTCGTCATGGGGCAAGCTGCCTCTATGGGGTCTTTGTTACTGACTTGCGGGGAAAAGGGGCGGCGTTTCGCCTTACCCAACGCGCGGGTTATGATACATCAACCGTCCGGCGGATTCCGCGGCCAAGCAACCGATATGGAAATCCATGTCAAGGAAATTTTGTCCATTAAGCGCCGTTTGAACAATATTTACGTTGAACAAACCGGGCAAAAATTATCGGTAATCGAAGCCGCCATGGAACGTGATAATTTTATGACGGCGGAGGAAGCATTAAAATTCGGATTGATTGATGCGGTTATTACAAAAAAACCGACCGACGAAACCGAAAAAAAATAAACAGCGAATTATAAAAAATTTGTTTTGACAAGGGGTAGTGCACAAAAATACGAAATTGGAACAAAATCGGATTACGGATAATTTTTAAAGGGAAAGACTTTTAAGAGGGGAAAAATGGCAAATAAAAAAGATTCAGACACACTTGTATGTTCATTTTGCAATAAAACGCAAAATGAAGTCCGCAAACTTATCGCCGGCAAATCGGTACCGACACCCGACGGAGGCCAAGAAACGGTTTTTATTTGTGACGAATGCATTGAATTGTGCGCCAATATTATAAGGGGTGAAGAAAAAAACAGTGCCGCCAAAACTGCGAACAATGCCGAACAAACAAAGCCCGAAGACGAATTAAAGCTGCAAAAACCCGCCGAAATCCGCAAAGTATTGGATGATTACGTCATCGGCCAGGACAATGCGAAAAAAGTTTTGTCCGTAGCCGTTTATAACCACTACAAACGTTTAAATTCAAAAGATCAAAACAATGAAGTCGAAATCGATAAATCAAACATTTTATTAATCGGACCGACGGGTTCGGGCAAAACCTTGTTGGCCCGAACGATGGCAAAAGTTTTAAATGTGCCGTTTGCCATTGCCGATGCGACAACGCTGACCGAAGCGGGCTATGTCGGCGAAGATGTTGAAAACGTCGTATTGAAATTGTTGCAAGCCGCCAACTATGATGTGAAAAAAGCCGAACGCGGAATTATTTACATTGATGAAATCGATAAAATTTCCCGTAAAAACGACGGGCCGTCCATTACGCGCGACGTATCGGGCGAAGGTGTTCAACAAGCCCTTTTGAAATTAATGGAAGGCACAATTGCTTCATTGCCCCCGCAAGGAGGTCGTAAACACCCCAACCAAGAATATATTAAGGTGGATACGTCGAATATCTTGTTCATTTGTTCGGGCGCTTTTGCGGGGCTTGAAAAAGTCGTTGAACGGCGCGTTGCTTCTTATTCGGTCGGGTTCGGTGCCGAAGTGAAAAAGAAAAACGCAAAAACGGGCGAATTGTTATCGAAACTGGAACCGGACGATTTGTTGAAATACGGGCTTATCCCCGAATTTATCGGACGTTTGCCGTTGGTTGCGACTTTGGACGATTTGGATGAAGATGCCCTTATTCAAATTCTGACACAACCGAAAAATGCTTTGGTGAAACAATATCAATCGTTGTTCAAAATGGAAGACGTCGAATTGGATTTCACCGATGACGCGTTAAAAGCCATTGCCGCAAAAGCTTTAAAACGTAAAACGGGTGCACGGGGATTACGTTCCATCATGGAAAATTTGTTGCTTGACACGATGTATAATTTACCGGCAACAGAAGGGCTTAAAAAAGTTATTGTTAACGATAAAACCGTTGAAGAAACAAAAGAACCGTTGTTTGTGTATGACAAAGATGAAAAAAATAAGGCCTGTTAGTGAAGAATAAAGCCTTATGTATGGATTTTTTCTCTTGCGAAAGGCCGGATGAATACCTATATATGCATGTACGTAAATTTTAAATAAAGAGAAAACACATGACATCAGAAAAAATTACTGACGGAATTTATCCTGTTTTACCACTGCGCGATATCGTCGTTTATCCGCATGTTGTCGTACCGTTATTCGTCGGACGCGATAAATCCATTGCAGCCCTTAACGAAGCTGTTGCAAACAATAAACAGGTTTTATTGATTGCACAAACGGATTCTTTAATCGACACGCCCTATACGGGGGATTTATACAAAATCGGCACACTTGCCAATATTTTGCAGATGTTGAAGTTGCCCGACGGAACAGTTAAAATTTTGGTAGAAGGTATCGCCCGTGCAAAAGTTTTGGATTGGACGCAAAGCACGTCGTTTTTTGAAGCGCATGCTCAAATCCTGAACGAAAAAAATGACAGGCCCGATGAAATAGAAATTTTAACCCGTTCGGTTACCGACCAATTTGAAAATTATGTGCGATTAAACAAACGTATCGGCCCCGAAGTTTTGGTTGCGGTATCTCAAATCAAAGATCCCGAAAAATTGGCCGATATCATCGCGACACATTTGGCATTAAAATTGGAACAAAAACAAAAACTGCTTGAAATCAATTCATTGGCGGGGCGTTTGGAAACTTTGTTCGCCGAAATGGAAAAAGAAATCGGCGTGTTAAATGTCGAACGCAAAATCCGTAAACGTGTCAAGCGCCAAATGGAAAAAAGTCAGCGCGAATACTATTTGAATGAGCAAATGAAAGCCATTCAAAAAGAATTGGGCGATTCCGAAGACGGCGGCGAAATGGCCGAATTGGAAGCTAAAATCAAAAAAGCGGGTTTCCCCAAAGATGTGAAAGAAAAAGCGCTCGGCGAACTTAAAAAGTTGCAAACAATGGGTCCGTCATCGGCGGAAGCCGGCGTTATTCGCAACTATTTGGATTGGTTGCTTTCATTGCCGTGGCGGACGAAAAAAACATTAAAAAACGATTTGATGGAAGCCAAAAAGATTTTGGACGAAGACCATTACGGATTGGAAAAGGTCAAAGAACGTATTTTGGAATTTTTGGCCGTCCAATTACGTACCGGTTCGGTTAAAGGTTCCATCTTATGCCTTGTCGGTCCTCCGGGAGTCGGCAAAACCTCGCTCGGCCAATCCATTGCTCGTGCGACGGGACGGCATTTTGTGCGGACCTCATTGGGTGGCATGCGCGATGAAGCCGAAATCCGCGGGCATCGGCGTACCTATATCGGTTCCATGCCGGGGAAAATTATTCAAGGCATGAAAAAGGCAAAATCGATTAATCCGTTGTTTTTATTGGATGAAATTGACAAATTGGGCAACGATTACCGCGGTGATCCGTCATCTGCATTGTTAGAGGTATTGGATCCCGAACAAAATGCTACCTTTAATGATCATTACTTGGAAGTCGACTATGATTTGTCCAACGTGATGTTTATCACGACGGCCAACACGTTACATATGCCAAGGCCTTTGCTCGACCGTATGGAAATCATCCAATTATCGGGTTATACCGAAGATGAAAAGGTACAAATTGCAAAGCGGCATTTAATCGGCAAGCAATTGAAATTAACGGGATTAAAAGCGGAAGAATTGGAAATTACCGATGGGGCAATAATGGCTCTTATCCGCCATTACACGCGTGAATCGGGCGTGCGTAATTTGGAAAGGGAAATTGCCAACATCGCCCGTAAAGTCGTTAAAGAATTGCAAGTTGATAAAAAAGACAAAGTTGTTGTGACTGAGGAAAATTTGCGCAAATATGCCGGTATTAAAAAATATCATTACGGCGTTGCGGAATTGGAAGACCAAGTCGGCACGACAACGGGGCTTGCGTGGACCGAAGTGGGTGGCGATATTTTATCCATTGAAGCCGTTACAATGCCCGGCAAAGGCAAAATCACGTTAACGGGTCAATTGGGCGATGTGATGAAAGAATCCGTTGAGGCCGCACATTCTTACATTCGGTCGCGGCATAATTTATTCGGTATCCCTGCCGCTGTTTTTGAAAAGCATGACATTCACGTACATGTGCCCGAAGGCGCAACCCCAAAAGACGGACCGTCGGCAGGTATTGCGATGATGACGTCATTGGTATCGGCTTTGACCGGCATTCCGGTACATAAAGACATCGCGATGACGGGCGAAATCACGTTGCGCGGCCGTGTCTTGCCCATCGGGGGCTTAAAAGAAAAATTGTTGGCGGCACTGCGCGCGGGCATCAAAAAAGTCTTGATACCGGCCGAAAACGAAAAGGATTTGGAAGAAATCCCCGAAAATGTCAAAAAAGGGATGGAAATCGTTTGTGTCTCCGGTGCCGAAGAAGTGTTGTTGCATGCGCTGACAAAACCGTTATCACCCTTGCCGCTTGAAGAATCGTTGTTGAATGTAACGGCAGTGACCGAACCGGCAGCCGAAATCGGCATCAGTGCCAATTAATTGAAACAGTAAAGTTCTCCCCTTGATTTTCAAGGGGAGGCATAAAATCAAATCATTCGTATTTTTTTAATCATAATTCATAAAGCAGATCAAAACAGATTTTGAATTTGTCGTTTTTTTAATTTCCGAAATAATAAATAATTTCATAAAGCCGTTATACATATACGGCATCAAAACAATTTAAAGAACAACCAAAGAAAAAAATTTATACAAAAAGTTAATTCAAACTTCAACAAAAATTTCAAAACAAATATTCAACTTAAAACATTGATTCGGTAGGATTTTCACTTTTTTTAGCATATTCCCCGCAAAAGAACAACTTTTGGTTGTAAATTTGCAAAAAAAATCGCAAAAAACTGCACTTTTTCGGCATTTTTTTAAAAAAAGATTGTTGACATCGCGTAAAAAGGGGTGCTAGACTGATACCTGTAAGGCAACGCTTACATTTTAATATATATTATAAAGGAGTATTACTCATGAACAAACAAGAATTAATTGATGCTGCTTCAAAAAAAGCCGGATTGACAAAAACAGATACAACAAAAGCTTTGGATGCAGTTCTTGAAGTCATTGCCGCTGCATTGAAAAAAGGCGATGATGTCCGCGTTATTAATTTTGGTACCTTTGCCGTAACGAAACGCCCGGCTTCTACAGGTCGCAACCCGCGCACAGGCGCAACAATTAAAATTCCGGCTTCAAAACAACCGAAATTCCGTGCCGGTAAAGGTTTGAAAGATGCTGTCAACAAATAAGTTTGTTTGACATTCTTTTAAAAGAGATGGTATAGATATACCATCTCTTTTTTTATATTTAAAGGATTTTATAACCATGTTCCGTTTTACCGTATCATATGTTTTATTATTCTTGTTTTGTTTTACAATCGGATATGGCTTTGCCGCTCAACAAAAAAAACATGTCAATGTAACTGCCTTTATTCGGGTTAAAAATGAAATTCCGACCTTAAAAGCTTGTCTAAACAGTATTGACGGTATTTTTGATAAAATAGTTATGATCTATTCAAAAGAACCCGATGACGGATCCATTGAAGTTATGACATCATGGTGTAATCAACGAAAAAATTGTTCCGTTTATGCTTATCCTTATGCCGTGATACCTTCGCATGACAAACGTTATAGCACGAATTATTCCCATAAAAATTCTTTAGCCGCATACACTCAATTCGGTTGGGATAAAATAGATGATAATGATTTTGTCGTCAAAATCGATGCCGATCAAGTATACATAAAAAATCGTTTGGAAAATTTAATAAATAAAGTTCGAGCACAAGCCGCCAAAAATGATAAAATCAGATGGGGATTTAAAGGATATAACACTTTCGTATTGCATGACAGGTTAGTTAAATACCGCCCCGTTCCGTTGAACGGCGGATATGACAGTCATATCATAAAAAAAAGATATTTAAAGAATTTTTATCAAAAAGGTCCGTTTGAATTTATGAAATGCCAAAACGGGCTTGATTTAAAAATCGTTGACGGGATTTATTGGTTTCATTTTATGGATACGTTGAAACAAAACGGTTCCGTACGTTCTGCAAACGAAGCGACACCAAACGAAATCGAACCGTTAACGATTCAAGAAAAACAATTATTTGAAAACCGAATTCGGCCGTTATTTACGGATGAATCCCCATATAAAGATATTAAATTATAAAAACGACACAAAATTATGTTGACATATGAAATTAAATCAAATACAATAGCAAAATCTTTCGAAGGGAAGAATAAAAACAAGTGTTGTAACCGACCCTTGTTTTTGCGATGGGCGACTAGCTCAGCTGGTTAGAGCATCTCGTTTACACCGAGAGGGTCTGCGGTTCGAATCCGTAGTCGCCTACCAATTTAAAGAACACTCTCGGCGGGTGTTCTTTTTTTATGTATAATGACAGTCTTGATTATTTTTTGTATGTTTCATTGTTGAGAGCGGCGGATTGCGTAATCGGATTAAACGGACCACCGATGGATTTATAAAATGTCACAATGTCTTGATAAAGCGCGCTGTTTGAATTGACCATTTGCGTTTGAGCCGTCAAGCGGCGTTGTTCCGCATCCAACACATCCGAATAATCAATCAACCCTTTTTGATATTTATCCCAATTTAACTTTGAAACCGTACTCATTTTTTGATAGGCCGTTTTGGCCGCTTTGTTGCGTTCAAGTTCTTTCTGAAGCGCAATCATCGCATTATTGATTTCCGAAGCTGCCTTTAAAAGCGTTTGTTCATAGGTAATTAAATACTCTTCTTTTAAGCTTTTTTGCAACTCAACATTATTTTTCAGAGCGCCGAAATGAAAAATCGGAACACTGACTTCCGGAATATATCCGTATGTATAACTTTTATGGTTCAATAAATTATTTGAATGCAACGATTGGAATCCGAGCAAACCCGAAAGGCTGACTTTCGGAAACATATCGGCAATTGCGGCACCGACTTCGGCATTTTGGGCGATTAATTGTTCTTCCGCGCTGCGCACGTCGGGACGCGTACGGATAACGTCGGCGGGCAATTCATATAAAGTTGCAACATTATATTTGAACGTTTTTTGAACTAAATTTTTCTTTTCTTTATTCAACTTGTCATTTAATGTTCCGGGCAATTTTCCTAACAATAACGCTAATGCATTTTGCGCGGCCGTCCGTTGATATTCAAGTTGCGGGATACTCATGCGTGTCGTTTCGACAAGGTATTTGGCTTGATCGGATGTGATTTCATCGGTCAAACCCGCTTTGTATTTCGCCAAAACGGTTTGATAAATATCTTGTTGGATTTTCAAGTTGTTTTTGGCGTTTTCCAATAATTGTTCGGCGGTACGCAAATTTATGTAAGCCGTTGCCACATCTGCCGTCATTGACACATGCACATTTTTAAGATTTTCCAAAGCACCGCGCATATCGGCTTTGGCTGCTTCGGCACGGCGACGAGTGCCCCCGAAAATATCAATTTCCCAAGACATATCCAATCCGATTTGATAATAATCGTCGCGCAACAATGTATCCATATTGCGACTTTCGTTTGCATAATCATATTTACCCGATGCATCAAACATCGGCAACCCTTGTACCTCTGCAATTTTAAGCGATTGACGCCCTTGGCGCAACCGTATCAAAGCCTGTCTGATCGTCGGGCTTTCATTCAAAGCTTGATACATCAGTTCGTTTAAAGTGACATCTTCAAAATCAAGCGGCGAAAATGCGGCGGCGGATTTTACCGTAACGGGTTTCAAATCCAATGATTTTTCAATTTGGGCATCTTCGAAAAACTGCGGGCGTTCGTAATCGGGACCAACCGTACAAGAATTAACGGCGCCAACTCCGATAAGTAAGGCAATGATAAAAATATAATGTTTTTTATTCATTTTTATCCCCTTTGTTTTTACGAAATTTTTGCTTTTTGACGGATACCGATTTAACGGGTTGATGAATACGTGCGTTCAGTTGTTTTGTTTCAGGTGTTATTTTTTTATTTTCATCTCTGCCTGCCCCGAAAAATTTAACGACAAGCGTATCAAACAAGGCAAAAATCCCCGGCACGAATAAAATACCGACGGTTGTTGCAAAAATCATGCCGAAAAATACGGCCGTCCCCATTGAATTTTGAGCAGCCGCCCCGGCACCTTTATCAAATACCATCGGCATGACGCCCAAAATAAACGTCAAAGCCGTCATCACAACCGCGCGGTAACGTTCCGACGCACCGTTTACGGCCGCTTGTAAAACGGATTGCCCCGATTTTCTGAAATCCAAAATAAATTCGACAATCAAAATGGCGTTTTTGCTGGCTAAACCGATTAGTAGCACAAGCCCCAACTGAGCATAAATGCTGAGCGGCAAACCCAGCAACATCAAACCGACCAAAGCGCCCAAAACGGCAAAAATACTTGATAAAATAACCGAAAAAGCGACAAGCCAGCTTTCGTATAACGCAACCAAAAACAAATAGCTGAAAATTAAAGCCAATCCGATCAGGATAAACGCCAAACCGGACGTTTCGACCTCTTGCAAAGTAAGCCCCGTCCAAGCAATGGCATAATCTTTGCCCAATTTCGACACCATGTTTTTAAGCGTTTTAATCGCTTCGCCCGTACTGACACCTGTTGCCGTCTGAGCCGTAACGGCTGCGCTTAAATATTGATTATAGCGGTAAACGGTTTTCGGCATCATAACCGTACGCATATCGGCAAACTCTTTGACCTGAACCATTTTCCCGGTATCCGAACGAATGTACATGTTTTCTACGTCTTCCAAACTTTTGCGGTAATTAAAATCTGCCTGGACAATAACTTTGTTAACCTGCCCTTCCAATGTAATGTTGTTCACGTAACGCGATCCCAAATTGTTTTGCAAAGCTGTAAAAAAAGACGATACGGGAACTTTCAAAGATTCCAATTTAACACGGTTAATATCTAAAAATACATGTGGTGTACCCGCCGTAAAAGTTGTAAAGGCATAGGCAAATTCGGACATTTTATTCATTTTTTCCAAAAATACGTCAACCGTTTGCGCCAATACCTCACTTGTAATTGTGGGATTGACGGCATTCAGTTGAAAAGACAACCCGTCCGCGCTGCCGACTCCCGGAATGGACGGCAAAGCATAAAAATTCACGCTTGCAATCGGATTGTCCGCATACAAGATGCGCAATTTATCCATTATTGATTCCAATGACAAGGATTTGGCGGTCCGTTTTGACCAATTTTGTAAACCGATGACCGCCATACCGATATTTTCGCCGCCGCTGCCAAGCAAAGAAGCGCCTGCGATACTGATATAAAATTCAACGCCCGGCATTTTCATAATACCTTTGCCCATTTCATTTAACATGGCATTCGTTTGGTTTATACTGGCCGTTTCGGGCAACTGCAAATTGCCGAAAATAACGCCTTCGTCTTCCTGAGGAATAAAAGATGTCGGTGTTTTATAAAACATAAAAGCAATTAAAAGGCATGTTGCCCCCACAAAAGCCAAAGTCAACAAAAGCCTGCCTGCCAAAAAACCGACGCCTTTCAAATACTTATTTCGTGTAAAATCCACCGCCTCGTTAAAACGGAAGAAAAAGCCTTGTTTTTCATTTTCCAGTGTTGATTTTTTACGCAAAAATATGGCGCACAAAGCCGGGCTGAGCGTTAAGGCGTTAATGGCGGAAAACACAACCGCCGTCGCGATTGTCACGGCAAATTGTTGATATATTTTTCCCGTAATGCCGGCCATCAACCCTACGGGGATAAAAATGGACAACAGCACCAAAGTCGTCGCCACAATCGCCCCACCGATATCTTTCATTGCCTGTACGGCGGCATCCGTCGAATTCATGTTTTTATATTTCATCAAATATTGAACACGTTCGACAACAATAATGGCATCGTCCACAACCAAACCGATAGCCAAAATCAACGCGAATAACGTTAAAATATTAATGTCAAATCCAAGCACATAAATCACTGCGAACGTTGCAATCAACGATACGGGAATAGTTATGGTCGGAATTAACGTTGCACGCCAATTTTGCAAGAACAAAAACACCACGCCGATAACAAGGCAAAACGTAATTGCCAAAGTTGACAAAATGCTTTGAATCGACGCGCGGACAAATTGAGTGGAATCATAGGCAACCTCTATTTGCATATCGGGCGGAAAAGTGTTTTGCAATTCGGCCATTAATTTTTTGACGTTTTTCATTGTTTGAAGCGAATTGGAAGAAGGCGTCTGACTCATGCCGATGGCAACGGCGGGCGCATTATCAAATGAAGCCGTAATACCGTAATTATCGGCTCCCATTTCAATGGTGGCAATATCTTTCAATCGCACCGTCCCGCCGGACGAATCGGTTACGACGATAATTTCTTCAAAATCTTTAACGGTATTTAATAACCCTTTGGCACTTAATGTTAAAACCGTATTGGTATTTTTCGCGCTGGGAGCCGATCCGATACTGCCGACGGCAGCTTGAATATTTTGAGATTCAATGGCTTTGACAATATCATCACTGACTAAATTCATTGAAGCCATTTTAACGGGATTTAACCACACGCGAATACTGTATTGCGGCCCGTAAACTTGCGCTTGGCTGATTCCTTCGACACGTTCCAACGGATTGATGATGTTCGTATACGCATAATTGCTTAAATACAAATCATCATAAGTGCCGTTTTCGGAGCGCAATACCAACATGCCCAAAATATCGGCGGATTGAGTGCTGACGGACAACCCCTCTTCGGTTACTATCGGCGGCAAAAAGGATGTAATTTGTTGCAAACGATTTTCAACTTTGACTTGGGCAATATCGGGGTCAACACCGATATTAAACGTAATGGTCAGCTTATATTCGCCGCTGTCATTTGAAGTGGAAGACATATACAGCATCCCTTCCACCCCGTTCAATTCATTTTCAATTACGACGGCAACGGTGTCTTTCAAAACATCTGCACCGGCACCGGGATAAGTAGCGGACACAATAATTTGCGGCGGCGTAATTTGCGGATATTGGGAAACGGGCAAAACCACAATGGCCATTAACCCCAACAATACCAAAACGCAAGCGATAACGCCGGAAAAACGAGGATGCCGAATAAAAAATTCCGATGAAATCATGCGCCCATCCCTTTAATGACAGCCGGTTTTCCGACCATTTGCGTACTGACTTTATCCGTTATCAAACGTTGCCCCGGCTTTAACCCGTCTTTAATCCAATATTCATTACCGACACTGATACCGACTTGAACGGGAATTTTTTCAATTCTGTTTTGGGCATCCAGCACGTACACATAAGCACCGTCGGGTTCTAAATTAACTAAATTCTGAGCAATAAAAACGCCGTCTTTGACTTCTTTTTCAAGCAAAACTTCGACATAAGCATTTGCGACCAATTCGCGGTCTTCATTCGGAAAATCCACATAAACGCCAAGCGCACTGGTTGATGGGGATATTTCATTGTTAAGGAATTTAACCCGGCCGTTCTTGCCGTAAATCGTACCGTCCGCCAGTTTCAATTTGACCGTCCATCCGTCCAACAACTTATCTGTCGTACCGATTATTTCGGTAAGATATTCTTTGTTTGAAATCGAAAAAATAACATGTATCGGATTAAACCCGATAATGCTGATTAAAGCATTGCCATCGGGTGATACATAATCGCCGATTGTCGGTTTAACATTGCCGATGATGCCGTCTATGGATGCATTAATCATCGTGTAATCATAATTGACCTGAGCCAATTCCAAATTGGCTTTAGATTGCGCCAACGCGGCTTTTGCCGATAAAAATTGTGTTTTTGCATTATCCAAATCCGTTTTTGAAATGGCGCGCCGGCCCGCTTCTTTCATCCGATCATAAAATAATTTGGCATTTTCATAGGAAGCTTGCGCTTGTTCCACCTTGGCGGCCGCCAAATCCAAATCGGCTTTATATTGGTCTTGGCGTAATTTAAAAAGCGGTTCGCCGACTGACACTTCTTGACCGCCGGTTACATAAACCTCTTCAACAAAACCCGGGATATAGGAAATGACATTCACTTCGTTAATGGGTTTGACATAACCGACATACGATTTTTGTATGGTTTTATTTTGAGGCACGACATTTTGCACCGAAACTTGTATTTTACCGCCCGCCTGCTCACCCGCGTGTTCATGCATATGCAAAATTTCATATTGGCGAACGGCTACAAAAATAAGCGCCGCCAAAATCAGCAAACCCAAAACCCACAAAAGCTTTCTTGCCATGTAATGCCCCCCCCTTTTAACACAAGACATAAGTTTTCAGATTTAAAAATACAATATTTTATTAAAAATTATATACGTAAGATGGGCATTAAGGCCTTTCGAAAATAAGTTTTCGAGGCTTTTTTTGATTGGTCAGAAAAATTCCGATCAAAATCAAAATACCGCCCCATAATTGCGCCGTATAAATTTCTTCATTTAAAATAAAGTACGCTTCAATCGTGCTGAATACCGGCATCAAGTAATACACCATCCCCACTTTAATGCTGTCAAGTTTGTCAAGTGCCGTGTTCCAACACAGGTATGCCAACACCGAATTAAACAACCCCATGTAAATCATAATCAGGAAAGTTGTCAGATTGACATTCTCACTTGTCAACGGATTTAAAACAGTATCGTAAATAAACGGCGGGATACAAATAATCGTACCCAAAACAACCGTCAAAGACAACAATGACATTTGTCCGACTTCCGTCGGTTTTTTCGTCATCAAATAACTGTAATATCCAAAAGTGACGGCCGTCATCAACATCCAAAAATCGCCGATTTCAAGATGCAATTTTTCAAGATCCATAAACCGTCCGTGCAATATAATCGTTATAACCCCGATCATGCATAACAGCAGCCCGAACCGTTGTTTATTTGAAATCGTAATAATGCCGGCCAAACGGGAAAACACAATTAAAAAAATCGGTCCCGTTACTTGTATAAGAGACATTTCAACCGCCGTTACGGTATATCCGGCAATATAAACAAACGTATTGGACAAAGATATGCCGAAAAACGATAATGCCAATACCCATTTCCAATGTTTTAAATAAATCCGCCGATGTTCCCAAATGTCCTTATACGTAAACGGCAATAAAATCAACGCGGCAATCAACCATCTGAAAAAAGCAATTTGCCATGGAAATAAAACACCCGTCAAATAACGCGACACAATGACGTTAAAACTCCAAAAAAAGACCCCTAAAACGGCTAAAAAATACCATTTTATATTGGTTAAATCCATTTACTTACCCCTCCCTATTTATAAAAAATAAGTTGTATTTTTTTAATTACAAGAGCAAAGAGTACATTTGAATTTTTCCGGTTGCATAATAAACAATAATTCGTTATGTTGTAACGTACAATCATAATATTGATAAAAACACATCCGGCATGAAAAAGTATTTTTATTTTTTTGCTTTACTTTATATTTGTTTTTCGGGCAAATTTTGTACCGCGTACCCCAAAAATTTAAATCCGCCCGAAGTGTCGGTTATCATGTCCACTTTTAACCGGGCCGATTACTTGCCGGGAGCAATTGATTCCATTTTAAATCAAACATTTAAAGATTTTGAATTTATCATTGTCAATGACGGTTCAACCGATAATACCGATGCCGTTTTAAACGCTTATGCCCGTAAAGACAATCGAATAAAAATTCTGAAAAACAAAACCAACAGAGGTTTGGTTGACAGTTTAAACCAAGGATTGGATTTTGCAAAAGGCAAATATATCGCCCGCATGGACGACGATGATTTGTCATTGCCATATCGTTTGGAAGCCCAAACGCGTTATTTGGACACGCATCCGGATATAACTGTTTTGGGCAGCGCTTATATCACGCGCGAAAATAAAATTTTGCGCATGGGCGGTCCGGCAACGCCCGAAACCGCAAAAATTATCAGCTATATTCGCGTACCCGTTTTGCACCCGACAACAATGATACGTCGCGATTTTTTAAATAAACACGGCATTCGTTACAACAATAAATATCCGTCATCCGAAGATACGGACTTTTTTCACCAAATCGCCGTTAAAGACGGTAAAATCTTGAATTTGGGCAACCCGTTGCTTATTTATTCCGTCAAAAGCCTTAAAACATCCGGATACCATGCCGAACAAGCCGATTCCCATAACCGTTTCGTCATGGACACGTTAGCACCGTATATGGAGATTGACAAATTAAAACCGACCGCCGACGGATTTTGTTATATTTTAATTCAACTGGGGCAAGCCGCCCGTCAAAATCGGGTAGATATTGACGTGCCGTCTTTGCGAAGGTTGATTTCAAAACACGGCTGTAGAAACGATTTGACTAAAGATTGATTTGCTCATTTAATAACGCCATTTCTGAGTAAATAGGCTTGAATAAGAGCGATTTTGTTTTCGACATCCTTAATATTATGGGCATGATTACGGTTACGGGCAGCATCTTTGATAATGCCCCAAGCTTCTGTAAAATTAATTTGCTTTGAAAGTTGAATCTTTTTTTTCTTCCCTAACATGCTTATTTCCCCCTGAAAATTTTAGTCACAGTCATATCTTTGCCATATAAAATCGTTAAATTTCGTACAAAAAGGAAGAATATTTGCATACTATTGTAATCTTCCCTTTACAGAAATACAACAATATGTTATATTAGTCAAGATAAATCTTATAAAAAATTGTTATATTGATTTATCATATAAAATGATGTAGATTAACCATATGAAAAAAGAGAAAACAAATATGCAATATGGCGATTACGTGCGGAAGATTATCCTTGAAAAAGGTGACCGTTTCAATGAAGCTGCCGCAAAATTAGGCATGTCGACAACCGCCATGAACTATATTTTAACGGGGCGGAACCGCTTAAGCTTGGGAAATTTGGTTAAATTTTGCCAAATTTATGACGCTTCCCTTGACGAAATGTATTTTAATGACGTGGACAAAACGCACAATATCAATAAATCTTCGCTTATTGACGTATTTACGGCTCTTGAAAAATGGCTGAAGAAAAAAAATTACATTATGGAACCGGCCGACAAAGTCAATTTGGCATTTGCTTTATATGATCAAGTGCTTGATGTGCCGGAAGAAAAGCGCGAAGCCGAAATTTACGCATTATCCGAATTTATGTATAAACTCAGAAAAACATCATAATCATGGCTTTTTTATATAACAATTTGTTGACATATCAAAATATGTAACGTATGATATACTAAAGTTTAAGGAAAGGTAAAATATGTCCGATAACGAAAATGTCAACAAGGTTATGTACTTTTTGGATCGCGTAAAAGTCAATCCCGTCAAAGAAGACCGACCGCAGGAAACTCCGCTGCCGCAAAATTTGAATATCCGCAATTACAATTTTACATTGAATGCTTTTTATTTGTTCTTATCCACGTTTATAATTATCGTTGCCTTTATATGCGCCGTTTGTATAATTTCATTCTATAAACCGCAACAAACACTGACCATTGCCGGCACCCCTCATTTTACGAACACAATTTCTGAGAAAGAAGCACAAAACTACAAAAATACGGTTCATGCAATCGCTAAATGTGAAAATAAGCATTACAACACCATCTATGCTGAATTGCGCAAAAAATTTAACTATGTGCGTTATCGGGATTTAGACAAAGAAACTTATGCACAAGCGTTATTATATTTAAAACCGCGCATCTGCACAAAACAAATATCCAAAACAAAATAGATATTTTTAATGAAGAAGTCACAGCATAAACAAGGAATATATATATTTCGCGCTTTATTTACCCGAATCTTCATCAAAAACAAAAAAATCTCAATAAAAACTTACTTTAACACGCATGTATCGCCAACCAATTCACGATTGGAGCATCTGTCGCAGGTATATTCATAATCTTTGACGGTAGCAGTTTGTGTCGTAGAATCACAATGTGTCGCAATTAAGGTACTGTATTGATATCCCAAAACCATATTCGGGCATGCCAAAATTTTAGCAATATTTTCGGGAGTATCTTCAACGGTTTGTTGGGTGACTGTATCGCATGAAATACACCCGCCGTAAATCGTCCGATAAGTGCCATCGGGGCATTCTAAAGAACACCAAGTATTATTGACCAAATCTCGGTTCGAGCATCTGTCGCAGGTATATTCATAATCTTTGACATTGATGGTTTGAGCCCCATAGCAAGATGTACATTTACCTGAGCTGTCAATCAAAGGTTTATCCGGCGGGCAACACAATCCGTTTGCATCGCAACATTCGCCTTGTTCATTTTTTGATTTGCACCAATCCGAGTTAATATTGAATATAAAATCTAATATATTGTTTTGTTTACAATTGTTTTGATTGGAAATGATTTTTTCGTTTACGAGAATTATTGCCGGGAAATTTGAAGTTACGATGTGATTACAAACGCCTTTTGGGATATTTTCCAACCTGATGATGTAAAAAGATTTATTATCGTCAGGTATTTTAAAAGAGACGGGATAACCGTTTTGTGTATTTTGAGGGAATTCGTCTAAATTTAAATTGTGCCCCGCAACCGTTTGAGAGTCTAAGACGACTTGTCTGCGAGCAACCTCATCCAAAGCGATATTTGCGTTGTGTTTATCCAATGTGTATCGGTAAGTTATTAAAGAAGAGATGGTCAAGACACCCAAGAGAGCCAAGACGCCCAACATTTCCACCATGGAGCGTCCTGAACAAGATGCTGCTTTTGCGGCGTTAATTTTATATTTTTTAAAGATTTTATTTATGCCGGCACAATGTTGCAAGTGTTTGTTATAAGTATTTGAAAAGGTGTTATTTTTATCTCCGCGCGTGTGTGTGTGTGGTGGGGGGGGTAATGTTTGCCATGCATAAATCTCCTGTACGAATTTTTCCCTAAAAGCAACCGTGTTTTTTTTATAAAGGTAATTACGTTTTTTTATAAAGGTAACCGAATTTTTCCCTAAAGGTAACCACATTTACCCCTGCCTGTCAAGTACGAAAATAATCATGATATCGGAAAATAATCACATGCACCGATATTTTTTGATAAATCCACTTTATTTTTTTATAAAAATATGACTGAGCAAGTTGAATCATCAAATCAATTATACATGCAACAAAAAATATCACATATCTTTATCTTCAACAGATTTATAAATTTTTTCCTTTTTATCAAAAATAAATTTTTCCGCACCCCATTTATCCCAATTCATAATCAATTCGTTTTTATCTTTTTTAATTTTGCCGCATTCATCCGGAGATTTACGGCGACAATAATAATCACCTTCTTCCGGAATTAAATAATCCGACCAATAATTACTTCGTACATAGTATGACTTTTCTTTTTTTTCTTTGGTCATTTCCTTATATTTTTTGTTTGTTCTTCCACGCAACCAATCGGTGCCTCCCCATTCGGGACTTTGTTTATATCGCATAACGATTTTTATGTTATCTTTAAAAATCTTTTCTACCTCGTAAGAAAAACACGCCCATATGTAATTAGGCGGCATAACCAACGGATTTTTATCCAAAATATATTTATTCAAATGTGATTCGTCATGCCAACGTGCCATAACGCCGTTTTGTTTATCCAAAGCCGTTTTTTCTTTCAAGGTATGAATCAATCTTAAATAATCCTTTGTTCGGCCACCGTTAAAACCGCCTTGCACATAATATTTTCCCTTTCCGAAAGGGATATAAGCGACAGATTTCGGATTGCGATCATACGGATATGTGTCAACGTCTTTTTCCAAATAATACCCGGGATGCCAAGCGGCCATAATCCCTTGTTCGGCACTGGGCAAAATTTCATCCCCGACTACGGAAACCACTTCGGCATTCGCATTTAAAAAATAAATATAATCGTATTTTTTCAGTTGATTTTCAATACTTGCAAACAAATCAAAACGATCCAACGTATCATACGGCCACGCATGTTGTTTTCGATAAATGCGTGTGACGTTTTTACCGAATTTTTGCGTTTCGGCATCCGTAAAAATAAAATAATGTTTTTTATAATTCGGCAAAAAGTTTTTTTCGGCACTTTGATAAAATCCATCCCAAAAAATAATATAACGTCCCGTCGCAATATATAAAACGGCAATTTTCGGTTTCATGGAATCTACCGCAAAATAACCTATTCCGAAACAGAAAACAAAAATTAATACCCGATAAATAAAGGATAACATTTTTTTGAAAGAATCTTTATGTTTTTCAATCATTTAATTTCCAACCGACGACTTGGGATATAATAACCTGTTCATCATTTTGCAATCCCAATGCTTCGGCCGCCTTAACCCGGTCAAAATACCCTCTGACGACATTATTCAGCCCGTACGAAGCCGCATATAATCCGACATTTTGATAGGCGGACCCCGCATGCATCGGCGAATTTTTCGCATCCGTGCCGACATAAACCAAAATCAGCGGTGCACCTTTAACAAAATCTTGAGTTTCAAATAACGGGCGCGCATCCGTATCGGCTATCATTTCCAAAGCATTTTCTTCCGCATTATATTTCCATATGCCGTCTGCCATCACGGCATACACCGATAAATTTTGTTGATTTTGAGATGTCGGGATTGTCCGTTTACCATCATGAGAAATACCCCAAGCCGCATACAAAATATTGCTGAGCGTTTGCACATCCAATGAACGGGTTGAAAAAGACCTGTCCGTTTTGCGCGCCGATATAACTTCCATTAACGGTTTGCCTCCGGTTTTAACAGGTTCGGGCAATTCGCGAATAACGGCCTGTTTGGCATTAACGTTAAATGAAACAAAGATTGCCAAAATCAACGCGGTAAAAAGTGTTTTTTTCATAAAATACCCTTTCTTTTAAATCAGATGTCTATATTTTTGACAATATAAACACTCGATTTCATATTAAATTGTGTTTAAAACAACCTTCATCCGTAAGGATTTTCATCCTTGCAAAAATCAAGCTTATTATAACCAAATAACCAACAACACAATGCCCGCAATGGCGGCAGCGCCCAAAATCGTACTGGTAACAACGGAATTATTGGTTGTTTTGGGATATTGTTTTTGTGGCGGATTATGATCCGGCGAATATAACAACAAATCCGTTTCAGTTACGCCATAGGCATAATCCGGCGGCATTGAAGAAGTTTGCCCGTCCGTTTGAATAACGCGGCAACGGATATTTCTGGAAGCGCCGACCGAACGCAAAGTATCATATGCCGTTTTATCTTTATTTTTAAGCGCCACACATAACGGCGTATCTCCGTCAGTATTTGACATATCCATACGGAAACCTTCGGCCTTAAGTTCCATTAAATATTCTCTGTCTCCTGCGGCGGCAGCCTCGTACACATCATCAAAAGATCCTTGCGGTGCCGATGTACAAGCCGTCAAACCCATAGTGCAAAAACAAATCAACAATAAATTTTTAAACATTTTCAATTTCAACATAATATTTCCTTTTAATCATTTTCCGTACGGTCTTTTTCGGGTATGTTTTCAAATTTGCTTGAATCAAATACACAATACGTCTGTGCCAAAAACGAAATTTCATCTTCGTTTAAAGAGACCGTACTGTCAAAAGCGCTTGTCGGCGTTTTTTTATAGCCGGCTTTAATCGTCCATGTTCCGTTTGCTTCATCGCCGCCTATTCCGTCAGAGTTATCAACAGTGTTATTTTCAATTTCAACCGAAAAATTTTCACGATTTTTTTCAATCGTAATCCGTTGATCGGTTGCGTTATCAGTCATACTTCTTTGAAGATTTTTCACTGAAATTGATCCCGAAACCGTTCCGCCTTCGACGGGAGCATTTAAATCAAAAGAAACATCCGCTGTGCTTTCCGGAATCAAAATTTCACTAATATTCATACTGCCCCATTTAAGCGGCGTAACGACAACAGCCGCCAAATAGCCTTGAGGGCAATTCGGTTTTGGCACATCTGTAATGCGATAAGGATTCGATGTATCGTTGCTGTTGCTGTATGAATACATGCCTTTGGCAATATAATTCGGCAAAATATCGCTTAAACGAGCACCGCCGCGCGACGCCAAGCGAATATCATTCATAACAGACGTATATGCGGGATCAATTTGATAATTTTTCCCATCAGCTTCGCCGCCTTGGGCATCTACCGTTTTATTTGACACAATACGACCCGTCGCATCGATTGTAATGCTTGGATTGCCTTGAATATCATAAACGACGATTTTGCGATCTTTGTTTCGAGCATCTTCGCTTGAAGCCGTATCACCCGAATCCGTTTCGATGGAAACCGCCGATGTATTGTCCGCATTATTTCGACCGACATATAAATTATTTTTGATATAAACTTGTCCGGATTCGGAATTATCTTCCGTTGTACCCGTTGTTCCGACCCAAAACAACGGATCACATGCTTCACCGCCGGCAGCGGTACTGCCGACATTGTAGATAACATCGCCGACCGGTTCTCCGCCGTCATCCGGTATCATGCGTTCATAACGGAAACACCGTGCCGAATCATTTTTTCCGGCACCGCTGCCAACCGAAAAATATTGCCAGGCATGCAATCTTTTAAAAGCCAAATCTTCCGGTGCGGAAACCGCGTTCGGGGCTACCGTCCCGATATCGGCATTAAACGTATCAAATGCAGTCGTTACAACCGGTGCTTCATAATTTATGGTCGGAATACCGCCCATCGGCAATACCCAACCTCCGTTCGTTCCGTTAAAATCGGAAGTATCCTGGTTCACAACACCGCCGTCGGCCCCGATTAAGCTTGCGACGCGCGATGCCCGCTTAAAATTCCAACCGGAAGTCGGCAAACCTTCTTCTTTCGGCACAATAACACCATACACCATATTTCGTATATCGGGCTGCCCCGCCAAACTGAAATCGGCTTGATAACCGTATAAATAAACATTGTAATAATCAATAATACCCGTTTCATCAATACCTGCGGGCAAAAAGCTGCTTAAAGAATTAATTAATTCCCCCTCGGACGGACTGGAACATAATTGAGTGCTTGATGACGACGGAGCGCATTTAGCCCCCAATACGGCGCCGTCAGAGGCAATCATCGCGGACATAGCCTCTTTTATCGTGCGCATTTCCGATGCCATGTTAACGTTGGAAATTTCTTGGTTACGGTTTAATACCTGGCGAAACAACACCGGCCCCATAACGCCGATTAAAGCCAAAACCGCCAAAATCTCCACCATAATGGCACCGCGCTGTGATATTTTTGATTCTTTTTTCATCGTTTTCTCCTTGCCGTTATTCAGCTGTCGTTGTTTCTTCAAGGCCTACCTGAGCATTATAGCGTTCTGCTTCTTTTTCAGCATTTTGCATAATGTTTTTAATAGGGGTTATACAAAATAAATAATCTGACATGTCACCACCTTCACGTGCATCCAAAGGCTCCGTGATTTCATGGGGGATTGAAATGACGAAACGTTGCGAATTATCCAATACATACCGCGAATTGGGATCATACCGAACAATCCCCGTTATATTGCCGGCCAATCCGCCCGAACGGGGATATAAAACACCGCATTCGTTCGATAAACGCGACCGTTTTAACAACGCACTGCGCCACAATTGCCTTGATTTTGTCGTATCGTCCCACCACGCAGGATGATCTGCATAAGTTATCACATAGTTTTCCGTAATATCTTCGTCGCAATCAAAAGTCAATTCTTTTGTAACGTTTCCTTCCGCATCTGTACTTGTCTTGATACATGCGACCGCCGAATAAATGTTATCTAACCGATAGCCTTTAATCCCCCTGCTGTAATCACCCCTTAAACCGGGCCTGATATATCCGAGGTTATCATTTAAACCCAAACTATTGTTATTTATCGTCGGGTCAAATATGGCAACTTCATTTTCGTTGGTAATTTCACCGTTTTTGTATTGGCCGACTTTTTTCATTTCATCAATATAAACGCGATAAACTTTTTTCCCCGGGATTGAATAATCATCCACAAGATTATAGATCATTTTCTTGGCTGCCTGATGCGAATTAACAAAAGCCATGACGGCTGATTCGGCTTGGGGTTTTTCAACGATCGTAATTTGGTCCGTTCGCGGATAAAAGGCATAGAACAAAATAACCATGACAAATGATAACACAAACGACCAAAATAACATTCAATTTCTCCTTAAATAGAGAGTACAAATTGATAACTTCTTATTATATTAACAATATTTTGTTATTTTTTCAATGAGAAATATCAATAACCTTCTAATTTTTCTTCCAACGTGTTGCCGGGCAGATAATCAATTAACGGCCTTTCGATAAATGTATAACAACCGTAATCCCCTTTTGCTTTGGCCGCCATACAGGCTCGGGCGCAAGAAACCATGACATTTGCCGTAAATTCCGGATTGATGCCGGCAACATCATACCGTTGGTTAACTTGCATACCGGTGCGTTCAATTGAACCGGCATGTTGCAATGTATTATATTTATCAACACTTTTCACAACTTCAATTTCCAAAGGATCATTGGCAAAATACGGATCCGTCCGAATCGCGCGTTCGATATTGCCGAAATTGGCATCGGGCATCAATTCCAAATAAACTTTACGTTTATGTTTGCCCCGCCCGTTTGCCAATGTCAATGCGATACCGTTTTTAACGCCCGGTACTGTTTTGACAAGAGCCGTATGCCCCATCGACCGGCCGCCGGCCGTACCGCCGAACGTCGTGGTTGTGTATCCCGTAATCGAAACAACTTTCATAATGCCGCGGATAGCAGAATCGGTACCCGGATCCCACCCCGCGGCAATGATAGAAACGACTTTTTTGGCTTTCGCGGTAATATCGGCCTCTTTTCGCACGGCAACGATGCGTTCATGTTCATCATAACTGTCAACCGTTGAAAAACCCATTTTTTGGTACTCGGCAATTTTGGCGGGCACTTCACGCGACGGAATACATAATAAAACGACATCCACACCTTTTAATTTCGTAATATCAGAAACAACTTTCGTATTTTGAAGTTCGATTTCTTCCAAACTGACCGTCGACGGACGACGCACGACACCGGCCAAAACCAAATCGGACGATTCTTCAATCGCGCGTTTACATCCGCGCCCGACATTTCCCCAACCGACGATTGCAACTGATATTTTCTGCATTAGCTGACTCCTGACATAATTTTATAGAGATTTTGATAATCTTCGCTTGATTTATTCCACGAATAATCCTGCGACATAGCCATCTTACGCATGGCCGCGATATGATCCGGCCTGTCATAATAAGTGGAATTGGCCCATGAAATGGTATTATAAAGCGCTGTGGGCGTAATGGCACTGAATTTAAATCCCGTACCGAAACCATACCTTTCATTATAATTCATAACCGTATCGGCAAGCCCGCCCGTGGAACGGACAATCGGCAAAGCGCCGTAAGTTTGCGATACCATTTGTTTAAGACCGCATGGTTCATATAAAGACGGTATCAACGAAAAATCGCCGCCCGCATCCATAATATGTTCAAAATCATTGTCAAAGCCGATATAAACACCGATTTTTCCGGGATATTTATGCGGCAAAGCCCCGAAATAATCTTGAGCCCACTTTTCCCCTTCGCCCATAATGGCAAATTGACAATCCATCGTATTTAAAATCGGTTCGATGCATTCCGACAACATGCGAATGCCTTTTTGTTCGGCCAACCGCACCGCCATAGAAAAAACGGGTTTATGCACGCTTGCCAAATTCATGCGGCGGACAAGCTCTTCTTTATTGCGCAATTTGCCGACTTGAACATTTTTTATGGAATATTTGGACACCAAAACATTATCTTTTGCCGGATTCCACAAATCCGTATCAATACCGTTTAAAATGCCATGCAAATCATTTTTGCGTTCGCGCAAGATAAAATCAAGCCCGGCACCGAATTCGGGCGTCAAAATCTCACGAGCATGTTGCGGGCTGACCGTATTGATTTTATCGGCAAACCGTATGCCGCCTTTTAAATAATTGACACGGCCGTAATCTTCAAAAGCGCCGGGGTTAAAATCGGCCCAATCAATTTTCGCATACGGAACGACATCCGCACCGAAATGCCCTTGGTGCAACAAATTATGAATGGTTAGCAACGATTTTGTATTTTTAAAAAACGGATCATGTTCTTTTTTCAAATAATAAGCAATCAAGGCCGTTTGCCAATCATGCAAATGGATAACGTCGGGACGATAATTCAAATCTTTGGCCGTTTGCATGGCTGCGCGACATAAAAAGGCGTAACGATATGCGTTATCGGTATATTCGGCACGCGTCGCACGATCCTGGTAAACGCCGTGTCGGTCAAAATATTTATTAAATTCGATAAAATAAACTTGAAGGCCCGGAATATAATTTGTTTCGTGTACGGAAAAAAATTCATGGCAATTTCCCATTGCCACGCAATTACCTTCCATAATTTTGCGGATGCCGAATTTTTGATAATCAATTCCCAATCCGGTGTTGACATATAACGGTATAATGACTTTTATGTTCGTGTCTGCGTTGCGCAAAGCTTTAGGCAAAGACCCGATAACGTCGCCCAAACCGCCGGTACGAATAAAAGGAGTCATTTCGCTGCCGACAAACAAAATATTTTTCTTCATTTTTTAATCCCCCGATGGTTCACATTATTATAAGCCCAAAAACACTTATTTGCAAGTTATTTTCGCCTTTGCGGCCATTTTACCGATATACTGTTGTATGCCTTGGAAAGATTATACTCATAAATACTAAAGTTTCAATTAAATTTTATTTTTTTGTTACAAAACGCCTTAAAAATAAAAATTAAAAAACAAATTTTTAAATGATTTGAAAATTTAATTTTTTCAACGGACATTTGCGTAAAAGCCTTTTAACGCGCCGTTATTTTCAAAAAATTTAAAAACGGATTTTTATCCGTACGACACAAAAAAGACTTTTTTGCTTGCATTTCAAAAAGAAAGCCTATAAGGTAATACAGAAAATAATAAGGAATATGATAGTATGTCGGTTTTAGGAGTAGCCAAATCATTAAGCGGTTTGGCCTGGGAATTGCGCCCAGCAGACGATAGAAACAGTTTAGCAATGGCTCAAAAATACGGATTGCCCGAGATTGTCGCGCGCGCTTTGGCAGCACGGGATGTTACGCTTGAAACGGTTGAAGCCTTTTTAAATCCGACCCTTAAAAATAATTTGCCCAACCCTTTTTCATTAAAAGACATGGATAAAGCCGCCCGTCGCATGGCTGCATCCGTTTTGGCGGGCGAACCCATCGGGTTAATGGGCGATTATGACGTGGACGGAGCTACTTCGACCGCACTGTTGAAAATGTTTTTGGAATATTGCGGTATAAATACTTACTGCTTCATTCCCGACCGCGAAGACGGATACGGCCCCAATGTCAATAAAATGAAAGAATTTCATCAAACGGGGTGCAAATTGGTCGCCACTTTGGATTGCGGCATGACGGCTTTCGACCCGATTGCATACGGAACTTTCTTGGGATTGGATATTATTGTTTTGGATCACCACGACCCCGAAAAAACGTTGCCCGATGCTTATGCGGTTGTTAATCCGAAACGTTTGGACGAACCCGTCAATCATCCGTGCCGCTACATGGCTGCGGTCGGCGTCGTATTTTTGTTTATCGTGGCGTTGAACAATATTTTAAGGTCAAAAGGTTTTTATAAAGATAAGCAAGAACTCAACCTTATCCCCTATTTGGATTTGGTCGCTTTCGGCACCGTTTGCGACGTTGTCAAATTACAAGGCGTCAACCGCTTATTCGTCAAATCGGGATTAAACCAAATGCGTTTGGGACAAAACAAAGGTCTTGCCGCTTTGGCGGAACTTGTCGGATTGGACGAAGCTCCGACGGCTTACCACTTGGGATATATTTTCGGTCCGCGCATTAACGCTTGCGGGCGAGTCGGGAAATCTGATATCGGGATGAAATTATTATCAACCAACGACAAAACCGAAGCACGCATTTTGGCCGAACAGTTGGAAGAATTAAACTTAAAACGGCGCGATATTGAAGCTGCCGTGTTGGAAGCGGCCGTTTGGCAAGTTGAAAATCGCCAAGAAGATTTGCCATTTATTGTTGTGCAAGGCGAAGATTGGCACCAAGGCGTCGTCGGCATTGTCGCGGGCCGTTTAAAAGACAAATACAACCTGCCCGTATTCGCTCTCAGCATTGAAGGGGACGAAGTCAAAGGCTCTTCACGCTCGGTACCGGGCGTCGATTTGGGATGTTTGGTGATGAATGCGATTGAAAAAGGGATTTTAAGTCGCGGCGGCGGCCATCCGATGGCGGCGGGATTTTCGTTGCATAAAGAAAAATTGCAAGAATTTCATGACTATTTAAAACAATCCATTACGCACGATTCGGTATGCGGCAACGCACACGTTTTGGATATCGACGGCGTGTTAGACATTGCGGGCATTTGCCCCGAATTGATTGAAAACCTGGCCATGTTAGCTCCGTTCGGTGAAGCTAATCCCGAACCGCGTTTTGTTATCAAAGATGTAGCCGTAACACGTGTTATGCCCCTTAAAAACGGCCATATTGCCTGTACGTTGACGGGGCGTAACGGAAAATACGTTTCGGCAATCGCTTTTCGGGCAGCCGATACGCCGGTCGGCGAAAAACTGATGCATTCGCCGGGCATTTACTTTCATGTCGCGGGCTTTTTAAAACAAGAAACATGGAAAGGGCGTACAAAAATCCAACTGCAAATCCATGACATGGCCGAAGCGTAAACCTTTTTTTAACAGCACTTTTATCATATTCGATTAAAATTATCAAAATAAAACCGCAAAGATAAAACCATCCGGCATAAATGCATGGGAATCGCAAATTTATCGCACATGCGATTCAATGTTGCAAACAATCGCCGGATTGCGGCAAGCAACCGTGCGGTGCGAACCGTTATGAGCATTTTCAAACCCGATACAAGCGGCCAACGCCAAAAAGGCACCGATTTTTTTAGCAATAAAGAGATGGCGGCGCATGACAAAACGTCTGTCAACGGCTTCAATGATTTGAGCCGCCCCCATTAATTGCCCGGCTTCAAAATGAACTTCGCCTTTTGAGCGGCCCCATTGAAATTTAAGAGAAGACGACAAACACGAATGCGTATCATAACAAAACTTCATGTAATCATCATCCCCATCCCCGACACAATCGATTTTTCCATGACCCACGGGATGCAGCTTTCCGTAAGAATCCGTTTGGACGGCCAATTGAGCACGGTACATTTCATCTTGGTAAACCACACATTCTTGATCAGTTTCACTATCTTTCATAAGTTTGCCTTTATTAAGTGCGGTTTCGACCAAATCCGTTAAGACATTTACTTGCGAATTGATAATTTTTTGAATGCGTTTTGCTTGATACGAATGGTTATTTCGGGGAGAACGTTTCACGAGAATTTCCTTTTTTTAAATAAACAGGTATGTTTTTTACACTACGCTTTTTATTCTAACGTCAAAATTTATTTTTTGTCAACTAATTTCTTTCATCAATGATATTATATTTATATAATAAGAATAAAACGATACCCTTTTTCCCAAAGCAAAAGACATTTTTTGCTTGCGTTTTAAATCAAATGCGGTATAAATAAGGACAGAATGTTAAAAACAACAACATGTTGTTCTTCTTTTCGGGAGTATTAAAATGATACCTGCATTTTTGATTTCGGCCGGCTTAGGATATTTATTCGGTTCAATCCCATTCGGTTTGGTTTTCACACGCTTGGCGGGGCTGGGCGATATTCGAAAAATCGGTTCGGGCAATATCGGCGCGACAAACGTGCTGCGAACCGGGCGAAAAGATTTGGCACTTCTTACGTTATTGTTCGATGTTTTTAAAGCGGGTTTTATCGCTTTATTATGCCAATGGATGTACCAATCCCAAATGGCGGGTCTGATTGCGGGCGTATGTGCCGTTTTGGGACATAACTACCCGATTTGGTTAAAATTTAAAGGCGGGAAAGGCGTTGCTTCAACGTTGGGGCTTATGCTTGCCATGACGCCCGTTGTCGGCATATTGACGGCATTGACATGGTTATTCGTCGCCGTAACATTCCGTTTTTCGTCTTTATCGGCATTGGTAGCACTTTTCGCGGCACCGTTTTATGCATTCGTTTTTGCCAATTCCGAAGCGGCACTGTGTTATGCTTTTTTAACACTTTTATCGTTTTATCGCCATAAAGAAAACATTAAACGGTTGATAAGGGGCGAAGAAAGCAAAATTTCCTTTAAAAAGAAAACGTCCGGCATGCCCATGCAAAATACAAAAAAAGACAAACAAAAATAAGGATGCGCCGTTAAATGAGTCTGACCGTCCAAGAAAAAAAAGAATGGCTTCAGTTAGCTTTAAGTGAAAACGTCGGCCCGATTACGTTTCGCAACCTTATTTCTTATTTCGGTTCCCCAAAAGAAGCCATTTGCCATTTGGATGCGTTTGCCCGCCGCGGCGGAAGAACAAAACCGATAGTATTGGCCGGCGAAAAACAAGTTAATGCCCAGCTGGAAAAGGCCGAAAAAATCGGTGCCGAAATTTTGCCGTTGAATCATCCCGAATACCCCAAACTGTTAAAAACAATCGAAGATGCGCCGCCGATTTTATATGTGAAAGGGCATTTGACTTTGACACGTAAAACTTGCGTCGGCATTGTCGGCACCCGCGGAGCGTCACTTAACGGTAAAAACTTTACAAGCCGATTGGCTACCGATTTAAGCAAAGCGGATTTGACCATCGTATCGGGCATGGCAAAAGGCATAGATTCGGCCGCTCACATGGGGGCCTTGTCCAACACCGACGGCAAGGGAGGAACCGTTGCCGTGTTCGGGACAAGTTTAGACAATATATATCCGAAAGAAAACCAAGCGTTATGTGAAGAGCTTTTTTCAAGGGGATGTGTTCTGTCGGAATTGCCGTTCGGATCACCCGTCACGCCGCAAAACTTTCCGCGCCGAAACCGCATTATTTCGGGTTTGTCCAAAGGGATTATCGTCATTGAAGCCGAATTACGCTCAGGATCGTTAATTACCGCTCGCATGGCAAAAGAACAAAAGCGCCTTTTGTTCGCCGTTCCCGGATTTCCGCTTGAACCGCGCAGCGAAGGACCGAACAAACTGATAAAAAACGGGGCATATCTGGTGGAAAAAGCATCCGACGTCATTAACGCTTTGGATGATTTAACTCATTCGTTCCGAATGGAAGAACCGGCATTTGAACAAACAATGGAACCTTATTCCGTCGTTTTGGAAAATGATTTGGATAAGGCGCGCAAAATCATTGTTGAAAATTTAAGTCCCGAAACAACAGGCATTAACGATTTAATCGGCGGCACGGGGTTGTCGGCTCAGCTTGTAAGCATTATATTGGTCGAATTGGAATTGGCCGGCCGCATTGAACGTTTTCCCGGCAACCGCGTTTCATTATTGGCGCAGATAAAAGAGTAAAGGAAAAACAACGTGAAATTAGTTATAGTCGAATCTCCCGCAAAAGCAAAAACAATCAATAAATATTTGGGCAAAGATTATAAAGTCATGGCCAGTTTCGGGCATATTTGCGATTTGCCGGCAAAAAACGGTTCGGTACGCCCCGAAGAAGATTTTAAAATGGATTGGGAAATGCAACCGCGCGGCGAAAAAACCATGCGCGACATTGTTAAGGCTTTGGCATCCGCCGACGAATTATATTTGGCTTCCGACCCCGATAGGGAAGGAGAAGCCATTTCATGGCATGTCGTGCAAGAATTAAAACGGCGCAAAAAGTTGAAAAAAGATTTTCCCGTTTTCCGCGTTGTATTTCACCAAATCACAAAAAATGCGATTTTGGAAGCTATTAAAAACCCGCGCCAAATCGATATGAATTTGGTTGATGCATATTTGGCACGCCGAGCGTTGGATTACTTGGTCGGATTTAATATTTCGCCGATTTTATGGCGCAAATTGCCGGGCGCGAAATCTGCCGGCCGCGTACAATCGGTCGCTTTGCGTTTGGTATCGGAACGCGAAGACGAAATCAACGGCTTTGTGCCCAAAGAATATTGGACGGTGGATGTTGATTTAAATACCGAACGCAAAGAAAAATTTACCGCAAAACTCACGCAAGCGGACGGCAAAAAATTGGATAAATTTGATTTGGCCAATTCAACGATTGCCGGCGATATAAAAAAACGGGTGGAAGATGCTGAATTCATCGTCGGAACGATTGAAAAAAAACAAGCCAAGCGCAACCCTGCTCCCGCTTTTACGACATCAACTTTGCAACAGGAAGCGTCCCGTAAGCTCGGGTTTGGCGCGAAAAAAACAATGCAAACGGCACAAAGTTTGTATGAAGGGGCTGATTTAGGCGGCGAACAAGCAGGTTTAATTACGTATATGCGTACCGATTCGGTTGCGTTGGCACCCGAAGCGATTAATGACATTCGCGCTTTAGTGGAAAAAGAATACGGCAAAGAATATATTCCCGAAAAACCGCGCTTTTATAAAAACAATTCGAAAAATGCGCAAGAAGCGCACGAAGCCATCCGCCCGACGAATGTTAACCGTACGCCCGAATCGGTGGCTCAATATTTGACTCCCGATCAACGCAAACTATATGAATTGATTTGGAAACGCACGGTTGCCTGTCAAATGGAAAGCGCCGTCTTTGACAAAGTCGGTGTCGATATTCCGTCAACCGATAATAAATTGCAACTGCGCGCGACGGGCCAAACAATTGCTTTCCCCGGATTTATCAAGGTTTATAAAGAAGACATCGACGATGACAAAGGCGACGACGATTCCAAAATCCTGCCGGTCATGAACGAAAAAGAAAGCCTTGAAACGCTGGGCGTCCGCGCCGACCAACACTTCACCGAACCGCCGCCGCGTTTTACCGAAGCCAGCCTTGTCAAACGCTTGGAAGAGCTCGGCATCGGACGTCCGTCCACGTATGCGACGATTTTATCCGTATTGCAAGACCGCAAATATGTGCGTTTGGAAAACAAACGGTTTTATCCCGAAGACCGCGGGCGCATCGTTACGGCTTTCCTTGAAAATTATTTCAACCAATATATTCAATACGATTACACTGCCGGTTTGGAAGATAAATTGGATGAAATCACAAACGGTAAAATCGAATGGAAACAGGTATTGCAAGATTTTTGGATACCGTTTACCGGCACCGTAAAAAACGTTGAACCCGTCAAGATGGGCGAAGTGCTTGAAACGGTTGCCAAAACATTGGAAAAACATTTATTCCCGACCGAAGAATCGCGCATTTGCCCCGAATGCAAGCAACACAAATTATCATTACGGGTCGGCAAATACGGTGCCTTTATCGGTTGCAACGATTATCCGAAATGCAAATATACGAAACAATTTGCCATCATAGACCCCTCAAGGGATGAAAACGGTTCGGCAATCGAAATTCATATGGAAGAGCCCAAAACATACGATTTGGGCAAAGATGAAACGGGGCGTGATATTATTATCAAAAAGGGGCCGTACGGTTGGTATGTTCAAGCGGGCATCGGCAAAGATGCCAAGCGTGCCGGCTTGCCCAAAGGCGCCGACCCGGCCGAAGTTGATTTTGCAAAAGCTATGCAATTGTTATCCTTGCCTCGCTCACTTGGCACAGACCCAAAAACAAAAGAACCCGTTGAAGCGGGATTGGGCAAATTCGGACCGTTTGTCAAACGCGGGAAAATATATCAATCTTTGACGCCTGCGGACAACGTTTATACGATTGAACTTGCCCGTGCGCTTGAATTGTTGGCGTCCAATAAAAAGGTGGCAGCTGCCACGGAAGTCGGCAAATACAACGGCGAAACGATTACTTATCAAATCGGGCGTTACGGCCCGTATGTAAAGGCCGGTAAAATCATGGCATCGGTTAAAAACGGCGGTCAAGTTCCGACCGAAGCCGAAGCCGTTGATTTGTTAAATGCCCGCATACATCAAAAATAAATAAATGCTTTTATGTAAAAAAATAATTAAAGTTTAAAAGCCTTCAAAATTGAAGGCTTTTTTTTGAAATAATTTAAAAAAATTGCATTTTTGTTGCAAAATTATGTTACTTTTCCCCTTTGTCCCGTGTTTTTTATCCGTATATTTTACATAATTCTTGCACGCCCATAAAAAATAGTGTATAAATGGCCCAATAATTTCATTAATATAAAGGGAAACAAACATGATTTCATTTTTCAGCGATTTTTCAAAAAGTTGGGGCGCCAAAATTATTTTGGGGTTATTGCTTATTTCAATGGTGGTCTTTTGGGGGCTCGGTGGTTTGATGAATCTCAGCTTGTCAACCAACAACGCTGCAATTGAAGTCGGTTCGCAAAAAGTATCCATGAATGCTTTATCTCAAGCCTTTGACACACAGCGTCAGCGCATGTCGGCGATGATGGGCGGACAATATGTTTCCCCCGCACGGGCATTACAAGCGGGCATGTTGGATTCGGCCGTTCAAACAATGGTTATCGAATTGGTTCAATCGGGGGTAAAGGATGAACTCGGTTTGGCCGCTTCCGACAAAGCCGTTCAAAAATATGTCGAACGCAACGAAGCTTTTCACGACGCCTTGGGTAATTTTGACAAAAACATTTTTTACACTTATTTGGTACAAGCCAAAACGACAGAAGCTCAGCTTGCCAAACAACTTAAAAACGAATTGGCGATGCAACATTTGACGAACACGATTATTTCTCTGGGGTATAATCCGACGGTTTTGGCCGATTTAATGTATCGCTATAATAACGAAAAACGCACGATTATCGGCGCTTTGATTGAACCGCAAAACATTAAAATTTCAAAACAACCGACAAATGAAGAATTGCAAGAATATTTGGATGCGTACAGCGAAAATTTCATTTTGCCCGAATACCGCGAATTATCGTTGGTTTCGATTACGCCCGAAAATATGGCGGACAAAGTCCGGTTGGATGATGCGCAGGTCAATGAAATTTATGAAGAACGCAAAGCTTCTTTCGGTACGCCCGAAAAACGTCAGTTGGCTCAAATGTTATTTGATACCGAAGAGGCTGCCAAAGATGCCGTGAAAGGTCTGACGAAAGATAATTTTTATCAGGTTGCCAAAGAAAAAGCCGGCCAAGACGAAATCCAAACCAATTTCGGTTGGACGTCTAAGGAAGATTTGCTTGCCGATTTGGCCGACCCTGTCTTTGCCGCGAAAAAAGAAGCGATTGTCGGTCCCGTTTCAACGGATTTGGGATGGCATATTTTGCTTGTCAAAGATATTCAAGCGGCCAATATGCCGTCGAAAGCTTCGATTATGGCTCAAATCAAAAAACAATTGGCGTCCGAACAATCCTATAACACGATGGAAGAAGCCGTGCGCAAATTGGAAGATGTATTGGGCGAAGGCAAATCATTGGAAGACGCAGCCGCCGCTATCGGTTTAAAGGTTCAAAAAACGGCGCCCGTGGATATTACCGGCACGTTCAAAAACGGTAAATCCATGGATGAAGAATTTAAAAACGTCACGTTGTTGCAAGATGTCTTTATGTTGAACACGGGCGACGTATCTTCCGTTACGGAAAATGGCAACGGATATTTGGTGGCTCGGATTGACAGCATTACGCCGTCGACACAAAAGACATTTGAAGAAGCAAAAGCCGATTTGATCAAACTTTGGACTGCCGAACAACAAAAAGCTCAATTGGAATCTGTTGTATCGAATATCATGGATCGCGCCCGAAACGGTGTCGGTTTACAAGCTCAAGGCGTTTTTGGCAATTTTAAAAGCTTTACCGAAAAAAACGTGACACGTTCAACGGTTGAAAAAATGCCTCCGGAAGCCATTGCCCCTGCCTTTTTACAAAAAGAAGGCAATAAAAATATTATTTCGACGCCGACTCGCGCGGGCATCTTTATTTCTACCATCGAAAATATCACGCCGGCGGATCCGTCAAAAGATTCCTTGGGTTTAAATGTTACAAAACAAAACCTGAAAAATCAAACCGGAGAAGGGATGGCAAATGAAGTTATGGCGTCATATGCCGATGAATTCGGAGTCAAAGTCAATACGATCGAAATCGAAAAAGCCTTTTCGGTTTACAACAAGGATGAATAATCCTTTCATAGTCTGAAACGGCTTTTAACAGCCTCGAATAATATTTTGAACACGAACCCACCGGCCATGGCCGATGGGTTTTTCTTAAGCCTATAAGGTTGATAATATCGCCCTGTACGCCTAAATGTACGACGATTTGCATCGGCGATTATGACTGCAATATCTGACCGATTTTCGGACGACCGAAATGTCAAGATATTTTTTCATTGTTTGCCGAAATGGCGTTTCCGGGGGAAATTACCTTGTCCGCGAATTGTTTGCCAACAAATTTTTAAAGCTGCCGTGATTGATGCCGTGGCGTTGTAATTTTTCAACATGCATATCGGCCGATTCTTTTTGATTTTTTTCAAAATTCTGTGGGCGTGGATTTTCTTTGCCGATAACGCCATCCAAAGTTTTGACCTTTTGGTTTTGATAGCACGGGTGACGCGGATTGTCCAACTTGCGTTGCAACAAAGCAAACATATAATTGTCAAACGCATTGCCCCATGCCGCCACCAACCTTTGTTCCGCAGTTAAATCCGCCCCTGTCGGATCGGTTTGAGGCTCAACGCCTTTTTCATACATAAAATCGTGAAAACCCGCTTGCATTTGTTCCAATTTTTGCAATGCGTTTTTGATTTGCAACGTGCGGTATGCGCAAATAATCCCTTTTGAATTGGGCTTACCGTTCAATACAATAAATTCCCCGCAAGAATTGTCCGTGGTGCCTATTTTCCTTTCGTATATTGTCCAGCCTTTGCAAATTTGCCGAGGCATGAATACTTCACCAGCTTCCTTCGCCGCAATCAAACTGTTGACGCGGTATCCCAAATAATCGCAGATTGAACTGTCCCCTTTGGAATCGATATTATGCAACATCCCCTTTTCATTCGGGAAAATTATATCCGGCATATCGGCTATTTTGCCCGCATAAGCGTTTTTAGACAACTTCTTTTCATTTAAAACCGCAATATTCATCAACGTACCGAAATTGGTGTTTAAAATTTGCTGCATTTCCGTATAAAAATCTTTATTCGGCAAATGTTTTAAAAATCCGTTCGGTATAGAAAAGTACGGTTTTTTCGTAACCGTGTTTATCCCCTTTGTTTCTTTCAGCGGTTCCGCAATGCTGTCTTCACCAAAGCCGCAACATTGAACGGCAATCCCTTGAGGACCGTTCAAAATATATATATCAATCCCCATATACAATATAAAATCGTTCGCTTGTGTTTTAAAATTTAAAATGGAACCGGTCGATACCAATCCCGAAATTTCGGCGGGAAGCTTAAGCGCGGTTGCTTCCTTTTTGAATTTCTTAACAATTTCCTTTTTTTCGGCAGCACTGACAGACCCTTGCGTCGAATATCCCGTCGCCCCTTTGAAAAAATCGGGCGTCATAATTTCGGCGGCTGTTTGCCCAAACGGAGAATCTGCCCTTGCCGGTACCGTTGCAACGTCAAACAGCGCCCATGCCGCCACCAATGACAAAATGGCGTTTCGGTTGAATTTCACAATTTGTTTTTGCATTTTTCCCCTCTCGCTTTTTGTAAATTTGGTTTTTATCCGAATTTTTCTTTATGGCGGGTTAATTTTCCCACAAAAGCCGAATTTTATTTTATTGGGATGTGCGATAATCGTCTCGTTACCCATTTTAGCATTTTATATGACAATGTCAACCGAATCTCTCTGTTGCTTTTTTAGTATTTTATAAGTAAAAACTAATCGGCAAAACATGTTTTTACCCTTTGTCGACCAAAAGCAACGGCAGGCATGTCAAATTTTTGCTGTCAGTCATCGCAAATTGAAAAAATTCAAATAATCGCTTTAAACAATGAGTTCATAAAAATAACTTCCGCTGCAATGTTTTATTTACGGGAAATATTTATTCGTTATAAAAAATTCATATACAAAAACGAGCCCCTGAAATGAAGGCCCGTTTTAATTTCAAAATACTTAAAAAAATCTTTTTGCTTAGTTCTTTTTAAAAGCGGCGAATTTTTTATTAAATTTAGCCAATTGACCGCCTGTATCAAGCAAACGTTGAACACCTGTCCACGCGGGATGTGACAACGGGTCAATATCCAAACGAATCGTATCCCCTTCTTTACCATAAGTGGATCTTGTTTTATATTGAGTACCATCCGTCATAACAACCGTTACTTCATGGTAATCCGGGTGAATGTTTTTCTTCATAATTGCTCTCCATATCAAAAAATAAAAAATTAATAAGCGCTTTATACACGAAATTAATTTAAATTGCAAGCTTTTTTTATTCAAAATGCAAAAAGGTTATCCGCTTTCTACAAATGCATTTGAACGCACTTTAAATTCAAAAATCTTTAATGCTTTTAAAGTTAATAACGTTCCGTAATTTTAACCGTATCGTTAACGCTCGGCACAATGTTTATCGGATTTATATACCGTACGATATATTGGAAATCACGAACATAGCTTCTTAAGAAAGACTCTATGACACGGGCACGAGTGCCGGCATCATCTTCGTTTTTAGAAGCAGAAACGACTTGGACAATATTTGTTTCCCCGTCGGTAATGCGATTTGCTATCAACAAAAGCCTTTCTTTTTGAGCTTCACTTAAAGTCGTAACACCTTCGTCAAACCGGAAAGTAACCGTTCTGGTTTGTTTGCCGGGCATTGCTTCTTTTGCCGTTTTAGTTTTAACGGGATTGGACAAAGCGCCGGCCGAATAAGCGGGAACTTTGCGATTAGCCGTTAATTCTTGGGCATTTGCTGTTGAAAAACTTACAAAAAAAATCAAACAAAGAGCAGTCAAAATTGTTTTTTTCATCTGTCAGCCTCCTATCACTTTCAAAATCTGGTCTTTCAGCTTATGGTTTCCCGCGATAACACTTTGAGAAGCAATAATATCTGCTAAATCAGAATTATTATGAATATCGCATATATAACCGCCGGCTTCTTTAATCAACAAATAACCGACCGCGAGATCCCATATTTTAAACCGGGTTGCAACATACAAATCCAATTGGCCTGCCGCAACGCCCGCCATTGATAACGTGGTACAGCCATTATAACGGACAGATGCAACTTTATCCACCATTTTTGCCATCAATTCGCGATTTTTTTGGCCGCTGAAACCGTTCGACCCGACCAAAGCATAACCGAGTTGAACTCTGCCCGATACACGCAAGCGCATATCACCGGTCGGTGTCATTAAAAAGGCCCCTTTGCCTTTTTCGGCATAATACAAATCGTTCGTAACGGGGTTATAGATGATACCTGCGATAATTTCTTCCTTATATTTCAAAGCAATGGAAATTGAAAAATACGGAATGGCATGCAAAAAGTTTGTCGTGCCGTCAATCGGGTCAATAATCCATGTAAACGGGCTGTCGTTTTTCGGCAGGACAGCTTGTCTTTCTTCGGAAATAATGCCGTAATCTGGGCGGCTTTCGCTGAGCATTTCAATCAATGTTTTTTCGGCCAACGTATCGGCATTCGACACAAAATCGCCGGGGCCTTTCAAAGACACCTGTAAGCTTGAAATTTCGCCGAAATCGCGTACAAGCCTGCGTCCGGCAACACGAGCGGTATTGACCATAACATTCAAATTCGGGGACAAAGCCGCAATCATTTTTTCTTCGCGCGTTTCATTTTTTTTGCGCAAAGTTTGTGCACGCGGCGTTATGGCACGGCGTTCGGTTTTAAACTCTGCCATTATTTTGCCCTTTCAACATAGCTGGAATCGGTTGTGTTGACAACGATTTTTTCGCCTGTTGTCACAAACGGCGGAATCATAACGCGTACGCCGTTGTCCATGATGGCGGGTTTGTAAGAAGTTGTAACCGTTTGACCTTTAATATACGGTTCCGTTTCGGTAACCGTCAATATAACGTGAGCGGGCAACGTCACACCCAAGGGGCGTCCGTCGACAAAGTTCATTGTGACATCCATATTATCTTGCAAAAAGGCTACCGAATCACCCATCATATCAACGGGGATTTCGATTTGATCATAAGTTTCTTTATTCATGAAATGCAATTTGTCGCCTTCACGATATAAAAATTGGGCATCCAATGTTTCGCTCATCAATTTTTCAACCGTATCGGCCGTACGGAAACGTTCGTTCGTTTTGTTGCCGGTATTGATATCGCGCATTTCGACTTGGATATAAGCGCCGCCTTTGCCGGGTTTTGTAATCATCGTGTTCAAAACGGTCCATTGTCTGCCGTTGTGTTCAATAATCCAACCGCTGCGAATTAAGTTTGCCTGTTGTTTCACTTTGTATTTCTCCTTCCTGTTGTTATACAAGGAAAGTAAATTTTCGTGCAAGATTGGTTTATTTAAAAGTTCCGTTTTCAACGTTGCGCTTACCTAAACCTTATCCGATCCCCTATTCACTTACCTTTATCTTTATCAATAATTTTATAATATACAGAATCAAAATTTAAAATTCAAGCCAAAAATGTCCACATTTTGCAAAAACTGTATATCTTTTTCAATAAAGTCAAATTTGCCTTGACTTCAAGTTTTCAATCGGGGCATAATTAAAATGGAATTAATTCAAAAAAAAAGGGGGAAAATTGTTAACGTGTCAAAAAAAGAAAATTGGCTGATCGGCGCTTTGGTGCTGGACGGTCGGGGAGGAGCCAAAAAATTAAATCCCGACGATTTGTCCCGTTGGACACCCGCACAAGGTTTTTTATGGGTACATTTGAATTTAAGCACACCCGAATCAATCCAATGGTTGAAATCGGCGGCAAAACCGGATGTTCAAACATTTCAAACTTTAACCGATTCGAACGATTCCCGTCCGCGCGCATTAATCCGTAAAGATGCTTTGTTGTTGGTTTTAAGGACGGTCAATTTAAATGACAAAGCCGAACCGGACGATATGGTTTTTTTAAAATTATGGGCAACCAAAAACCGCCTGATAACAATTCGATTGCATCCGGCCATCAATTTCGAAACCATCCGCAACGACTTTAAAAACCACGAAGGCCCCGTTGATGCCAATACTTTGATAGAATTAATACTTGAAACAACTTTGGATTCCATCGCCGATACGATTTCGGATTTACAAGAAAAATTGGACGATATGGAAGAATTGATTATTGCCAAAAAAGAAAGGAATTCAACTTATGATGATTTGTCCGAAATGATGCGCCAATTAGTTGTCATTCATCGTTTTTTGGCACCCGAACGTGAAGCCTTGGGCGTTTTGACGCGCCGCGAAACATCATGGTTTAACGAAATTATGGACCGAGCCGGCAAAGAAAACCTGCACCGCATGGAACGCATTATGGAAGACATTGAACTGCTGCGCGAAAGAATCCGAATCAACCAGGATGCTTTAAATGCTTACGATGTCAAACGCGCCCAACGCAATATGTACATGTTATCCGTTATTGCCACGATTTTTTTGCCGTTGTCTTTTTTGACAGGATTGTTCGGCATGAATGTCGGCGGCATTCCGTTTTCTTCGGATCCTCACGGGCTGTTAATTACGTTCGTCCTGATCGCCATATCGGGATTTGTTTTACTGTACATTTTCCGTAGATTAAAGTGGATTTAAATCCTTAAAATCTTGACATGCATACAATTTGAGGGTATTTTTCTTTTTATTAAAAATATACCGCTTTATTAAAAAGGATACGACTCCCATGCTTCCAAAAACTTCTTTAAGAATTTCTCTTAATAACGTATTTTACGGAGGCGTTGCCACCGCCGCCATGGACACTTTGGCAACCGGCCCGTTTTTGATTGCCTATGCCCTTATGTTCGGCGCGGGCAACATTACCATCGGCTTTTTGGGCAGTATCGGATTTGTCGGCAACTTGATGCATTTGTATTCGGCATGGCTTATTGAACAAGGGAAAACGCCCAAACAAATTTCGGTATTCTTTTCGGCGTTGTCACGCCCGTTTTACTTAATTGCCGCCCTGCTGGCATTTTGGGCCGGTTCCGCATGGGCACTTGCGGCATTAATCATTTGCTTTTCATGCACTTATATGATCGGTTCCATAGCGGGCGGCGCATGGTTGCCGTGGATGAAATCGTTGGTACCTCCCGATTTAATGGGGCGGTTCTTTTCGCACCGCTTCAAATGGATGATGATTGCCAAAATGGTGTGTTACGGTGCAGGTGCTTTATTAATTTATTATTTTGAAAAGGATTTGCCCGACTTAACGATATTTGCCTACTCTGTTTTATTGGGGATAGCCTTCATCATCGGTGTATACGGCGTTTTGACCTTAACTCGGGTGGAAAATAAAGAGATTAATTACCGAAAAGAGAAATCCTTTTTGAAAAAAACAATTAAAACGTTTACCAATCTGCCGTTTCGCAAGCTTTTGATGTTCTTGGGCGTTTTAAATTTCACCATCAATTTCGTCACGCCGTTTATAACGCTCTTTATGTTGAAAAACTTAAATTTGCCGATGCCTTATGTGATTATTTTGACAATTATATCCCAAACGACATATGCGTTTACCGTCAAATATTGGGGAAAATCGGCGGACAAAAAAAATTGCCAAAGCATTATTCGCCGCTCAACACCGATTTTTATGGGATGCCTTGTTTTATTTTTAGCGTGTGATTATATTTCATCCGCCAAACTTGTTTTGGGTATTTTGGCATTTACACATATTTTGTTGGGCGTCGGTCAATCGGCTTTGACATTGGGTATGAACAATATTTCCCTTTTACATATTCCCTATCAAGATGCCCCCGTTTATTTATCCGTTAACAGCGTATTCAAATCCTTTACATCGGCGGCCGGTTCAATTATTGCCGGCATGATTTTAACGGGGCTTGAATGGACCGGCGATTTAGTAAGCGAAACATTCGGATTATCGACAAACGGTTCAAATTTGGGGTGGACTTTCTTTTTTGCCCTTTCCGTCGGACTATTCCTGATAACATTCCCTTTGTTAAATAAGGTTGATGAATGATATGTTTTTTATTGACAAATGTTTTAAGATGATTTAAACTTTTTATAAATTTGTTTAAATAAAAATACGGGAGACAATCAAAATGCGCAATATTACCCCCCCCCCCCCCGAAAAAAATGTAAATAATTCAATAATTAAAAAAAGTTTATTTTTATCTTTTATATTTGTTATCAGTTTTTATGTCGGTTTTAAAATAACCGATTGCATTAAAGAAAAACCATCGGTGCACATTTATATGGATATTGCTTCAACTCCAAGCTTTTTGCAAATGGTCGATTTTATCAAAGTGCCACGGCAAGATAAAAAATACATTGCCTGGCGCCGTTTTCCCAACCGTGGAAAATTCTTTGATTTAAACAGCTTTAATACCCAAGAAATCAAAATGCCAGTTTACGAATCGGCTTGCCAGGAAACATATTCGGCGCTTGACGAAGCTCTGCCTGAAATCGTTGAACAAAATCCCGAAGTGCAATTTATTATCCACGGAAATTTACGCCATCCTTATTATACGGTAATGCCGGCGTTAAAACATATTCCCCCGTCCCGAATTAAAGAAATCCATCTTTACGAAGACGGGATCGGAAATCTGTATGAAGTATGGCGCGCATACGCCACTTCCGAATATAATTGGTCAGAAGCTTGTGTACAACATATCAAAGATTTTCAAAATAAAAAAATCGATTCATTGCAACTTCAAGACATGTTTTGCCTTTATAAATTATATCCGACAATTTACCATGTTTCACTCATCGACATGTTAAAAAAAGAAAATGATTTCAAAAAATTTTTTGAAAATCTGTCCGAAAGGATTGTCGAAATCGATTTTAGAAAAATTGCAAAAGAATTATCGCCGTCGGAAAAAGAATTGCTTTATGCCATGGTAGGTTTTAACGAAAAACAATATAAAGAAACAACAAACGGCAAAAAAACATTATATTACACGCTCGGATGGTTGCAAGAACGTTCGGATAACTTATTATTGGTCGAAATTTTCAATGAACTGAAAAATAACGAACTTAAACGTTTGTCGGATAATCCCGATACCGTTTTATTTTTTAAAGCACATCCCGCGACGGCGGCAAAAAGCATGAAAGACGAATTGTTAAAAGACAACAAAGACGCCATAATTTTTCCAAGAGACATCCCATTTGAAATTTTAATTATTGCCGATTTAACCCCCGATTATATATTGGGTTTTTCATCCACCCTGTTTTTTTTCGTTGAACCCGAAAAAATATTATATTATTTAACCAAAAACGGTGATAAAAATTTGCAAGCTTTAAAAAAATTAAATATAATCTCAGAAGAAAAAATATTGGATATTCAAAATTTCATTAAATAAGGATTCTCAAATACAATGACAAATGTTGCATTTATTCCCGCCCGAGGAGATTCAAAATCAATTCCGTTAAAAAACATCAAAGAAATTAACGGCAAACCGTTAATTTATTGGGTGTTGAAAAGTGCCGATTCGTGTCCCGTAATCGATAAAGTAGTCGTCGCAACCGAAAACGAACGCATTAAACAAACCGTTTTGTCATTCGGCTTTACAAAAGTGGAAATTTATGACCGTGACCCGGCTACGGCTCAAGATACATCACCGACCATTGATGTTGTTTTGGAATACTTAAACCAAGCGAAATTGGCCCCGAATGATTTGTTTTTTCTTATTCAAGCAACTTCCCCTTTGACAAGCGACGAAGATATTTCGGGCATTTATTACAAATTGACGACTGATCAAAACAAGTTTGCGTTAACATGCGTGCGTTCAAAACGTTTCTTTTGGTCAAAGGACGGGTTTGCAATTAATTACGATTGTCAAAATCGGCCGCGCCGCCAGGATTTTGAAGGTTGTTTAATGGAAAACGGTGCAATCTATCTGGCAAGCGTCGAATCCGTTTTAAAGGAAAAATCCATTCTTGTCGAACCGGCAAGCATTTATGAAATGCCTTCTTGTACGGACATTGAATTGGATGAACCGCATGATTGGATTGTTGTTGAAAATTTAATGAAACGGTATTTGGAAAAATAATATCCCGACGCAGATATTGCGTTTAACGGATATAATAATCCGTCATAAAAAAAGGGCGATATTCGCCCTTTTTCCCAAAAAGAACATAATTTTATTCCGCGCAAAATCCGATACAGGCATAATCAAAGCCCAATTCGGATGCTTTGTCCTTGGACAACAAATTGCGCAAATCCAAAATTTTCGGCGTCTTCATCAATTTTTTTATCCTGTTCAAATCCAAAACTTTAAATTCCGGCCATTCGGTCAGTATCGCCACAATATCCGCCCCTTCACATGCTTGATAAGCATTTTCGGCATAAATAACCGATTCGCCCAACATCTTTTTGGCATTTTCCATTGCTTTGGGGTCATAAACGGTAATTTGCGGCTTTTTGGATAGCAACCCTTTTCGGGCATTCAACAATTCATTCAAAATTTCCATAGCGGGCGATTCGCGGCAATCATCCGTTCCGCCTTTAAATGCCAATCCCAAAACGGCAATTTTCGGATCTTTCATATCTTTAACGGCATTTAAAATACGAAGTGCCATTTGTTTTTTGCGTTCGGCATTTTTCGCAATGGTATTTTCAATTAAGGACAAATTCACACCCGCTTTGCGCCCCATACAGGCCATCGCCATTGTATCTTTCGGGAAACACGAACCGCCGTAACCGGGGCCGGGATTCAAAAATTTATTGCCGATACGCGAATCCATCCCCATACCCAACGCCACTTCGGCAATATCGGCATGCGCCTTTTCGCAAAAATCCGCCATTTCGTTGATATAATGTATTTTCATGGCCAAAAAAGCATTTGATGCATACTTAATGGCTTCCGATGAACGGCGTCCGACAAACAAAATATGCGTTTTATCGGCAAAATCTTTGTAAAGTTCTTTCAACACTTTCCGAGCGCGTTCACTGTCCGTACCGATAACAATTCTGTCAGGATTGAAAAAATCATGGATGGCAAATCCTTCGCGCAAAAATTCGGGCATTGAAACAACATCCGCATCGGCAAACGGATTTTCTTTTTTAATAATGCTTTCCACCGCTTCGCCTGTTCCGACAGGAACCGTCGATTTTGTCGCAACAACCGTATATCCCGTCAAATGCGGTGCCAATTCGGCGGCGGCGGCATGAATATATTGCATGTCCGCTTCTTTGGTAACGGGGTGTGGCGGCGTACCGACCGCGATAATAACCACATCGGCCGTCGATATGGCTTCTTTAAATTCCGTCGTGAATTTTAAACGGCCTGCCCCGACATTTTTTTGAAATAATTCTTCCAACCCTTCTTCAAACAACGTTAACTTGCCGTTATTTAACGAATCCACAATTTTGGGGTTTTTATCGATACATGTTACCTGACAACCCAACTCTGCCAAACCGACACCTGTGGGCAACCCGACATATCCCGTTCCGATAATTGCAATTTTCATGTTATGTTCCTTATGTAATTAAATAAAGTGGTAATATATTACCATATTTTATTTTATTTTTAAAGGAAATTTATCCGATAAAATTCAACCTTGCCGACACGCTAACAAAAATTTAACTTTTTTAACCAATTTTCAATGGCTTGCATCAAATCTTCCCGATTTTGCGGTGTTTTAAAAGTATGGCCGGCATTGCCAATTACAACCATTTCTTTTTGCACGCGCAATGCATTATAAATTTGTTCGTTAATATCAAACGTCGACGAAATATCATGGTCTGCCGAAATAATCAACACGGGGCATTTGATTTTATGCATGTCATCAATCAAATGATAGCGCATGGCATCTTGCATATGGGCATAAGAAATATAACCGCGCCGATTCTTATCTGTCGGATGTTCGCGTTCCAACACCCCGACTTTTTGCCATTCGCGTACAAAATCGGGGCGATGGGTTAAATAAGAATCCAACAACAATTTGCCGCTGACAACCGCCGCCATTGATACAATGCCGACAACCTGTAAATCCTGATGTGCGGCATAATAAAAGCATGCTCCCGCCCCCAAAGAATGTCCGCACAAAATCAATTTGCCGGTATAAAAGGGTTGCATTTTAACCCAATCGGCAACCGTTTCCAAATCCTCAATGAAATGAGTAAAATTCGCCCGTTCCAAATCGCCGTCGCTGTCCCCTAATCCAAATCGCGCATCAAACGTTACAACGGTAAAATGACATCGTTTGAATGCTTCGGCAGCTGCCGAAATCATACCTTCTTCTTTAAAACCCGCCAAACCGTGTTCAATTAAAACGACGGGTGCATTTTGCCGCGTGCCGACAAATACTTCCGCCGCCATTTTTTCATTTTTGCCGTTAATAATATACGTATGCATAATACCTCCACAAAGGCAGTTTAATTAACACGCCCGTTTTATTCAAGTATAAAAATGCTTGCCAAACGTATAAATATAGCCTATTTTATGGAAAGGCGGAAAGGAGGTAAAAATGTTAAAAAAATTATTGAGCATGTCGATTATGGTTTTGGGTTTAACCGCATGCGCGGAATCCGAAAACATCAAAGGCAACGAATATGTAATGTCGGATGCTCCGAACGGTGCCGAAATTACATTGTTTTTTTCCGATACGGACAACTTTGCTTCGGGGAAAGTTGTCAACCGTTACTTCGGCACTTATACGATTAACGGCGACAAATTGACTTTCGGACCAATGGGGTCAACCATGATGATGGGACCGGAACCGTTAATGCAAGCGGAATATCAATATTTGCAAGACTTGCCGAAAACCGTTTCTTATGAAGCGACAAGCGACGAATTGACGTTAAATTTATCCGACAACAGACAATTGAAATTTAAAAAAACAACGCCCGCAAAATAATTCGCAATTTTAACACACTGAAACACTCGCGCATGCGGGTGTTTTTTATTCGGCAAAAATGCTTTAAATACAACATAAAGTTATAATAAAAACATACAATTATATTGACTTACTTTTTAATTAAGTGTATCTTTCGATAAAAATTAAATGAAAAACGGATTTCCCCTATGAAATATTGTTTTTTGATATTGACTTTTTTATTAACGGCATGTCAAATGAAAATGGATTTTCCGCCCGTTCACGAAGTACGGGAAATTTCGCGCGTATCAAAGCATGCAAATATGCATCCGATAGCTTTTCAAACGCCGAGCATTGATTTGCCCTACGACCATTTATATGCCGTTTATCCGTTTTGGAATTGGTCTTTTTTCGATGCGGACATAAGCATATACGATGTTTGCAACAGCACGATGCGCCATCGTTTTTCCAATTCCGAAGCTTTTTGGGCGCGCGATAAAAGAGAGTTGGGTGATTGGGGTGTCGAATCGCTTGAGCACGTGAAAAATTCATTGGAAAAATTGGGATATGATGTTGTCCGGCCCGAAAAATTATCTTTTGATCCTTACTTTGAATTAGCGCGCGCGGAGTTGCTGTTAAACGCAACAATTACCGATTTAAGGATGAACATATGCCACTTGAATTCAAGATGGAACGGCGACGATTTACATAAAGATTTAGGTGAAACTTACGTTAAAGTCGATTGGGAAATTTTTGACCCGTTAAATAAAAAAATTATGGGCAAATGGACAACAGACGGTGTCGGTTATCTTGACTACGGCGTTAAAAAAGGACAAGCCCTTATTATTGCCACGGCACTTGAAAATGCCGCCGAAAATTTAGGGCGTACTCAAAGCTTCTATGATGTTATCAGCGGCAAATCCGCCACTTATCCTTATCCGGAAAAGCCTGAACACAGCTGGCTGGAATTGGAAGCTCCCCGCCCTTTATATAACCAAAGCATACAAAAAGAATACAACTTTATTCGCCGCGCAGTCATACTGGTACGGACATCGTCAGGTCACGGTTCGGGATTCTTCATCAATGATGAAGGTTATGCCCTAACCAACTCTCATGTCGTTGGGAATGCTAAAACGGTTTCTATTGTCGATTCGAACGGAACAACTTTTATGGCCGATGTTCTGCGCACCGATGAACGCCGCGACGTCGCATTAATTAAAGCGCCGATTTCAAACAACGGCTATATTCCGTTGCAAACGAAAAAATTCCCGGAAATGCTCGATAAAGTGTATGCCGTCGGCGCGCCGCTGACCGAAGCACTTAAAGGAACGGCATCCGAAGGGATTATCAGTAATTTCAGGAAATCATCAAAATCGGGATTAGGCATGATTCAAGCCAGTGTCGAAATTGCACCGGGCAGCAGCGGCGGCCCGTTATTGGACAAACACGGCAATGTTATCGGCATTGCTGTCCAAGGATACGGACAAAGCGCGACTCAATACAGCCGATTTATCCCGATTAAAGATGCATTGGATTCTTTAAATTTACATCTTGTCAAAAGGCCGACATTCCAATAAAATTTGTTTTACGGGGAAAAGAACCTATATTAAGGTTAAAAAGGGGAAAATTAAAAAATGCTTATTTTATCAATTGATACATCATCTGCCGATTTGTCAATCGCTCTTGTCAACGAAAACGGGGTTTTGGGGTTGACACAAGAAAATATGTTGCGCGGTCAAGGGGAAGTTTTAATTCCCTATATCCAATCCATGATGAAGCAAGCCGATTTACCCATGAGTGCCGTTGAAGGCGTTGCCGTTGCTATCGGTCCCGGATCATTTACCGGCGTGCGAGTGGGTTTAAGTACGGCACGCGGCATCGGGCTGGCTTTGAATATCCCCGTTTACGGCGTCACAAATTTAGAAGCCGCTGCCGTCGGTTTAAATAAACCCGTTACGGTTATATTGGACACTAAACGCGGCGATTATTTTACTCAACGTTTTGATAAAAACGGCCGTGCCGTCGATACTCCTTCCGTCCAATCCGCCGACGAATTAAAAAAACAGTTGCCCTTTACGGCGATTGGGGACGGTGCGATGGAACTTGCCGAAGAAATCGGTTGTGATGTGGCAACAAAACCCCAAGCGAGTGCTATATCCATCGCTCAAATTGCTTTATCGCGATTAGATAGCCCGTTGCCGGCCGAACCGTTATACTTGCGAGAAGCCGATGTGACCGTCAAAACAGACAAAGCCGGATAATCGGCAAAGAACACACTATTCGGAAATCTTTTACGTTATATTGTTTTATTTCAGAAATACCGATGACACAATCAAAAATAATGCATCTTGACAAATCGCCGCAAACCGTTTCATTACAGGCACAAGTTTTGGCATTGTTGCACCAAGCTTGTTTTGAAACGCCTTGGCATGAAAAATCTTTTGAAGAATTGTTAAAGCTGCCTTCAACAATCGGTTGGTATAATTCTGACGGCTTTTTGTTATGTAGCCACATATTTGACGAAATGGAAATTTTAACCGTTTGTTCGCACCCGAATAAACGCCACCAAGGGATTGCCAAAGGTTTTTTGAATGAAATGACGGCATATGCCGAAAAAAACGGCATTCGAAAAATATATTTGGAAGTTTCTTCGGAAAATGATGCGGCCAAGGCTTTATATAAATCATTCGGCTTTGAACAAAACGGCATACGCAAAAACTATTATAAAACCCCGCATGGACAAATTGATGCATTATGCCTGATAAAAAAATTATAAGCACCATTATAACATGCCATGCTTTTTGCAAATTATAAACGGCCGTTTAAGCGGTTTATATAAAAACGCCCTTAAAACAAAGGGCGTTTTTATATAAAATCTTCGTTCAATTTTAAAGCTGAACAATTTTAAATTACAAAACCTTCGGGATTTTGATTTGAGCAAAATGCCCGGGCCCGATGCGTTGTTTGGCATAACGCGTATTGACCATCGAAATGGAATAACGCGATACTTCGGTCAAACGAACGGCTTCGTCAAAAAAATCTTCGGCCGTACGGTCATAACGCGTATGATTCATAATATACAAAATACATGCTTGGCCTTTATCGACCGTCCCGCAACGATACATCGTATCATTGGGCGAAATATCCATGTTCGGCACAACACCTTGCAAACCGGAAATTTGTTTCGGTGCTTCGGAACCACCAAAAAATGCCGCACCGAATATAATCCCCAACACAAGGACTGCCCCCATAATAATCCCCATTGATTTTGTTTGTAAAATCTTGGGCGGCAAATTCAAATCGGCGGCAAAATTATCATCATAAACCCCTTTTGCCGGTTCAGTTGTTTTTTCTCCTTTTTTAGACTCCGTTCCTTTTGGCATAAATACCGGTGAAGGCGGCACGGGTGCTTTTGGCGGCGGCGTTTGAAAATTATTTTCTGACATTTTTTATCCCCTTATGGAACTAAACGTATAAATCTGAGTTTTAAAGTGACCAGCACTTCCCCTTGGTATCCGTCACCTAAGACAGAAGCGGGAATGCCGATAATAGCCAATTCGTTGTCAATGGATGTTGAAACATCAAATGACGTTACTTCGCCGGACAAAGTGTCCAATGAAACAACCGTTTCAACTTGTTCGGGCGAACGAATATTGGTATTTAAAAGGACGGACAGAGAATTAACATCGGCGGTTGTTTTGGCACAACGACCAACATCAAAACGCATTTTCCATCCATGAGGGACAATCGCGATGCCTTCGCTGAGCAACGACGCGGAAAAATTCGGGCGCAAAGCGGCCAACAAATCTTCCGTTTTATGTTTATGCCCCATCGTAATCAAACGTCCCAACAAACCCTTATCGGCCGTATAAATGCGTCCGGGACCGAAAAGATTAACAACGTTTTGCCAATGAGCATCCGCCCTGCGCGGATTCAACAAATACACCTGCGTATCGGCCAACAATAATTTAGAGTCTTTTAAAATATAATCAACCAATGAATTGACTTTTTGTTCTTCGGCACGGGTTAAATCCATACCGATTGTATATTTTTTCCAATTCGGGGAAATATTTGAAACGCCGGCTCCGCGCAAAGCATCCAACATTGCGAACATAACGGCGCGATTAGGCGGCAATTGCAAGCCAAATTTGGCACGGCGCGATAAATGCAACCGTTTGCGAGCCGCGTCATAACGGTAATAAATATCCCCCGCTGCCGTTAATTCATCCAATACGGGTTCCAATTCACCGTATAAATCGCTGGCATTGAGTTCCGGATAAACGCCGTCTTCGGTATAAACGGAAATATCCGCTTCATCAACCAATAATTGTAAAGCTTCATCTACCGGCATGCTGTCAAACGAAAAACCGTTAACTTCAAATCGCGGAATTTTGTCCAATTTATCAGCCTGAGTCAATTTGAAATCTTTAGGGCGCAAAGAAATGGTCGTCATCACTTCAATATCGCCGAATTCTTTAACCGAGCATCGAAACGGCGCTTCGACATTCAAACCGTTTACAGTGGGCATGGAAATCAACGGATTGTTGCGAACACCCGGCATAACGGAAGGCGTTTGAACGGCTTTTGTTTGAGCCATCGCACTGCATGCCGTCAATAAGCCGAAAAAGGCGAAGCAATAAAAATAAAATTTTTTCATAAATGTATCCTTTGTACCTTAAGAGTTGTTAGAACCCGCTGGGGTCGTTTTTTTGCCGAATGAAAACGACATTTTTCTTTGTACACCATTTTGCGGTGTTTGTGAAGCACTTTTTATTGAAACCATTGGTTTTTTTAAATCGCTCGGTTCAACCGGTTTGACCGGTTCGGCCGGCGGCAAATCCGCTTGGGCTTCAATTTTGGCATATTCTTTTTTAACGGCGGCTTCATCTAAATTTTGATAAGGATCTTCCAACATTTCGAATCCGTCGGGCGCAGGCCCCAAATATTCTTTTTCACCGCTTAAATCCATTTGCCCCAATGCCTTGCGCACATCATCGGCGGATAACCCTTCCCTGGGCAACGGTGACAAATCCGCGGCAATACGGTCATGCGCATCTTTGGATTCTTTTTCCAATGCAATCAGCTGGTTTTGCAAATAATGAATGCCGCCTTGTTTTTTTTGCTCGACAAAATCATAGAGCGTTTCATCCGCCAAAATGGCATTAATTTCTTCAATCGTACGATCCATCACATCAACCAAAAAGCCATAATATCGGTATTTGTAATTGTTGGTATAGCCCAATTCAATACAGCGTGCCGAAACCCACGCCTGTACGGCGGATTTAAAATCAATTTGCCGAAAAACACGATTAACTTTGAACTCTTCTTCGCTTTCGGGCATTAAACGGACCGAAGTGCCGGATTGCCCACTATGGGTTTCGGACGTGTTTTGCGGCGTATAAGGTGCGTGAATCTCACGCTCGTCCACAAACATTGCCGTTACTTGCATCGGTCGTTCCCGATCGGTTTGATTTTGACCCCCTTGCATTTGTTGCGGTTGAATGGCTTGTTCCGCGGTTACGTATTCTTGCGTCATTTGACTTTGGACTTCTCGCACGGTTTCGGGATGGGCGTCCGTAACTTGTTCAACATCTTGTAAAATCGGCTGTGATGCTTGAGCATTTTGCTGCGATACCCCATCGACAGCTCGGAAAAAATCATTTAAATCCGTTTCTTCAAAAACAGTTTCCGTTTCACGTTGGACCGTTTCTTTCAAAGCATCTTGAACTTGTTCGGGATACACACCGCTATCCACTGCATTTTGAAACAATTCATCGGGCCGTTCATTCGATATCGGTTCAACCGTTTGCCTTTCGGATACCGAATCAACATCTTGTCCGACAATTTCATGCGTTTTTTCAAATGAAGATTCATCGGAAAAAATATCATTCATGTGTTCTTGCATCCGTTCCGTATTCAATTCTTCATTTAAAAAGCCGCTGTTTTGACCGCTCTTTGACACATCGTTTTGAACAATCTCTTGGGGTAGCGTTTCAAATTCCGCCTCCGAAATGCTTTGGGTTTCGGAAACAGCTTGATTGTCCGAAATATTTTTTGTTTGCGGTTGAACGGATTCGCCTTGAACGGCAGTTTGCTCGGCGACCGATATATTTTCATACTCCGATGTCGAATTTTCAGCTTGCCCCACCCCTGCGGGCACCGTGGCAAACGGTTCGTCCAAAACGCTCGTATCCCGTGCGGCGGCAGCTCCTTCCGACTTCAAACGACTTTTTAAAGACGAAACAACTTCTTCTCCCGCTGCGCCGAAAAAAGCCAACCAATGTTCCAAAATCGGCAACCGTTCAACGGTTTCATTATAGTTCAACGGCCCGTCATATGTCAGATAGCTTTGGATTTCATTCCAAGCCGTCGTTGCCGCATAATAGTTAAAAGCATGGTCCAATTTTTCTTTTTGATAATCGGATAATTCGCCCAAAGTTTCGTAAATTTTATCCGCCCAATCGGGACCCAATTCGCGGGTCGCCGTTTGCGTAAAGGCGTTCAGCGAATCAAGTTCGCCCGTGTATGCTTCCAAACTGTCTAAAATAGCTTGTACGGCCATTATTCATTCCTTTCACAATATGCCTGATGACAAATCAATTTCGCTTAAAATTTCTATATCCGAATCCAAGGGCTGAGTTTCCGATTCGTTTTCCTGCTTAGGCAATCTCGGAGATTTTTTTGTTTCAAGCGGATTCCTTTCTTGAGCTTCCTTTTGCATTTCTTGGGCGGATGCAATTTTTTCGGATTCCTTATTTTCCTTGCGCTCCGAAGTTTCATCCGGGAAAATATCATTAAAGCCGTAATGTTTCAAATCTTCATGCGGGCACGTGTATTCTTTGGTAACATATACTTCCGGTGCATATTCTTCCACAATGGGATAAGAAGGTTTTTGAACTTCCGGCCTTTGCGATGCCATCAATTTTTCTACGGCTTGCAAATGTTTGGCATTCATTTCGGCCGTTTGAAAAATAATTTGTTGCATTGCATCGGTCAATACCTTATTTTGCGTTTGCAAAATCTCTTTCAGCGCCGTATTAAAAGCGTCCAATTGCGCTTTTTGCACTTCCTGAACTTCGGCGATATCCGCTTGATTTTTGCCGTCATCGGAAAGTTTTGGAGCATTCTCCCGAATTTTATCCAACGTTTTTTCAATCAATTCGGTTTGCTTTGATAAAGATTGTTCCAAAAAGGCGGTTTGAGATTTTAAAATATCTTGCGATATGGTCGCATCCGCTTTTTCAAACGATACGGGTGTATTTTGAAACGGCGGCGCAAAAGCATCGATTTCATCAACTGACGGTAAATAGGCCTCTTCGGTCGTATAAATCAATCGGTCTTCTTTTGGAGTTTCGGTCTTATTTTCATCCGCATGCAATTGCTTACTTTTTAAAAACTCCAAATATTGGCGTACAACACTGCCGCCGATGATATCCGACAAAACCATTTGAACTTCCGGCGATGCATCCAACAACATCTTATTGTATGTTTCCAAAAAATCTTCGCCGAACAAAGGCAACTGACGATACAGGTTGACAAGCTTATTGGCTTCAATCCCCGTATCGTTCTGACGCTTTTCGCGTTGCTTGATAAACACATCAAGCGTTTGCTTTTTAACAGCTGACTCCTTCATAACCGACCCCTGACTATGGTGTTGCAATCAAAACAACTTTCTGCATCTTTTGAAGCTCAGCTGGCGTTATTTCCTCAGCCTCTTGCGGATGTTGCGACATGGCAAACATTTTGCCGTCTTTGTTTTGCTCAATCGAAACCAATTTGACCTGATTGTTTTCTTTCGGCCACACGGCAATATCGCCGACTGACGGCATTCTGGCCGGAGAAGCAACCAAAACGCTGCGATAGGGCAATACGGTACCAAGCGTTTGAGTAATTAACGAAATTGCATATAAATCGGGATCATAAGACAACGTTGACGGGCAAACCATTGATCCCATCGGCGCATTCCTATCAATTAAAATCGTACCGTCGGGACCGGGCAAACCGTAAATGGAAACCGTTTGTTCTTTGGCATCGGCGGACCTAAGCATAAAACGGCTGACCGGCAAATCGTTATAACCGCCTTTGGAAACATACAAACCCGTTTTACCTTCGGCTTGCTTCAATTCTTCCAACGCACCGGACATATCCAGCTCGTAAATTTTCAATTGCAATTCTTCTTCGGAAAAACCAAGCGCCCTGGCAATATCGCGGAATGTTTTTTCATCAACTTCACGTTGCCCCATTTCAATACGGTGATAAACCGACAAAGTCATTTTGGCACCGCGCGCAACGTTATTCAACGTCAATTTCTTTTGGCCGCGAATATAACGAAGCCCTGCGCCCAATGTCTTAAGCCCGCCTCCTTCATTAATATTGCTGCGACGATCTTGTTCATGTTTCCAAGCTTTAATCACTTCGGGTTGAGAAGATTGTTCGGATACAAAAATCGATTCTTTGGGACAATCCAAAAATTTGGAAATAATTTCCAACTGGTGTTCATCAATGCGGCGATATCCTTTTTCGATTTTGCTGATAGCCGACAAACTTAAACCCAAAGCTTCCGCCAATTTTTTCATCGGCTTACCGCGAACGCGGCGAAACATTCTGATTTGATTCGGAAAAATAATCTCTTCCATAATTAGAGCTCCTCTTATTTAATAACTTATAAAGCTACTATACACTAAAAATAATTTTTGGGAAATAGACAAAATGAAAAAAAGTTATTTTTTTGCACTTTTTATGTATTAAATCCCCGTTTTCCGATTTTGTACAAATTTTAAGATACATCCGATACGGATATATAATATACACTTCATCCGTTTTTTACAATCGCAAAAAAGGCAACAACATTTTGCCCGCTGCCGCCTTTTTCACCTTTGGTCAATAACTTTCCCTCTTATAAACGTTATTGTTTATTGTCCGTGTCGCCTTGATTCCGTTCACGGTTTCCTTGATTAATATTTTTATCAATTTCTTTATTTGCGGCTTTTCCCGCCTTTTTAACAACCTTTTCTACATTTTTTTGCGCCTGCTTACGTATCTTATTTGCCCTTTTTGAAATTTGGGATGCTGCCTTCACACCGGACTTGGCAACTTTCATGCCTGCGGCAGCAGCTTTCCCGCCTACTTTAATGGCAGCGGCTGCAGCCTTACCGGCAACTTCGACTACCTTAGCAGCAACTTTCAAAGATATTTCAGCTATTGTTGAAGCCACCATTGTCGCCGCACCGGCCGCCATTAAAGCGACGCCGATGGGGGCTCCGATAACCGTGGAGGTCAACCCCTTACCGGCCGCAATCATGGCTTGACCTGCCGAACGGCCGCTTTGCCCGACCGCCGTACCCGCCGTCGACATGGCTTTTGACGCTGCATTGGTGGTTTGTTCAACCCCTTTTGCTGCTAATTTGGCAGTATTTTCGACTCCTTTAGCCGCCGGATTGGAATTTCCTCCTGCATCGGCACCGGTACCTTTGCCGCCTTTCCCCTTCATGGCTGTGGTAAACATATCCTTAAAGCTTTTCTTAGCTCTACCCACCGGTGTTACCGAAACGTCTTCTTCAAAGCGGCCTCTTTTATATCCCGATAAACCTCCCTCTTTTGCATGTTCCTTCAGGCTCTTTTTGCCACCCGCCTTAAATTTTTTATCCAATTTATCGGCCACTTTGGAACCAACCTTGCCGGCTATACCGGTTGCTTCTTTGACCATGGCCGCCAAAGCTCCCATAGCCACGCCGGGAATACCCAATGAAATACCCGACAAGTTTTGAACGATAGATTCGGTAGCCGACAACATTTTTATGGCAATAAACAAGAAGCCGGCAAACAGGAAAATCAGGAAGAACGAACCGATTGCCGTTCCCGTACCCGCGACAACTGCCGCACCCGCAGAAGAAGAAATAGGTTCTATTCCGGTTATTATTCTAAACATTTTTTCAATATTGTTGGCAGCCATGGCGTTCAATAAATTTTCGGGAGATCCGCCGGGAATAATTTGAAGACATAATCCCAAAAACAGCGCTATCATGACGGCCACGCCGATAAACTGCAACAACGAATACAAAATGAAATGCCAAGCTTTCGTTGAATATTCACGCGAAATCGGGAAAGCCCATGCCACAATATAAAGCGGTGTCAAAACAATCACAAATCCTAAACGCAACACAATATCAATCAAATAGAATCCGACAATAACCGCCAAAACCGAAAATGGAATGATAATTAAATATCCGACGACCAGATATAAGAAATTAGGAATATATATAGATGTCAGCGGAATGTTTTTCGCCGTCGCATTGGCATGGCAACTGAACATTTCGCCGACAGCAATAAACGGCGTTACCTGTCGATATACTTTGCATGTTAAACACAAAATGCCGTTAATGGTTTGGTCATCCATAACTTCCACATAAACCGTGTTACCTTGGGAAGTTTGCAACCCTTCGCGTTTACGTTCAAATTTAAAATCCGGATCATTCATATTTGTACAATATGCACAAATTTCGCTTGTATCCGCACCGGCACGGCTTTCGGTGATTTCAGCGAATGTTTTTTCGCCGTCCGTCATCGACATTTCAGTAAATTTCCCGGCTAAATTCACAGACAACCCGACAAACGGTGAAATGACAATTCGATAAAAATCCACAATCGGCGCATGCAAAATTGCCGCGGCAATGGCAACAACAATCAACCGCACCAACATATCTGTCATAAATTCGCCGTTATCGGCATACCCCATATGCCCGATAAAAATCAAAACTTTTATGGCAATCCAAAATAAAAAGATGACCCCTAACAACCGCAATGCCAACCATTGCATCAGCTGATAAGTATTACCCGCCATCAATTGGACGGATTCAATGACAAGATGAACAATATCACAAACCCAACAATCTTTTGATTCTTTTTTAATCTTATTCATAACATTGCCGCAATCAGCTTCATTTTTACGATCAATCTTAGCGGCCTTTTCAGTATATTCTTTGGCACATTGAAAAACAAGTTTTGCTTCAAATTCTCCTATATCTCGGTCCTTACCATATTGAACTGCCGCGGCATGCGCATTGATCAAAGCCTGATTGCCGGATGCTGCAATTAAGTCGGAAACCTTACTGTTATCTACATTATCTGTTGCTTCACCGGCACTCATACGGTAATAATTATCCATGACGTAAAAAGCTTTTGCACGAACTTTCGGATCATAAGTGTCCTTTACATGGGGTACGGCATCGCATATCTCGCTGTGTAAATTGGTAATATTGACAATTACGCACGCCAAAACAGTTTTATCTTTAAAATCCGACGACCAAGTATTCCCGTTGAGTGTAGCATCTTGAATAGCATTCAAAATAGCATTTCCGCTGACATTATATGTCCCGCCGCAATCGATAATGTCATAGGCTTTGACTTGCGTCGATACCGCCAACAGGCCGATTAATGCAAATACCATCAAACCGCGTTGTTTCAACACAAAGAAAACAAAGCCTAAAATAGCAACCACACCGACAATTGTTATCGGCAAGGTATATGGTATCGCCCAATCAAGCGGGATGGAATACAACACCGCGATAGCTGCGATCATTAAAACCAATTGCATATATCTTTTCAATGTTGCCATTTTAATTTGCTTTCATTTTAAACTTTTATAAATTTTTGTTTGCCCGAAACCTTTACATTTATTACGTTTGCCGATCCATTATCTTGTTAACGACCTAAAAGGCACCACCTTACCCGGAACCCGACCCGGTATCCGTCACGGTTGCCGTTGCATCCTTTGCCACGTCTTCTGCCTGCTCTTTCATCCGTTGTACCCCACGCTGGCTCAAAGCTGCCGCCCCCGGAACCCCGAAAGCCGACAAGGCCGCTCCGAGTGCAACCATGGTCGCACTGATAGCCAATTGTTTAATACCGTTCACAAAACCGACAATTTCAGATTTGGAACTATCTCCGCCCAACGCTCCGGAAATGGCCGGAATATTGCTTTGCATACGGTTCATAATCAAAATTAACGCAAAAAAGCTGATAGCTTCCACGGACAGCCGGCGAAAACTGATCATCATGCTCGGGTCGGATGTTTGACGCGAATTCCCCAACATACCGGGCCAATTGTTATCGGCAAACAATTGGATAACACCCACCACCAATCCGATATAAATACAGCTGATTAACAATTGGAACATCGCGCCGAAAAGAACGTCCCATGCTTTTTTAATAGCGGATTTTGTTGACGGGAAAACCCAAGCGGCAAAGAAAAACGGCGATAAGACTATCACGGCACCCAAACGGATAAAGCTTTCGGCAAACATCAACGGAAAAATAAGCGACATCATAAAGAACATCCAAATAATGAACGGGCCGATAATCCAACTCAAGAAATTCGTTTCTACCATAACATAATATCCCAATGTCATACCGGAATTCAGGGCAATATATACACGGAAAATAATATCTTGCAATTGATATGAAACTTGGCCGCCGAATAAATCGCAAGCGCCGTCCTTTTGAGTCATATATTGTTCCGGCCACACGATACCGTTGTTAATATTCGTGTTGGCCGTCAATACGATGCGAGACAGTTCCGTAAACGTGGTCAACACAGGTGACACAATCGTATCAATAACACATAAAAAGGTATCTTTGCTGTACAAAATTGCGGTGACAACCATCGCTTTAAAAAGCACAACCATCACAGAGTGGATATACTGTTTTATGTTAGGTTCTATCATGGAAGTAAGCATTTTTGCCGAAGTAAAAGCCAACCAAAACAATAACCCGACACCCATCACCAGCAATCCTCGTTCAGCCATGGTGGGATAAAGGTTTTTGACAAGCGTGCCGACCGCATCAAAGGTCGCTTTGTAAAGCGTACACGGCCAACAGTTTTGAACGCTTGCCACCCATTCGGATTCGGAAGACATTTTTAACCCTTCGCATCCGGCAAGCAAACACAACACGGCGAAAAACGCACAAATTTTCAGTGCGTTCTTCATGACCGTAATATGTCTTAAGGCAAACGTCATATCTTTTTCCCTTCAACCTTATTCGGGTTTATTCTTTTTATCGTCATCCTTATCTTTTTTGGATGCTTCCGACATAGCCCGAGCGGCGGCAGCTTGAGCCGCAGCTGCTTGTGCGGCGGCTCTTTGGGCATTGGCGGCAGCCTGCCGTGCCGCGTCACGGGCAACCTGATCGGTTGCATTGTCTTTACGATTATCCGTTACATCCCGTAGCGAATCTACCCGATCTGCATTCTCGGGTTTGTTCAAAGGTTCTTGTGACAGCGCAGCATCAAACGATGACGGCGTTGAATCCGCAGCAGATGACGTACCGCCACCGAAAGACATTGACGTCGATGTCGATGTTGCGGTATCACCGGCACTCTTACCGGCATTGAATGACATCGTTTCGGTTGATTTTCCCGTACCTATTGACGATGTTCCCGACGTTACCGGCATACCGCCGGCCGATTGACCTCCCATACTGAACGACATCGCTTCAGAAGGCGTACCGCTGCCGGAAGACCATGAATTTGCAGGCGACGTTTTCCCTTTCGGAGAAGGAATATTCGGCGTCGGCATAGGCGGATTAGGCATATTGTCTTGTGGTGGAACATTCGGCGCTTTTTTATCGCCTTGTGGTGGAACATTCGGCGCTTTTTTATCGCCTTGCGGCGGTGTATTCGGGGCTTTGTTGTCTTCTTGTACGACGCCGCTGCCGCCTCCCATAAACTTATTACGCACAGCCCTATAACCGGCCATACCGCCTTTTCCGATACCGTAAAGGACAGGTGCGACGCCTGCCGTTGCAACGCCCGTGGCCGCCAAAGTACCCAATTTTGCAGCTCTCCGGCTATCCAGACCCGTTTTTTGCTGAACCCATTGGCCGGCTTTGCTGTTGGCAGCTTTACGGCCAAGCGCGCGACCGCCTTTACTCATCAATTTGGCGCCTTTGACGGTCGTTTCGTTAATAGATTGACCGATACCCAAATCAGGAATTGCGCCAACGAAAGAAGAAGCCAATGTCGTTGCCGTTCCAAGCATTTTCCACCCCAAGAACGTCAAAGCTGCTGTCACTAGTAATTCTTTACCGCCGATCGGAATCTTATCTGCCGCCTCTTTATCAAATCCGCAAGTAAGCAAAGCGATAATATCGTTGCGGTTTGGAATGGCATATTGCATAAGGTTCATAACAAGCGTAATCACAACCGACAAGCATACGAAAATCAAACAACTGCTTAAAAATAAATCCCAAGCCTTTTTCGTATAACCGACCGTTGCGGGGAAAACCCACAAAATAATCCACAGCGGCATTAAGGCCGTAACAAAAGCCATACGTATCATCGAATCGATTAATTTAAACGGGAATGTAATCAAAATGGCCAAATGTCCCAGAACGATAATAACTCCCAAAATGGCATATTGAATGTTCGGGATAATACCGTATATCATATTCGAAAAGGTCAACCCATAAATACAGACCCCCAAAACGATACCGAAGATCAAGCCGGCACTCATTGTTCTGAGCGCACAGATAAATGAAGCTCTGACTTCCGGCGTAAACGCTTTTTTCTGATCTTTGACGGAAGTTGATACTTTCATTTGATCGGCCAAATCATCGCAAATTGATCCTGCGCTGATACCGGTCGCTTGAGTTGCCGTGACAAGCGCACCACGACCGCCGCCTTCATCCATAATTACGGCAGATACGCCCATGGACATCGTCAATACGGGACTGACCAAATAGGTAAATATGGATAATGACGACACCAACAAAGCAGTCGCAATAATCGCACGCCCCAAATGCTTGAACATATCGGTCAAAAACTGCATCAAATCGGCGCCTTGCATTGATACAACCATTTTGGCAACTTTAAAGGCAATCGAAAACAACAAACCGGTTCCCATAATCATCAAAAATATTTCAGCCATTTTAACCGAAATGGCCGTTGCCAAATTGTTCATTGCATCAAACAAGCCTTCAAACATCGAACAAAACCAACAATAACCGCTGCTGCCACCGCTACCGACATAACTTAAAAGATATTTGCGGAAATTACTACTATTTTTAGTGCATCCTGACAACGCCTGATCGCTTGCTTGTTTAAAATCTGTACGAATAGCATCTTTCCCCGTCACATCGGCAACAGCTCCACTCACATTATTAATTGAACCTAGGATGACACCTTCTGTAAATCCAGCTACTGTGTTAGCTTCTTTATCCATTTGAGCTAAAACTTCTTTGGTTCGTTTTAGATTGGCTTCTTGCTGTTTTTTAAAAACTTCATTTGTTGCGATAGCTTCTTCACGAGAAATACCCTCTTCTGCCATTGTATATTGGATTTGTTCTTCAATTTGCAAGGCTTGTAATTCTGCTTCGGGGATTGCATCCAGCTCCGCATTGGTCAGCTGAGATAAATTGTTTTTTCCACCTAAAATACTTTTAGTAGCATCACTTAATTCCCCTGCCTGAGAATAATCATACTTCATTGTGTACTGATCCAATGCTTTTGAAATTGAAGGGACAAGAAAAACGATCAAAATCAAAATAAATGTAAGTTTTTTCATAGGGTGCCTCTTAAAATAAAAACTACTTTCTTTCAGTATACCATAACTTTTACAAAAATAAAACATTTTTTAATGGATTCTTATGAAATTAATGTTATAATAGGATCATTATTTGTAACCAAAGGAGAATTTAATGACTGCACGCGAACAACTTTTTGCCGTTTACAAAAAATGTTATGAACAACGCGCCGTTTTGACCGAAGCACCTCAAATGAGTATTGATATATCCGGATTGACTCCCGAAAATTTTGATGAAAAAGCAATCCGTGATCAAACGTCAAAAGTCATATCTTATTTGCTGAACGTACGCAATGTGGACAAACTTTCCATTCAAGAAGCGGTCAATATCGTGGATAACACCTATTCCGAACAACCGTATTGGAAAAATTTGATATTGGATTATTTATCCTTTTTGGTTCAGGAAGAAGCCGAAGAATTATCCCACAAAGCCGAATTGGCACGCCGAGAAGCGCGTACGATTTTATACGAAATCAAAAAACGTGAAGCCGAACACAAGCTGATGATTAAAACATATGCCGAACCGCTGACAGAACAAAAATTCGCCATTGATGCCGTACGGTTGATTACCAATTATTTAAACATGGTTCGAAAAGATTCCAAAAAAGCTTGGGAAGTTTTAACGACAAATCCGGGTTATTTTTCTCCCATCATTGCCGTCGACAAGGATGGCAAAGTTATTTTGACACCCGATCAGGCAAAAAGCGAAAATAAAAAAATAGCAGGATTTTTAAAGAAGTTAAACGTGTAATGTTGACAATTTTCAAAAATTAAGATAAAATATAGAAAAACTGTTGACAAAATCTATAGGAGGCCGACATGTCGGAAAATGATGAATTAGCAAGAAGATTAGCCGAAGAACAGGCTCGAGCAGATAAAGAAGCTTATGAAGAATTGCAACAAAAAATTGAAGCCGGCTTCCGTTTGGCGTCCCAAGGAACACAGCAACAACAGTCCGACCGACAAAATCGGGAAGCGCAAAGACAACAGGAACGCCAACAACTAGAACAAGACAGAAACACCGCGGCACAAGCCGAAGAATATGAAACCGAAAGCACAAGGCAAGCTCAAGAGGCGGGTAAAGATATTGCGGGCAATACGCAAGAGCAATCTTTCGGTTATGCCGACAACACCCAAACGGTAGGGACTTCTTACGCTTCGGATACCGATATGGGCGCTCAAACCGATACATACGCTTATGCTCAAAACGCGAATCGCAATGTGTATGCGAATTCAGCGGAAAATCAATATGAAGAAACGGCCGAAAATTTCGGCAATGCTTTTTATGCCGAACAAGAACAACACAATGCTTATGCCGGTCAAAATCAAGAAACGACAACGCAAACGGATGTGGATTATAATGACCCGTTTGCCGCTTGGCACGCGGAAAATCAAATGCGTACGGCTACATTGGACATGAACCAATCCGAACAAGCGATGTTTAATGAACAATTCAACACTGTCGCGCCCGATTCATATTCGGTCGGCGTCCAAGACCCCGCCATGATGGGATCTTACACTCAAGATTTGTCCAATGACGACCGCACGTTATACAAGACTATCCGCACGGCAAATACGGATGAATACGGTCCGATTAAGGTCGGCCCGGAATCGGCAACACAAACGGCAAATACGCAAGAAAAAGCAGCTCCAACCAATAATAATGCCGACAATCGCATATACGTTAACGATCAAACTTTTGCTTCGCGCTTCGGCGATACGCCTTTTTGGAACAGCGATGAACGTAAAAAAGCGTGGGATCGGTTTGTTGACGGTTTTAAAAAAGCCAAAACATTGGAAGAGTTAATCGAAAACGGATTGTGGGCTGCTTTGGAAATAGGCCTTGATATGATTAATGCCCATATGGATTGGGAAAAATCCGAAGCAAAAAAATTGTCCGGCTTCATTAAAGAATCAAAGAAGGCATACGATTCCGATCAACTGAAATCCAAAGGCATTTCTCCCATGGAATTTTCCAAACGCACTCATGAAGGCATTCATGCTTCAAAAGATTTTTGGAAATCGCTTGAGCAACAAAAATTCTATGGCGATTTGCCGAAAAACGAATGGGGTGGCATTGATTTAAAAAATTGCACGAACAGACAAAAAGCAATGATGGGCGAATTCCAAGTCCGCTTTGCCCAATCCAGCCCCGATTTCAAAAAAGCCATGGAAAATATATTGGGGCGCGAATTCAACGCGGAAGATTTGAGATTGGCCGCCGAAAGCGTACGCGGCACGTTACATGGTTTTGAAGATGGTCCGCGACGTTTTAATGAAGCTCAAAATATGCAAGGCCCGAACGATAACGGTCCGACCGCTCCGCAAAAGGGCCCCGCTGCGCCGACACCGCAAGCACCGACACCCGGCAAACCGATGCACCAAGGTCCGTCATTAAAATCGGAAATGCCGAAAAATTTCACATCCGCGAATACGGCGGGATTGTTAAATGATACGCCGGTTCAAACGGTTCAAGCCCCGAACAAAACAGTGGGAAACCACGCGCCTAAAGCACTGGAAAACAAAGATACGCCGAATGTTTATCGGATGGATCCAATTAATGAAACAAAAGAAAACGTCGTTATTGATGGCCGGACGGATCAAGTGTTGGATGGTGTTCAGGTACCCGACAAAGAAACGATGCGAAATGTAACGCCGCCCAAAGGGCCGTTGAAAAATGCTCGTCCGGCCGAATTCGGCGACCTGAACCGTCGTGCTTCGGACAACATCCGTGATATGCACGACACAGCGGATGCAATGCGTCAAAACAGGTTGAATGCCCGCTTAATCGAAGCATCCAGAAACGGAAACAGTCCGACCCCGAGCAGACAAGGGCCGAACAAAATGCTCGGCAATAATTTCGGGCGTAATGCGGCTTAATAAAAAAGTTTTATAAAAGCCGCTAAAAAAAAGGCCGGCGAAATGCCGTTAATTTAAGGTAAGGCACGATATTAAAAAAGAACAATTTTTTTAATTGTTCTTTTTTTATGGTTTTTTTATCAAAAATATTATATTATAGGTATAAATAATTCACTTTTGTTTTAGGAGAAGATAATGGCGGGGAAAAAAATCGACCGTAAAAAGGCAATAATCGTCGGTGCCGTTTGGTCAGTTGCCTACTTTACATTTATTTTATATTATGTAAGCAATAATTTGGGATTTAACCTGCTGTCGCCCAAAGATTGGGAAGCAACTTATATCGCTTTTACGGCGGGGCAATTTGCCATTGGACCCGGCAAATCGGTTTTGTTGGTATTGACTTTGATTTTATTGGTGCCGATATGGTTAATCGGATGGAAAGCGTTTTACAGTATTAATTGGAAAGTCCCGCGTTTTTTGTTACGGCATAAGGAAACTCGATTCAAACGCGAATTGATTATTGCTCCGAACAAAGGAAAATTGCAAGCACCCGTTAAATTGCGCCTGCAATCGGCGAATTCTTACAGCAGTTTAAAAAAAGAAGATTTCGGACAATTGCCCGAATTGCCGATACCATCGCAAGATTCTCGCCATATTGTTTCGGTTGTGGAAAAAACGACGACATCGACCGACGTGCAAGACATTATCGCCTATGCTTCTCAATACGGCGTCGATACATTTAAAGATGTTGTTTTGGACGGCATCAAAATACCATTGGCCGTTTCAACGGATGACAAAGCCGTTTTAATCACGTTGTTGGATACTCCCGAAGCCACATGGATTGTCGATATTACCGATGAAGAATCGGAATGGTACAGCGAAACATCGCATATCCCTTCCCCGACGGCGTTTATCAAAAAAGCGGCCGATGCGTTACAGGCTCTGGAACCCGATTCGCTTGTTATCCCGGCCGTTGTCATTACGGACGGAAAAATTTACGATGCAACCGATATTGCCAACCATTACGAAGCAATGGGCATTCAAATTTTAAGGTTTAAAAACGGAGCGCCCGCTTCCCTTAAAACATTGGAAAGTTTTATTGATGCCCATTTTGCCGCACAATCCGATACGATACCCGAGCAAGAACACTATGACAATGCGTTCGACACAAACGAAACGGATGACGTTTTAAATGAACCGTATTCGGCTCAGACACAAAACGAAGAAATCGACGATTATGTTGAACCCGAACTGCAAACATCGGACGACACCGTTTATGAAGATGACAGTTTTGATAACACCTTTTTTGAAGGCGATTCGGTTAAAGAAACGCCTGTTGAAGACGACATAAACGAAAACGATATTGAATCCGAAAACATTATCGAAAACGGTTCGGATGAAAATATCCACCCCCGAAACAATCCGATTAAAGAGCCCGAAACCGTTGAAACAAAAGAACAAGCGGACAAAGATTATTTTCCCGACATGATGTTTCAAAACCATGCCGACGATGATGCTTTTGTACTGACAAAAGAATTGCAACTGCCTGAGGACGGCACAGAGATATAAAAAACACAAAGGATGATGCAAATGAAACCGATTGAATATTCAAAAAAAACCGCATACTTAATTGCGACATGGTTTAAATCGGGCTTATCGCCCAAAGCGCCCGGGACAATGGGGTCTTTGGCGACTTTGCCGTTAGCCTTTGTTATGATTTATTTTTACGGGACATTGGGGATTGCCGTAGCGGCCGTTTTGATATTTATATTGGGATTAAAGGCTACCCAAATCGTTTTAAAAGACAGTCCCGATGACCAAGACCCGGGCTTTGTCGTTGTGGATGAAACGGTCGGTCAACTGTTGGCATTTTTATTTGTCGCACATTTACCGCTCAACTTATGGGCATATATTTTCGGGTTTGCTTTTTTCAGAATTTTTGATATAATTAAAAAAGGCCCGGTCGGCTATTGCGACAAAAATTTTCACGGAGCTTTCGGGGTTATGTTTGACGATGTCGTCGCCGGATTATTGGCGGCATGTTGCATGTGGATTTTGCACTATGTTTATCCGCCTTTAATCGTCGGGACATTTTTTTAAGGGAAACTTTCCCCGAATATCGGGACGGTTTTTGATTTATCCGCACCAAAACGGATGAAAAGTTTTTTAAAAGGGATATGAAAATGAAAGAAGAAATTTTAAAACAAATGCATGAAATTTGCGCTCAAAACGGTTATGAACCGACGGCATTCATGGAAAAAATCGCCAATGCAAAATTGCGCATGTTCGGGATGGAAGAATGGAAACGTTGCCCGTGTGACGGCAAAAACCCGAATCGTTCGTGCATTTCCGAACAATGCCACAAAGATATCCAAGAAATGGGACATTGCCATTGCAACTGCTATGCAAAACCGGGATATGGCGCGAACAAATCGGCGGAATAATTTCCCGTATCATCATAAAATTAAAAAGCCCTTTTTTTTTAAGGGGCTTTTTTTTAGGCAGGAAACTGTCGAATAAACCGCAGCTCCCTTCCAGGGAGATTATTTTTCATTTACATATACGCTTCAACATCAAATGGGAATTTGAAAACTTGATGAATATGAACGGGGTAAAAATGTTTAACGCTTTCATTTTTAAAATCAATTTCCGAAATAAAAGCCTTTGACAATTTTTGCAACCGAGTAACCGCACCGGGATGCAAATTATCCAAAATCACGACATCTTCGTCATTTCTGTACAATAAAGCATGCTTGCCCCCGTTATACAAAATTTTGGGGTCTTTGATTTCACCCGATTTCGCACGAATTGCAAAAACCAAATTCCCGTCCGTTGTCGGCATGATTTGGTATTCTTTTTCTTGTTCTACCTGCATAAATTACCTCCCTTCCGATACTCGGCGATAAATAATGGGATTAACCATCTCATCCACATTGCGCGTGAAATTTGTTTCCATGGTGTTTGCAAATATATGGGCGAATTTTTCGCCGGCATCCAATACCTTGCCGGTTAAATTTAATCCTGCAGAAGCCAATTGCAAATAATCGCGCAATACTTCTAAATTTGATTTTTCGGACACTTTTTTATTGTTTTCTTCAGTGTGTTTTGAAGGATTTTTCTCTCCTTTTCCCATTACATTATTCAAAGCATCAACAAATTTTCCGCCTGCGTTCAAAACTTCACCGGTCATAGTCAAACCTGCAGAAGCCAATTGCAAATAATCGCGCAATACTTCTAAATTTGATTTTTCGGACACTTTTTTATTGTTTTCTTCAGTGTGTTTTGAAGGATTTTTCTCTCCTTTTCCCATTACATTATTCAAAGCATCAACAAATTTTCCGCCTGCGTTCAAAACTTCACCGGTCATAGTCAAACCTGCAGAAGCCAATTGCATAGAATCACGCAGCACTTCTAAATTTGATTTGCGAGGGCTTTTGTTGTTATCGTCCATAATAACTTCCTTTCATAAAAAAATCGCCTTGATGAAGGGCAACCGGAAGTTGGAAACTATTGTATAAAATAGTGCGGCATATTAGCCGAATAGGCGTATTTTACCGCCTTCCGGTCCTTAAAAAAGACCAGAAGGCTTTTTGCGTCTTGCCTTAAAGACGTTATACAAGAGATTTCCACACCACAGACAGACATCATCTTGTCCATTTATAAGTATAACATACTTTTTTTATTTAGTCATCAAAAAAAATGGACACAAGATGTTTTTTTGTTCATATTAACTTTCGGCATTTAGCGCAAAACAAATTCAAGTTATTGTTTTTATAGGGAAAAATCCAAATATTATCCGTTCCAATTTTCCATAAATTTTGTCAAAGCCGCATCGGGCTTATCGGGCAACGCGACATTCATTTTAACCAATAAGTCGCCCTTATTCGGTACGCCTTTGCCCTTTGCGCGCATGGTTTTGCCCGATGTGGTATAGGGCGGCACTTTCATCATAATCGGCCCCGACGGAGTCGGCACCGTGATTTTGCCGCCCAAGATCGCCGTTTTAAGCGGTACGGATACCGTCGTTAAAACGTTGTTGCCTTCGCGTGTAAAAATCGGACTGTTTAAAATTTTAATCGTAATTAAGGCATCCCCCGGTTTTCCCGAATAACCGACCTGCCCTTGACCCTTCAAACGCAAAACGGCATCCTCTTGCACGCCGACGGGGATTTTGACTTTTAAGTTTTTGCCGTTGCCGAGCGCAACAGTCGTTTCTCCCCCCGTTACAGCCAAATCAAACGGGATATTCAGGCTGTACGAAACATCTTGGCCGCCCATATCGGCACCGAATCCTTGAGAGCGGCGCGAACGCGACCCGCCCATGCCGGCGCCCATGCCGCCCATCCCGAACAAATCGGCAAAATTAAATCCGCCGCCGCCGAACATGGATGCCAAATCTTCGGGATTAATGTTGTGTGTTTGATATCGCGTACCGCCGCCGAAACCGCTTTGCCCGCCAAACCCCGAATAACCGCCGGCACCGCCGCGGTCATAAGAACCGAAACCGAACGGCGTCGGATTGCCGTTATCGTCAATTTCTCCGGCATCATAGCGTTTGCGTTTTTCCGGATCGGATAAAATTTCATAAGCGCTTGAAACTTTTTTAAATTTTTCGGCTGCTTGCTTGTCCGGATTGACATCGGGATGCAATTTTCTGGCAATTTTATGGTAGGCTTTTTTAATTTCCGCCGCGGATGCCGTTTTGCCGACTTCAAGTAAATCATATAAATTTGACATCTGTAAAACTCCTTACTACTTATGTCAATAATATAATATTATTTTGCAAAAAATCTATGGAAAAATAAAAAAAAGTAGGCTATAAAGAACTCATGAAGGAAAAAACAATTCAAAATAACGCATTGATGCGCAAAGCGACATTTGCTTCAATTATTACGGCAATTTCGCTGATTGTTCTTAAATTTATAACATTTGTGTTGACGGGTTCAATGGCGATGTTGTCAACGTTGTTGGATTCGATCCAAGATTCGATGACATCGTTTATCAACTTTATCGCCGTCAAACATGCAACGGAACCGGCCGATAAGGAACACCGTTTCGGTCACGGCAAAGCGCAAGCGTTGGGTGGCGCTGCGCAAGGCATTATCATTGCCGTTGCCAGCTTTTTATTGATTTGCGAATCCGTCAACCGTTTGTTTAAGCCTAAAATCATTACCGATATCGGATTGGGTGTCACAATTACGGCGATTGCCATTGTTGCAACTTTCTTTTTGGTACGTTTTCAAAAGTATGTCATCAAAAAAACCAATTCATTGTCGATTAAAGCCGATATGTTGCATTACGAAGGCGACATTTCAATGAATATCGGCGTTATTGTTTCAATGTTTTTTTCCTATTATTTGAATTGGACATTTGTCGATTCTTTGTTCGGCATTGCGGTCGGGCTTTATTTGTTGCATGTTGTTTATACCATATTAAAAGAATCCGTCGGCATGTTAATGGACACCGAAATGCCCGATACGTTGCGCGAAAAGATAAAAAAAACGGCACTTGCCCATAAAGACGTCCATGAAATATATGATTTAAAAACCAGACAATCCGGCGAAGATATTTTTATTCAATTTTGCATTCGTTTGGACAAACATTTGACATTGCAACAAGCACACAATATTACCGATGAAATCGAACGTGAAATACACAAGATTATCCCTGATTCGGCCGTTATTATCCATCCCGAACCCTTATTAATTGAAGGGAAATAAAATATGATTTTCGATGAACAGGCAGATGTAATCGGCGCCCTTTCGAATCCGCTTACGTACGGTAAAAAAGTCCAACATGTCAACGTGGTACATTCGCATATTTCCATTTTGTTTTTTGCGGGTGATTTGGTTTATAAATTAAAACGCGCCGTCTTGGAACCGACCGTTGATTTTTCAACGCCCGAAAAACGCAAGATGGCCTGCATTTTAGAAATGAAACGGTCCGCCATTTATGCGCCGCGTCTTATCTTGGGGATAAAACCCGTCAAACGTTTAAAAAACGGCAAGATTAAAATCGGTGGTAAACTCGGTGAAGAAATCGATACCGTTTTGGTGGAAAAACGCATTCCGGCGGGAGATATTTTGGGCAATTTTTTACCCAGTCCGATTTTTGACCGTTTTGAAATGATGGATTTGGCCGAATATTTATTCGAATTACATTCAAAAGCCAAACCGTTTTATTCCAAATGGGGTGTCGACGTAATCCGTAACATTATTTTGCAAATCGAAAATTCTTTACGATATTTTCCCGATTTGTTTGATATGAAAAAGCTGAACACGTTGACGTACAATTCAATGCGCCAACTGGTGAAAAACAAACGCTTAATTAAATTCCGTCAAAAAAGCGGGCGCGTAAAAAAATGTCATGGGGATTTATCGTTGTCAAACATTGCCTATGTCAACAAAAAATTTCTGCTGTTTTCCCCGATGGAATACGGCGAAACAATGGATACAATCGATACGCTGTACGATTTATCCTTTTTGACAATGGATTTGGAAGCTCGCGGACTGCGACGTCTCGGCAATATTTTGTTCAACCATTATATGGCCTATATGAATGATATTGAAGGCATCCCGCTTTTAAGTTTATATCAATCCATGCATGCCGCTTTTAAGGCCGCCGGTTGTGCGCGCACATCCACCGTTTTAACGGGCGATGCCAAAGAAAAGGCCAGAAAAAGTTCCCAACATTATTTTGAATTGGCGTGCAAATTATTGGACGATTATAAACCCGTTATTATTGCGTGCGGCGGCTTATCGGGCAGCGGCAAATCCCGTATTGCAAGGGAAATCAGCGCGAAAATGTGCCCGGCACCGGGGGGCATCATTTTACGCGACGATGTTATAAAAAAACAAATTACCGGGCTGGTACCTCATCAAAAATTCGATAAAACAAACGATTCGCCCGCTTTTCAAAAAATTGTTTACGAAGTTTTGCGCCAACAAGCCGAAACAGCCGTCAAAACAGGATCTTGCGTCATTATTGATGCAATGTTTGATAATGAAGAAGAACGAAAATCCGTTGCCGATTTAGCCCGCCGCATGCAAGTACCGTTTATCGGGCTATGGATGGATGCGCCCCTATCCGTACGCAAAGAACGCGTACGGCGCCGTAAACGTACACCGTCGGATGTGCGTAAAGTGCAAGAATTGGAATCTCAACTGAACCTTAAAACGGGTAAAATCACTTGGCATAAAATCAATACCAACCAAATCAAAGAAGAAACGATTGAAGAAGTTATCGCTCTTCTTAAAAATTATGTGAACATCGGTTAATATAAAAAAATAATTTTTTTTAAAAAAAAGACTTGCAATTTATAAAAAACAGGTGTATAAACGTTTTTATCTTAAGCACCCGTAGCTCAATTGGATAGAGCATCTGACTACGGATCAGAAGGTTGTAAGTTCG